>NZXG01000017.1 GCA_002701845.1 Pseudomonadales bacterium
ATGCTCCAAAGAAAGCCGAGCCGAGTAAGAAAGTATTTTGAACATGACAAAATCAAATATGCCGCTTAGCAGATATATTTGAAAGCCGGGTTAATAGTAACCCTCGAACAGCTTGGCCACGGTGTACATGGCGTCTTTGCTGATCAGGATGGACGACACCAGAAACATGTGCGCCCACATAAACAGGGTCAGAATCAGCCCGCTGGCACTCTGCAACAGATCCAGCCGCGCCGGCCAATGTGAATGTTGGTATGCCGATGACCTCATGCTCAACCCCGCTCTCCCGGACTCCCTTTATAAAGGAAGTGGATAACAAATGCCAAGGGGGCGATGCAAGGCGGCGATGCAAGGCGGCGATGACAAGGGTCCCCGATGATTACGCCAGCCTGCCGTGCAAAGCCAGGCGGGTGGCCTGAATAGCGGGCCCGCAACCCAGCAACAGGGCAACCCCAATAATGCCGGCCAGCAATAAACCGGTGTGGGGGTGAATCAGGTTGGCGCTGAGGAATAGGCCCCAGTGTTCACTGATTGGGGTTTGCAGCAAGAGTATCCCACTCCACAGGACCAACACTGCCCCCGCCATACCCAGCAACACCATAAGCAGAATCTCCATTTCGATGGCCAGCCAAATGAACCCGGGGCCGGCACCGATGGACCGCAGGATGGCAAACTCCCGCTGACGCTCCTTGAGGGAGGCCAGGAGCATGGTGCACATTCCCAGTAGTGACGAGCACAGCACCAGCCAGGCCACAATCTGCAAACTGTTTTCCACCATGGCCATGGTGGACCACAGCTGAGTCAGGGTCACTCCGGGCAAAATGGCCATCAGGGGTTCCCGGGGGTATTGGTTGATGCTACGTTGCAGGCGGAATGTGGCCATTTTGGATTGCAAGCCCACCATAAAGGCAGTGATGGTCTGCGGGGTCAGGTCCATTGTTTGCAGTGTATCCCGGGGTGGCGTATTGCCGGGGACTTTCACGCCATTTTCCCAGCCCACATGAATGGCCTCAATGCCGGCAAGACTGACAAGCAGAGTCTGGTCAATGGGGGTGCCGGTGGGTTCGAGAATGCCCGCCACCTTAAACGGTAAGTCATCATGCTGACTGAAACTGGTGGCCCCCAGACCATGGGCAATGACCACCGGATCCCCCAGGCGATACTGCAGCCGGTGCGCCACCTGCGCACCCAGCACCACATCAAACAGGTCGGTGAACGGCGCCCCCTGCGCCATGGCAAGGGGCTGATTCTGCCCATAACGGAAATAAATAAAGAATTCCGGCGTGGTGCCCATCACCCGAAAACCGCGGTGGGAGTCCCCCAGGGCGATGGGAATGGTCCAAGCCACACTGGGGTCATCAGCGATCTGCTGATAACTGCGCCAGTCAATATTGTTGGTGGCATTGCCGATATGAAAGATAGAGTACAGCAGCAGGTTCACTTCGCCGGTACGGGCACCAACGATCAGATCCACTCCGGAGACAGTCTGATTGAAGCTGCGTTTTGCTTCGTGCCGGGTGTGGTCAACCGCCAGTAACACCAGGATGCTGATGGCAATGGAAACGATGGTCAGGATAACCGTGCCGCCGCGGCTGCGCAGGCTGTTCCAGGCAAGTTTAAGAAACATGATGACTGTGCTTTATCCGATTGATGGACGACAGGGGAATGATCCGGGAAAAGTGTGCGGCCAGGTGCATGTCATGGCTGACGAACACCAGAGTACTGCCGCGTTGTTCGCAGATTTCCAGTAACAGTTGAATAAATCGATCCCGCAGTTCGCTATCCAGGGCGGAGGTGGGCTCATCCACCAGCAATATTTCCGGATCATTGATCAGCGCCCGGGCAATGGCTACCCGTTGTTGCTGACCAACACTCAGGTGATCGGCTCTTTGCGGCAGCAGGGAACGGTCAAGTTTGAGCGAATGAAACAGCTGCTGTGCCCGGGTTTCAGTGGCCTCTGCCGACTGTCCCGCGAAATGACTGGCCAGCCGAATGTTGTCGACAACGTTCAAGTAGGGGATCAGATTAAACTGCTGAAACACCATTCCCACATGCCGGGCCCGGAAGCGATCCCGTTGCCGTGAAGACAGGGCGGCAAGATCCTGGTTCAGCAGCTGTACCTGCCCGGCCGCGGCCGGAAGAATGCCCGCCAGCAAATTCAGCAGGGTGGATTTACCGGCGCCGGACTCACCCTTGAGAAATACCTGAGCGCCCGCTGTCACCTGCCACTGTGGGATGTCCAGAACCAGTGGCCGAGTGCCTGGGTAACGGAATTTCAAGTCGGTCACTGAAATAGTGGCATTCGCTGCTGTGTTGTCTGTTTGCTTCTGTATCACTTCGTATCGTCCCGCAGTATAATCCGGAAGACTTGTTCAGAGGTTTCCCGGTAAAACCCGAGGTGTTATTTATGTCCGCAAGCCAGCGGTCAGTACGCTACGCTTTCCTGTGCATGATACTGTTCCTCTCAGCCTGCGACCCAGCGCCGCCGGATTCCGGCGCGGCTGCCGACAGCGGTGCCCAGTCCGCTGTGGCGGTGGAGTATCGTCAGGTGGAGTGGACTGAGCTCATGCCCGAAGAGGATCTTGCAGCGCTGCTGAGCCCACCGGAAGAGATCATGAATATTCCGGACGGCTCCGAAATGGATCAGATCAGCAGTCAGATGTCCAACGCCATTGCGCAGGCCAATGACAGTCGCTACCAGCAGGCGCTTACTTCCACCAAAGTGGTGGCTGACTTCAATAATCAGCATATCAGTATCCCTGGTTTTATTGTTCCCCTGGACTTTAATGACAAACAGATGACCACGCGATTTTTTCTCGTGCCTTACTTTGGCGCCTGTATTCATGTTCCGCCGCCGCCACCCAACCAAATCATTCTGGTGGATTACCCCGCGGGCATCAAAGTGGACGAACTCTATGACCCGTTTCAGGTGTCGGGTCTGCTGAAGACCAGTCTGTTTCAGCATGAAATGGCCACCTCCAGTTATCACCTGGATGCCAAAGTGATTGAGCCCTATGTCGAGACCGGGGGGCAGCCCACGGGCTGATAGCCGCTGGCTACTGGTAAAGCCTAAAGTACTCTCTATATCCGCGCATCTTGCCCACAGTCGTTATGCCGCCCTGGCGCAGTCTGCGCACAGGCAATGCAATTCGATCTGGGGCCTGGTAAGTACGTAACCTCCGGCATTCACACTGCTTTCCAAAGCGGTCATGATTCCCCGGTCGATGCCGATCTCCTTGACCTTCTGGCACTGATCACAAATCAGAAACTGTGGTAGTTCATGGTCATGATCACAGGTGATATGGGCACAGGCCACATATTTGTTGGTGGACAGCAGTTTGTGTGCCAGGGTTTCAGCCACCAGAAAATCCAGCATGCGATACACAGACATGGCCGGGATGGTGTCATTGAACTGCGCTTGATAGTGTTGTGCCAATTCGTAGGCGGAAAGCGGCGTTTCTGCCTGCAGCAGCAATTGCAGAATGTGTTTGCGCTTGGCTGTCAGACGGGCGCCATGGGCCCGGCAGTTTGCTTCTGCTTGATTGAGTGCGCGCTGCAGCTGGCCGGTTTTCAATTTATGGCACCTCGATAGTGGGGGAGTCCGCGCTCAGTTCCGCTGCTCCCTGCCTGGCGTTGAAGATCCATTGGGCATCGAGGCGGTGAATACCGCTGAACTGTTGTAGCAAAGCGACGTTAATCTGACGCAGACGGCTGCCGTTGTCGCACCGGAATACATAGCGAGCGATGAACTCACTGTGCTGCACCGGCTCCCGGGTATGCCCTTCCTCTTGATGTTTGTGCTGTTCGTTATGGTGATCAGTTGTTTCCTCATGTTCATGTTCATGTTCATGTTCATGAGCGGAAGTATCATGTGACAGATTAACCGCCGCCTTCACAGATTCACAGGAAGTTCCCTGAAACCGGAATAATTCGTTGGCGGCCTCCAGCGCGGCAATGGCTTGCTGCAGTTTTTGTTGGTCTTTGGCACTGACCGCCTGGTGTTCGAAGCCGATAATATTCATGGCGGGCGAGTGCAATTCCATTTCCAGGTCATTGCCCTGCAGAACCAGCTGCAGTGTCGCTTCCCCATGCACATGGGCACCATGTTGAACTTGTTCCGCCGGCTCATCGGCGTGGACGGTAACGGTCAGTAGCGAAAGCAGTAGCAACATGGGTTTTATAGAAGCATTCATCCTGAGATCCTTGCGTGGTGCCGGGAAGTCTTTGCTGAAGATATACTATATCGTAACGTCGGGTGCAACCGGGAATCAGGCTTTCCGGTGCCGCGCGGGGTCTGGCGCTGGTTCCGGGCTAATCCGGACGAGCTGAATGCCGTGTCATAATCGCTTCAATCTTCTTCTTTACAGTCAACATTCCTAATTCGTTTGTGCGCAAGAGGGGATCATGAAAATCAAAATAACCACTACGGTTGTTTCCAGCATGCTGCTGGCGGCCTGCATCAGCGCCGAAGCCGGCTCCCGTCACTCCCACGATGGCCATCAGGGGAAGGCTGAATTCGAATTTGCATTGATCGGGGATACCCCCTATGGCGTATTACCCGGGACGGACTATCCCCAGTTCGAACGCTTGACCGCTGAGATCAACCGGGAACGAAAGCTGCGCTGGGTGCTGCACGCGGGCGATATCAAGGCGGGCTCCACCCCCTGCTCCGATGCCATGTTCTATGATCGGCTGGAGCGCTATAACCAGTTCCGGGCGCCCGTGATTCTGACTCTGGGGGACAACGAATGGACCGACTGTCACCGTCTCGCCGCCGGTGAATATCAGCCATTGGAGCGCCTGGACAAACTGCGCGAGGTGTTTTATCCCGAGCCCGGTATCGTGACTTTGGGTGGCCGCAGTATGCGGGTCAATACCCAGGCGGAAATTCCCGGCTACGAGTCGTTCCCGGAAAATGTCTGGTGGCAGCGCCATGGGGTGCTCTTCAGTGCCATTCATGTGGTGGGTTCCAGCAATGCCCTGGCCCCCTTTGCCGAAGGCTCCGCGGCAGTGCGCACGGAGGCCGACGATGCCGAGGTGGCGGCCCGGATTGACGCGGCGGTGGCCATGCTGGACCTGGTGTTTGCCAAAGCGCAGGCAGAAGACGCTCCCGGCGTGTTCATTATGATCCATGCCAACCCGGGGCTGGAGCGGGGGCAGCGGGGAACCGAGGACCGCGAAGGCTTTGTGGAATTTCTCACTGCTCTGGAGCAGCACACCAAAGCCTATGACAAGCCTGTGGTGCTGGCCCATGGGGATTCCCACTACTTCCGGATCGACCAGCCACCCCTGGTGAACGATGGCTTTATTGATAATTTCACCCGGGTGGAGACCTATGGCTCCAGTCATGTGCACTGGATTCGGGTGCGGGTGAATCCCCGTTCCGAGCAGGTGTTTTCCTTCCGGCAGGAGCTGGTGGAGGGTAACGGAGAATGACATGGGATTTCCATAACCGGACTGCATGCTGGAACGCCTAACTTCCTATCTGATTGGAAAGGTAAACTCATGCATACCCGGCATAAGGTGGTAATCATTGGCGGCGGCTTCGCGGGTGTGTATACCGCCCGAGCCCTCAGTGAGCGGATGGACCAGACCATTGATATCGAGATGATCTGTGACCGGAACTATTTCGTTTATCAACCCCTGCTGCCGGAAGTGGCCGCCGGCACCATCAACTCCCAGGATGCGGTCACTCCGTTGCGACGGCTGCTGCCCCGGGTGCGAGTGCGATTGGCGGAAGTGATTGGAGTGGATCTCGTGCGTAAGCAGGTCCAGATACTGCAAGGGCGGCGCCGGATTCCGCAGCAAATCCACTATGAGCACGTAGTGTTGGCCTCCGGGCAGGTTACGGATCTGAGCCGCTTCCCCGGCTTTTCCGACCACAGCCTGACCATGAAGGACCTGTCGGATGCCTATCGCCTGCGTAATCAGATCATCCGTTGCCTGGAGTTGGCGGATGTGACGGAGTTTCCGGAGCTCAAACAACAGGCCCTGACGTTTGTGGTGGCGGGAGGCGGTTTCTCCGGGGTGGAAACCATGGGGGAGCTGGTGGAAATGGTGCATCGCACCCGCAAACTGTACCCGGGGATCGGGGAGGCAGACGTGCGCTTTGTGCTGGTGCAGCGGGTTGATCGGATTCTGCCGGAAATGTCCGCAAAGCTGTCCCGGTACGCATTGCAAAATCTCACCCGCCGTGGGGTGGAGGTGAAGTGCAACACCGCCTTGAAACAGGCCTCTGCCATTGCCGTGATCACCGATCAGGGTGAAGTCATCAGAACTTCCACCCTGATCACCACCATTGGCAATGGACCCGCCCCCTTCATCCGGCAACTGAACCTGCCGCTGGAGCGGGGTAAGATTAAAGTGGATGGGACACTGGTGGTGGAGGGGTTTTGCGATGTCTGGGCATTGGGGGACATCGCCCGGGTACCGCTGGCGGACGGTGCGCTGGCTCCGCCCACTGCCCAGTACGCCATGCGCGAGGCTTACTGTGTGGCAGAGAACATCCTTAAATGCATGCGTGGCGAGAGCAGCCAGCCGTTTGCCTACAAACCCAGGGGTATGCTGGCGTCGCTGGGCAATTATGCCGGCGTCGCCCAGCTCTATGGCCTGACCCTGACCGGGCTGCCCGCCTGGCTGATCTGGCGTGGTTTTTACATCAGTATGGTGCCCGGGATCAGCACCCGCCTGCGAATCTCGCTAAATTGGTTCTTTGACTATTTCATGCCTCGCAGTACGGTCTATTTGGAGCAGGGTCGAACCCCTGCTTGCCGCTACCGTTACTACGCCCCGGGGGAAGAGGTGTTCGCCAGCGATCAACTGCTGGATGGGTTGTATATCGTGATGCAGGGGCGGCTGAAGATGACCGGCACCCGCTCTGATGGCGAGCCCTTCGAGCGGGTCATCGAACAAGGGGATCATTGGGGGGAATGGATTCTTACCCACAGTGGGGTCACCACGGGCCGCGTGGAAGCCCTTGAGCCCACTAAGGTATTGGTTCTGGCCCGGGAGGATTTTTTTCGCCTGCGGGAAGCTTTGCCGGGCTTCGCGAACTACTTCTCCAGCCTGGATCCGGGGCGCTATTCCAAGGCAGTGATGGTGGATCGGGCTGAAGGCTATGCGGATTAGTTTTTTGTTGGCCGGGGCGGTCCGGCGCGATGTAACAAAATTGTTACATTTCCGTGATAACTATAGGCTGCTCGAACCATCCAGAGCCTTTTTCTTTTTTTTTGACCAATCGGGAGATCCATATGCGAAGTAAAACCCTCCAGCAAACCCTGGTTGCCGGCCTGTGCCTGGTACTGGGCACATTGTCTACCGCTGGCTTTGCGGAAGAAGTGCGCCTGCAAGGCTCCGGGGCCAGCTTCCCGTTCCCGATCTATTCCAAGTGGTTCCGTGATTTCAGTGAGAAGCACGATGATATCCGGGTGGATTACCAGGCCAAGGGCAGTGGCGCCGGCATTCGGGACTATATCAATGAAGTGGTGGACTTCGCCGGCAGTGACGCCGCCATGAACGACGAGGAAATCAAGGATGCCAAGCGTGGTGTGGTGCTGCTGCCGGTGACCGCCGGTGAGGTGGTGCTGACCTATAACCTGGACGGCGTGAAATCCCTGAAGCTGCCCCGGGATGTATACCCCGACATCTTCAGCGGCAAGATCAGCAAGTGGAATGATCCCCGTATCGCCAAGGCCAACCCTGGTGTTAAGCTGCCGGATAGCGATATTACTGTAGTGGTGCGTTCCGATTCTTCTGGTACCACTTACGTGTTCACCGGTCACCTTTCCGAAATCAATGACACCTTCAAGCAGGAAGTGGGACAGGGCAAGGCACCTCAGTGGCCCAAGAGCAACCGCTTCGTGAAGTCGCCCAAGAATGACGGCATCACTGCCACGGTCAAGCAGACCCCCGGTTCCATCGGCTACATCGAATATGGCTATGCCAAACTGACCAAAATGCCGGTGGCCATGCTGGAAAACAAATCCGGTAATTTTGTCAGCCCCGGTCCGGAATCCGGTTCCGCCGCTCTGGCCAGTGCCGAGTTCCCGGCGGGCAACCTGCCCGGTTCCGAGGTGCCCGATCTGCGGGCCTGGGTGTTCGATCCCGCCGGTGCGAAAGCCTGGCCCATTGCGTCCTTCACCTGGTTGTTGATTCCCCAGGAAATGCCCAAGGAGAAGGCTGAAGCCATGCACAAGCTGGTGGAGTACAGCATCACCGAAGGCCAGAAGATCGCCGACAGCATGGGCTATATTCCGCTACCGGAAAACGTGGTGGAAACCGTGCGTGATGTTGCCAAGCACGTAAAAGCCAAGTAAGCAGAACCAAGTACAAGAACTTAATACAAGGAAACCGCAGGGAAGCGCATCTCCAGGGGGGGGGGCGCTTTTTTCGCCGGATGCCCCGGAGCAGTACCATGTCCGCAAACCCATTTAAGGATAAGGCTTCACCCCATAGCGCCTCGGCGCCGCCCTCGGCGGCGGATTACTGGGCGGACAGCCTGTTCCGCAAGCTGGCCATGACCTGCGCCGGGCTGATTATCGCCTTGCTGGCGTATATTTTGCTGGAAATCGGCAGCCAGGCCATGCCCGCCATTTCCGAATACGGCATCGGGTTTGTCGGTGGCACCACCTGGGATGGCAGTCGCGATGAGTTTGGGGTGCTGCCGGAAATCTGGGGCACCCTGTACAGCTCCATTCTGGCGTTGATTATTGGCGGTATCATGGGGGTGACCATTGCTATTTTTCTGACCCAGGAATTTCTCAGTCAGAAAGTGGCCACGGTGTTCCGGCTGATTGTGGAGCTGCTGGCGGCCATTCCCTCGGTGGTATACGGCCTTTGGGGCATTTATGTACTCATCCCCATGCTGCGGCCGGTGGCCGGATGGCTGCACACCCATTTCGACTTTATTCCCCTGTTTTCCACCGACCTCAGCGGCCCGGGTCTGGCGCCGGCAGCCCTGGTGCTGGCGATTATGATTCTGCCTACGGTGGCGGCCATCTCGGTGGATGCGCTCAAGCGGATTCCCTACAAGGTGAAAGAGGCCGCCTATGGCATGGGCACCACCCGCTGGGAGGCAATCCTGAAAGTGATGTTGCCCACGGCTTCTTCGGGTATACTCGCCGCTCTGGTGCTGGGCTTCGGCCGGGCCCTGGGGGAGACCATGGCGCTGGCCATGTTGATCGGTAACAGCAACCAGATCAACCTGTCCCTGTTTGCCCCCGCCAACACCCTGGCCTCGCTGTTGGCTTCCAGTTTCCCGGAAGCCGGCGACCTGGAGATCCGGGCGCTGATGTATGCGGCCATCGTGTTGTTATTGTTGACGTTTGTGGTTAATGTGATGGGTTTGGCCATCCAGCAGTACACCATGCGCAAGTTCGAGGGTAAGAAATGAGTGAACTAGCCACGCCCTCTGCCAGTGCTTCCGCCTCTGCCAAGATTCCGCGCCTGGAACGTCAGGCCTGGGAGCGGCGCACCCTGACCAACCGGTTTCTGACGTTGTTAACCTGGCTGGTGGCTATTCTGGGCAGCGTGCCGTTGTTCTCGGTGATCTTTATGCTGGTGTCCGAGGGCGGCGCCCGGCTGGACTGGGAGGCTATCACTGCCCTGCCGCCGGCGGGCTTTGATATGGGGGGCGGTTTTGGCAATGCCATTATCGGCACCCTGGTGATGGTGGCCATCGCCAGTTTGATCAGTGTGCCCCTGGGCATTCTGGCGGCGATCTATCTGGCGGTGCTGGGCCCCGCCAGTAAACTGGCCAGTGCTTCCCGCTTTGTGGCAAAAACCCTCACCGGGTTTCCCTCCATTCTGGCGGGTGTTTTCACCTACGCCATCCTGGTGGTGAATTTTGGCTACTCGGCCCTGGCCGGTGGGGTGGCGCTCTCGGTATTGATGCTGCCCACGGTGATCCTGGCGGCGGAAGAAGCCATGAAACAGGTACCACAGAAAATGGTGGACGCGGCCTACGGCATGGGCTGTACCCCCACTCAGGTGATCTGGAAAGTGGTATTGCCCACCGGTGCTCCGGGTATTCTCACCGGGGTCATGCTGGCGGTGGCCGGCGCCGCCGGCGAATCGGCGCCGCTGTTGTTTACAGCTCTGTTCAGTAATTACTATCTGGAGAGCCTGATGGAGCCCACCGCCTCGTTGTCGATTTTGATTTATAACTTTTCCGCCATGCCCTTTGACAACCAGATTCAACTGGCCTGGGCCGCCTCTTTGGTGTTGGTGCTGATTGTTTTGGTGTTCAATATTCTGGCCCGGCTGGTTTCCCGGCCTAAATTTTAAATTGCGAAGGTGTTAATTATGTCTGCGACTGCTGAAGTCATGCCCACAACGGATGCGGCCTATTACGAAGCCGATAGTCCGGTAGTGATCGACTGTGATGTGCAGAAAGTTTTCTACGGGGATTTTCTGGCGGTGCGTGACAGCCGGGTGCCTATTGAAAAGGGTAAGATCACCGGTTTTATCGGCCCTTCCGGCTGTGGCAAGAGTACGGTGCTGCGTTCCCTCAATCGAATGAATGATCTGATTCCCAGCTTCCATTTGCAGGGCGCCATCAAATATCACGGCCTGGATATTTACGGCAAAAACGTGGACCCGGTGATGGTGCGGCGATACATCGGTATGGTGTTTCAGCAGCCCAACCCGTTCTCCATGAGCATTTTTGATAATGTGGCGTTTGGCCTGCGGCTGAATCGGTTTAAGGGCGACGTGGAGGAAAAAGTCCAGAAAGCCCTGGAAGCCGCCGCCCTGTGGAAGGAAGTGAAAGACAAACTGAAAAACAGTGGCCTGTCCCTGTCCGGTGGTCAGCAACAGCGGCTTTGCATTGCCCGGGCGGTGGCCACCGAACCCGATGTACTGCTGATGGACGAGCCCTGTTCCGCGCTGGATCCCATCGCCACCCGGCAGGTGGAAGAACTGATGCTGGAATTGAAGAAGCACTACACCGTGGCCCTGGTCACCCACAATATGCAGCAGGCCATGCGGGTGGCGGATACCACGGCGTTTTTCGGGGTCGACATTTCCAAGGGCGGGCGCACCGGCTACCTGGTGGAAATGGGCGAAACCCGACAGATTTTTGAGCAACCCAAGGAAGAGCTGACCCAGCAATATGTGGCTGGGGAGTTCAGCTAAATAACCACAACGCTCTGCGATAGAGCCTGGATTAACGGGGGGAGATCATGGGTCGGTTCAAGCCTGTGGCGGTCATCAGCGCGGTCATGGCGGTACTTTCTCTGGCGGCCTGCGGGGATTCCGCCCAAACCGGGGAATCCCGGCCCCCGGCACCGGTATCCGCTGAGACTGTGGTGGGTGCCGGCGCCACCTTCCCCGAGCCCCTGTATCAACGCTGGATCAAAGAATTCGCCCCCGGCGAGCCGGCGCCGGTTCGTTATTACGGCGTGGGCAGTGGCGAAGGCGTCACGCGTTTTATCGCCGGCACCGTGGATTTTGGCGCCAGTGACGCCGCCATGACCGACCGGGAACTGCAGCAGGTAACTGCGGGTACGGTAATGGTGCCGGCCACGGCGGGCATGGTGGTGCTGGCCTACAATCTGCCTCAGGTAACCGGCCCCCTGCGACTGCCCCGAGACGTTTACGTGGATATATTCCTGGGTAAGCTCACCGAATGGAACGATCCGCGCATCGTACAGGCCAATCCCGACCTGAGCCTGCCCCGCAAAACCATTCAGGTGGTGACCCGGCGCGACGGCAGCGGTACCACCTATGCTTTCACCAATCATCTCACTGAAATCAGCGCTGCCTGGCGTCAGGGCCCGGGCACCGGCAAAAAAGTGGATTTCCCCGGCGGGGCCATCACGGCCGCGGGTAATACCGGGGTGGCGCAGATGATCAAAATCAGCGAAGGCGCCATCGGCTATGTGGAGTACGGCTTTGCCCGCCGGCTGGATCTGCCGGTGGTGGCGTTGCAGAACCGGGCCGGCGCCTATGTGGAGCCCAGCCCGGAAACCGGCAGCGCGGCTATCGATGCAGCCACCGGCACCATGCCGGAAAACCTGCGCCTGTTTCTGCCCGATCCCGAGGGCAAGGATTCCTACCCCATCGTCAGCATGAGCTGGCTGTTGCTCTATGAACGCTATACTGATTCGGAGAAACTGGCGCTCCTGCGTCACTGGGTGAACCAGGGGTTATCCTCCCGGGGCCAGCAACTGGCCCGCGAGCTGGGCTATATCCCGCTTCCTGACAGTATTGTGCAAAAGGCAATGGATGCCGTCGCTAAGATACAGTAACAGTGATGCGCAGTGGGTCCCGGCGCAACGTCTGAATCTGAAGGAAATCAGACGCTCGCTGAAACGGACCCAACTCAACTTCACCAGGCTCAACAAGAGTCTGGAGGTTCGTCGTGCCCCGCTCACCGACGAGGTGATCGACAACCTGATGGAGGGTTACGGGTTTGTGGATGAGGCGCTGGTGGCGGGGGTGGGTCTGCTGGCCCGGGGCCACTCGGAGCTGATCCTGGAACTCAACAGTCTGGTGCTACTGGGCTCCAGTCAGGCGCAGCGGGATGCTTTCGATTCCCATATTGAATACAGCCGTCAGCATTTTTATGAAATGACCGATGGCGGCATTGGTTCCCTGATGGAGTGGCAGGATCACCACACCGGAGACAGTCTGTGGCATCGCGCCGCCGGTTTGTATATTCAGATTCTCAGTCAGCCGCAGTTGTTTATGGAGGGTAATCATCGCACCGCCATTTTGCTGGTGAGCTTTCTGCTGGTGAAGGAGGGTTATCCACCCTTTGTGTTATCGCCTGGCAATGCCAGGGCATTATTGAACCATTCCAAGAAAATCGAAAACCTGCGGAAACACAGCCTGGGCATGCTGCTGCATTTTTCCGGTTACCGCAACCGGTTGGCGGATACCCTGCGCGGCAATCTGGATCAGCGTCACCTGAGTCCGGTGAGCGGGGTCCGTTAATACCCGTTGCCCTGGCTCCGGGTTGCAGACATTAGCTAACGCCACGCCCCCTCCAATTGACCTGCCGCCGGGTTTAACGGTAGTTTATTGCCTCATCTTTAACCAGGGTTGGGAGTGTTTATGGCGACGCAGCAAGGGAATCGGCCGGCGGCGCTGGTGACCGGGGCGGGCACCCGCCTGGGCAGTCAGTTTGCAACGCATCTTGCCCAGCTGGGGTATGACATCGCCCTGCACTGTAACCGGTCGCAGGATTCGGCGCGGGAGGTGGTTGCCGGAATTGAGGCGGTGGGTGCGGAAGCGGCAATTTTGCCGTTGGATTTTGCCGCCGCTCCGGACGCCGGTGCTTATATTGCAAAGGTGCGTCAGCGCTTTCCCCGGCTGAGCTGTCTGGTGAACAGTGCCTCGGCCTACGACGCGGCCCCCATTGCGCAAACCACGGCCGAGCTGCTGGAGCAGCAGTTCCGGGTGAATCTGTTTGCGCCGTTTTTTCTCACCCAGGCCTTCGCCCATCAGGTGGCCAGCGGGCAGGTGATTAATATTATCGATAACAAGGCGGCCTTCAATCAGTACCATTACGCGGCTTATCTGCTGGCCAAGAAGTCACTGGCGGATTTCACCCGCATGGCGGCCATGGAATACGCTCCCCGGATTCGCATCAACGGCATCGCACCAGGGGTGGTGCTGCCCATGGCCTCGCGCAAGGACGATTATCTGCAGTGGCGCACCGAAGGTATCCCGTTGCAACATACCGGGGAGCCCGGACACCTGCTCAGCGCCCTGGAATATCTGCTCAGCAATGACTTTGTGTGTGGCCAGATTCTTTATGTGGACGGTGGCGAAACCCAGAATCACATCGGTCGCAATGCGGAAACCTATGCCCAAATGCAGTCTGAGCAACAGTAATCGGGGGTGGCAATGGCAACGCAACAACATCAGGTGATCGTGGCCGTGGGCAGTAACATCAAACCGGAAACCAGTTTGCGGGGCACCCGGGCCATACTGGAATCGGAATCCACGCTGATCGACGAGGCCACCCTGATTCAAACCGAGCCCGATGGCTATCAGGATCAGCCGGACTTCCTCAACGGCGCCTATCTGCTGCAAACCGAACTGCCCTATGCGGAATTCAACGCCTACCTGAAAACCGTGGAAACCCGGATGGGGCGGGTGAAGGGGCCGATCCGGTCCGGACCCCGGACGGTGGATCTGGATATCATTATCTGGGATGGTAAGGTAGTGCACGAGGACTACCGAACCCGAAAGTACTACGTGGTGCAGCCGGTGGAGGAGCTGCTGGAACGCCACGGTATTCAGGTAAGCGATGACTGAGAACCCAAGCCATCTGTTGCACCATTCAGGGCACATCCTGCCCCCGCCGGCAGCGGCGGAGAGGGCCGTATTGGAGAGTCCGGGTCCGGCGCTGGTGCTGGATCTGGCGGCGGCGGATGCCTTGAGCGCGGCTCAGCTGGCGGCACTGGGCATTTGGTGTGGCCAGCAGCCGGTGCCGGTGGTGGGTGTGGGTCCGTACGGCAGCGCGGCCCGGGCCTGTGTGGATGTGGTGGCGGAAAGCGACGCGGAACTGCAACGCCTGCTGCGCAATATTCAGCGTTTTCCCCAGGCCTCGCTGGTACTGGTGCAGGTGCTGCGGGCCATTGTGGGCATGCCCCCGGAGCAGGGGCTGACGGTGGAATCCCTGGGCTATTCCACTTTACAGAGCGGGGCTGAATACCGGGCCTGGCTCCACCAGCATCGCGCCCGTAACCCGGGGGGGCGTCGGTATCCAGCGCCGACCCCGGTGAGCCCCCGGTCTTGATGCAGCGCCGGGGAGAGCTGCTGCAACTGGTACTGAATCGGCCCCAGACCAATAATGCTTACAGTGTGGAAATGCGGGAAGGACTGTGCGAAGCCTTCTCCATGGTCAATCTGGATCCCAGTATCCGGCAGGTGAACCTGACCGCCCGGGGACGCTGTTTTTCCACCGGCGGTGAGTTGGCGGAATTCGGTAGCGTCAGTGATCCCGCCAGTGCCCACCAGATTCGTTCCCTGACCCTGCCGGCACGGCTGATGCTCGCCTCGGCGGCGCGTTACCACGTCCACGTGCACCGGGCCTGCATTGGCAGCGGGCTCGAACTGCCGGCCTTTGCCGGCCGGCTTACCGCTGATCCCCAGACCTTCTTTTCCCTGCCGGAACTCAGCATGGGTCTGATGCCCGGGGCCGGCGGCTGTGTCAGCCTGTCCCGGCGCATGGGGCGTCAGCGCACCGCGTATCTGGTGCTGATGAACCGAAAAATCGATGCCCCCACCGCCCTGGACTGGGGGCTGATTGACGCCATCGTAGAAGGCGAACCCGACGCCGTAGCCCAGGCCGACTAACCGGCCGGGGCGCCGCCGGCAGGGCGATGGTCGGGGTCATGCTGATAGATCACCTCACCCCGGGCCAGGGTCAGCGCCACCTGGGGCGCCGCCATGTCGCTGGTAAGTTGCGCCCAGGGTGTGCTCAGCAGACACAGGTCCGCCACGGCTCCCGGCGCCAGGGCCTGTGGAATATGCGGCCGGCTCAGGGAACCGGTAAACAGGGCCAGGCTCTGGGGATGCGTCAGGGCTTCGCCCGGGCCCAATAGGGCGCCGCTCGCGGTACGCCGTTGCTGCGCACTGGCCATGGCGTGCCACGGGCTAGCCTGGCCGAAGGGGGCATCGGTTCCCGCCGCCAGCGGAATATCCCGTTCGATAAAGCTGCGGCAACGGTACAGGTGGGGGTGTTCCTGTAAGGGGATATCCGCCAGGTAAGCATCCCCCCGTTGGTGGATAAAGTGGGGTTGGGTCACCACCCATAAACCCAGCTCCGCGATTTGTTCCAGCAGCGATTCCGGGGTCAGTGAGGCGTGTTCAATCCGGTCCCCGGGCAGGGTGCCCGCTTCGGCAAATGCGCTCAGGGTAAACACCAGTTCCACTTCGGTGACGCAGTGCACCGCCACCGCCCGGTTCTGTTCATGGCTGCGCTGCATCAGCGCCACCAGCCACTCCAACTCCGGTAGTTGCGTGTCATGCAGATGAACCTTGGTGGGGCCAGTGAACAGTTTGGGGTGGCAGGCCAGGGGCAGGCTGGGACTGCCGGCCATCAGGGCGGCGCGGTCCTGATTCAGGGCCTGATGCAGTAAGTAACCGGTGACCCCTCGCAGGGACAATGCCAGCAATTCACCGCCGCCGCGCTGAAAACTTTCCCGGGCCGCCAGAGCGGCATGGATACCGGTGAGGGGGTCGGCAATGGCGTCTCCCACCATGTGCCATTCTCCACTCTGCTCATGCAGCAGTGCGGACAGGCCCGCCGCCGCCGCGGCATCGTCCCCGAAACCCACCCGTTGGGTGTCTTCCCCCTGGTGCCCGTGGGCGGTGATGCTGATCCAGGTGAGGCCGGTGCTGGCCCGCACCAGCTGCTCGGCATCGATTCCCAGATCCCGCAGGGCCCGGGGCCGGGATGCCTCGATCACAATATCCGCCTGTTGCAGCAAGCGCTGTAAGGCCATCACCCCCCGGGGGCTTTTGAAATCCAGGCTGAGGCACTGTTTGCCTTGATTCAATAAGTTGTAAAAGTGGGTGTTGCCGGAGCGGGCACCGTCGGGGCGGTGGCGGGCTTCCACCTTGATAACCCGAAATCCGGCCAGGTACAGCAGATGGCTGCATAAAGGTCCGGCCCAGAGCGCCGAAAGATCCACCACCAGAGGCGCGCGCCCGGTACTGGCAGCGCTGCGCGTGGTGCCGGTGGTGACCGGGGTGGTCAACCCGGCGGGGGGTGCCGGTATCTGATCGGCCCGGGCCACCGCCAGGCTGAGTACCCGGGCCTGGGCCAGCAGAGGTTCGGCACTGAGGGGGGCCAGCAACTGTGCCAGGCGTTCCCAGTTACCGGTTGCCAGCTCAGCCCCGGTCCCCCCGGCGCTGTAGAGCCAGGCCGGCATCTGCTTCCAGTCACCAGGCTGGGGCAGATTCACCGCCAGCATGGCGTCGCGGCAGGGCAACAGCCGACAGGCTCCCCCGGGCGCCGTGGCACCGCAAGCGCCGTTGGCAGAGCTTGGTTGGGTGCCGCCCCTCAGGTACATAGATACGGACAACTGGCGCATCGAGCAGTCTATTATGCCTAAATTCCAGGGGGTTTAGCAAAATGTATTCAGCTATGCGGCGGCGGATGTATCAGGACAAATATTTCCTCTGCTAGCGCCCAGGGTATATACTCAGTGCCACTCCAAGTAACCGGGCGCCTGGCCCGGGTCCGGTATTTGTCACCGGGAATCAAAAGCGCAAGATGACAAGGATAACAACATGGCAGAGATGAGATTCGACGGCCGGGTGGCGGTCATCACCGGAGCAGGGCGCGGGCTGGGTGCCGCCTATGCCCGTTTACTGGCGGCCCGTGGCGCCAAAGTGGTGGTCAACGATCCCGGGGTCAGCATGAGCGGTGACGGCAACGATGTGGGGCCGGCCCAGCAGATCGTGACGGAAATTGAAGCCGCCGGCGGCCAGGCGGTGGCCAATACCGATTCCGTGGCCACCCCCGACGGAGCATCTGCCATGGTGGATACCGCCCTCAGCACCTTCGGCAGCGTGGATATTGTCATTCACAACGCCGGTATTGTGCGGCGCGCCCTGCTCAAGGATCTCTCTCTGGAAGATTTTGACAGCGTGCTGGATGTACATCTGCGGGGTGGTTTCTATGTGGTGCGGGCGGCGTTCCCCCATATGTGTCAGTCCGGCTACGGCCGTATCGTGCTCACCGGTTCCATCAACGGCCTGTATGGCAGCAGCAATGTGGTCAACTACAGCATGGCCAAAGCCGGCCTGATGGGCCTGTCCAACGTGGCAGCCCTGGAAGGCGAGGAATACGGTATCAAAAGCAATATGATTCTGCCCGGCGCGGTGACCCGCATGGCGGAGGGGCTGGACACCAGCCAGTATCCGCCCATGGATCCGGAGCTGGTGGCGCCCATGGTGGCCTGGCTGGCGCACGAGGATTGCTCCGTCACCGGGGAGATGTATATTTCCATCGCCGGTCGCATGGCGCGGGCCTACGCGGCCGAAACCCAGGGCGTCTTCCGGCCTTCCTGGAGTATCGAGGACGTAGCGGCGAATATCGAGGCCATCCGCAACACTGAAGACCCGCTGCTGTTTCCGCCGGTGCCATCCGGACATGCGGATCACCTGCGCCACAGCTTTGCCGTGGCGGCAAAGGGTCAAAACCGCTAACCCATGCCTGGTAATCCCACCAAGCCGCAGCCGGCAACTGCAGCGGGCGGCGACAAACGCCCCTTATACCGCCAGGTGGCCATGGCACTGAAGCAGGAAATTGTGGATGGCGTGTATCCGGTGGGCTCCCTGATTCCCACCGAAGACGAGTTGGGCAAACGGTTTGAGGTTAGCCGTTATACCGTGCGTGAGGCGCTCCGGGTGCTGCGGGAAGAGGGGTTGGTGTCGTCCCGGCGTGGCGCCGGTACCATCGTGGTGCCACCCCGCTCCGGGGAATCCGACGTGCATCAGGTGATGTCCATCAACGATCTGCTGGCGTTTGGTACCGATACTCATTTTGCCATTGATTCCATTAAATTGATCGAGCTTAACAATAAGCTGGCCACCCGCACCGGTCTGCCGGCCGGCGAAAAATGGCTGCAGGTGCTGGGCTTTCGACGTACCCGCAGCAATAACGAGCCCGTGGGCCAGTCCGAGTACTACATCAATGAGGCATTCGCCGCCGTGGGCCGGATTCTGCAGCGCCACGAAGGGCCCATCTTTCCCCTGCTGGAGGATATGTTCGGGCAGACGGTGGTAGAGGTCCAGCAGCAGATCACCGCGACGCTGGTATCCCGCGCCATGGCCACGGCGCTTAATGTCAAAGAAGGCACGCCGGCGCTGGAAATACGCCGTACCTACACCGCCGCTGATGGCCGTATCCTGCAGGTGACCATCAACACCCATCCGGCCTCCCGCTATCGTCACTGCATGACGTTGCAGCGGTTGCGCACCTAGCATGCCTGACTGCGTGTTTAAAGGAGTCTGATTGTGTCCAGCACCGAAGCATCCCCCCAACCGACCACAGAGCAACCGGTCCTGGTGGCCGGAGGCAGTGCCTTTGTGGGCAGTCATACCGTACGGGCGCTGGTGGCTCAGGGGCGCCAGGTCCGGGTGCTGTTGCGACCCACCAGCAAAACCGCGGCCCTGGAGGGGCTGCCAGTGGACATCGTGCACGGCGATGTCACCGATCCCGATTCCCTGCAGCGGGCCATGACCGGGTGCGCGAGTGTGTTTTACAGCGTGGTGGATCCCCGCTTCTGGCTCACCGACCCCACGCCGTTATACCGCAATAACGTCGACGGTCTGGTGCATGCCATGGACGCAGTGCTGGCGGCCGGCGTGGAGCGCTTTATTTTTACCAGCACCATGGGCACCCTGGCGGTGAATCCCGCTGGACCGGTCACCGAGGACATGCCTTTCAACTGGCGTGACCAGGCCACCGACTACATCCTGGCCCGGCTGCAGGCGGAGGAAACTTTTCTGCGTTACTGCCGTGACAAAGGCCTGCCCGGGGTGGCCCTGTGTGTGGCCAACACCTACGGGCCCGAGGATTATCAGCCCACCCCCCACGGTAAAATGCTGTGGGACGTGGCTCGGGGCAAAGTGCGCTTTGCCATTGATGCCGGTGCCCCCATGGTGGATATTCGTGACGTGGCCATCGCCGCCCTACAGGCGGAAAAGTATGGTCGCCCCGGTGAGCGCTACATCATCGCCAATGAATTTATCAGTAACCGGGAATTTTATAATATGGCTGCCGCCGAGGGCGGTCAAAAGCCGGTGAAGGTGATTCCGCGGTCGGTGGCCTGGGGTATTGCCTGGGTGGCGGATGGGGTCTTGAAACTATTGCGGAAGAAAGACTATCTGCTGAAACCTGAAGCCGTGTTTCTGTCCAACGTATTCCAACAGCTGGACAACAGCAAGGCACGCCGGGAGTTACACTGGGAGCCACGGCCGGTGGCGGACACCGTGCGGGACGCGGTAGCCTGGTATCGGGCAAACCCACCGGCGGAGTGAAACCGGGACTCAGCTCGTGGTGCGGGAGCTCAGCTCATGATGTAAGAAGGGCTCTAAGTTAAATCAGCCTGAAAACCGTTCCCGGATAACGAGCGATAGGGCGGGGCATTGAGCCGGCGGCTTCGGCCCACCGGCTCAATGACAGCTGACTTATTTCAAAACCCCGTTGAGGCGGTCAGAAATAATGGTTTTGGCATCACCCACGATGCGCTTGATCAGCTCGTCCACGGTAGGCACATCGTTGATCAGGCCCTGCACCTGGCCGGCCCAGATCAGACCGGCTTCGGTGTCGCCGGTTTCCAGGGCCTTGCGGCCATCGGCGCCCTTCACCAGATGAGACACATTCTCGAACTTGGCGTCGGGATTCTTCAGAATTTCCACCACCTCGTCGGAAACCCTGTTCTTGCCCACCCGGCCGGTATTGCGCAGGGAGCGGAAGATCAGGTTGGTGGCCCGTTCATCATTCTCCACCAGGAACTGTTTGATGCGTTCGTGAATGGGGGCTTCCACTGTGGCACAGAAACGGGTACCCATATTGATGCCGTCGGCCCCCAGGGCCAGGGCCGCCACCAGACCCCGGCCATCACCGAAACCACCGGAAGCCAGCATGGGAATCTTCACCTTGTCGGCGGCGGCGGGAATCAGAATCAGCCCGGGAATATCGTCTTCGCCGGGATGGCCCGCACATTCAAAGCCGTCGATGGAAATGGCGTCCACGCCCATGCGTTCAGAGGACAATGCGTGACGTACAGCGGTGCACTTGTGAATCACCTTGATACCGTGGGCCTTGAAGTCCTCCACGTGTTCCTTGGGATTGTGGCCCGCGGTTTCCACAATAGTGATGCCACTGTCGATAATGGCTTTGCGGTATTCCGCGTAAGGCGGTGGGTTCACTGAAGGCAGGATGGTGAGGTTAACACCGAAGGGTTTGTCGGTCATGGAACGGCAGCGTTCGATTTCCCGTCGCAGGTCATCCGGTGAGGGTTGGGTGAGGGCAGTGAGGATACCCAGGCCGCCGGCATTGGACACCGCCGCCGCCAGTTCGGCGCGGCCCACCCACATCATACCCCCCTGCACAATGGGATATTCAATGCCCAGGAGTTCTGTAATACGCGTTTTAATGGTCATGAATCAGGTCCTGAAATCTGCTGGCTGTGGTTAACGGGGTTGCATGCGAATGGCGCCGTCCAGACGGATCACCTCGCCATTGAGCATGGGGTTGGCGATAATGCTTTGCACCATCAGCGCGTACTCGGAGGGCTGCCCCAAACGGCTGGGGAAGGGCACCTGCTTGCCCAGAGCATCCTGTACGTTTTGCGGCATGCCCGCCATCATCGGGGTGTAAAAGATGCCGGGGGCAATGGCCATCACCCGGATGCCGTATTGCGCCAGGTCCCGGGCCACCGGCAGGGTCAGACCCACCACGCCGCCTTTGGACGCGGAATAGGCCGCCTGGCCCATCTGGCCTTCGAACGCCGCCACACTGGCGGTGTTGATGATCACGCCGCGTTCCTCACCCATGGGGTCGGCGGTGGACATGCGGGCCGCCACATGGGCAATCACGGTGTAGGTGCCGATCAGGTTGATTTCCACGGTTTTGCGGAACTGATCCAGGGGGTGAGGTTTGTTTTCCTTGCCCACGGTTTTGGCGCCGGTGGCAATGCCGGCGCAATTCACCAGGATTTGGGCAATGCCGTGCCTGGCTTCGGCATCGGCCACGGCCGCCTGCACATTGTCCTCGTCGGTCACATTCACTTTGATAAAGGCGCCGCCGATTTTCTCCGCCTGGGCCTGGCCGGCCTCCTCATTCATATCGAAGATCGTCACTTTGGCGCCGGCTGCCGCCAGCATTTCTGCGGTGGCTGCCCCCAGTCCTGAAGCGCCACCGGTGACGATGGCCGCTAATCCGTTAATATCCATTTGTATTAACCCCTATGGTGTTTTTCTATTTAATTCGGTTCGTTATTAAACCCGTTGCTAATTTAAACCAGCTCCACCGCCATGGCAGTGGCTTCGCCGCCGCCCAGGCAGATACCCGCCACGCCCCGCTTTTTCCCGGTGCGTTTCAGGGCTGCCAGCAGTGTGGCCAGTATGCGGGCGCCGGAGGCGCCGATGGGATGACCCAGGGCGCAGGCGCCGCCGTTGATATTAATCTTGTCGTGGGCAATACCCAGCTCTTTCATGGCGATCATGGCCACCACGGCGAAGGCCTCATTTACCTCGAACAGGTCCACATCGTCCACCGACCAGCCCGCCTGCGCCATGACTTTTTTCATGGCCGGCACCGGCGCGCTGGGGAAATCCCCCGGCTCGTGGGCGTGACAGCCGGTGGCTAGCACTTTGGCGCATACCTGCATGCCCAGCCGCTCCGCCACACTGGCCCGGGTGAAGACCAGGGCCGCCGCGCCGTCGGAAATGGAAGAGGAGTTGGCCGGTGTAACGGTGCCGTCTTTGGCAAAGGCGGGTTTCAGGTTGGGAATCTTGTCGGGATTGGCTTTGCCCGGCTGCTCATCAATGGCCACCTGGTGCTCGCCGGCTTTGGTTTTGACGGTCACCGGCGTGATTTCATCCTCGAACCAGCCCTCAGTGATGGCCTGCTTGGCCCGCTTTAAGCCCTCAGTGGCGTAGGCGTCCTGATCAGCCCGGGTAAAGCCGAATTTGCTGGCGTTGTTCTCCGCGAACACGCCCATCAGGGTGCCGGCCTCATAGGCATCCTCCAACCCGTCCAGGAACATGGAATCCTTGACACTGTCGTGGCCAATGCGGCTGCCGCTGCGGTGCTTGGCCAGCAGGTATGGGGCGTTGGACATGGACTCCATGCCGCCGGCAATAATCACTTCCGCGGTGCCGGCCATCAGGGCCTCCACCGCCATAATGGCCGCCTGCATGCCGGAGCCACACATTTTATTCACCGTGGTGGCCTGCACGGAACGGGGCAGACCGGCGCCCAGTGCCGCCTGGCGGGCCGGGGCCTGACCCTGGCCTGCCGGCAATACACAGCCCATGTAGATACGGTCCAGATGTTCCGGTGCCACCCCGGCACGCTCCACCGCGGCTTTCACCGCCGTGGCTCCCAGTTCGGTGGCTTTGACCGTGGCGAAGTCCCCCAGCAGCCCACCCATGGGAGTGCGGGCGTAGGACGCAATGACAACGGGATCAGATGACATAAAAAAACTCCTTCAGGATTGCGAATGCCGGTTCGGGATACCGTGAATCAGCCGAGCGAACGGGCGATAACCATGCGCTGAATGTCAGAGGTGCCCTCGTAAATCTGGCACACCCGCACATCGCGGTAGATTTTGGCCAGGCCAAACTCTTCCAGGTAGCCGTAGCCCCCCAGGGTCTGGATGGCGCCGGAGCACACCGCCTCGGCGGTTTCCGAAGCCACCAGCTTGGCCATGGAAGCCTCGGTCAGACAGGGGGCCCCGGTATCCTTGACGCTGGCGGCGTGCAGTACCAGTTGCCGGGCGGCTTCCAGTCGCGACGCCAGATCCGCCAGCCGGAAGCCCACCGCCTGGTGCTGAATAATGGGTTTGCCCATGGAGCTGCGGTCTTTGGCGTAGGCCACGGCAATCTCCAGGGCCGCCTGGGCCATGCCGATGGATTGGGCGGCAATACCGATACGGCCTGCTTCCAGGTTGGACAGGGCAATACGATAGCCCTGGCCTTCCTGCCCCAGCCGCAGTTCCGGCTCCAGCACCAGATTCTCGAAGCGCAGGGCGCAGGTGTCCGAAGCGCCCTGACCCAGTTTGTGCTCCACCTTGTCCACGATATATCCGGGGCGATCCGTGGGCACCAGAAATGCGCTGATGCCTTTCTTGCCGGCGTCGGGATCGGTGACCGCGAATACCACTGTGAGGCCGGCGATGCGACCGGAAGTAATAAACTGCTTGGCGCCGTTCAGGACATAATTATCGCCATCCTTGACCGCTTTGGTGCGAATGGCGGAGGCATCGGAGCCGGCGTCCGCTTCGGTCAGGGCGAAAGCCCCGATCATCCGGCCACTGGTGAGCTCGGGTAAAAAACGCTGCTGTTGCTCGGGGCTGCCATCCTTGATCAGTCCGGCGATGATCAGGCTGTTTTGAATGGAGACGATGGTGGACAGGGCGCCGTCGGCGGCGCCGATTTCCATCAGGGACAACGCGTAGGACACCGTGTCGGCGCCGGCACCACCGAATTCCTCCGGTGCCGTCATGCCCATGAGCCCCAGGCCGGCGAGCTCTTCAAACAAGGCCGGGGGATAACCCCCTGCCGCTTCAAATTCCTGGGTGCGCGGGCGCAGCTGCTCCTGGGCAAAGTCGCGGACCGCGTCGGCAATGGCCTGTTGGGTTTCGTTCAGGATCATAGCGAAAATTCAATCAGTTCATGGGAGCCGCGGAAGGCTCCGGTTGATGTTGGGGTTGTCGGGGCGGGTTTAACAAGGCGCGAGGAATTAGTACTGGCGCAGACCCACCGTTTATTGCTTTAATATCAATACAGAACAACAATGTTGACTATTATGCCTGGAAATCAGGCGGTGGTCCATCGGTGGTTGGTGTTGGCGCCAGGCCCCGCAGTGGCATTGCGCGCCCGGGGGCAGCGGCCCGCCGGAGCCCCGCGAAACCCGCGGGTCAGCGCCACCTGCGGTGAAAACCGGGTCACACCATGTTACACCTCGGCGCCCGTAGCGCCACCACATTTTGTCTGGAAGTCGGATTTCTGCTATGTCGAATACCAAGCCTCGTGAACGCCGCCGCCGGGATCCCGAAGGCACCCGTAACGCGATTCTGGACGCTGCCCAATCGATCCTCGCCGAAGATGGTGCTGAAGCCCTCAGCGTGTCCCGGGTGGCCAGTCTGGCGGGAGTGAACCGGGGCACCGCCTATCAGCATTTCCTGGCCAAGGAGGACCTGATCGAGGCCACCATGGAGCGGGTCAGTCATCAGTTGCTGGAGGCGGTATTCGAAGAGGAGGAGGATCATGTTGTTGACGAGTCGGTGCAGCCGGATTTGCACCACCTGCCGGATGTGATCCAGCGTATGGGTGGCTTCGCCATGCGGATGGCGATGTACACCGTGGAAAACCCCGATATCAGCCGTATCTGGCTGTTCGACGTGCTGGCCAAGAAGAATCCCACCGAAGACGTGTTCTATAAACGCTTTCTGCAGGCCATCGAACGTCTGGCCAAAAGTGATATGGGGGCTCCGGATATTGATATCGAGGCCCTGGCAGTGCTGATGCTTTCCGGGTTTTTCCTGTGGCCGGTATGGGTGGACTCCCATGCCAAGACCAAAAAAATGCGCAAGGAGATGGCACAGCGGTTCGGCAATGAGGTGCTGCGCCTGACCCTGCACGGGTTTATGGATATACCCGATCCCAAGGCATTGGGCTCTAAATAGCACTCGTCAACCAACACCATAACAGTAACGGCGCCGCCACCAGGCTGGCGCTGTGGCAGTGCGTGACAGTTCGAAAGTAACCGTTCGAAAGAGACAGCTGGAAAAAGGGGGAGTGACATGAGCGAGGCAGGTTCCGCCTGGGAACAGTATCCAGGCTATCGAATTGATCTGGTTTCCTGCGCCGGCGTCGGTCGGGTTCTGCATCAGGGTCAGGTGGTGGCGGAAAGTGACTCCTGCCTGCTGGTGCACGAATCCGAGCACGACAGTCGGCTCTATTTCCCGGAGGCGGCGGTGGACTGGGCGCAGTTGCAGCCCAGCGATCATGAGACAGTCTGTCCGTTCAAAGGCAGCGCCAGTTACTGGTCGCTGCCGGCGGGGGAGGCACCGCTGGAAAACGTGGTCTGGACTTATCGCGAGCCCATGACAGAAGTGGCCGGCCTCAAGGGTTATGTGTCCTTCGATACCGATCAACTGCAGGTGGAGCTGATTCAGAGCTGGAGCGGTGAGGATCACCAGGTGGTGACCCGGTTCCCCATCTGGGGCGACGCCGAAGATCTGCTGGGGTTGCTGGATGTGACGCCCGTGGCGGAAAACCGGTTTGTGGGGCAGCCCTATCCCAATCCGCCGGTGGGCACCCTGATCCTGGAGTTGAAGGAAAAGCGTCGTCGCAGTGTGGTGGAGGGTGGCCATCAACTGGGCCAGGCCATTGTCGCCGCCTCGAAAACCATTCCCAACCAGCGGGTCACCTCCGCCTCCATGATTTTCAGCAAGGCCGCCAGTTTTGAAGAGCCCCTGGAAGTACAGGTGAATGTGCTGCGGGGCGGGCGCAACTTTTCCACCCTCAGCGTTAACACCGTGCAGCAGGAGCAACTGCGCTCCGCCGGGATTTTACTGATGGACGCCTGTGATCAGGACCGCATTCGCAAATCCATGCCCATGCCCGACGTGGCCGGTCCCGAAAACGCCAAGCCCCTGGATATGAAAGTCAGTGGGCGGGAAATCCGCGTGGTGGACGGTGCCTACACCAACGATATCGAGCATCTGGGGCCGCCGGAGCTGTATGCCTGGATCCGCTTCCGGGAGGCACCCGCCGAGGCGTACCTGAACGCGGCGCTGATGACCCAGGCCACCACCCACTGGACCATTGCCGCGGCCCTGCGGCCCCATCCCGGTCTGAGCCAGGCCCTGGCCCATGTGTCCCTGTCCACCGGGCCGTTAAAGGCGGATATCTCGTTTCACGATGAGGTGGATGTGAGCCAGTGGATGCTGTATGTGAACGAGGCGGTTTATGTGGGCAAGGGCCAGGCCCAGGGCGTGGGGAAAATTTTCGCCCGTGACGGCCGCCTGCTGGCCACTTATTCCGTGCACTCCATGGTGCGGGACATGATCGGTGGCGGCGGCCGCAACGCCATGTAAGCCCGTGCTCCGGCGCCGCCAAGGCGGCCCCGGTTAAAAGCGGAATTCAGCGTCGGCGTACAGGGAGCGGGGCTGACCCACAAAGTAACGTTCCCCGGCAAAGGCGCTATAGTCCGCCCGTTCCGCATAATCCCGGTCGGTAAGATTTTGGATTCGCAACCCCAGCTCCAGGCTGGGGTTTACCTGGTGACGCAGCCGCAGGTGCAGCAGGTCATGGCCCGGGTAACTGTAATTGTTTTCCAGATCGGTGTAGTACTTGCCCATGGTCACCCACTGCAGTGCCACCCGGGTGTTTGCCTGCGGCACCCAGCCCAGTTCCACCGAACCCATCCGGTGTGGTGCCGAGACGATCTCATTGCCCTCGGTCTGCAGGCTGGCGCTGGCCCCCGGGCTGCTGACGTTGCTTGCGTAGCGGTGATGGGCGAAGCTGCCGCTGGCGCCGACGTCCCAGTGCGCGGCCCATTGCCAGAACAGTTCGTACTCCAGGCCGTAATGGCGGGTCTGGCCGTTATCCAGGTTGAGCCGTTCTGATGACTGGAAAATCACGTTGTTCTTTTTCATATAGTACGCCACCAGCTCGTAACTGGCCTGTTGCAGCTGACCTTTCAGGCCCAGCTCCACGCCGTTAATTTCCTCGGAATCCAGGTTGGCGATCAGCTGCCCCTGTTGCAGTCGATACAGTTCCGTGGCCTGGGGTGCCCGAAAGCCGTGACTGAGGCGGGCACTGCCGATGACCGCGGCGCTGTGCCGGTACACCAGCCCCAGGTTGGCGGACAGGTTTTCAAAGCCGTCGCTACGATCCTCCGGCCGCGTATAGCGGCAGCCGGTGGCGCCGGTATTGGTGTTGACGCAGGGATTGCCGTCGGCGTCGGTGTTGCCACTGAGCATCCGGTTGTCGTAATCGTATTTCAGGGTTTCAAAGCGAAGGCCGGCGCTCAGGGTCATCGGCTCTGTCCACTGATAGTCGGCGGTGACAAACCCCGCCAGCAGCCGGGCCTGCACCTCGTAATCATATTGTTTGCCCTCCGGAGTGAACCAGAGAAAGGGTGATTCCTGGGTTTGTTTGAGGACGGCATCGGTGAGTTCCAGGTCCAGGCCCTGGGTCAACACCAGGTCCGGATGGGGGCTGGTGAGATAGGAGGTCTGCAGGCCCAGGCTGTTCTGGCCATTTTCCTCCACCGGCTGGCCGGGCAGAAAGTGCATCAGGAATTCCATGCGCGAATGGCGGGCGTAGGGTGTGATCAGCAGCAGGTCTTCATTGGCCAGCTGCCGCTCAAAGTGGGTCTGCCAACGCAGGGACTGGCTGTCGCGATAAGCTTCCGGGTTGGGGTTGGATTCCCGCAGGTCCTCATCCTTGTAGGCGTCGGTACCTGCCACATAGCCGGCGGTTTCCTGGTTCAGGTTGCTGGCACTCAACAAGCTGAAACTGGACCACTGCCGGCCTTCGTAATCAAAGCGGGCGTTAAGTTTCTGCTGGTCGAATCCGGAGTCGTCCTGATACCCGCCATCGGAGGCGCCGTTGAAGTTGATCCGGTAGCCGTGGTGGTCGGCACTGTCGCTAAGGCTCAGTTTGACCCGTCCGTAGTCATTGGGGCCAGCCTCCGCCGCTACCCGGACCTCCCACTGGGCTGCCGGGGCCTCGCTGATCACGTTAATCACCCCGTGCACGGCGTCGGAACTGTGGAGGGCCGTGCCCGGGCCCCGCAGCACTTCGATGCGGCCGGCCTGCTCGGTGTTGATATCAAACAACTGGTTGACGTTACAAAACCCCGTGGGGCGCACCGGGACCCCGTGCTCCGCCACAAAAAAAGCGCCACAGCTGCCGGCGCCGGTGAGCACCGGCGAGCGGATGGCGGTGAGGTGCTCCTGGCCGTTATTGCGGGTCACCCAGACACCGGGCACCCGGGTCAGCAGCTCACTGACGTGCACCGCCGACACCATATCAATGGTGTCCCGGTTGACCACGCTGACGCTGCTGCTCTGGTCGAAGTGGGGTTGTTCAATGCGGCTGGCGGTGACGGTGATGGTATCCAATGTCCCGGTGGCGCTGGTGGACTCTGCCGCCAGCACACTGTGAGTTCCGGCAAAGCCCAATAACGCCAGGGGGGTAACGAGGCTGGCCCGCAGGGTTCCGGGGCTCAGTAAACGGCGAACACGGCCGGGTTTGTCGTGGATCGGTCTCATCATAGCAGGTGCGAAATATTGTTTTGGTTATGGAGTGGTGGGTTGGAGTGACCCCCTGGATCAGGCGCTCACGAATCCCCGGTCAGAAATTCCTGAATGGCGGCAACCACCGCCTGGTAGGAGTCTGCTTCCAGGTGCAGGTGATGATTGCCCGGCAGACTCACCACCTGGCAGTCCGGCATCTTGCCGGCCCGTTCCTGCAGGGTGGGGCTGCCGGCCACGAAGCTGTCCTCGCCCCGGATCAGCAGGGTGGGCATGGTCAGGGCCTGCAGAAAGCCGGCGATCATCTCTTCGGTCAGGCGCAGGGCGGAATTCATTTTCAGGCGCGGATCGGAGCGCCAGGTGACGCCGCTTTCCACCGGTTCCAGGCCTCGCTGACACAGTATTCTGGCGGCTTCCACACTGATGCCGCCAATGGCCTGGGAGCGGGCCTCAATGGCCTCCTCCCGGGTTTCGTACACGGGCTTGCGCTTGGCGTGGGCCTTTTTCATGTCCTCCACCGCTGAGCGCAGAATTCGTGGCGCCTCCGCCGGCGTGTTGGCCACGGTGCCGATGCCCTCGATCAGAATCAGTCGGGCCACCCGCTCCGGGTAACTGGCGGCGGTGTAAGTGGCGATACCGGCCCCCATGGAATGCCCCATCAGAATAAACTGTTCCAGGTCCAGGGCGTCCGCCAGGCCGATCACGTCATCGACGTTATCCAGCATATGATAGCGGCAGCCCGCCGGGCGCGCGCCGCTGAAGCCATGACCGGCAAAGTCCAGGCCGATCACCCGGTAATCCGTCAGAGCCGGGGCCAGCATGTCATAGCTGGCGGCATTATCCAGCCAGCCGTGGAGGGCGATAATGGCCGGTTTGTCCGGGTCGCCCCATTGCTTGGCCGCCAGCTCCACCCCGGCGACGTCAATGCGAATGTCTTCGGTCAACATAATGCGATCCTGTTGGTCCTTCTCCTGGTCCCGGTGTTTGCCGAATTCCGGCTGGCGGCGTTCCTGCAGGGCCTGCACCCCTTCCCGGTGGTCGCCGGAATGGGCGCTAAGCCCTTCGTAGGCCAGGCCGGTATCCAGTACCGAGTGCACGATGCGTTTCAGCTCCAGATTCACCAGGAACTTGGTCCAGCGAATGGCCTTGGTGGCGCCATTAAGCATTTTTTCACAGAAGGCGTCCACTGCGGCATCCAATTCTTCCGCCGGCAGGGCGTGGTTAATCAGCCCGATTTGTTCGGCTTTCGTTGCGCTCACAACTCCCCGGTGAGCAGGTATTCCTTGGCCCGGCCAAAGCCGATACGCTGGGGCCAGATGGCGGCGCCGCCGTCCCCCGCCACCAGTCCCAGGGCCACGTGGGGGTCACCGATCTTGGCCTTGTCCACCGCGAAGACCACGTCGCACGTCAGCGCCAGGGTGGCCCCCAGGCCCACCGCATGGCCGTTCATACGGCATACCAGGGGCTTGTCCAGATCCAGCATGGAAAACACAATGCGCTTGGCCAGGCGCGCCTCGTACTCGAACTGCTCGGGGCGGGCGGCGTTGCCGGCAATATGCTCCAGGTCGCCACCGGCGGAAAATGCCTTGCCGGCGCCGGTGAGCACCACCACATCCGATTCCCCATCGGCGGCGGCGTAGACGAAAAATTCCGCCAGCTCCTGCAGCAGTTTCAGATTGACCGCGTTGAGCAGCTCCGGACGGTTCATGGCGATGGTCAGTTGGCGGCCCTGACGGGTCAGGGTCAGATACTGGTAATCAGGCACGGGGATTGACTTAGACATGAAAGCAGATGACTCCATAGGCTTGGAAGCAGGGGGTAACGAGCTGGCGCCAGGTCAGCGGTGGCTTCCGGGACAATGCCGGAGCCGCCGCTGGCAGCTGCGAGCGGTTGAACTCTCAGTCGTCGGCGAAACAGTGTTCCGCGACCGCTTGGGCCTGGCCACCCCGTCCGTTTAATTCCGACAATAAGGCTTTCAGCCGGTAAGTCCACAGGTGCAGCGGGAATTCCAAGGTCATCCCCATGGCGCCCATAAACTGATGCAGATCGTACACTACACGGGTGGCGCTTTCCTGGGCATGCAAGGCCGGCAGCCTCGGCCGCCAGAGCAATACGCAGCCATTTGCGCACGCTGGCCGCGGCATCCAGGGGTTCGTACTGGGGTGGCTGTTTCAGCTTGCCCATGGGGTAGGCGTACAGGGAGTCCACGGCTTCCGCCTTGTACGGCTCGGCCAGTGCCAGCCCCACCTGATCCCCATCCAGAATGATCAGGGTTTTGGCCTGGGCCACGAAGCGGCCGGGCCGACCGTGTTCCACCACCGCCAGGGGGCGGGGCCAGTCCCCCTCCAGGTGCGGTCGCACCAGCATGGAGAGCGCGGTTTCCGCGGCATAGGGCAGGCGGGCCAGGGTCTTCACCATCATGGCGGCGGATACCGGGCCCAGCTCGGGAATCTCTGCGGCATCGAAAAAACCGTTCTGCTCCAGCTCTTCCGTCAGCTTGCGGATTTACCAGGCTGAATTCGCGAAATTCCGTGGGGGAGTGGGCATAGCGCTCGGCCAGCTTGTCCAGGGCGCTGTGCAGGGCAATTTGATCGTCGTTCAGGCTAAAGTCCATCAGCGGAGCTCCCTTGGTAACTGCAGGAATTGGGTGGCCACCAGGTTAAGCTGAATTTCCGCCGCTCCCGAGGCAATACCGGCGACGATGCCACGTTGATGATGGGCCAGCAGCATGGCGCCGGCGCCGGCCAGGGCGTCCGGCAGATGCTCCACCACGAACTCCGCCACCAGCCGTTCCGCGTTCACCGTAGCCACGCGGGCCACGCTGGCCTCGGCCCCGGCGGTAATGCCCCGTTGCCGTTGATCAATAATTTCATAGCTGAACAGGCGGCAGGCCTCACAGGCGGCCTCAGCCCGGGCGGCCTGAGCCGCGGCGCCGGGATGAAACCGCTGTTCGCGTTTGAGCCTGGCCACTGCCCGGTGCAGCATCCGCGATGCCAGGGCAAAGCGGGGAATGCCCACCCGCTCCAGGGACAACGCCGTGCGCACGATATCCCAGGCCTGGCCTTCCTCCCCCAGCATGGCGCTGGTGGGGACTTTAACATCCGCGAAGAAGACCTCGTGGATGTCCCCTTCGCCGATCAGGCTGGGGATTTCCACCACGCTGATCCCCGGGGTGTCCATGGGAATCAGAAAAATGGAAATGCCCCGTTTGCCGGTGCCGGTGCGGGCCAGCAGAAAGCAGGTTTCCGCCTCGCCGGCATAGGACGTCCAGATTTTCTGGCCGTTAATCAGATAGTGGTCGCCTTGCAAAAGGCGGGGGCCGGGTGCTCCCGCCTTTTTTATTTCTATCAAACGGGCTTTTTGATACCGCCCTCGTGCTTTCGATCGCGCTGGGGCTGGGGTGGCGTCGATGTTGGCGTGGCAAACTGGCTTAGGTGATCTCCGGCGGCGGCCCGTTTTCGACGGTGGTCTTGATCAGTTTCAACAGCCAATCCAACGTGCCCAACGCTTTCTCCGTATCGAACTGCCACTCGTTGAGCAGGCGCTCAAACAGCTGCGGTTGCCACAGCATGTCCAGGGTGGCGGCGGCCAGCTGAACCTGGGTTTCCGACCAGCCATCGGCGGCATAGGCTACGATGCGCACCAGTGCCTGTCGGCGCTCCTCGTCCAGGCCACTGAATGTGGGATCCTTTTCCTCATCCGCTTTGGCAGCGAACGATTGCATGTAGAGGAACAGGCCCTTGATGGTGTTGGCATAGCCGTTCAGGGTCAGGGCGTTGAGGTTGATGCCGGACTCTTCGGTTAAGCGATGAATCACCGCACTTTTCAAGGCCTGTTCCGTGGGAAAGTAGCGATAGACCGTGCGTTCGCTGATTCCGGCCCGTTCCCCTACCGCGCGAAAGGTCAGATTTTTCCAGTCCCAGGAAGGAAACTCGTGGGCCAGTTCCACCCCGCTGGTGATAATTTGCTCCCGGGTCTGGTGGCTCTGTTGCTGGCGCACCACGCTGCGGTAGCGACGTTTCTTTCTCGATTTGTCAGCGCTCTTGCTGGCATCGTCAGCCTTCGAGTCACTGTTATTATTGGCGCTGGCGCTTGCCGCCCGTTTGGGCGTGCTGGATCGAGATGACATGTGGTGTAAATCCCCCGCAGGTAATCGTGGGATCATCCCAAATAAGCGGGGGAATGCAAAAACGCAGGTGGGAATGGCGGGCCGCCATTGAACAACAATGTTGGATAGCGGGGGATGATGGTATAGTGGCCTACTGATAGATGATCCAGGGTAAATCCAATAAGAACAGTGACGCAGGAGAAGGGCAAGATGTCTGAAGCGTACATCATCGATGCGGGGATCATGGCCCAGGGTAATCACAATGCTGAAAGGATCGCTGGCCCATTCCGTCACCACATCGTCCGGCATGCCACCCACCACCTCATATTCCAGCCGTTCCCCGTCCAATTGCTGAGTCAGTTCCTCGAGCTTGTCCGGGCGCGGGTCGGTGATAATTACCCGATAGTCCATCATCGCGGCCATGGCCGCCAGGCACTGGGCGATCTGGCCGGCGCCCACCAGCAGCAGATTAAACCGGGGACCGTACACCTGGGAGAACCGCGTTTCCGTGAGCGTCAGTGGCCGAAAGCGGGCCACCGGTTCAATGCTCATGGCCCCACTGCCGAGATCCACGCTGCGTTCAATACAGGAGCGCTGGCTCAGGTGAGCGTTCACCGTTTGCAGCAGCGGCAATTGCTGCTCGCTCCACTGTTCCACCAGGACACTGATATGACCCCCGCAGGGCAGTCCCAGCCGGGCGTTTTCCTCGGCGCTGAGGCCGTATTCGATGACGCAGGGCAGGGCCGGGTGATCGGCAGCCTGCAACCGGGCGATCAGGTCATCCTCCACGCAGCCACCGGAGAGCGACCCCGCCACTTCCCCTGCCGGGTTGCAGGCCATCAGTGATCCCACCGGCCGCGGGGAGGAGCCGTGAGTGGCCACAATGGAGCAGAGCCAGGGGCGTTGCCCCCGGGCCAGCCATTGCTGGAGTTGAATTAAAACCTGATGATCGAGACTGTGCATGGCAATTGCGTCGTGATCACGGACCCGTGTATTCCATGGGGTCCCGTTTAACATCCGGGGCAGCGTCGGTCCAGCGCACCGAGCCAATGGGCCGTTCCAGTTTGCGTCGGACTTTGGTTTCCCCGGTAATGCGATTAAACACCCGTACCTTGGCGTGAACCGCCAGATCATTATGGGTATAGCGGGAGCGCATGCGCAGATAGTCCCCCCAGGTGGGGCAATGGAAACGTTCGGTCCACAGATCCGGCTTGGCGATATCCCGGGCCAGGGACCAGTCATAGTCGCCGTTGCGCAAGCGCACCCGCTGCATGTTCAACATGGCGTTGTAAAACGCCCGCGCTTGTTCCGCCGCCACATCGTAATCGATTTCCAGGACGATGGGTCCGGAGCGCAGGGACAAATCCAGCGCCACCTGGGGTTCGTTTTGAATTTCAATGGGCTCGATATCCTCGCCACTGTCCTTGGGCACCGGCAGCACAAAACCCACCAGAGTGGTGGCCAGCAGGGCGCCGGCGGATCCCAGCAGGGCCACCGGCACGGAGAAATCCCCCGCCACCTCGCCCCAGACCCAGGACCCCACGGCAATGCCACCGGCGGTGAAGGTGTGAAACATGGACAGGGCCCGGGCGATAACCCAGCGGGGGGTGGATAACTGCACGGAAATGTTGAGCGTGGAAATCATCAGGATGCTGGCGCCGCTGGCAATAAACAGCCCCAGGCAAGTGAGTGGTAGCGAGCGGCTCAGCCCCACCAGGCACAGAGCCGCCGCCGCGATCACAGCCAGTAGTTTTAGAGTGGTTTCAGTGGCCAGTCGGCTGCGGACATAGCTGACGGATAGCCCGGCGCAGACGGCGCCCACGCCGCTGACCCCCAGCAACAGGCCGAAGATATTAGCTTCTCCACCCAGCAGGTCCTTGGCCACCAGAGGTGCCAGGGCATTGGCGGAGGCGACGCAGACACAGGAAACAAACGAGCGCAGCAGGGCACGTTTGATGGGTGAGGAATGTTGCGCGTAACGCAGCCCTGACACCAGCGCCCGCCGCAGCCGCTCCGGTGGTAATCGTGAGGGGGCGTGGTCACGCCGCCAGTGGAAAAAGGTCACGAACAGCGGGATGTAAAACACCGAATTGATGGCAAATGCATAATTGGCGCCGAAGGCCATCACCACGATACCGCCCAGGGCTGGTCCCGCGCTGCGGGCCACATTGTAGGCTACCGCGCCGAGCCCGATGGCGGCAGGCAGCTCCTCTTTTGGCACCTGTTCCTGAATGGACGCCTGCCAGGAGGGCGAATAAAAGGCCACGCCACAGCCGATCATGACAGTGAACAGTAACAGCATCCAGGGAGTGGTGATGCCGTTAAAGGCCAGGGTTGTCAAAGTGATGGAGGTAACGACGGCGAACGCCAGAGAGCACAGAGCGATCTTGCGGCGGTCGAACATCTCCGCCACCGCGCCGGCGAACATAGCCACCAGCATATAAGGCGCCATCAGTGCGGTCTGGGTCAGGGCCACCATGGTGGCAGAATCGGTAAGCCGGGTCATCTCCCAGGCCACGCCCACCCCCAGTATCAGATGACCGAAATAGGAAAATACGCTGGCGGTCCAGATACTGCGGAACGTCTTGAATTTCAGTGGCGTCAAGGCGCGGGTTTTTTGCTTTGCACAGGCACAATCAATTTTGCTTAAACATTTCAACTGGCTTACTCTGAACGCTGTTTGAAACGGTCTGTCAGGCTCAGGATCCGGTCCGGCGCCAGCGTCATCATTCAGCTTGAGCACGGCAGGCTGGAGGCAAACGCCAGTATACTACAGCTGTGGCCGTTTTACTCTTGCCGGCTAACGCCAGGAGCTTTGACATTTGAGGTGGCCGATGGCCGAAATTGAGCATAAACACAATAATTTTGTCGCCGATCTGGATTTAACGTCGGCACTGGTTAATCCCCAGCGCTGCATTATGTGGGCGCCGTTTAGCGATCTGATTAAAGCTGCCAACGGGTCGGTGCGGGTGGGGGTGTTGGCCACCATGATCGATGTGGCCTGCTCGGACCCTGCGCTTGCCAATTGCAGCCCGGACTGGACCGCCACTCAGGATCTTGCGGTACAGGCGGCGCAGCCGTTGCGGGAAGGACCGGTGGTGATTGACGCCCGCCTGGTGCGCATTGGCAAGAAAACAGTGGTCACCTCAGCCCGTATTTTTGACGCCCGGGGGGAGACGGAGCTGGACCGGCTTTGTGCCCTTGGCGACGCGGTTGCCGACCCCGGTGATCCGGCGCCCCTGGGGGCGGATTGTGTGCTCACCTTCGCCCGAATTCCCCGCGCCGCCACCCGGGGGGTGGCGGATTACAATCCCGGTGAATGGGTGGGGCAGGTGCGGCGGCGCTCGCCATTGCATCCGGCTACCGGAGAGGATCTGAACCGCAAGATCGGCATCCAGGTGGTGGCGCCGGCCGCCGGAATAGTGGAAGTGGCGAGTGCCCCCTATGTGATCAATGCCATCGGTACCATCAATGGCGGGGTCCAGGCCATTATGCTGGAAACGGCGGCGGAGTTACTGCGGCCCGGCATGGTGGCCACGGACATTCAGATTAAATACCTGTCCCAGATGAAAGCCGGCCCCGCCCGTACCCGGGGTCGGGTGCTGCGGGATGCGCCGGATCACAGTGTAGTGGCTCTGGAGCTGGTGGATGCGGGCAATGATAATAAGTTGCTGACCCTGGCGACCGTATTGCTGCAAAAATAAAGCAGTGAAGTGCGGCTGAAAGGCGCGATTCAAAAAGACAGGGTCACAAACGAATTGGAAAGGTGAGGTACCTTAATGAAGCTGATCAAGGGTTTTTTGTTGCTTAACGCGGTGGCGTGGCTGTTCTACGGGATATATTGCCTGCTGCAGCCGGCTTTGTTGACAGAACTCACCGGCATGCAGATCACTACCCCCACCGCGGTGACGGAAGTGCGGGCCATGTATGGGGGGGTGCAGATGGCCATCGGCGTGGTTTGTCTGCTGGCCCTGTTTAACCCGGGCCTGTTGCGGCCGGCCCTGGTAATGCTGACTTTTGTTATGGCCGGGCTCGCTCTGGCCCGCACTCTGGGGTTGCTGCTGGATGGCAGCACCACCGGCTATGTGTTGGGGGCTATCGCTTTTGAAGCCGTGTTTGCGGGGCTGAGCGGGCTCTGTCTGCGCCGGGTCTCCCACCTGCCTGTTGCGGCAGTCGCCCATGGCTGAGGTGACGGACAGCATGAGAACCGTTGTGATCACCGGTGGTGGTGCGGGCCTGGGGCGGGCGGTGGCCCGGAAATTTATCGCCGCCGGCGACCGGGTGATGTTATTGGGCCGTACTGCCGGCAAACTTCAGGCGGCGGCGGTAGCGCTGGGTGAACGCGCCGGTGCGGTGCCCTGTGATGTCAGTTCACCGGATTCGGTACGGGCGGCCTTTGATCGTATTACGGAGCTGGCCGGTGGGCTGGATGTGCTTATCAATAACGCGGCCCTCTTTGAGCCGTTTATGCTGGAGGATGCCAGCGACCAGCAGATCCTCGGCGCTGTGGGCACCAATCTCATCGGCCCCATGCTCTGTGCCCGGGCCGCCATTCCGTTGATGGGCGCCGGTGCTCATATTATCAATATCACCAGTGAGTCGGTGGATGCAGACTTGCCCCACCTGTCTGTTTATCAGAGCACGAAAGCCGGTCTGGAACCGTTATCCCGCAGCTTGTTGCGGGAGCTTGAGCCCAGGGGCATCCGGGTCACCAATGTGCACGCCGGAGCCATGTTTGAGGCAGGCAAAACCTGGGATGTGGACCCCGAAGCCCGCAAAGCATTCGTCCTGGCGGCACAGGGGCGGGGCTTTGATTTCGTCAACCGGCCCCTGTCCCAATTCGATTCCGTGGCGCAATTGATCCATACCCTGACCGATCTGCCGGCCGATCTTGGGGTGACTTCCATCAGCCTGGAAGCCCGTCACTCCTGAGCAATTCCCGCTGCGCGCCGGGTATCGTGGCTGCAGGCGGAATTTGCTAGACTGCCACCAGGATTTATCTCCCCACCGATAACAACAACAGGTATCCGTTAATGGATTCTCGCAGTGAATTTCGCACCGGCTGGAACGCCTTACTGGCCGCCACCGCCGGTTTAAGTGCCGGCCTGGGGCTGAACGCCTATGTCAATAATATTTTCGGACCCTACTTGCTGGAGGCGTTTGACTGGAGCAAAGCGGAATTCGCTCTCAACGGTGCCATCTCTATCATAACCGTATTCTGGATACCTTTCGTGGGCCGCATGACAGACCTGTTTGGTGTGCGCAAGGTGGCGTTCTTCGGCATCGTCGGCTATCCCCTGAGTTTTGTGCTGTTAAGCATGATGACCGGTGATGTGCGCATCCTGTATGCCATTCACTTCATGCAGGTGATTCTCTGTGCCACCACCACTGCCACGGTGTACTGTCGGGTGGTGGCGGAGAAATTTTCCCGCCATCGGGGCCTGGCGTTGGCGATTGCCGCCGCCGGCCCGGCAGCGGCCACAGTGCCCGCAAAGATTATCGCGTTATTTTCAGCAGTAAGGCGTTCCGGATTATTGCGGTGAGCGGCTTTCTATGCAGTCTGACCCATGCCCTGGCCACTTCCCAGTTGAAGATTGTGGTGGCGGATCACGGTGTGTCCGCCGTGGAAGCGGGTTATATGGTGTCGGTATTCGCCGAGGGTTTGATAGTGGGGCGGTTGATTGCCGGTATTGCCCTGGACAAATGGCCCACTCACATTATCGCCGCCATTGGCATGGGGCTGCCCTGTGTGGGCAACTACATTCCGGCCACCGACACCACCAGTCTGCTGTTTATCGGTTTTGCCATTATCATGCTGGGGCTTTCGTTTGGTGCCGAGGCGGATATCCTGGCCTATGTGACGGCGGATTTTTTCCCCATGGAAATCTACAGTTCGGTGATGGGGCTGTTGACCACGGCGGTGGGCTTGTCCATCGGGCTGGGCTCTGGCCTGCTGAGCCTGATGTTGGCAAAGACCGACAGTTTCACCGGATTTCTGTTACTGGGGGGTACGCTGGTGCTGCTGGGTGGCCTGAATCTGTTGCGGCTGGGCTCGGTGACGGAACTGCGGCAGTCGGATATTCGCCAGGCCTGACCTGACGGGCGCCGACATTGTCGCCTAAGGGCTTGACCCACGGGTTCTGAAAGAGTTTTTCAAATTCGAATCGGGTATACTTTACCGCCTGACCCGGGTTCCGCACCCCCGCAGTTTGTTGGCTCAAAATGCCGGACGGTGACGCTTTATTACACCTGTAAACCCACGCAACCTGCGCAACTTACTCGATAACGCCATGACTCCCATCAGTGACAAATCCACTAACCTCAGCCCCGCCAAACTGCGAATCCTGGACGCGGCACGACGTTTGTTTTCTGTGCACGGCGTGGGTGGTACTTCGTTGCAGATGATTGCCGATGAAGTGGGGGTGTCGAAGGCTGCGGTTTATCATCAGTACCCGGCCAAGGAAGATATCGTGTATGCGGTTGGGGAACAGGTCAACATGGCGCTGGCGGCGATCACCGCGGCGGCTTTGCAGGAGAACGGCATCCGCCGGCAACGGCAGTTCCTGATCAGCCGGCTTATTGAGCTGGCGGTGGCCAGTCGGCAGATCTCCGGGGCGCTGCAGCACGACCCCCACCTGCTGCGGTTGTTTCGGGAGCAGAAGCCGTTTCGAAAAGTCATGGATGAATTGAATGCGGTTCTGCTGGGACCGGCCCCGAGCGCCGAGGACAAAGTGACGGTGGCCACCATGGTGACCGGAATCGCCGGGGCGGTGATGCACCCTCTGTGCGACGATGTTGACAGCGAGACGCTGAAGGCGCAGCTGTATAAACTGACCACCAAGTTAAGCCGGTTGTTGAATTAAATTCACTGGTTTTCCAGGCTGCGGATGAGCCCGGTCATATCGGAGCGTTGCCACAGATTGAGAAATCCAAGCATGATCAGCAGCTGGGCCCGGGCCTTTTCGTTGTCCTGAATGCGGGGATCGTACCGGCTACAGGACGCATCCCCGCCCACCACCCTGGACAGGGTGGCCACCGGTCCATCCAGCAGCCAGGTCAGCCCCATAATGGCGGCGTACATCAGCAGATGCTGGTGTAGCTCGTCCGCATCCAGAGAGTGACCACCGCTGGCCTGAAATTCCCGGCAAAACAGTTGTAACAGTGAATCCAGATGCTGATTCCAGATCCAGGGTTCGGCTCCACTGAGGCAGCCCCAGAGTGCCATCCCCAGATTCATCTGGCTGACGTTGCCCCAGTCCATCAACCCACACTCCATTGCGCCCGTCGGCGCCCGCCAGAACCAGGCGTTATCCACATGGGCATTCCAGTGACACAGGGCGATCATTTCCGGTTTCGCGCCCAGGCGACGGTAGACTGCGGATTGCAGGCGGTTGAGACGGGGGGCTTCCACCATCAGCCGGTGGAGAAACTCCTGACTGCGGAGCCGGGCGGGAATCAGCCGTGGACAGGCCTCCGCAAACCGCCCGTAGCCGGCCACCCGCCCCTGGATGTCTTGCTCCGTCGCCGGATGACGGCTGCCCACCTGAAGTTTTTCCGGATTAAAGGGAAAGGCGTCAGCCACTTTAGTGCTTAGCGGTGCTGCCTGTGAGTGACCTGCAAGACGGGCCAGTGCCCGAATCAGAGCCCGATAATGCGCCAGCGGCTCAGGCATCCGATAATCCAGGGCCTTGGCGTAATGGGGTTCGTTGTGGCCGTTGCCGAAATCAACCCGCTCGGAAATCATGACACCGGATCCCGATTCGGCGTGGAAATCCGCGAAGTAGGCCACCGGTACCCGGATGGGAAAGTCAGCCTCCCGCGACAGCCTGGCCAGTAATACTTCTGCCTGCATTTGAAACCGCGCCGCGTCCCGTCTGGGATCGTCGTAATCCCGGGAAAACTTGACGAACAACTGCTGATGCAATCCCGGGCGGGGCCGGGCGTAACTGAGGGTGAGTAGAAATTTGCGGCCGGTGCTACCGGCGCTGACCGGTTCCAGCGTCGAGACGTCAGTGACTGCGTTGCCCGGATCCAGGGCACCGAACTGCTGAAGCAAGCCGGTCAGGCCCTCGGCGCCCAGGGCCTCCAGTTCAGAGGCCCGGGCGGGGATTGGCAGCCCGGAATAATCACCAGTAACCATTGCGGCGGAACTTAAACCGACGCTGATCAGCGCCGGCTAAGCCACTTTTTCCTGCTTGCCTTTATCGTCGTCATCGGCCTGCTGCTTCAGATTTTTACCGGCTTCACTGGCGATATGGTTGGCGGCTACAAAACCAAAAGTGGCCGCCGGACCGATGGTGCCACCGGCGCCGGGGTACAGATTGCCAAACGGGCTGCCAGAGTTGTTGCCAGCGGCGTACAGGCCGGGAATGGGCTTGTCGTTGCCATCAACCACTTGGGCCTGACTGTTGGCTTTCAGGCCGCCCTTGGTGCCCAGATCCCCGAGATTAATCGGCACGGCGTAATAGGGTGCCTGATCAATGGGGCCAAGACAGGGGTTGGGGCTGATGGCGGGGTCACCAAACATTTTGTCGTAGTCGTTATTGCCACGCCCGAACTCGGGATCCTCACCGGTTCTGGCGTACTGGTTCATATTGTTAATGGTGGTACTGAGGGCGGATTCGGGCAGGTGAATTTTCTCCGCCAGACCACGGATGGAATCCGCCTTAAAGATATAGTGGTCCCAGCAGTCCGCGGGAATCCGCCAGTCCGGCATAATCAGACTGGGCAGAAAGCCGCCGGCGGTGAATTTACGCCGGAAATTGGCGTCGAACACCAGCCAGCAGGGGGTGTTGGCACCGGTTTTCAACTGATCCTCCACCATGGCCACACCAAACTCGTCATAACTACAGGCCTCGTTGACAAAACGCTGGCCGTTGCGGTTCACGCAGACGCTGTGGGGGCGACCCACGTCGAAGGCCGCCTGATGAATTTCATCAAAATTGGAGGCGCTCTCCAGGGGTTTGTGCATGGTGGGAATCCACCAGCCTGCCTCCGTGTGTTCGGTGGCCGCCCCCTGGGCCATGCCGGCAACAATGGTTTCACCGCGGTTGGCATCCTCCGGTGAGCTGCTGTGGCGGGTCAGGCCGGGGACCTGGAAAAACTTGTCCCGCAGTTCCTGGTTCCACTCGAAGCCACCGGCGGCCAGTACCACGCCGTGATTGGGGTGGATTTCATACTGGCGGCCAATGATTTCCACCTTCACCTCCGTGATTCGGTCATCACTGGCGATCAGTTCCTTCAGCGCGGTCTCGGTTCGCACTTCGACCCCGCGTTCGAAGATCTTGTGATACAGATGCCCCATCAAGGCACCGCCCTGGGTAAACCGGCGATCACGGCTGCTCAGCAGGCGGGTGTTGATATCGGACCAGTAGTGCCAGAGCATTTTCAGAAACACGGTGATCCAGCCCGGGGAACGGGTGGAAATGGCAAAGAACTGGCCAATGTCCATGGTGTATCGTCCGAACAGCTTAAAGCGGTTGTACTGCTACCGCATGGCCACGAATTGTTTATCGCTCAGCTGGCGGCCATCAAAGGTATCGCACAGTACCGAGCGATCCGCCCTGGCTTCCGGGGCGTCCTGGAAGTAGTCGGGCCAGGCCGCCTGCACCAGGGGAACCCCCAGGGATACCAGGAACTTTGCCATCTCGGGCGCCTGATCCAGGAATGCTTCCAACCGGTCCCGTTGCACGTCGCCCCGCAGCAGGCTGTCGATGTAGGTGAGGGTTTTTTCCCGGCTGTCGTCATTGGGGGTCAGCTGGTTGTTGGGAATCCACATGACTCCGCCTGACGTGGCTGAGGTGCCGCCGTATTTATGGGCTTTTTCGATAATCAGCACGGACAGACCCAGCTCCACGGCTCTGAGGGCTGCCAGCGCTCCGGCTGCTCCCGAGCCGGCGACAATGACGTCATAGGTTTCGTTTGCGCTCATAGGATTTCCCGGTTTTTGTTTGAGTTTGTTTGCTGCAACCCTCCGGCGGCAGCCGGGGATCCGGTGTCGTTGGCAGGGGGCAGCACCTGTAGTCCACCGGCTCCGGCGCCGTTACAGGGATTCCGGAGCCACCGTTACTTTCAGGCCGTCCAGTTGCTCAGATACCGTAATCTGGCAGCACAGCCGGCTGTTGGGCTTGCGGGCATCGAACACCATCTCCAGGGTCATGTCTTCCACGTCATCGGGCTCCCCCACCACGCTCTGCCACTCCGGGTCCACGTACACATGGCAGGTGCCGCAGGCACAACCGCCGCCGCAGTCACCGAGAATGCCCTCGACATTGTCGGCCGTGGCCACCTGCATCATGGTCTCACCCACCTCGGCATCTTTGATCACCTGTTCTTCACCGTTGATATCAACGAATGTAATGGTCACTTCACTCATCACAGAATACTCCTGATAAAACTTATTACGGCTGGCCAACGGCCGCCCGGTGCCGGGTTACAGAAGGCCTGCACAAGAAGCGCCAACGGTGATGATTGACGACCCTTTTATTTCGTGGCGCTATGCTGACACCAAATTACAAGAACGGAGAAGCCGGTTATGTCTCAAAGCGCTGCCCAGGACAGTTCTGCGGTTTATTACGATCCCTGTTTGTGGGAGATCGCACTGAACCCCTACCCTGTTTACTGCCGATTGCGTGAGGAAGCCCCCCTCTATTACAACGAAAAATACGACTTTTACGCCGTGAGCCGGTATGCGGACATGCAACGGTACTTTGCCGACCATGAGACTTTCATCTCCGGCAAGGGCGGCATTCTGGAACTGATCAAAGAGAATGTGAAGATGCCCGAAGGCACCTTCATTTTTGAAGATCCACCCCAGCACACCGTGCATCGCCGCATCGTGCAGCGTATCTTCTCCCCCAAACGCCTGTCAGTGCTGGACGAGAAAATCCGTGATATGAGCGCGCGGATTTTTGACGAGCTGAAAGACCGGGACGACTTCGATTTCATCGCCGATGTGGGCGGTCAGATTCCCATGCGGGTTATTGGCATGCTGCTGGGTATCCCGGAGCAGGACTTCCAGGAAGTGCGCCGTATTACCGATTCCAAGCTGGTGACCGAGGAAGGCAAACCGGTGGATTACTCGGATGGGCTGAACCTGGAATTGAGTTTTGAGCGCTATGTGGACTGGCGTATGGAGAACCCCTCGGATGACGTGATCACCGAACTGCTGGGGGTGGAGTTTACCGATGAAAACGGCGTGGAACGCAAACTGTCCCAGGAAGAACTGGTCACCTTTGTTAATCTGCTGGCCGGCGCCGGTAACGAAACCACCAACCGTCTGATTGGCTGGATGGCGAAATCCTTTGCCGAAAACCCCGATCAGTTGCGCGACGTGGTGGCCAATCCGGACTTGATTCCCCAGGCCATTGAAGAAGCCCTGCGGCTGGAGCCGCCACCGCCCCACGTGGGCCGTTACGTGGCTAAAGACGTGGAGATTCAGGTCCAGACCATGCCGGCGGGCAGCGCAATTCTGCTGTTGGTGGGATCGGCCAATCACGACGATGAAGTGTTCGAAAATCCCGAGCAGTTCAATATCCACCGGCCCAAGCCACGGCATATGTCTTTCGGTGACGGTATTCATACCTGTATCGGCAATGTGCTGGCCCGGATGGAAGCGCGCATTGTGTTCGAAGAACTGCTGCAGCGGATTCAGGACTGGAATGTGGATCTGGAACATGCCCGACTGTCCTCCACCTCCACCTCCACCTCCACCTCCACCTCCACGGTGCGGGGCTGGGAAAGTCTGCCGACTTATCGCAATAGAGAAAGGCCTGCAGAATATTCGCGAGCGGGCTGCGGCCAAAGCCCGGGCGGAAGCCAAGGCGGAGGCGGAAGCCGGTGACAAGGCGCCGGATTCTGTAGTGGGCACCTGGACCGTCACCGCGAAGAGCCCCACCGGCCCCATGGACAGCTCCCTGGAACTGAAGGAGGAAGGCGGTCAGTTGTCCGGCGTGCAATCCGGCGATGGCAGTTCCGACGTGATCGATGAAATCACCTATGACAGCAGCACCGGGGAAATTTTCTGGATCAACAAGATCAAGAAACCCATGAAGCTGAAGCTGCAGTTCAAGGGCGTGGTGGAAGGCGACACCATGAGCGGAAAAGTGAAAACCGGGTTTATGGGCAGCTTTGCCTTCACCGGTAAAAAAGCCTGATTCATCGCGTAATTTCAACAGCTTGGCGGAGCGGGCAGGGCTGTCCGCTCCGCCATTTTTTCGCGGCCTGCGCGGATTGTCGATGATCCGGTTTCAGCTGCTGAGAAAGGAACAACATTGTTGACTACTATCAACTGAACCAGCAGACTAACATCTCTTGTTGGTCGGTAGTGTACGACCTCCTCAAATGAATGTTGGATAGCAGCGAGAGACGATTAGTATGTTTTCAGGAATCCTGATCAACAAAAACGATGAAGGCCAGACAGTTGAGGTGGCTCAGATCGAAGAGTCCCAATTGCCGGAAGGCAATGTCACCGTCGAGGTCGAACGCTCAACCCTGAATTACAAAGACGGCCTGGCCATTATCGGCAGCTCGCCGGTGGTGCGCAAATTTCCCATGGTGCCGGGTATCGACCTGGCCGGGGTGGTCAGTGAAAGCAGCCACCCGGAATGGAAAGAAGGCGATCGTGTCGTGCTCAACGGCTGGGGCGTGGGTGAGACCCATTGGGGTGGTCTGGCGCAGAAAGCCCGCCTCAACGGCGATTGGCTGGTGCCGCTGCCGCAGGCTTTCAACAGCCGTCAGGCCATGGCCATCGGCACCGCCGGTTACACCGCGGCGCTCTGCGTGGACGCACTGGTAAAGCACGGTGTTAAGCCGGATCAGGGTGAAATTCTGGTGACTGGCGCCACCGGTGGTGTGGGCAGCGTGGCAGTGATGCTGCTGGCCAAGGCCGGTTACACCGTCGTGGTCGCCACCGGAAAATCCTCGGAAGAGGGTTATCTGAAAGGCCTGGGTGCCAATGACATTATCGACCGGGCCTCGCTGGCGGAAAAAGGCAAGCCGCTGCAAAAAGAGCGCTGGGCCGGCGTCGTCGACCCGGTAGGTAGCCATACCCTGGTGAATGCCTGTGCCCAAACCAAATACTGTGGTGCCGTGGCCGCCTGTGGTCTGGCGCAGGGCCCGGACTTCCCCTCCACAGTGATGCCGTTCATCCTGCGGGGTGTGGCACTGTTGGGTGTGGACAGTGTAATGGCGCCGAAAGATCGCCGCATGGCGGCTTGGAAGCGTCTGGCGGAGGACCTGGATCTGGCCAAGCTGGATGAGGTCATTGCCGGCGAAATCGGACTGGCGGATGCCATTCCCGCGGCCAAGGATCTGCTGGAAGGCAAGATTCGCGGTCGTCTGGTGGTGGACGTCAACAAATAACGCGCCCGTATCGGGTTGGGGTCGGGTCCCCGGGACCTGGCCCCGCTGACTGCGGGCGCTTCCATCCGGATAAGTAAAACGGAGTCGCTCGTATGTCAAGCGTAGACACAGAACAAAACCCAACCCAACTCGATCTGAGTGATCTGGGCAAATGGGTGGGCAAGCCCGTTGTCTTTGCGGAAATGTGGGATCCCTGCAACGCCACGGATATCCGGCGCTGGGTGCAGGCCATGGATTACGGTCATGGCTGTCACCCCTCCTGCATTGGCAAGATTCCCGGTTCTCATCTGATTTTCGGTGGCGAAGAGTGGTGGTTCTATGGTAGCCGCATTCGCCCCGGTGACAAACTGTTCCAGAGCCGACGCTTTGACGGTTACGATGTGGCGGACACCAAGTTGGCCGGCCCCACCGTGTTCACCCGGGGTGACACCGTGCACCGCAATCAGCACGGAGCCCTGGTGGCCAAGGAGCGCGCCACCGCCATTCGCTATCTGGTGGATGAAGCCAAGAAGCGCGGCATGTACGACAAGGAAAAGCGGGCCCCCAAGCGCTGGAGCTCTGAGGAAATTGATGAGATCAACAAGCAGCGCCACCAGTGGATTCTGTCCAACCGCGAAGGCCATTCCCCCCATTTCAAGGAAGTAAAAGTTGGCGACAAACTGCCGCGGCGGGTGATCGGACCCCATTCCGTGGTGACCTTCGCCCTGGAATGCCGGGCCCACCGCCAGAATATCTAAGGCAGCTGGCGCTGGAATGTGCCAGAGGGGGTACACGATCCCGCCACCGAGATGCCGGTCTCGCGGAAAACATGTCCTATGATTTCGAAGCCCGCAAAGTGGATCCGCGCATGGCCGATGGCCTGTTCCACGGCCCTTCCAGCGGCCATATCAATCCGGATAAGGCCGAGGATATCGGCATGGGCGGCGCCTATGGTTACGGTGCGTCCATGAATGCCTGGTTTGTGGATTACGTGGCTTACTGGGCGGGATTGAAGGGCTTCATCTGGCATTCCAAATCACAGTTCCGCAGCCAGGCGTTCGAGGGTGATGTCACTTACCTGGACGGCGAAGTGGTGGACAAGATTGAGTTGTCCCCCTATGGCATGCCGGTGGTGCAGGTAAAAGTAAAACAAACCACCCAGGACGGCAGTGTCATTCTCAGCGGCCTGGTGGAAGTGGAGCTGCCCTACTGAGGGCCCGCAAGCAGCGAACGGAACTTAAACATCGAAAACCAAGGTGATGTAAATGGGGACGAAGCGGGCCATTGTGGCGGATCAGTCGGTGTCTGTGGTGCGGGGTATTCCGCTGGCGGAAGAGCCGGGCCTGGGAGCCCTGACCAACCCGGGTTATTTGCGGGAAGTCTGTGAACGTTATGCCGATCGGGAAGCGTTGGTGTTGCACACGGACGCCGGCGAGATCCGCTGGAGCTATGAGGAACTTTGGCAGCGTTCAGTGGCGGTGGCCCGGGCGCTAATCGCCGCTGGAGTGGGCAAGGATGCCCGGGTGGGCATTCTGATGACCAACCGTCCGGAGTATCTTTCATTGTTGTTCGGCACCGCCCTGGCCGGTGGTGTCTCCGTAGCCCTAAGCACCTTTTCCACCCCCGTGAACTGCAGCATCTGCTGGCGGCTTCCGCCGTATCGGTGCTGGTGTTCGAAGATCGGGTTTTGAAGAAGGACTTCGCCGCCATGCTGGCCGGTCTGGAACCCGCCATCAACACCAGCGCCCCGGGAGCTTTGGAGTCGGAGCGGTTTCCGTTCCTGAGCCGGCTGGTGCGGCTGGATGGGGTGACCCGGACCACCAACGCGGATCTGAGCGCCAACCGGGCAGAGGCCCGCGCCGCCACCGGCAGATACCAGAATGCGCGCCACTCCTGCAGTGCTCCACTCGACATGTTGCAAACCTCTTTTCTTTATTGGAATTGTTGATTGAATGCGTTGTGGCCCGGACAACGGGGCGTCAGCCCATCTTGGTCAGCCGGTGGTTAATCATCAGTAAACGCCGCCAGCATTTTGCTGCGGAACGGTTCTTCCAGTGGCAGCTCCGCCGCTTCCATGGGCACTTCAAAGCTGAGCACCGCCATGGCCATGATCTCGTAACAGCCCACCACAAACACAATATCCATCAGCTGCTGCTGGCTGTAATCCCGGGCCAGCGCCTGCCAGGTGGCGTCACTGATGCGGGCGTGCTCACAGAGTTCATCGGCGGCCCGCAACAGGGCGGCGTCCTCATTGCTCCAGCCGGCGGCATCGGGCCCTTCCAGTACCCGCTCTATCTCGGCTTCCGTCAGGCCCGCCCGCAGCCCCAGAATCACATGCATGATAAATTCATATTTACAGCGGCGCAGCCAGCCGGTGCTCAGTATCAGCAGTTCCTTGACCCGGGTGCTGAGATCGCAGTCGCTGGCGATATAATTGTTAAAGGTGAGAAACGCTTTGGCCAGCGGTGGATTGGGGGCCAGCATGCCCAGCATATAAGTACCGCGCACCGGTGCGCCGGTTTCCTGCCAGCCGTTTTGCACAAATGCCAGACCCCGGGGAAAAGCGCCCAGGGCATCGGTGATGGTCTGGTCCCAGGCATCGGGCAAAATGGGGGGTACCTGGGGTTGATCACTGCTGCTCATAATGAACTCCTGTTGATATTGGCATCTGCCGCGCTGGCCGCTGAACCACCGCCGTCTAACAGCCCTTGAAATTGCCGGGCCGCCGCTCACTCACCGCCCGCACCCCTTCCGCAAAATCCTCGGTGGTTTGCAACCTTCGCTGCTGGGCGTGTTCCGCCGCCAGTGCCCGGCGCACCTGCTCCGCCAGATCACCGCGCAGGGTGACCCGGGTGGCCGCCAGGCCCAGAGGGCCGTTAATGGCAATGGCCTCCGCCAGTTGCCGGGCGCAGGGGAGCAGTTCATCGGTCTCACAAAGACGATCGATCAGGCCCCAGGGCAGTACGTCCCCGGCCCGATAACGGTCGCCGGTGAGAAACATTTCCGCGGCATGCTGGGGGCCGATCACCCGCGGCAGGGTATGGGTGAGACCAAAGCCGGGATGAAAGCCCAACTTGACGAAGTTGGCGGCAAACCGCGCCTGGGGGCTGGCCACCCGAAAGTCCGCCGCCAGGGCCAGCCCCAGCCCGGCGCCGATGGCCGCGCCCTGCACCGCCGCCACGATGGGTTTACGGGTCTGGAACAGGCGCTGGACCTGGTCGTAGAACTCCCGTAACGGATCTTCGCTGCTGGCGCCGAAGCCGTTCTCCGACACCAGGTCGGCGCCGGCGCAGAACACCTTGCCTTCCGCCTGCAGGCACACCGCCTGCACCGAGCTGTCGGCGTCCAGCTGTTCCAGTGCCTCCGCCAGGCCCCGCAGCAGTGCGACGGTGGCAAAATTGTAGGGTGGGTTACTGAAGCTGAGCAGCGCCACCTTGCGCTCAACCTGGACCGAAATGGTTTCACTCATGGGAAGTCGACCTCGCAATGATGGCTGCCCGCCGCCGGGGCCATCAGCGACCCTGCCACTGAGGGCGGCGTTTTTCGGCGAAGGCCCGGGGGCCTTCCTGGGCGTCGTCGCTATGGTAACAGAGATCCGAGGCATGGCGGGCGGCCTTGAGGGCGGCAGAGCGGCCCATTTCCGTACTCAGCATCACGGTTTCCCGGGCGGCGCTCACGGACAGCGGCGCCCCTTCCAGGATTTCCGCCGCCAGTTCCAGGGCGCAATCCAACAGTTGTTCCGGCTCCGCCAGCCGGTTCACCAGACCGATTTCATAGGCCCGCTGGGCGCTGATGGGTTTGCCGGTGAGCAGGATCTCCATCATGATGCGCTGGGGAATCATATGAATCAGGGGGGCGGCCCAGGGTGAGCTGCGACCCACCTTCACTTCGGTCACCGCAAACCGGGCCTGGGTGCTGGCCACACACAGGTCGCAGGCCTGGGCAATCATCCAGCCACCGGCGAAGGCCACCCCGTTCACCGCGGCGATGGTGGGTTTGCTCAGCTCGATATTGTCGTAGGGCAGGGGAAACATGTCCCGGGGCGGCGTCTTCAGACCCCGCTCCACCATCTCTTTCAGATCGCCGCCGGCGCAGAAGGCTTTCTCGCCGGCACCGGTGAGAATGGCGATGCGCAGCTTGTCGTCCCGCTCGAAGCGATCCCAGGCGGCAAACAAACCGGCGCGGATGGCCGGGCTTAGACAGTTGCGGGTGTCGGGCTGATTCAGGGTGATCACCGCGATGCCGTCATCGCGGGCTTCAAATAATACCGGTTCGCTCATCAGAAACCTCGTTGTTGTAGGGTGTGGGCCTCTTGTTCCAGTTGCTCCCGAAAGTCCGGGTGAGCAATGGCGATCAGGCGCCGGGTGCGTTCCGCCACGGATTGACCCCGCAGTTCAGCAGCGCCGTATTCGGTCACGATCACGTCCACCTCACTGCGGGCGGTGGTGACCGGGCCGGTGAGTTGGGGCCGGATGCGGCTGATGGTACCTTTTTTTGCGGTGGCGGGCAGGGCAATAATGGCATGACCTCCCTTTGAACGCCCTCCGGCGCGGACGAAATCCACCTGGCCACCGGTGGCCCCCAGATAGGCCGCTCCACTTTGCTCGGCGTTGACCTGGCCGGACAGATCCACTTCCAGGGCGGAGTTGATGGTCACCAGCTTTTCCAGCTGCGCCAGTACCGCCGGGTTGTGGGTATAATCACTGCTGCACATGCGAATCGTCGGGTTCTGGTGGGCGAAGCGGTACAGCCGCTCAGTGCCGATCAGGGCGCCGTTGATGGACACCCCGGGGTCGATGGTTTTGCGGGCGTTGGTGATGACCCCGGCCTCCACCAGATCCACCAGACCGTCCCCCAGCATGCCCGAATGGACCCCCAGATCCTTACGGTCGTGGAGCAGACGCAAAATGGCATCGGGCACCGCCCCCACGCCGGTCTGGATGACGCAGCCGTCGTCGATGTAGGCGGCGCAATGGCGGGCGATGGTCTGATCCAGTTCACCGATATTGGCGGGGGGCACTGCCACCGGTGGTTCCGAAACTGCCACCGCGCAATGGATCTGCGACTGGTGAATCTTCTCCCCGGGGGTGAACGGCACCTGGTCGTTCACTTCGGCGATCACCACCCGGGCCTTGGCCGCCGCCGCCGCCACATAATCACTGATCAGACCACAGCTGTGATAGCCGTCTTTGTCCGCCGGGCTCACCTGAATCATGGCGACATCGCAGGGCATGATACCGGCTGTGATCATGGGGCCGATCTGGCCCACATGGCAGGGCACTATCTGTAGTCGGTTGGCCTTGGTCAATTGCCGCAGAGCGCCGATGGCCCCCATGCTGGACAGGGTAAAAGCGTCAACAGCCTCCGGGGTGAACAGGCCGGAAAAGCTGCTGGAGATAAAGGCGGACAGGTTGTCGATATCCGGGCTTTGCGCAATCAGAGCCCGCACCAACGAGGTGGGTTCGCCAGAGGCCTGTCCGATTACAATATGGTCCCCGGGGCGCAGATGCTGCCGCAGGTCCAGCTCGCCAAGGGCAATCATGACTGGCCTCCCCGGGCGGCCGCCTGCAGCAGGGCCTGGGCCCGGGCCAGGTGAGGCCGGTCCAGCATAGCGCCTTTGTGACCGATGGTACCCACGCCGGGGTTGGCGGCGAACAGATCGACAATTTCCTGCGCGGCGGCGATCTCTTCGGCGCTGGGGGTAAAGGCGTCATTGATCACCTCCACCTGGGCCGGGTGTATGGCCAGCATGCCCCGATAACCATCCCGTCGAACCTTCTCCGCCCGCCGGCGCAGACCCTCCAGATCGCGGAAATCCCCCTGAATGGTTTCGATGGGCTCCACGCCGGCGGCGGCGGCTCCCAACAGACACAGGCTGCGGGCCAGTTCGTAGGTGAAGCCATAGCTGCCATCGGGGTTGCGGTTGTCACTGGCGCCTACCGCGTCCGCCAGATCCTCGGCACCCCAACTCATGGCCACCAGGCGCGGTGCGCCGGCATATTGGCCGGTGGTGAACATGCCCTGGGCGGTTTCCGTCACCAGGGCCAGGACCTTGGTGGCACCCTGTTCCATGCCGTTGGCCACTTCCAGGGCGGAGAGGTAATGGTCCAGCAGGGTGACGTCTTCCGGACCGTAGGTTTTGGGCAGCATGATGCCGCCGGGCCGGGCCGGCATCACCGCCGCCAGATCCTGCAGGGTGTAAGGGCCGTCCAGGGGATTGACCCGTACCCACAGCCGGGCGCGCTCCGCTTCCGGCTGTGCCAGCAACAGCGACCGGATCATGTCCCGGGCGCTGGCTTTATTTTCCTCCGCCACGGCGTCCTCAAGGTCGAAAATCACCACATCGGCGTTGCCGCCGACGGCTTTTTCCATTTTGCGTTCGCTGTCGCCGGGGGCGAACAGCCAGGAGCGGGCACTGAAGGTTGTTGTTGCGTTGTTCATTCTGGGTTGGCTTCCTCGGTTATTGGCGCTTCTCTGGTGACGGTCAGTAGGACTTGGGCAGTTCCAGTACCCGTTCGGCAATAAAATTCAGAATCATGTGCGGGCTCACCGGGGCGGTGCGGGGGATCAATACTTCCCGCAGATAGCGCTCCACATGATATTCCTTGGCGTAGCCCATGCCCCCCAGGGTCAGTATGGCAGTGTGACAGGCTTCGAACCCGGCTTCCGCCGCCAGGTATTTACCGGTATTGGCTTCCACCCCACACTCCTGACCCTGGTCGAACAGGCTGGCGGATTTCATCACCATCAGATTGGCGGCCTCCACCTGGGCCCAGCACTTGGCCAGCGGGTGCTGGATACCCTGGTTCATGCCGATGGGGCGATCGAACACCACCCGCTCGCGGGCGTATTGGGCGGCTTTCTGGATTGCCACCCGGCCCAGACCAATGGCTTCCGCCCCTAAAAGGATCCGTTCCGGATTCAGTCCCTGCAGAATGATTTTAAAGCCTTCACCCTCCTCACCAATACGATCCTCTTCGGGGATGATGAGATCGTTGATAAACAGCATATTGGAGCCCACCGCATGGCGCCCCATTTTGGGAATCAGCCGGGTTTCAATCCTGCTCCGGTCCAGGTCGGTGAAAAACAGCGACAGGCCCTGGGTTTTGCGTTTGCATTCCGCCAGGGGCGTAGTGCGGGCCAGCAGCATCATTTTATCCGCCACATGGGCGTTGGTGATCCAGATTTTCTCGCCGTTGACCCGGTAGCCTTCGGCGCATTTTTCCGCCCGGGTTTTCAGCTTGGTGGTATCCAGGCCTACGTTGGGCTCCGTGACGGCAAAACACATCTTCTGTTGCCCGGACAGTAACGGGGGGGTCATCCGCTGGCGCTGTTCCTCGGTGCCGAACCGGGCCACCGGCTCCAGGCTGAATACCGGGCCGTGAATGCTGGAGGCGGCGGTCATGCCGCCGCCGGACTCGGATACTGCCTGCATCATAATGGCCGCTTCGCTGATGCCCAGTTCGGCGCCACCCACAGCTTCGGGCATGGCCACCCCCAGCCAGCCGGCCTCCGCCATGGATTGGTAGAACTCAAAAGGAAACTCGCCCTTTTTATCCACTTCCAGCCAGTAATCGTCGGAAAACCGCGAGCAGTGCTTGAGTACTGTGTCGCGGATGTTGGTCTGATCCTGGTTCAGGGAAAAATCCACCGTTTGACTCCTTTAGTGCATGCTTGGGTAGATCGCCGGGAAATGTGGTCAGAGCCGAGGCTTACAGACTGTCGGCCTGATCTTCGGCGTCGCCATCGCCCTGCAACCATGCCAGTATCGCTTCGGTATCCGCGCCGGCCCGGGGGGCGGGACCATGGACCTTGCCCGGTGTTTTGGAAAACCAGGTAGGCACCCCCGGGAAGCGGATGGGCCCATTGGGGGAGTCCACGGTTTGAAAGAAGTTTACCGCGTTCAGGTGTTCGTTATCGAACAACTCATCCAGGGATCTTACCGGGGCCGCCGGTATGTCCAGGCCCCGCAGCAATTCCAGCCACTCATCCGTGGTGCGCTCCATAAAGGTCTGGGCCAGCAGGGAATAGACTTCCCCAATCCGCGCCGCCCGCTGTTCCAGGGTGGCGAACTCCTCACTGGCCCAGGCCGGCTGCACCGCCTGCATAAAGGCCGCCCATTGTTTGTCGTTGTACACCACGGCTGAGATCTGGCCGTCCTTGGTGCGGTAGGGTTTGCGGTTGGGATTGACAGCCCGGGGATAGACCGCCGGCCCCAGGGCCGGGTCGAACAGGGTGCCATTGGCGTGTTCCACCAGCATAAAGGCGGCCATGGTCTCGAACATGCTTACCTCCACCTCCTGGCCCTCACCGGTGCGCTCGCGATGAAACAGCGCCATGGCGGTGGCATAGACCGCGGTCATCCCCGCTACCTTGTCGGCGATGATGGAGCCCACGTAATTGGTTTCCCCGGTAAGCTGTGCCTGGGCGAAGGTCAGCCCGCAGTCCGCCTGGATGGTGTCATCATAGGCGGTGTAATCCCGGTAGGGCCCGTTGCGGCCATAACCATAGCAATTGGTATAAACAATGGTGGGGTTGATCTCAGCCACCTGTTGGTAACTAAAACCCAGCTTGGCGATGGCCCGGGCCCGCATGGAGTGGATAAACACATCGGCGGACTGGATCAGTTTTTTCAGGGTGGCCTGGCCCTCTGTTGAGCGCAGATCCAGGGTGACACTGCGCTTGCCCCGGTTGATGTTGACGAACACGCCCCCCAGGCCCCGTTCCGGGCCCACCGAAATAAAGCGGGTGGCGTCCCCCGCCGGAGGTTCGATCTTGATCACGTCCGCCCCCATATCCGCCAGAATCTGGGTGCAATACGGGCCCATCACCATGGCGGTGAGGTCAATAACTCGGACACCTGACAACGGTCCTGACTTTTTCACTGTGCGTGATCCTCCAGCGCGGTTCGTGATTATTGTTGTGATTTGTCTTGTAACGGGCTGCTATTTCTTCAGTTGGCAGGGTTGCCCGGCTTCCATGTATTTGGCCAGATTACGGTGCAGGTTGGCGACGCTTCGCTCCATAAACGGATTGGGCTTGGCGCCGTTGAAACCCAGGGATTTCATGCCTTCCTGCACCGCCGCCATATTGGAAAAATCCTGCCCCAGCACGTAGCACCAGGCTTCGGCGGTGGCCTCGCAGAATTCCCATTCGGTCTCCGGTTCCTTACCTTCCGGATAAAGTTCGTAAACGGCACCCTCGAAGATGCATTGGTCCGGATCGCCTTTGTAGGGACGGGCGCTGTAGCAGAGCATGTTGTTGACGGAGTGACCGATCTGAAAGTTGGGGAATACCTGCCAGGCGGTGCCGGATTTACCCACATGCTCCGGATCCACGTCGGGCCAGACCATGCCCCGGGCCTCGTCGTCCGCCCTGGCAGACTTGAGCCAGTGCTGCAGCACTTCGGTGGGCGGCGTGCCTTCCGGCAGTTCGTCCTTCAACCGGCGGGCGGCGTTCACCAGGGTTTCGGTGGTATTGGTGTTGGCGTTGTTCCACACGTATTCCTGCATTTCGGCAGTGGCGATGCGGGGGTCGTCGTTATCACTCAGGCGCAGTTTGGCGGACTGGTTTTTGTCCATTTCCTTGGCGGTGACATAGCCGATATTGCTGTGTTTGCCATGGGACTGGGACCAGCCGCGGAATGCCCCGTAGCGGTTGAACTCCGGGTGGGTGGTCTGCACGTGATAGGTCTCGCAGAAGGCCTCCATGGCCACCTTCCAGTTGCAGTTGAAAATGCCCCACTTGCGCCAGCGCACCCGCATGTTCTGTAGTTGAAACGGATCCAGCATTTCCGGCACCGGGGCCAGAAAGTCCGCCAGCGGTTCACAGTCCGGGTCCATGTTAATCCAGATCCAGCCGCCCCAGGTGTCCAGTTGCACTGCGGTCAGCCCGGCGCAGTGGTCCACCGCGCCCTGCCAGTCCTCCTGGGAGGGAATATGGGTGTTCTCCCCATCCAGGCCGAAGCGCCAGCCGTGATAGCCGCAAACGAACTGACTGCGGGCCCCTCTGGCGTTGCGTTTGCCGGGGGGCACGTCCACCAGCCGGCGGCCCCGGTGAGGGCACACATTGTGGAAGGCGTTCAGTTGGTTGTCGGGGGCGCGGGTGATGATGATGGAGTCGTCCCCCACATCGAAGGTGATAAAGTTGCCGGGATTGGGCACCTCTTCCACCCGGCCCGCCTGCAGCCACACCCTGCGCCACAGCCGGTCGCGCTCGGCTTGGGCATACGCCTTTGACGTGTAGGCCTCCGGCGGGATAATAACGGCGGATTCCAGATCGGACTCAGTGGTTGCGGGGTGTTCGGATTGGCTCATGCTGGATTCCCTCGATGACATTCTGAATGGCATTCTGACCTGGTGTTTGTGGCAGGCCTTTGACCTTCAATTGCCGGCATCGCCTGCCTGGAGGCGCTGAATCCGGCTTGTAATTATCGTAAATGTCCAGACATATAAGATTGCATATTGTTTGGCTCTAATCAATAAGAAACTGACTTGTAGGGCGATATGATCTATTTGTCCGTACAATTGGGTTAGCGCGACAGCGCTGGCTGTCGCGGCCATTGACGGCCCGGTGGCCAGCGGCAGTGGCGCCCCGGGGAGTGGGTCTCCGGCCCCGGTACGCGGGTCTGGCGCGGAGATCAAAGCCCACTGCACCGGCAATTACCCCGGTTTTCATCGGTGCTTACATTGTTTAACCGGGGTACTGCGGTTAATATCGGTGTTTTACCGACTAAGGGGAGCGAGGGGGCCGGCCTGTGGCGGGACCCTGTTGCCCGGATTGCGACAGGAATGTCCCTAAACATTCGGGGGGTTGCAGCGCCCTGTTATCACCTCCTGTCCAGGGACAGGGCTCAGGTTGCAACCGGACTACCATTCACCAGACAAGTAATGAATTTGGGCTGGCGCCTCAGGGCCGGGGGTGAGCGTCAGGTCCCAACGAGAGTACAGTTATGACAACAGAACAAACCTGTGTAATTATCGGCGCCAGCCACGCGGGCGCCCAGCTTGCCACCAGTCTGCGGAAAGAAGGCTGGGAAGGCCGGATCCTGGTGATCGGGGATGAGCCTACCGCGCCCTATCACCGGCCACCCCTGTCCAAGGCACTGCTGAATGGGGAAAAAACCGCGGAAGAAATTGATATCTTCAAGCCGTCCATCTACGAGAAAGCCGGGGTGGATATGTTGCTGGGAACCCGGGTGGAATCCATCGACCGGGAAGGCAAAACCCTGGTACTGGATAATCGTGAGACGATTCAGTACGACAAACTGGCCCTGTGTACCGGCGCCCGGGTGCGCACCCTGGATATCCCCGGGGTGCATCTGGACGGGGTGTTTTATCTGCGGACCCTGAAGGATTCCCAGCAGATCCAGGCGGCAGTGAAGCCCGGCAACAAAGCGGTGATCGTGGGGGGCGGGTATATCGGCTTGGAAACCGCCGCCTCCCTGTCCAAGCTGGGGATGGAAGTCACCGTTCTGGAGATGATGGACCGGGTACTGGAACGGGTGACCGCGGAAGAGCTTTCCGCCTATTACACCAAATTGCATCAGCGTCATGGGGTGCAGATCATTACCGGTGCCCAGGCCATGGCCTTGCACGGTGAAGGTAATGTGCAACAGGTGATCTGCAATGATGACCGGGTGCTGGATGCGGATATGGTCATCATCGGCATTGGAGTGATTCCCAACACCGAGCTGGCCGAGGATTGTGGCCTGGAAGTGGGCAACGGCATTATCGTGGATGAGTACGCCCGCACCAAAGACCCGGATATCGTGGCCGCCGGCGACTGCACGTTTCACCCCAACAGCCTGCTGGGCTATCCCTTGCGGCTGGAATCCGTGCCCAACGCCATGGACCAGGCGAAGAGTGCGGCTGCCACCCTCTGCGGTAAAGAGAAAAAATACGCGGCACTGCCCTGGTTCTGGTCCGACCAGTACAATATCAAGCTGCAGATAGCCGGGTTTAACAAAGGGTACGATCAGGTGGTGCTGCGGGGTGATCCGGACACGGATCAGTTCGTGGCCTGGTACCTGAAGGGCGGCCAGTTGCTGGCGGCGGACTGCATCAACAGTCCCAAGGAATTTATGCAGGCCAAGAAACTGATCAGCCTGAAGGCCAAGGTGGAGCCCAAGGATCTGGCGGATCCCGAGTTCGATTTACTGGCATTTACCAAGGCGTTATCCGCCTGATCTCCTGACTCCGGCCGCGCCGCCGCTGAGGGGCGCGGCCGGGTCTGTGCCACGGCCCCAAGCCGGGATTCGAGTAAGTCGTTCACCGTCTGTGATTCGGAGTAGCGTGTGGAACCCGTGCCTTCACCCCATGACCGCCACCGCCATTACCGCTACTACGATTATCTGATGGCGGCCTTCGTTACCGTGTTGCTCTGCTCCAACCTGATTGGGCCGGCCAAGGTGGCGGAGGTGGATTTTTCCTGGTTGCCACTGGTGGGTGGGGCGCTGGTATTCGGTGCCGGCAACATCTTCTTTCCCATCAGTTATATCTTTGGCGATGTGCTCACTGAGGTGTACGGCTACGCCCGCACCCGCAAAGTGATCTGGGCCGGTTTCTTCGCCATCATCTTCGCCTCTATCATGAGTGCAGTGATCATTCAACTGCCGGTGGCGGGGTCTGAGCCTTTCAATCAGAGCCTGCAAACCTCGCTGGAGATTGTATTTGGCAATACCTGGCGGGTGGTGGTGGCTTCGATTCTGGCGTTCTGGGTGGGGGATTTTGTCAACGCCTATGTGCTGGCCAAGATGAAGCTCTGGACCCGGGGCAAGTACCTGTGGACCCGCACCATCGGTTCTACCATATTCGGCCAGGGTATCGACAGCCTGATCTTCTACCCCATCGCGTTTTATGGGATCTGGGAAAACCAGACCCTGCTGCAGGTGATTCTGTTTAACGGCCTGTTTAAGATCAGCATCGAAGTGATCATGACCCCGGCCACCTACGCGGTGGTAGGCTGGCTGAAGCGTCGGGAGGGAGAGGATTTTTACGACACGGACACCAACTTCACGCCGTTTTCGGTCAGCGACTGAAGGTCGCCCGCCGCTGCCTTGCTTCGATGCCTGCACCCCTCCCAGGTGACATCCTAAAACACTTAGATTCGCCTTTCGTCCGGGCGTAGACCAATTCGTCGGAATGTCGAGTCGGGTTGGTAAATATTTTGTAAGCTCGAATTTACCTACGGTAATACATCCACACCTTTTCTCAACTGCAGGTTTCGCCAAGGCAGTGTAAATATTGAACAACTATTAACCCGGCATTCAAATATATCTGCTAAGCGGCATATTTGATTTTGTCATGTTCAAAATACTTTCTTACTCGGCTCGGCTTTCTTTGGAGCATATTCATATGCGCTCGG
>NZXG01000018.1 GCA_002701845.1 Pseudomonadales bacterium
AACGGATGACTCTTGGGCACGAAATCTGTAACCGTGGTCGTGATAAACAGTTTGGGCTGGCTGATGTCTTCACCACGCATAGATGGCCTCTGGACTTCTTAAAGATGAGAAAAAGATATTTTCTCACAAGTTAGTCAATATGGGGAGTTTTTCAACAAGCTGTTAGTGCTTCTGCTTGTGTATCTCAGGTCCGGCGGGCTACACCGCGTGCGCCCGCAGCGGCCGATCGTCGCAAAGGGCGTGCAATTCCTGCATACACTGCTCACAGGCATTGGTGCTGGCAATATGCTTCTGTTCCGCCAACACATCGCGCAGAATATCGTGACTGGTGAGCGGATTGGCCAGCACCACCCGGAATACCACGGTACGCCGTCGATCCCAGGCTTCCGGGGTCAGCGTGGTACGGGACACAAAGGACTTACCGCGGGCCCGCTGATTTTTCTGAATCCGCTTGGTGAGCCGGTTCAACACCTCGTGAATCTGATCCACTTCCACCGGGGTGGCGGTACTGAGTTTGGCGCGAACAAACGCCGGCATATAACGATACGTGAGAATATTCAATTCCGGTTCGGTCACCAGTTCGAATTCCGGCTCCTGGCGAATCATATCGGCAAAGGCTTTGGCTTTTTCTATGCCCTGCTCGATCAGAATTTCATAGCCGGCGCGGCCGATAATTTTGAGCCCGGAATGCAGCAGCATGGCGATACCGGGACGGGAACCTTCCAGAGTATAAGCCCCCAGGTCGCGGGAGCCTTTACGAATAATATAATCGGCGTGGTGCTCAATGGATGACACCAGCGAGGGCCGCTTGAAGATCACCATGCCCGCGCCCATGGGCACATACATTTGCTTGTGGGCATCAATGGTGACCGAGTCCGCCCGCTCGATACCTTTAAGAATATGCGCGTACTTGCCGGAGAACAGAGTGGGACCACCCCAGGCGGCATCCACATGGAAATGACAGCCGATCTCCGCCGCCAGATCCGCCATTTGATCCAGTGGATCCACATTGCCGGTCTCCGAAGTACCGGCCACCCCCACCATGGCGATGATGGCGATCTTTTCCCGCCGCAACTGTTCCACCCGGGTTTTCAGTTCCCGCATATCGATTTTGTTGTTGGCATCGGCCTTGATGCTGATCAGTGAATCCCGACCGATCCCCAACACATCCGCCGCCTTACCCAGGGAATAGTGGCCCCGCTCCGACACCAGAATGGCGGCCCCGTTGTAGCCGAAGTGTTTCAGCGCCCCGTACAGGCCCAACCGCTGAATACCGGTAAACCCCTGTTTCGGATCCTTGTCGAAGCGGCCGTTACGGGCCACCCACAGGGCGGTAATATTGGCAATGGTGCCACCGGAACAGAACGAGCCCAGGGAGTGACCGGGCTCGTGCATCCATTTGGCGTAAAACTCATCCGACTGCTGATAGATCAGCCGGTGAATCATCCCCAGCACCTGCCGTTCCATGGGGGTAAACGCCTTGGAGGTTTCGATTTTCACCAGGTTCTGGTTGAGGGCAATCATGATGCGTGACAGGGGCAGCATGAAATAGGGCAGGGCTGAGGTCATATGGCCGATAAAGCTGGGGGAAGCGGTGTGTACCGACTGCGCCACCAGCTTATCCATCAGGAAGTCCGCCTGATCGGACACGAAAATGGGTTTCTCGGGAATTTCGGAATCGGAGAAGTCCTTCTGCAGCTCCTCCAGGTCCTTCTCCACCGCGACGATATGCTCCTGCAGAAAACCCGCTATATTCTGGGAGAGCTTCTGATCGATTTTACCCAGGGTGGAGCCAGGCGCCTCGGGTACCGTAAAAATACGATACATGGCTTCCATACTGGCTTCGGCATATCGCGTTTCTTTCGTCATACGGCTGACCTATCCCGGAGGCAAATCACCACCCCCCTGTCGAACTGACTGCAGGGCGGTAATTTAACCATAAAGTCACATTTCACGGTACCTCTTCCCGAAAACCCTTGCCAGAACCTTCCAAGCAACTGATTTTTATGGGATTAGCGGCACCATGCAGCATCAGCCCCAGGCCCCGGTGGGCGGCTCTGGCGCTTATACCGGCCATTACTCCCCTCCTGCGGGAGGTGAAGTTCCCCCAGAGTAGCAACTTTTGACCAAAATTGCCTACGTTCGGCTGAGATATGACCCTTTGTGCCGCCGGCCGCCGAACTATAAACTACTGCACAGACACTTATTTTTGAGAACCACTGGAAACTTTATGAAGAAATTACTGACCCTGGGCCTGATTCTGCTGTGCCTGCCCTACTCCCTGCAGGCGCGGGTTGAACCCCGTGACGGGGAGGAGGCCATTACCGCCGAGCCCCAGGTGACCATCGTTAACGATGACGACAAGATGCTGCAAATTCATCAGGTTAACGGCCAGATTTACGGCATCCACGTGGTGCCGAAAAACGGTGTGCCCTATAACCTGGTGGACCCGGACGGTGAGGGAAATTTTATCCGGAAGCCGGGGGACAGTCGGATTCTGGTGCCGGAGTGGGTATTGATTTCATGGTGAGGCCATGGCCGTCTACACCCATTTAACCGACACTCTGGTCAGCGAACACATTGCTCGCTTTGGCTTTCATGAGCTGTTGGGTGTGCGCGCCACCGACACGGGTATCGAAAACACCAACTATTTTGTAACTGCGCGGGACCAACAGGGTATCAGCCGGCAACTGGTGCTGACTCTGTTTGAGCGCTTTGCACTGGGTGAGCTGCCCTATTTTCTGGAGTTAACCACCTTTCTGGCCCACCGGGGGCTGCCGGTGCCCGCCCCGTATCGGGACCGTGATGATCAGGCGCTGCACTTACTGGCGGGCAAACCCGCCATTCTGGTTCCGCGCTTCGGTGGCCACCACCCGGCGATTCCCAACCTGGCCCAGTGCCGGGCCATTGCCCACGCCATGGCCCAAATGCACCTGGCTTCACCCGACTTTCCCCAGCACCGCGCCAATGACCGCGACCGCCCGTGGCGGGAACAGGCGCTGGATCAATTGCAGCCCTTTCTGCAGCCGGCGGAAAAAACCCTGCTGCAGGAGCAACTGGCGGACTGGCGCCAGCATCAGTCCGCCATCGATCGCCTGCCCGCCGGCATCAATCACCATGACCTGTTTCACGACAATGCCCTGTTCGAAGGTGATCACCTCACCGGCATTATTGACTTCTACAACGCCTGCGATGATGTTTTTATCTACGATCTGGCGGTGCTGGTAAACGACTGGTGCAGCGACGCCAGCGGCGCGCTGGTGGCTGAGCGTTACCACGCGGTGATGGCGGCCTACCAGGAGCTGCGCCCGCTGACCACCGAAGAAAGCACTCTATGGCCGCGCATTCTGCGTTATGCCGCCCTCCGGTTCTGGATTTCCCGACTGCTTTCCTGGCACCTGCATGATGCCCGGGAAACAGTGTCGCAAAAAGATCCTGCGCCCATGCGGCGAATGCTGTTGCAGCGTTTGGAATAACTCTACCGGCGAACTGTTGGTTGTTAGTTATAGATGCGTTCAAACCCCGCCACACTGAAACCGTTCATTCTTCTGCGGCCAACTAAAATGACCGGAACGCCCTGACCACCCAGGAGATCGTACATACGCCTGGCGCGCTCGTCTTTCTCGATATCATGTTCGGTATAGGGAATATGGTATTTTTTAAAATAACGCCTGGCCTGTTTGCAGTAGCCACACCAACTGGTGGCATACATGACGACTTTCTGGCTTGGCTGCGCCCGCTGCCCCTCGAAAAACTCGACATTGTCATAGCTGACATTCCGGTAGGAGTTCACCTGTATATTGACCTTTTCGGCCTGGTCAGGCTGCTGCGGCGAGTCCCCGAAATGGACGTTACCCTGGGCATCCGTCCATTTATAGATTTCACAATAGGCACCGCCGGGCGCCAAAACAGCCAACAATAACAGGCATCTAATGAGCACCTGCCGGGGAATAATCACCATACCCGCGATATACTTTACCAATCCGCCTCTCAAATACCACATTATGATACTCCTGACCACGCCCGGTTCTTTCACCAGTATAGGCCACCGACGGCTTGCCATTGAAGCTGTGGAACTGCACGTTTTCCACGTAAATCGCATTATCGCATTAAAGGAAGAAAAGCCATACCGACCGACAAAGTCGCGGTCCCGTTTGATGCACCCAGTACTCCGAATCTGGAGTGCCCACTGGCTTGGCGGGAACACCAACCCCATAGCTACGCTCTGTAACATTACGGACCAAACGCCTCCAAAAAAGTATTCAGTTCCGGATTGTCACGGTGGACAACCTGCTTGGTGGTGGGCATTGCCGCTGCGCCAAACAGGGATTCCAACGGACTATCAAAGTCATAGCCCTTCTGTTGCGTCAGGTGCAGGTAGACCTTGGTGGTTTCAATGGATTCGTGCCCCAAAATATCCTTTACCGGGTCCGCCTGCAAAAGCGGTGCTGTAGTCCGGCAAACCCTACTTAACATATTGATATAATTAGTATATATATCTCATTTTTTTGGATAAAAGGGCCGTCATCTGAAACGATGCAAGCCCTCAAAGGAAACGTTTAGGCTATCTTTAAAGTCTTGATCCTTTCCATGTCGAATCTTGGCTCATTAGCGGCTAAACGACGGAAATTATAGCTTCCGCGCATATTGACGTGCCTCCAGCTGTATAGGCTACCTTTTAGAATTGCTTCGACAAGTTCTTCGCGGTCTTCATCCAGCGTGTTCAGGACCATTTCCGATAACGACAAACAATTCCACAAGACGATACAATTCATAATGAGACCTTTACACGCTGTCGCCAGCTTTTGAGATTCAGGGTCACCCACCTGGAACTCCTGCTCATTATCAAAGAACACTGCCCTCGAAAATTTATTTGATAGCTCTATGCGTCCAAGGCTCTTTTGTACGTCCTGCCTAAGCTCAAGATCATTGCAATAAGTAAGAATATAGATCGATTTAATGATCCGACCATATTCCTGTAAACCTCGATATAACGGATTCTTTTTCGAGTAAGAATTCAAGCGATTGAAGAGGTAGGAAGCAGGAGCTCTGTTCAACTTAATTGTCGCCATAAAGCGGAGTATATTATCCCATTGTTCACGGATTTTCTTTTGGTTGATCGTTCCCGAAGGCAGTATTTTGAATCCTTTCTTTTTGTAGCTCGATTTGCTAGAAAAACCCCATAGCCGTTTGGTTCCAATCTGCTTGAATCTGGGAGCAAACGACACGCCAAAGAGATGAGTTGCGGCATGGGTGGCTTCGCTGAAACCATGTTCATCTGTGCTATGCATGACTGGCTGTTCGATATCATTATGAGCCAAACCGTCTAATACGTAGGGGGCTTCTCGCTCATTCGCGCTGATAACAGTAATGTAATACAGGGAATGTCGATGATCTATGAAGGCATACATAACGGCTCCTTCATCTTTACCAAAATATTTAAACGAGCGACGTGCAGTTAAAGAATCTACCGCTACTCCCAGTTTTCGGCCATCGCTACTTGAATAGATCACATCCCCGGATTTACCAAAAGAATTACTTAAATCCTGCGAATTTATGAGCTTCACGACTCTATCGTTGGCATCCCGAACATTCTTTAAATCAAAGTACCAATTTACAGTGTTTTTCAATGTGTTTTCGCTTATACCTTGGGAAATCTTAGCCAGCTTATCGATGCCGATATTGCAGCCAAGTCCCAAGATTCCGGCCGTCAATTCGGTGATTGATGGCTTAGATTTGACATGCTTATTTGCATGATGAACAAACGCGTCTCCAAATTGACTGATCTGATTTATATCCGAAATCACTTTCTGTATAGACACGATTCCATTTTGTTGAAGTAACTTACCGATAAACCCACTTGTATCGTAGTCTGTTTTCGGAGTACTTACCTGTATCCGATCTTTAACAGAGAGGTTAAGGTAAGGGTTTTCATTCTTTAACAGGGCATCGTTTATCTCATGGTATTTCTTATTCAGCTCACCTTTGTGCTGATCTAATACTCGATCAACATCGACAAACTCGGTCAGCCCTGCCATTTTGATTAAGCTTTCTCTGTTTGATTCCCATTCTGCTAGGCTAATCAAGTAGTCTTGTACAGAACGATACTCAAAGGAGTATTTCAGGTTAATTGAGCCAGATTTTATTCCGTCGGCAATGTGCACGAACAGCAAATACCTGTAGAGGGAAACGTTTAATTTGCCTTCTCGCATCAAGTAATTTAATTCTGGGCCTGTCAGGAATTCTGTCGGCGCATCTTCAGATACAACACCATCGAAGTCCTGAAAATAATGTATTGCATCCATAAGCTGTTTATTCTCATTGATATCGCTGAATACTAGGGCCTTTAGAACACCAGACAATCTCAATTGCACCTGGCGAGACAGTTTGCTCATCTCTTCATAAAAGTTATCGTCATTCGCCTGGCGTAAAAGCTGCTCTTCGAGGCGTTTGAGCAAGCTTTGGTCTGTAGATTTTGTTACCTCTTGGTATTCATCCAAAAGGAATTCGATTTTGTAGTATTTCTCGTTGGGGCTCGTATTTGGTGTATCGCGAATGAGCATCAGATCATCAACAAGCTCTCGTGCTGATTTGCTCGCTTTGGTCATCGCCTTTATCGCTTTGTTTCTATCGTTTCGATCGAGCAAATCTCGTTCTCGAACGATTCTTTTTGTGGAGCTCAGCGTCTGGCTTACTACTTTTAAAAACAATTTTACGAAAGCATCTTGGCGCAAATACATCTGGTGCCTAAAGTAGGCTAATAGATGGAAATACGATTTGGATCTGTTTGAGAGATCACGTAGTTGTGAGGCTCGGGCTTTAGTAACCCATATGCCGAAATAATGTGTTGCAGCATCACTTAGTTCAAGCTCTTCAATAGCATCCTCAAGTGAAAAGAAATGGCGCGATACCGCATGGTACACTTTTAATGAATGTGCGATTTTTCCTGGCTTCAATGACTGATCAATGCTTTTGAGTTGCGTGATTGGGTGTTTGTCTTTACGGGTATAGTCAAGAATCGAATCTAAGTTATCGCAATCTTCATCAGTGAGAACTTCTTCTGTTTTACTTAACAACCATGCTTCAAATTGGTTGTGAGCATTGGTAATAATATCGGCAAGCTCTGAATATGTCGGTAGCAAAATTCGGTTTCTCCAACAGTCATCCAGTAGTGATTTGAACATCTGGCGCGGCTTTCTTTGGATCTCAGCATAGGCTTGAGCGCGTTCGATCAATAGTGCTTTTTGTGAGTCACCGCATTCGTTCCAACCCTCCTGGCGTAGTATTTTTACTTGATGTTCATGGCAGGTTGATTTTGGATAGGATCTGATACCAAATGTGGTTGATTCTGGGTAACCAAGTAAGCGCTTAACGAATTTAATATCCTTCTTTTTAAAGTCCACTGTTCGAAAGAATTTTCCTTTGGCCCTGAAGTATCCCAGTTGCAAGATGTATCCGATCTTATTTGCTGGCGATTTCAGCGGTCCAACTCGTCTTCGGGTTGGCGTATCTAGGGTAAAATAGAGTTGTCGATCTCTGGCGGTAAAACTCGGTAATGCGTCGAAGGCTTTTCTTTCCTTCGAATCGAGAAAATTCAGTGTGGTCATATATTTGCCCTTTATTTTTGTTTATCTGGCGGACAAAGTATTAAATACCCATTCAAATGAAGAAACTAGGCCATCGTGGGAGCGGCAATCCCCATCGCATCAGCAGTTAGACTGGTTGGCAAGGAAATATCGGCTAATAATCAATTAGATAGGGTCTTTCTAATAAGGTTGGTTAGCTCTGCCGGACAATCACTTGGTACTTGATCAGGTAGGGTTATCAGGCACTTCTCTGTGGCATTAAACGCGTTGGTGATAATGGAGGAGAGGAGCCCATAGCTAGGTATGGTAATTTGGTGGTTCCAGCAAATGTCTACGAGTCCCTTGAGAATTAATCTAGGTTCTGACTGGTGTAATGCCTATTTCTCAGCGCAGGCTGCCAAAATCGAGCTGTGATCCTCTCCAAATTTGATCCAGCCACGAGAACTTAAAATCTCTTGCGGAGTTTATCGGAAGTGTTGCTGTTGTAGGTTTCTACATCAATTTCTTTCCACTCTACCAGACTACACGCATAGTCTATATCGCGATTCCGGTACTTTGAGGCGCTGTAAAATCGTGCATTCGTCTCTTAAAGTAAGCATACGGGTTCAAGGATTGAAAGTAGCGGCATAGTCGTCCTTTTATGGTGAGCGACCGACTACGCTTCTGGACGAAAACGAATGCGCAAACACATGATAAGCCAAATGTATATCTTGCTGGTGCGTAACAGGAGTTAAGTGGTCGTTATAAAGCCAATAATCCGATATGACGAGATATCGATGCATTTAACAATATGCTGTAAGACCTGACTGAAAATCAGTTAGCCTGATTTACGATTCGCTTTTTACTTTACAATCAGATATGACCTATCATTCGCTGACAGTTCTATGACTGATAAGATTAAAGCTGAGTAGGTCGACAAATATTTGTGGCTATCTTGCGGGAAGCATGTGTTGGGTTTAGTAACGTACGAACCAATAATTGAGAAAATATGCAGGCTATTGGTGGCCCCAGGGAGTGATGATATTGATGATCGGCTGACTTCAATTGTTGAGGGCGTTCTGTATAAGAGTGGTACGTTACGTTTTACTCTACGTGGGCTGTATGAGCTTTCAGGTGCAAACGATTGTATTGGCTACGATGAGTTTCGTAAAGCTCTCTACAAAAGCGATATCAACTATAGACTTTCGCTTATCGGTTACAAAATCGATATATTAAAATCTACCGGTAAAGTGGATAGCTCCATTTACCAAGTCGTTAGAATTTAAATCTCTAGAGTTTGATGCTATAGTCCTGTCTATTAGGTGCCCCGAAAGGGGATAATCGGGAAGTATGGTAAGTACTCAGCTCTTAGCTGGTGCAAATCCCATCGCTGCCCCCGCATCGGTAATCTAGGTTAGGGTACTTTAAATTGGAATAGTACCCACCACTTGTATCCACTGGAATGCTTCTAAATTTATCCTGAGGAGCGTCTGGGAAGGTTCAAATGGTATGTGTCAACAACCTTGGAGCCCGAAGACCGGCCTAATCCAATTTACTCATTCTCAATGCACGGTGGGTGCAAAAGGACATACACTGATGACACAAACAGCAACTCAAACGGCTACCCAATCCCAGGCTCAGCGACGCGAATCAACATTAACACAGACTATGGCTTCTTTAGGTTTTGGCGCAATGGTTCTATTCGCAGTTGGCTTTTTACCGATAGACGCAGCTCATAATGCTGCTCATGATACTCGTCACGCTTTGGCATTTCCCTGCCACTGATCATTCGATTTTAAGCAGATTATCGAAACACCCGGCCTTTTAGGGGCGGGTGCTTGTGTGTGTGATTTTTAGTGGGCTAGGTATGGTATTTCGTCGAATAATATTTAATGCAGTTGTCGTTGGTGCTTTGGCAGGGTTGCTGCTGAGTGTGCTGCAAATCATCTCGGTAAATCCGATTATTTTTGCCGCTGAGGCTTTTGAAGTTGTCGAACATGACCACGGTAGCCATGATCATAGTGGAGAGGCATGGGCACCTGCAGATGGTGGCGAGCGTACTTTATATACGGTTCTGTCAAATATGCTAGCTGGGGTTGGCTTCGCTTCGGTGATTTTGGCGTTGATGTCTCAATTCCAGCTTCAGGGTTTAACCCGTTTGAATCTGGCAAAAGGGGTGCTTTGGGGAGCCGCAGGTTTTATCGCTTTCTTTGTTGCGCCTGGACTTGGCTTACCTCCCGAGATTCCTGGTATAGAGGCCTCGCCTGTTGAGCATCGGCAAACGTGGTGGGTGTTGGCGGTATTTGGCGTAGGCGCTGGCCTGCTGGTGTTGGCCTTTGCTCCCGCAAAGTTCAAGGCGCTTGGTGCTTTATTAATTGCGCTGCCTTACGTGATAAACGCGCCTCATCCAGAAGGCCCTGCATTTACTCATCCAGATCCCGCTGCGGTGGAAGCGTTAACAGCATTGCACGAAAAATTCATCATGATGAGCGGTGTCAGCAACTTGGTATTTTGGCTGGTGCTCGGTTTGGTGTCGGCTTGGGTTCTAAATCGCCGGGTGCTTAAAGGATATTGATCAATATGCAGACGGCAACGCCTAGCTTTCCTTTTGCTGCGGTTGAAGGCCAGCAGGAATTTAAACTTGCGTTACTTTTAGCTGCAATTAATCCTGCTATTGGCGGTGTGTTGGTTAGTGGGCCAAGGGGTTCTGCTAAATCAACGTTGGCCAGAGCTTTGGCCGACATTTTGCCTGAGCAAGCGGAGCAGAATCATCCGTTTGTCACCTTACCCTTAGGAACGAGTGAAGAGATGCTCATTGGTTCTTTGGATCTACAACAAGCTTTAAGTGAACAACAGGTTCAGTTTAAACCGGGCTTACTAGCCAAGGCTCACGGCGGCGTGTTGTACGTAGATGAAGTGAATCTCCTGTCTGATAATCTAGTTGATTTGCTATTAGATGTAGCTGCTAGTGGCACCAATGTTGTAGAGCGCGATGGTGTTAGTCATCAGCACCCAGCAGAATTTGTTTTGCTAGGAACCATGAACCCAGACGAAGGCGAGTTGCGCCCGCAATTGCAGGATCGATTTGGTTTGTGTGTGGATTTGCATACCGGTTATTCGATTGCAGAAAGGGTGGCAATTGTTAAATTGCGTGAAGCCTTTGAAGCTAATCCAGTAGCCTTTATTGATAAATATGCTGATGAGCAGCAAGCGGTAAAAGAGCGTGTTGCCAAGGCTAGACAGTTACTCCCAGAGGTCGAATGCAGTGATACTTTGCGCGTGTTAATTGCTCAACGCTGTCATGATGCCAATGTAGATGGTTTGCGTGGTGACATTGTTTGGTATCGGGCTGCCGTTGCCTATTGCGCCATGAATGATCGCAAAGAAGTCACCGAAGAGGATGTGCTGTCGCTTGAATCTCTGGTGTTAAACCATCGCCGTAAGCAGGATAGTGATACGCCGCCACCTCCGCCGCCATCCATCCCGTTTAAACGACCTGATAACAGCCGTTCGAACAATAATGATAGCACGTCTAATAGTGGCAATGGTGATTGGGGAAGCATGGCGCCAGAGCATCAAGCTTGTGCCACTGATCTGAAAGCAGATATAGATCCATTGGCTGTAGTTGGTCCAAAGCAAGACGTTGAGCATTCTATGCAGCAATCAAAGTTGAAAGGCAATCAAGGTATTGGTCGTCAACAGTTTTCAGAAAAAAATCATCAAGTAGATTGGTTCGCCTCATTCGCTAAAAGTGTTGGTGAGTGGCCACTAAAAAAACTTCATTTTAAGAACAAACGCAAAGGGCAGCCAGTTCTTCATTTGGTGTTGTTAGATACATCAGCATCAACGTTGAAAAATCATAACTTCGCCTCTGCTAAAGCTTTGGTTTTACAAATCGCAGAGCGATCTTATTTAAAGCGCGAACAAATGACAGTGTTAGGTTTTGGTAATGAGCGAGTCACAACGCTGCTCCCCAAAAAGCGTGCGCCGAAATCTTTGCGTAAGCTATTAGATAATATTCCAGCTGCTGGCGGCACCCCTATGCGCCAAATGTTGCAGCAGGCTTTGCGATTTCAGCAAGTACAATTACGTCAGTATCCAGAACTTACTGTTAAAACCTATTTAATTACCGATGGTAGAACAACTCAGTCATTCGATGATCTGTCGTTATTAGGTGATGTTGCGGTGATCGATATTGAAGAGTCAGGTGTTAAGCGCGGCAAGGCGCGACAAATAGCCGCGGCGTTCCAAGCCAATTATTTTTCATTACCTCAATTGCTGGCCACTTAAAGGACTTACGTTATGAGTGATGTATCCCATCAAAGTCGCATGGCAGCAAAAAAGGCTGTCATGGACGCAAAAATTGCCAAAGCAACTGAAGAACGCGGTGTGCTTATTTTGCTAAAAGGTAATGGCAAAGGTAAAAGTAGTTCTGCTTTTGGCACCATGGCTCGTTCTGCCGGACATGGAATGAAGTGTGCGGTCATTCAGTTTATTAAAGGCCGTTCTGAAACGGGCGAATATAAATTCTTCAAAGAGCACCCGTTGATAGATTGGAATGTCATGGGCCATGGTTTTACCTGGGAAACGCAAAATAAAGAACAGGATATCGCTGCAGCGCAAAAAGCCTGGAAATTAGCAGAGCAAATGTTGCAAGACGAAAGCATTCATATGTTGGTGTTTGATGAGTTGAGCTACATGTTTAAATACGGCTATTTGGATGTGGAACCGGTGGTTGAGGCCTTAAAAAATAGGCCTAAACATCAGAACGTGATTATCACTGGCCGAACCATGGCGGTACCCTTGCAGGATATCGCTGACACGATTTCAATAGTGCAAGATGAGCGCCACGCATTTCGTTTAGGTGTGAAAGCGCAAAAGGGTATTGAGTTTTGAATCAAGTTGCTCTCTGCCCCGCTTTATTTTTATCAGCCCCCGCATCTGGTCAAGGTAAAACCACCATCACCGCAGCGTTGGCGCGTTTGCTAAAGCGTCAAGGTAAAGTGGTACGTGTCTTTAAAACCGGCCCCGATTATTTAGATCCGCAAATTTTAGAGCAAGCCTCAGGTCAGCCTGTTGAACAACTGGATTTGTGGATGGCTGGAGATGCTTATTGCCAACAAAAATTTTATGAAGCTGCCTGCGTCGCTGATTTAATTTTGGTCGAAGGTGCTATGGGGATGTTCGATGGCGATCCTTCCAGTGCTGATTTAGCGGCACGGTTTGGTATACCCATGGCCATAGTGATGGACGTGAAGGGTATGGCGCAAACGGCCGCGGCCGTAGCGTTAGGGTTGGTAAATTTTCGAGATGATGTTCAGGTGGCCGGTTTAATTGCCAATAACTGTGGCACCGAACGGCATCGCGAGCTGATTGATAATGCCTTACCCGATAGCCTGCCATTATTGGTGAGCCTCAAGCGTTCCGAAGAAGTGGCTTTACCAGAGCGGCACTTAGGCTTGGTACAAGCATCGGAAGTGGCCGAGGAATTAGAACAACGCTTTGAAGCCGGCGCTGACTGGTTTGAGTCGGCCGGAGCTTTGGAGGTTATTTCCCAGTTTAAAGAAGTCGCTTTCGAATCCGTTGAAATTCCGCAAGTACCGAAAAACTTGCAAGGCAAAGTTATCGGTGTTGCCAAAGATGCCGCCTTTAGTTTTATCTATGAATCCAATTTGCAGTTGCTGCAGGATATGGGGGCCGAGATTAAATTCTTTTCCCCGTTAAAGGACTCTGTGCTACCAGAAGTTGACGCGCTGTGGCTGCCTGGCGGCTACCCCGAATTGCACGCACAATCGTTGGCAGCCAATAGCGATATGCGAAATGCGTTGAAAGCCTTTTATGAAACTGACAAACCGATATTGGCTGAGTGCGGTGGGTTTCTCTATTGCTTGCAGACATTGACGGATTTAGAAGAAATCCAATACCCAATGGCGGGCCTTTTGATGGGGCATGGTGCCATGCGTGGTAAACGTGGTTGCCAGGGTATGCAATCCGCCCCCTTGCCAGAAGGCGAAGTAAGGGCTCATGCCCACCATCGATCAAGAAGCTATGATACCCCGGAGCCAATTGCTTATGGTAAACGCCAAAGGCATCCAGCTCCCGGTGAAGCCATTTATCGGGAACGAAGCTTAACGGCAAGTTACTTGCATTTGTTTTTCCCATCAAACCCGAATGCAATCGCCACTATTTTTAATTATGGGGGGAAAACATGATAAGCGAACCTCTTTCCTTGATTGCTGTAGGCTTTTCTTTGGGCTTGATGCACGCATTAGATGCCGACCACGTTATGGCTGTATCGGCTTTAAATAACCAAAAAGCGGGATTAAGAAGAACTCTCGGATATTGTTCGAATTGGGCATTAGGGCATTCTGGGGTGCTCTTGTTCAGTGGTTTGTTGTTGTTTGGTCTGGGCTTGAGTTTGCCTGAATCTTTGCAGTATGCAGCAGAAGTTTCTGTTGGGGTGTTGTTAATTGGGTTGGGGTTGTACTGCTTATGGCAATTTAGAAAGCAGCGCTTGAGCTTGGTAAAGCATACCCATGGTGATGTAACCCACGTTCATTGGCATATCGAAGGCGACGTGAATGCCAAAGGCCATGGCAAGCAGTCCCATCGTGAAGGGCATGCCCCCGTGATGGTGGGTGTTGTTCATGGGCTTGCAGGTAGTGCGCCTGCGTTAGCGCTTGTGCCTGCGGTTTCACAAGGTCAATTCGGAGTAGCAATGGGATACCTGTTGGTGTTTTCTATCGGCGTTATGCTGTCCATGTTGGCGTTTGGACTTGGCTTAGGCAGTTTGCAAAAACACCTGCAAGAACAGCATATGCGTTTATTCCATTGGCAGCGAAATATTATTGCCGGTTCATCTATTGCTATTGGTAGCTTCTGGCTTTACCAAGCAATTTAGCGGATTAAGCAAATTCAATGTGGCCGGAAAGTAGTGAGACCCCTAAACCTTTAAGAACCGGTTTCACAACGGGCTCCTGCGCTACGGCTTGCTGTGTCGCTGCGGCGAGTTATTTGTTGGAAAACTTGCAGCCCTCCATCGTGAGTGTCACCCTACCAAAGGGTAAAACGGTGGAAATGGAAATTATCAACTATCAGCAACAAACTGAAGGCGTTCGTACCGCAACGATTAAAGATGCGGGCGATGATCCAGATATTACCCACGGCGCCGAGATTTTTGTGAAGTTGGCATTAACTGTATCACCAGGGATTCGTTTTATTGCTGGTAATGGTGTCGGCACGGTAACAAAGCCTGGTTTATTGCTGTCAGTGAACGAGCCGGCCATTAATCCGGTGCCACGGCAAATGATGTCTGATCATTTAACGGCTATTGCTAAACAGGTAAATTACAGTGGCGGCTTCAAGGTAACGGTTGGTGTGGTTGATGGCGAGCAGCTTGCTTTAAAAACCATGAATCCACGCCTTGGCATTTTAGGCGGCTTATCGATTCTTGGCACGACGGGTGTGGTAAGGCCATTTTCCTGTGCGGCTTGGATTGCCTCGATTCGTCAAGGAATGGATGTGGCTTATGCCAATGGCGTTGAACATATTGTAGCGACTACCGGCAATACCAGCGAAACCACCATAAAAGAGCATTACCAGTTAACAGATACGGCCTTGATTGAAATGGGTGACTTTGCCGGGGCTGTTTTAAAACACTTAAAGAAAACCCCTTTAAAAAAACTGTCATTGTGTGGTGGTTTCGGCAAAATTTCAAAATTAGCCAATGGCCATTTAGATTTGAATAGCCGGGTTTCTGCTATTGATTTTGAACACCTTGCTAAAGTGGCTGCGGAGAAAGGCGCAGATAAATTACTTGTTGCTTCAATATTGGGCGCAAATACCAGTATTGAAGCGCTAAAGCTTTGTCAGGAGCGTAATATTGCTTTGGCAAATGGCATTTGCGAAGCTGCTTATCGGAAGGCACGAACCATTGTGCCCGATAGTATCGAAGTTGAAATTTTAGCGATTGATCGCAAGGGCAAATTTGTAGGCGGCTATCCAAATATTCTCGGTGAATCCCCATGAGCTACTTAGTGTTAGGCGGCACCCAAGACGCATTAAGTATGGCGCGTTGGTTGATTGGCCGGGGTGTACCGGTGATCTATAGCTTGGCGGGAAAAGTCCGCGTGCCAGATATCGACTGTCCAGTGGTAACTGGTGGATTTAGTGCTATCGGCGGAATGGCTGAATATATCCAGCAGCAGAACATCCGTGGCATCGTGGATTTAACCCATCCTTATGCGGCACAGATTAGTGCTAATGCCATGGGTGCTGCGCAGCAGGCAGGTATTCCTTGTTGGCGTTATGAACGGCCAGTCTGGCAAAGTACGTCGGATGATCGTTGGATTGATTTTGAATCTTGGTCAGCACTGTTGCCTTTGATTGAAAAGCAACGCTCAATTTTTTTTGCGATTGGTCAGCTCCCACAGGTCATTGTGGACTTTATGGAGCAGCAGACGGAATCTAGTAGAAGCCGATACGTTGTGCGCTCGGCAGTAGAGCAGCTAGTACAGCTGCCCAAAGACGTGACTCGCCTCAAGGCGATTGGCCCGTTTACGGAAGGCGACGAAGAAGCGCTTTTTAACAAGCATGCCATCGATGGATTGGTCTGCAAAAATAGTGGAGGCAGCGCCATGTTTTCTAAAATGGCGGTGGCTCGAAAGTTTGGTGTTCCAGTGTTTATTTTAAAAAGGCCAAACCTAGAGCCGGCGGATGTATGCTTTGACGATCTTGCAGCATGCGAAGCCTTTGTTTTTAATCATCATCAACAACGTTTGCGTTAAGACTTAGCTAGGCAACAACATGCAATTTGAATACGAAAAAAATCCAATCGCCATTGAAAAAGAAAGTTTTCGCCAAATCCGTGAGCTAGTGGCCTTGGATGTGTTTAGTGATGATGAACAACAAGTCGTGATGCGTATTGTGCATAGCCTCGGTTTGCCCCATATATCGGAACAGGTGCGTTTTAGTAAAAATGCTTGTGCAGCAGGTATGGCTGCATTAGAAAAAAACTGTGCAGTGCTTTGTGATGTGGAAATGGTTAAGCAGGGTATTACCAAGCGAATGATATCTCGAGAGCCATTATGTTATTTAAATGATCCTAAAACCGTTGAGCTGGCGAAAACGAGTTATGAAACCAGAACCATGGCCGCCTTGGATTTATGGAAAGCAGAGTTAGAAGGTAGTGTGGTGATTATTGGTAATGCACCAACGGCACTGTTTCGTTTATTAGAAAAAATCGCCGAGGGCGCGCCAAAGCCTGCATTGATTATCGGCATGCCGGTTGGTTTTGTTGGTGCGGCGGAATCTAAGCAAGCGCTATGGGATTGTTATGAAGCCCTTGGTATTGAGTGTATTACCTTGTTAGGTCGAGAGGGTGGTAGTGCTGTTTCGTCAGCAACTTGTAATGCGTTGTTACGCTGCATTCGAGGTGAACGCTACTAATGAATGCAGCTGCGATTCATATTGTTGGCCTGGGTGTTTCAGAAAAGGCGGAGCTTTCTTCGATGGCACAGGCTGCCATTGAAAATGCTGAGGTGGTGATTGGTTCTGAGCGTCAACTTGCCACGCTTGGTTTTAATGAAAATCCTTGCTCTTACGTCTTGCCTAAGCTTGCGCAATTAAAACTAGATTTAGCCGAAATGTTATCGGCGGGGAAAAATGTTGCCTTGTTAGCGACTGGCGATCCTTTGTTTTATGGTATTGGCGGTTGGCTAACAAAACGGTTTTCTGATGCCGTTTTAACTTTTTATCCGGCAGTTTCCAGTATTCAGGCAGCATGTCACCGTATTGGTATTTCACTTCAAGATACTGATGTTGTGAGTTTGCATGGTCGGCCATTATCTTCGATTCGTCGCCATCTAGAGCCTGGAGCAACACTTGTTATTCTCACTGATCACAAAAGCAATCCTGTTGCTTTAGCCAACGAATGCAAGGCTGCAAAGTTTGCTGATAGTGACATCATCGTTTGTGAAACCTTAGGTTATAAAACGGAAAAAGTAACATGCTTTAACGTTGAAAAATTATTGACGATGGATGCACAACAATTTGATCCTTTGCATTTGTCTATTGTGAAAGTGAAAGGTGCTGGCGGTGTGCTTCCTGTGTTTCCAGGTTTTTTGGATACGCTATTTGTTACCGGTGCGGCACCAGGCAAGGGTATGATTAGTAAGCGCGAAGTCCGCTTACAGATTCTATCTTATATGCAGCCCAATCACGGCGACCTGATTTGGGATATCGGCGCTGGTTGTGGTGGTGTTGCCGTAGAGCTTGCTTATTGGGGGCAGCGTTCCACGGTTTATGCGATTGAGTTTCATCAAGAGCGCTTGCAGCATCTTGCTACTAATCGAGAAAAATTTGGCGTGACATCCAATCTTCATATTATAAAAGGCCGTGCCCCTGATTGTTTGGTCGAATTGCCAAAGCCTAATAAGGTATTTATTGGTGGTAGCGATGGTGAGCTTGAACAGTTGTTAGAACAAGCTTGGAATTTACTACCTGAAAATGGTTGTTTGGTGGCAAGTGCAGTGATTGAGCAAACCAAAAACCAGCTAAAGCGCTTTGCTGAAACCCTGGCTGCACACCAAGTGGAAAGCGTTGAGCTGGCAGTAAAACGTGGCGAGTTAGTAGAAGCTGCATTGCAGTACCAAACCAAGCTGCCGGTTGAAATATTTAAGTTTATAAAAGTAGGTGACATCCATGCCAGGTGATTTTATTGGGGTTGGTGTCGGCCCTGGTGATCCAGAACTCATAACGCTGAAAGCTGCGCGCTATATTCAAAATGCTGATGTCATTAGCTATATCGCCAGTGGTAATGGCCGCTCGCAAGCGAAAGTAATCGCAGGTGCAGTGTTGAAAGATGCAGTGGCTAACCAACGGGAAATTCCCGTTGTTATGCCAATGTGTGAGGATCGTTCCATTGCCAACAAAGTTTACGACGAGGCTGCAGAACAGATTCAGCAAGCATTGAACGAAGATAAAACTGTGGTTTTTCTTTGTGAAGGAGATCCGCTGTTTTTTGGCTCTTTTAGTTATTTGCTAGAGCGCATTCAGGAAAATAATCCATGCCAGGTGGTGCCGGGTATTTCTTCGGTTAACGCGGCTGCGTCGGCATTGCAGTTGCCTTTAACCATATTAAAGGAATCGTTTGTTGTTGTGAGTGGGCGCCACACTGAGGAAAAATTGTGTGAAGCATTACTACAGCATGATTCTGTCGTAATTATGAAAGCAGGTCGCTCAAGGCAAAAGATTGTAAATGCGCTGAAGCAATCCAATCGCTTGGCAGATGCGAACTATTTGGAATATATCGGCCGGGAAAACGAAGTTATTTATCAAGATGTAGACCAGTTGCCCGATGAGTCGGGCCCATACTTTTCACTGTTTGTTGTGTTGCGTAATGAACGGGATCAGTCTTGATGAATGTTTCCTTGGCATCTGAACTTTCGATTGTAGCTTTTACTGAAGCGGGTAAGCGATTAGCGAGCACTCTTGAGGAAAAGTTGCAGCAGTTCGATGCGCAAGTAGAAGTGTTATATAAGCCTAAGCCTTTTACTGAAACCGTGCAGCAAGCATTTAAGGATGGTAAGGCACTTATTATGATTTGTGCCTCAGGCATTGTAGTTCGAACTTTAGCGCCGGTCATTCAGAGCAAACTACAAGATCCTCCCGTGTTAGTGCTCGATGAAATGGGGCGGTATGTCATTCCGTTATTATCGGGCCATGAAGGCGGTGCTAATGATTTGGCAGATAAGGTAGCAAGCTTAATTGATGCACAACTAGTAGCGACTACAGCAAACCCTTATTTAAATCCCGTTTATACCGTGGGTATGGGTTGTGAAAGAAACTGTCCGGTTGAAGAACTAGATAAGCTTTTGCAAAGTTGTTTGGCGCAAGCCGGTATTAACGTGGATCAGCTACAAAGTATCAATAGCATTGCCATTAAACATGATGAAGTCGGCTTGATTGAATTAGCAAAACAGCACGATAAACCCTACAGAGTCTTTTCAGTTGAGCAGTTAACTGAAATGGATCCCTTATTGAAACACCGTTCTGAATACGTTTATAAAACGGTGGGAGTCTATGGTGTTGCAGAATCTGCTGCGTTGTTTGCAGTTCAGCAAATAGTTCAATCTGAACTGCAGCCAGAATTAATATTAGCGAAGCAAAAAACCAATAAAGCGACCTGCGCTATCGCTCGATCGTACTTAGATAAAGCAAAGAATTAAACGAAGTAAGAGAGTTGTAAATGAGTAAGCTTTTTGTCATTGGAACCGGCCCAGGTGATAAAGACTTGGTGGCCCCTAAAGCGGTTGCAGCCATTCAATCCTGTAGCGATTTAGTGGCCTATGGATTGTATTTGGATTTGTTGGGTAATGTATGTGATGGCAAACAACATCATGATTTACCGTTAGGTGAAGAAATTAAACGTGCGCGTCTCGCGCTTGACTTGGCAGCGTCGGGCAAAACTACCGCGCTTATATCCAGTGGCGACATTGGGATTTATGCTATGGCAACCCTGGTGTTTGAATTGCTCGATATGCAGCTGCAAGGTAAAGAAGAACATCCCGAATGGTTAAATGTCGAGATTGAAGTGGTGCCTGGTATATCTGCAATGCAGGCAGCGGCCAGTAGAGTAGGAGCCATGCTTGGTCATGATTTTTGTACCATATCTTTATCCGATTTATTAACCCCGTGGCAGACGATTGAAAAGCGCCTACATGCTTGTGGCCAAGGGGATTTTGTTGTGTCCTTCTACAATCCTCGGTCAAAAAAGCGGGATTGGCAGATTAATGCGGCTCGCGATATTTTATTGCAATACCGTCCAGATTCAACACCTGTGGTATTGGGCCGCCAGCTAACGCGCGAAGATGAAAGCATCACTATTACCACGCTAGATAAGCTAGATGCTAAAGATGTAGATATGTTTACCTTGGTGTCAGTGGGTAATAGTGAATCTCGCCATATTGCTAATGGCGAAAAACAATGGGTTTACACTCCGAGAGGTTACAGTAAAAAGCTATGACTGTTTATTTTATCGGTGCAGGCCCAGGCGATCCGGAATTAATTACAGTAAAAGCACAGCGTTTAATTAACCAGTGTCCAGTCATTTTATATGCTGGCTCTTTGGTGCCTCGTGAGATTTTTGCAGATGTGGAAAAAAAAGCGGAAGCCATTATCGATACAGCGTCGATCAGCTTACATGAAATCATTGAACATATCGAAAAGGCCCATCAGCAAGGTAAAGATGTTGCGCGAGTGCATTCTGGGGATCCGTCTTTATATGGCGCTATTGGTGAACAAATAAGGCGCTTAGAAACATTGGGAATTGATTTTGAAATTATTCCTGGTGTCACAGCCACTTCGGCTTCTGCGGCTTGGTTAGGTAAAGAGCTAACGCTTAGTGGTGTATCGCAAACGATTATTCTTACCCGTTATGAAGGTAAAACACCGTTCCCTGAGCATGAACGTTTGCCCGCTCTAGCTGCTAGCGGAGCAACCTTGGCAATTCACCTTGGTGTAACAAGAATTCACAAGATTGTTGAAGAATTGATTCCTTTCTACGGGGAAGATTGCCCCGTTGCAGTTTGTTACCGTACCAGTTGGCCGGATCAAGATAAGGTGACAGGAACGCTAAAAGATATCGTTGCCAAAGTGCGAGAGAAAAAATTTACCCGAACTTCATTAATCTTGGTAGGCCCTGTGTTGGGCACTGATGAATTCCGTGACTCCTATTTGTATGATGCGGATCAGGCTCATGTTTACCGGCCAAAGGTTAAGCCTGGAAAAATACGCGATGTGAATAGCCCGCAAGCACATCCTGCGTTAAAACGTTAAGCTATTAACTTTTCCACAACGAAAAAGAGCTACCTGATGTTGCTCTTTTTCGTTTTTTAAATGTTATTAAAGTATTAATTCTTTTTGCAGCTAGGCGTGCCAGGTAATTCTGGTTTGCTCGCCTTTTCTTCATCAATAATATGCTGCGGGAATTGCCCCATAAAACAGCAACACACATTTTCGTTAATCATAGTGCGAGGGCCGTTGGGGTGGCCAATATGTTTATAAGGTGCGTGATGATGGCCGTGATCATTTGAATGCCCAATGCTATGCGAGTGATCATGGTCATGAGTGTGGCTGTGACTATGGCCATGATTGTGGTCATGATCATAGCTGTGTGAGTGATCGTGCTCCGCATCAGGCTGGTACTCAGCATGATGGTGATGCACATCCACTTCACCGCGTGCTAAACGCTGCTTAAAATCTTCCATTAAACTTAAAATGGGCGCTGGGCCAGCAATGGTTTGATTAATTCTTTCGACAAAGGTATTAATCACGTGTGATTGGTCACGTAGATAATCTGCTTTTAAGAAAGAAATATCGGGGTTTTCAGTTGCCACTTTATCTACGTAGGCATAGATACGATCAATCAGTTTGCCGCCAAATAAAAAGTAAGGAGCAACGACAATCTTTTTATAGCCAAGCTTAACGGCCATTTCTAAACCACGTCCTACCGATGGAAAGGTTACCCCGGAATAAACGGTTTCTGACCAACCGAAGCCAAGGTTCTCGCATACAATGCGGGTTAACTTGCAGGCTTCAGCATTCGCTTCAGTCACAGATGTGCCGCGACCCACAACCACTAGCATTGTGTCGTAGAGATCGCCGGTGGGCGGTATTTCGCTAAGTCCCATCGCTTCCAAAACTCTGGCTTGGAATGCATTTATCATTTCATCATGTAAGCCAAGCTCTTTACCATATTCAATGGTTAAGCCAGGGTGCTTCTCCATATAGGTGGTCAGCACGGAAGGAATATCATTTTGCGCATGGGTGGCAGCGAATAGCATGCCAGGCACTGCGTAGATATTTTTAACGCCTTGTTCAACCAAGCGGTCTAGTGCCATATGAATGTTTGGCGCGGAGTATTCTAAAAATCCGTATTCAACTTTTAGGTCAGGAAAGCGTTCTCTTAATCCTTTCGCTAACAGGCTAAATTCCTGTTCAGCGATTTTGGCGCGGCTTCCATGGCCACAAATGATGATTCCTGCATCTTCTTTTAGGTTGCTAATGGCCATCTTACTTTTGCTCTATGTTAATCGATGATGCTATTTCGTTGCCTTGGCTACCTAATAAAGAATGATCATTGGCATTTAAGGTAACGCGTACTTCGTGCTTGCCGGGTGTTAGGGCTTTTAGATGGAACCAGTTGCCATACAGGCGGGCGAATTTGTAATTATCTACAAACAGGTGTGCGTGGCCTTCGTTAGGGGTTGCGTCCTGATTCACTCTTTCTGGCGTGAAGTTGAAATTTTTTGTAATGATATTGATGTTCCAGCCACTCATACTGTCCGGTAATGCTTCGATTTGAATGCTTGGTACGAGGGAGCCTGGCCACTGCTCTTCCACATTAACTAAGCCATGGTCATGCTTGCTGTGATCATGCTTTGTTGGCTCTGCTTCTTGTGTGGTTTCTTCTGCAGGTTTGCAACCACTAAAGCTCAATAGAAGAGTGAGCACTAATCCACTTAGTGATGTGGTTTTAAAAGTTTGGAATAAAGAGTTACTCATAAAATCCTTCATTGCATCGTTCGCTAAGGGCGGAATTATACCAACAAATCCAGGGTGTTGATAAAAATTCAACAGTCATATGTAGGCTTTGTGGGCGTATTCTATTACAATGCGCGTTACGATTTTAGGTTCCATATGGATTAATAGGGAATGTCTGTACTGATTGGCTGATGCCAATCAAGAAAACAGCAGCTGTCCCCGCAACTGTATGCAGCGAGCCGCTATCAATAGCCACTGGGGTAATACCCTGGGAAGGTGATAGAAGCGTTTGAACTGTGAGCCAGTAGACCTGCCTATATCGACTTTACCTGATGGTCGGGGTGTGCAATCAGGGGTAAAATGCTTTGCTGCGTTTTGCCTGCCTTTGCGCCCTTTAAATCAACAGTATTTCTAAAATTGATTAAAGGCGAACCTTTGAATTTAAAAAATTCTCGAATTTCCATGTTCCTTTCAGCTTGCATCGCGGGCCATGTCCATGCTGCCGGTGTGTCTGGTGAGCTGGAAGAAATAGTGGTTACTGGCATTGAGCCACCAAGTGATCTGTATAAGGTCAAGGCCGCATCTGTGGGTTCTGTATTGCAAGAGCAAATAGAGCACCGTCCGTTGTTGCGTCCAGCTGAATTGCTAGAAACCATTCCTGGCATGGTTGTTACTCAGCACAGCGGTGCAGGTAAAGCGAACCAATATTTCCTGCGTGGCTTTAACTTGGATCACGGTACTGACTTTGCCAACTATTTGGAAGGTGTGCCTGTGAATATGGTGAGCCATGGTCACGGCCAGGGCTACACGGATATGAACTTTCTGATCCCTGAATTAGTTGATGCCATGGTATACAAAAAGGGCCCTTACTATGCATCGGAAGGGGACTTTTCATCAGCGGGTTCTGCACGAATTCGCTATACCAATGAACTGTATAAGAACGTTGCGAAACTAACGATTGGTAAAGATAGCTATCATCGTGCGTTGGTTTATGGTGGTACTTCATTAGAGCAAGGTAGTCTTGTTTATGCAGTTGAGAATATGAAAAGTGATGGGCCTTGGATTAACGAAGACGATTATCAAAAAGATAACCTAGTACTGAAACACGCAACCCGTACTGATGATGTTGAGCTGGAATTAAGCGTTCTATACTACGATTCGACTTGGAATGCGACAGATCAGATTCCTGTTCCTCTGGTCGAGCAAGGTGACTTGAATCGTTATGACTCTCTAGATCCCACCTCCGGCGGCGAAACCACTCGCTTTAGTTTTTCAGCGAACTTTAGAAATCAATTAAATGATTCGTTACGCATGAAAGCTGGCGCATATTGGGTAGATTACGATCTGGAACTAAGCACTAACGCCACCTATTACGCAACTGATCAAGACCGTGGAGATCAGTTTACTCAATTCGACGATCGCCAGATCATTGGTGGCCAAGTCGTGTTCGAACAAGCTTTAAATGATATGCATACTGTAGATTATGGGTTGTATCTGCGAAACGATGATATCGCTGAAGTAGGCGTAGGTTTGAGTGAGCAGCGCGAAATTTACGATATCACCAGTAACTCCGCTGTGGATGAGCTTGCATGGGCTGTTTATGGCAGTGTGAATAGCCAATGGAATGATTGGTTCGCTACCATTGTAGGTGTTCGGTATGACTATATGGATGTGGATGTTAGCAGCCATGTGGACGGTGGTGTAGAAGGTAGTGGTGATGATGAACAGGCTAGCCCAAAACTATCACTACGCTTTGGGCCTTTTGCCGATACTGAATTTTTCCTCAACTATGGTAAAGGTTTCCATTCCAATGATGCTCGTGGTGCTGTCGATAGTGACAGTAATGTACCGTTAATCAGTGAATCCGAAGGCTATGAGGCTGGGGTGCGTACGCTAGCTATCGAAAATCTGCAAGTTACCTTTGTATGGTTCCGTTTGGACTTGGATTCAGAGCTGGTGTTTGTGGGTGACGATGCCACTACTGAACCTAAAGGAGCTACAAAGCGTGAAGGATTTGAAATTGGTATGTATTACCAGCCGGTCGAATGGTTAATTATGGATATGGACTATGCCAATTCGGATACCCGCTTTAACACCCCAGAAAATGGCGGTGGCCATGTTCCAGACAGTATCAAAGAAGTGGTATCTTTCGGTGCAACTTTTGATTTAGAGATCGGTTTGTACATTGGTATACGCGCCCGCTACTTTGGCCCAAGATACTTGAGCGAAGATGGAAGCATAGAGTCTAAATCCACTAGCCTGTTGAACGCTAATACTGGTTACCACTTAGATAATGGTGTTAATTTAGGTTTTGAAATCATCAACCTTTTGAATGATGAGGAAGATGATATTACCTACTACTATTAATCCCAAACTAATTCAGAGTCCGAACCGGTTGAGCGCTTGCACGCCCACCCAATGGCGCCTAGAACAGTGCGTCTATCGATGGGGTATGAGTTTTAACACATACGCCTTAAAAACTATTGATTAATAGCTCTTTTGATTAACAAGAGAAAAGATAAATGCAACTAAATAAAATTCCTGCCACCGTTGTTACCGGGTTTTTAGGTAGCGGTAAAACTACATTGCTTGCCAACGTATTAAAACAAGCACAAGGAAAACGCATTGCTGTCATCGTTAACGAATTTGGCGAGCTGGATATTGACGCGGATCTACTACGTAGTTGCCCGCTAGAATGTGAAGAAAAAGGTGCAAACGCAAGTGCCGACGATAACGGCATTTATGAGCTAGCCAACGGGTGTATTTGCTGCACGGTAGAGGAAGAGTTTTTACCGGTGATGAAGCAACTCGTTGAACGGCGCAATGATATCGATCATATATTAATAGAAACATCTGGCTTGGCATTACCAAAACCTTTGGTACAAGCCTTTAACTGGCCTGAAATCAAACAGCATTGCACTGTTGATGCGGTTATTACAGTCATCGATGGGCCGGCCGTTGCTGCTGGACGGTTTGCTCATGACGAGGAATTAGTGCAAGTGCAGCGCCTACAGGATGACAGTCTTGATCACGACCCCACTTTGAAAGAACTGTTAGATGATCAATTAAGCGCAGCTGATTTGGTCGTTGTTAGTAAAAATGATTTATTGGATAAGTCAACCAGAGCGCGCGTTAAGGCGGTCATTGAAAAACAGGTACCTGCAGAAGTAAAAACCACATACATAAGTAACGGTGAAACCGACTTGGAAGTGTTGATGGGGATCGCCTCTGCAGCAGAAGATCGAATTGATGATGTGCTTAATCACCATGATCATCATCACGCCCATGGGCATGATCATGCCCATGCCCATGATCAATTCGACTCGTTTGTTATACAGATGGGTGAAGTGGATAGTCCTAAATTACAACAGATTCTAAACGATTTGCTTGCAACCCATAACATCTATCGAGCAAAAGGCTTTGTTGCTTTACCTGGAAAACCAATGCGCCAGGTCATCCAGGCTGTAGGGAAACGCCTGGATGTGCACTTCGATAGATTGTGGCAACCAGAGGAACCTCATCAGACCAACTTAGTGTTTATCGGTAAGGGTATCCGGAAGGAAAAAATAGCTGAAGCATTAAATAACGCTTTGATTTAATGGGGTGATACAGGGGGCTGTAACGTTCTAAATATAGATGCATGCGATGCGCATGAGTTAGCGGTTACGCTTATTGATTTTGGTACTACAGTTGATACGCATAAACTATCAGATCATATGAAGAGGCTAATTAAATGCATTTGTTAGCAGCTAAGCCTGGTGGGTTTACTGATGATGAAGGGATTATCGATCTGGATCAGTCCCCGGCGAAGATAGTCATCCTGTCAGCAGCCGACAGTACATTGGCGGGGTTGGCCAGCACTGTTGATCAATTGGAAGTTCCCTATCCAACGATCAGGCTGGCAAATTGGATGCAACTGATAAAGCCGGCAGCTTTCGATCTGTATCGCTCTAAAACTCTCGATCACGCAAAAGTTGTTGTGGTTTCCCTATTAGGAGGCGCGAGTTATTGGCAATACGGGTTTGATCAGCTCCTTGATTGGCAAGAACAAGACGATGGCAGAACTGTGGTATTTGTACCAGGTGATGACCTTGAAGATATCACCTTGTTTGATAATTCTACTATTCCACTTGCACAGTCGCGTCGTATATGGAGATATTTGCGCCAAGGTGGCACCTCAAACAACCTGAATTTGCTATATTTTTTAGCCAGTCAATTTCTCGGTTATGATTTTACCTGGAATGAGCCTGAGCATTTGCCGCATTGCTTGATGTATATGCCAGGCTCTAGCTTAAAACACTCCCAGGCAAGTTATTTAGATTGGCAAGAACGCTGGCAAGGAAAATCTGACAAAGTCTGTGTTGTATTGTTTTATCGAAGCCATCTTCAGAGTTCCAATACCCTGATGTTCGATAGCTTTATAAAGGTTCTTGAAGGCACTGGATTACAGCCATTGCCAATAGCCATCACCTCACTAAAAGACCCTGAATCATTGGCCATAGTTAATGCGCTTATTGACCAATCTAATGCCCGAATTGTCATTAATACTACTGGTTTTGCCTCAAACGGTGTATCAAGTCCCGACCTTGCTTCGCAACCCTCTGTATTTACTTCACCCTTCGCAAAGAAAATTCCCGTACTGCAACTGGTTCTTTCAAGTAGTACAGAAGAAGATTGGAGTAGTTCTAGCCAAGGGTTAAGGGCTCGTGACATTGCAATGCAAGTGGTGCTTCCAGAAATGGATGGACGAGTTCATGGCAGAGTGGTGAGTTTTAAGAGCGAAGCTTATTGGAGTGAGCAATGCGAGATGTCTGTAATTCGATATTCGCTGCATCAGGAGCGTGCAAAAATTGTGGCTGAATTAGTCCACAAATATGCTCAATTATCAATTAAATCTAATTCAGAAAAAAAGTTAGCGTTAATACTGGCAAATTATCCAACCAAAGATGGACGAATCGGTAATGGGGTGGGTCTTGATACGCCTGAGACAACCATAAAGATACTCAAGGCGTTAAAAACCAATGGATACCCTATATGCGAGATACCTGGTGATGGCACAGAACTCATCACTGAATTATTAGGTTCAGTCACGAATAACCCGGATACATTGCACACCTTGCCTTGTTGGCAAAGTATCGGTCTGGACCAGTACCGACAATATTTTTCAACCCTACCACAGGAAAATCAACAACAAATTTTGAGCAGATGGGGTTTTCCACAAGAGGATCCTAAGTTTCGCAACGGGCGCTTAATGTTGTCGGGTATTAGACTAGGCGAGATCTTTGTTGGGATCCAGCCTTCTAGAGGCTTTAATTTAGACTTAGCCGCTAATTATCATGACCCCGACCTAGTGCCACCCCATAGCTATCTCGCGTTTTATTTTTGGTTACGTCATGAATATCAGATAGACGCAATCATTCATGTGGGAAAGCACGGCAATTTAGAGTGGTTACCCGGAAAAGGAAGTGCTTTAAGTGAACGATGCTGGCCTGATATTGTGCTAGGCCCGTTACCTAATTTTTATCCTTTTATTGTTAATGATCCGGGCGAAGGAGCTCAGGCAAAACGTCGTACCCAGGCAGTAATTATTGATCACCTTATGCCTCCGATGACTCGCGCAGAAGTCTATGGAGATTTGGCCGCCCTTGAAAGCCTCGTCGATGAATACTATCAATCATTGGGGTTGGATCCACGACGTGAGAAATGGTTGCGTGACCAGATTCTAAAACAAGTAGAGTCCACGAATGTTCTGCAGGAATTAGGTTGTGATAAATCAGCTGATGAAGACGAAGTTCTGACAGAATTAGATACCTATCTTTGTGATATAAAAGAGGCACAGATCCGTCATGGCCTGCATGTTCTCGGTGTATTGCCGGAGCCTAAAAAACTGTGCGACACATTGGTAGCTCTGCTGCGCTTACCAAGAGGAACAGCAGCTTCAGAGCAAGGGATACTGCATAACCTAGTGGCAGATCTGTCGATAACCCATGCAGGTTCCATATTTAATCCTCTACAAACTAAGGTAGAGCTTTGGCAAGCACCGAAACCCGAAGCGCTAATAGAGGTCGACTCAGGGAGCTGGAGAACAACAGCCGACACTCGAGAGCGATTAGAACTTCTAGCGATACGCTTAGTAGAAGAGTATCTGCTTAACGATAGTGAGTTAACACCATTTGAGTTGGAATTTCCTAATACAGCAGAACAGTTTCGGTTTGCGAAGGATGTTCTTCTTAAGGCGTTAAGGCAAAGCGTGACGCTGGAAATCGAATCAATTGTTGGTGGCCTTGCAGGGAATTTCGTGGAGCCTGGACCGAGCGGCGCGCCCACACGGGGGCGACTCGATACCTTGCCGACTGGACGAAACTTTTATTCAGTTGATAACCGTTCAATTCCTACAACAGCGGCATGGGCCTTAGGCAAACGGTCTGCTCAAGCTCTCATAGAGCGCCATTTACAAGAGCACGGGGACTATCCAAAACAGATAGGTTTGTCGGTATGGGGTACAGCTACGATGCGCACTGGTGGCGATGACATTGCTCAAGCTTTTGCTTTAATGGGTGTGAAACCTATCTGGGCTAGTGGTTCGCAACGAGTTATCGATTTCGAGATTGTGCCGTCAATGCTATTAAAACGGCCGCGAGTTGACGTCACTTTACGGGTGTCAGGTTTTTTTCGAGATGCTTTTCCTAACGTCATGCGTTTATACGATGCAGCAGTACAGGCTATAGCAGAATATGATGAGCCAGGTGGCATGAACACGATACAGAATAACATTCTCGATCAGCAGCAGAAGCTGGTTGAGCAAGGACTGGATATTGAAACAGCTAAAAGAGAAGCCAGTTACCGTGTTTTTGGCAGCAAACCCGGCGCCTATGGAGCAGGTTTACAAGGGCTAATTGATGAGCGCTGTTGGGAAAACCGGGCTGATTTGGCTGAAGCTTATCTAAATTGGGGCGGCTATGCCTACGGCAACGATAAAGCTTCAGTTGACGGAAAGGAGGCAAAAGATAGTTTTCAAAATCGCTTAAGCAACCTGGAAATTGTAGTCCAAAATCAGGATAACCGAGAACATGATCTATTGGATTCTGATGACTACTACCAATTTCAAGGTGGTATGACAAACGCGATTACGGCATTTTCAGGGGGGGAGCCCACTGTTTATCATAATGATCATTCAAATCCTGCTTCGCCAAGGATTCGAACTTTAAAGGAAGAACTGAATAGGGTTATTCGCTCAAGGGTTTTGAATCCAAAATGGATAAATGCAATGAGAGAGCATAAATATAAAGGGGCCTTTGAAATGGCTGCCAGCGTTGATTACCTCTTTGCGTATGATGCTACTACAAATCTTATTGACGATTATCAATATGAAAACATCGCTGATGCTTTAGTTTTCGATGCAGAAAATCAAAACTTTTTAAAAGCAAATAATCCCTCAGGTTTGGAAGAAATGGCGGAGCGATTGTTAGAAGCAACTCAGCGGGGGTTATGGTCAGATCCTGGGATGTATGCAGACAAATTACAGGACTTGCTGTTGGATCTCGATGCATCTCAAGAAGGAAGTAGCCAATGAAGCTCCCCCAGTTTCGAAATCCTAATGCATTAATGATACAGGGTACAACCTCTGATGCTGGAAAAAGTATTTTGACGACCGCTTTTTGCCGGATGTTAGCTCGAAAAAGCATTGCTGTAGCACCTTTCAAACCCCAAAATATGGCACTTAATAGCTCAGTAACCGCCGATGGTGGAGAAATAGGGCGCGCTCAAGCCGTTCAGGCTGAAGCTTGTTACCTCGAACCTAATGTGTTGATGAATCCAATTTTACTTAAACCTAATAGCGATATGGGCTCACAGGTAATCGTTAAGGGAAAAGCGCTGGGTAATATGAAAGCTCACGCCTATCACAAGTTTAAACCGAAATTGCTTCACGATGTGATCGATTCATTTAATCAGCTTGTTCAACAATTCGAGGCTGTTCTGATAGAAGGGGCTGGAAGCCCGGCAGAGATCAACTTGCGTGAAAATGATATCGCAAATATGGGATTCGCAGAAGTAGTTGATTGTCCGGTTATCATAGTTGCAGATATCGATCGAGGCGGGGTTTTTGCTCATCTTTATGGAACCTATGCGTTATTAAGCGAACAGGAAAAACAGCGTGTTGTTGGTTTTGTGATAAATCGCTTTCGAGGTGACCTGGGATTATTGGAATCAGGTTCAAGCTGGCTTGAGGATAAGACATCGGTTCCGGTAATTGCGGTTATACCGTACATAGAAAACCTCCATATTGAAGCAGAAGATAGCATTAGCCGTAGTCAAAGAAATCAGAAAATCGAAAATGAAATAACCGTTGCCGTTATTAATTACCCTCGCATCAGCAACCACACTGATTTTGATGTGCTCAGGCTTCACCCTCAGGTAAATTGTGAATTGTTAAAAGAATCTGAAGAATTCAATGGCGCAGATTTGATTATTTTGCCCGGTAGCAAGAATGTCCAAGATGATCTTCGATGGCTAAAAGAAAAAGGCTGGGAGAGAGTCATATCAAAACATTTGTGTTACGGAGGAAAGTTGCTTGGCATCTGTGGTGGGTTTCAAATGTTAGGTCAGGAGATACTTGATCCAGATGCTATCGAGTCCATGAAAGGTTCTAGTTCTGGTTTAGGATATCTCGATATGCGAACCAGACTCACGGCATCGAAAACATTGAGAAATGTCACGGGGCATCATGTTAATAACTCTGGATGCTCTGTCAAAGGCTACGAAATCCATGCTGGGGTTAGTACAGGCGAGGCTTTAGAACGGCCTTTATTTAATCTTACCGATGAAGATGGTCATCAATTTTTTGATGGTGCACAGGATGATCATGGTTCAGTTATCGGTAGCTATGTACACGGTCTATTAGATCAGCCACAGTTTCTCACCCATGTATTAAACTGGGCCGGGGCAGTCTCAACCGAAAGCTTTAACTATCCTGAGTTTCGCCAACAGCAGATCGATCGACTTGCTGATGCGGTGGAGCAAGCTTTCCCTTTAAATCAGTTAAAGTTGCTTGTTGGTTTAAAAAAACCTCTGGATAGGCCATCATGACTTTTTGTACGGTGTTGCTAGCCCTCATTTTGGACAAGCTCCTGGGTGAAACTCAGAAATGGCATCCGCTAGTAGGTTTTGGTGTTTGGGTTAATCGAATTGAGGCTCGCTTAAATCAACCTACTCGAAGTCGGCGCAAGGGCGTTATCGCGGTGATCTTGGCGGTGGTTCCGTTTACATTAATTTCATTTGTATTGGATGACCTTTCCAAACATTCTGAGTGGTCTCACCTTTTGATTTCTAGTTTTATTTTATATATTGCCATTGGTTGGCGGAGTTTGATAGAACATTCAGAATCTATAGTCGGTCCATTGATGGAAGGCAACATTGATAACGCCAGAGCCGAGATTGCCAAAATCGTAAGTCGGGATACGAGTAATCTTAACGAAAGTGACATCTCGAAAGCGGCTACAGAATCGGTATTGGAGAACGGAGCGGATGCTATATTCTCCGCAATATTTTGGTTTTGTGTACTGGGTATTCCTGGTGTGGTTATCTATCGGCTGAGCAATACACTTGACGCGATGTGGGGCTATAAGAGCGAACGTTATTTCTTATTTGGTTGGGCAGCAGCGCGCTTAGATGATGTATTAAACTTTATTCCGGCACGGTTTACAGCAATTAGCTATGCGCTTGCCGGCAACTTTAACACCGCGATATCTTGTTGGTCATCACAGGCAACGTCATGGAAAAGTCCAAATGCAGGCCCTGTCATGTCAGCAGGAGCAGGTGCGTTGAACGTCTCTCTGGGTGGAAAAGCAACGTATCATGGCAAAGAGCAAATACGGCCGCTATTAGGGCCGCCAGAAGACAGAACGACCCAGGCAGATTTGAGAAGTATTCAACAGGCATGCAAGCTTATTAACAATTCGCTTCTATTGTGGTTAATGGCTATTGCGATCATAGGGTTTGTTCTATGACAAGGTCCTTCGATAGCAACGATTTGCTTAAAGACCTACCAGCACACGGAGGGGATGTTCTACTAGCCAGTGAAAAATATGGCATACCCGTTGATCAATGGATAGATCTTTCGACAGGTATTAATCCAGATCCATATCCAATTCATTCAATTCCAGCAGAAGCTTTTCACAATCTACCGTACTTTCGACCTGGATTTATAAAGGCAGTTAACCAATATTATCAGCAGGATGGTTTTCTACCTATACCAGGTAGCCAATCTGTAATACAAATATTACCCAAATCATTAAATGAGTTGCTAAAGGACTGCGAAGAGCCTTTGGACGTCATGGTGCCCGAGGTGGGCTACCGGGAGCATCACGACCAGTGGAAACGATACTCTAATCCGATACATTATTATCGATCCGACTCGCTTAAGAACATGATAGATGATATTGGGTCTGGAATTGAGGCCAATCCAAAACAGCACGTCGTAATCATCAGACCCAATAACCCAACGACCACGATGGTCGATATCCCACAGTTGCTGGATTGGTCTGGAAAGCTAAACAAAAATTGTTTTCTTATAGTCGACGAGGCTTTTATTGATACAACACTGGAAGAAAGCTTACTAACTTTGAGTGAACTTCCAGAAAACATCATTGTGTTACGATCCTTTGGTAAGTTTTTCGGTTTAGCCGGTATAAGGCTTGGTTTTGTATTCGCTAAACGTGATTTGCTTAGGTCGATGTCTGGAGAAATCGGTCTCTGGCAAGTGAATGGCCCAGCACAATACATCGCTGAAAAGGCATTAAATGATGCTCATTGGCAGCAACAAGCAAGATCCGACATTAAGAGAAGTGCTCTTAAAACAAGAGAGCTATTTACCCCTATTGAGGTTCGATTCCAATTAAAACAGCCGTTACAACACGATTTATTTAGATCGTATCCTATGTCACTAGTTTGCGCTTTAACAATAAATCATTGTTTGGCTAGCGAAGGAATACTCACTCGAGTTATCGTTCTGGATGATTCCAAGGCGTTGTTAAGAGTAGGGAATATTCATCACGCTCAGCCATCTACCTTACTCAGAGTATCTGAGGCGGTCCAGGCTTTATGCGATGAACACAAATTCACAGATCTGCTATCAAGTTTTATCAGGGGCTAACGCCATGAAATATTTTCCACTCTTTCATCACATAGAACACAAACGGTGTCTGATCGTTGGGGGCGGCAAGGTCGCTCTAAGAAGAGTTAAAGCCTTGGTTGCTGCTAACGCAAAAGTCCATTTAATAGCGCCAGAAATACTACCAGAGTTACAACAGTTGATAAGGCAACATCAGGGGCAGGTTAGTCGGAAAAAGGTCGATATTAGCTCTTTGTCTATAGAATATTTTTGTGTGATCGCGGCCACCAATAATCGAGAGGTCAATTCAGATTTAGTTAAATTCTCTAACTCCTACGGCATCCCTGTAAATGTCGTTGATGATCAATCATGTTGTGACTTCATTTTTCCTTCTATCATTGATCGAGCTCCTCTAACCGTGGCGGTTTCAAATAATGGTTCTTCTCCGCTGCTATCGAGGTTACTCAAGCAACAAATTGACGCCTATGTACCCGCTTCGTTTGGTGTGCTTTCTCAATTTGTGGGGGAGCACAGAGACCACGTAAAATCGGTAATTCCCAACGAAAAACAGCGAAAAACTTTCTGGGAGCATGTGCTTCAAGGAGCGATTGGTGAAGCAATCTATTCTGGAAACACTGAACACGCCAAAGTCTTGTTAGATTCGGCACTTGACCAACCTGAAGCATACAATCTTCAAGGTGAAGTTTACTTGATAGGGGCTGGGCCCGGTGATCCAGATTTACTAACACTTAGAGCTTTTAGACTATTACAACAATCAGATGTAGTGCTTTATGATCGCTTGGTATCAGATGGCGTGATGGCGCTAATCAAACCTGACACCGAGACTATCTACGTAGGGAAACGAAGGGGCAAACATACGGTTCCTCAGGTTGATATTAACCAATTGTTGGTGGAGTACGCCCAACAGGGCAAACGAGTTGCCAGGCTAAAAGGCGGAGATCCGTTTATTTTTGGTAGGGGCGGCGAAGAGATAGAGCAACTGCTGGATTTGGGTATTCCTTTTCAGGTTGTTCCAGGTATCACCGCGGCTAACGGATGTTCATCCTACGCAGGAATACCGTTAACCCATAGAGATTATGCTCAATCAGTTCAGTTTGTGACAGGACAGTTTCAAGATGGCACAACGACTCTGAATTGGGATGAACTTGTTTCGCCACGAAAGACTTTGGTTTTCTACATGGGGCTTAAATCCCTACCGGTAATATGTCACTCACTGGTGACCCATGGAATGGATCCTGAATATCCCGTTGCCCTTATTGAAAAGGGGACAACCAAATCTCAAAAAATCTTGGTTTCAAGTCTTTCGAAACTACCAGATCAGTTAGATAAGCAGACAATCAGTTCGCCGTCATTACTGATTATTGGAGAAGTCGTTAAGTTACACCGTAAGTTGAACTGGTACTAATTAAATGAATGACATGACATTTACCGAAGCAGAGCGCAATGCCGTCTATAAAGCGATCGAATTGAGACGAGACATGAGGCATTTTAATGGTAAACAAATCCCTGAAAAGATTTTTGGAAAGTTAATAAATGCCGCGCATTTAGCACCCAGTGTTGGGCTTATGGAACCCTGGCGTTTCATTCGAATAACAGATGCTCATGTGCGCAAGGAGATACACGATATTGTCGAGCAGGAAAGAATTCAGACTGCCAGAGCTCTAGGCGAAAGAGAAGATGAATTCCTTAGCTTAAAAGTAGAGGGGATTATGGATTGCTCTGAGGTTCTCGTGGCAGCTCTTCCTGATAAGCGACAAAAGCACATATTCGGGCGTCGAACTCTACCAGAAATGGACTTGGCTTCTTTATCTTGTGCGATACAAAATATGTGGCTTGCCGCACGGGTAGAAAATATTGGACTCGGATGGGTTTCTCTATTTGATCCACCCCAAATCAAACAGTTGTTAGGAATGCCTGAAGGCAGCCATCCGGTTGCTATCCTATGTGTTGGTTACACCGATAAATTTTATGACGAGCCAATGCTACAAGAAGAAAACTGGGCAAAACGAACAGCATGGGAGAACAAGATAATGACAAACCGCTGGATTGATTAAACACTACAGACAGTTGTTCCAACGTTTCTAATCAGGAAAACTTCAATGGGAAAAGGTGGTTACTTTTAGATATAGTATCGGGTATCCATGCTAAGCCAAAATATCAATTTATCTGGAAGCCCAGTAAATTTTAGGCAGCGCCGTAGGGTCTTCAAACTTGATATTCCTGATATTTGTAAATATCGGGAATATATTGTAATTTCGAGCGCCAGTGTCTAAAGTAGAGTACATGAGCCGAAAACGAGTACCGCCGACACCAATCTTGGATGACCTTGAGTCTTTTGGAAATCCCTTCAAACGTATGGATTTCAACACTCAACCCTTTTTTAACAACCAGAAACCCGTGGTTGGCTCTCAAATCGACTACGAATATGCACTGAAGTTTCTCTACAGTTACGAAGGTAGTAAGGCAACGTTTAACGCATACAGGCGTGAGCTCGAGCGGTTGTTACAATGGTGTTGGCGAATTGAAGAACGATCTATCTTGCTGATGAAGCGTGAAGACATAGAGGAATACATTAAATTTTGTATTAATCCGCCTCTGTCCTGGATAGGTACCAAATCAACTTCTCGGTTTTTAAATGTTGAAGGAGAACGAGTACCGAATAAGGAATGGCGTCCATTCCTGGTGACTGTTGGTAAAGATAAATTTAGAAAAGGAGTAGCGCCAGATCGTAAGGATTTCATATTGTCCCAAGCCGCTATTAAGGGCATCTTCACGGCTCTTTCTTCGTTCTATGATTTTCTCACGCAAGAAATGTTATTAGATGCCAACCCAATCAAGTTGATCCGACAGAAGAGCAAATACATTGTGAAGTCACAAAAGGTACCGGATGTAAGGCGCATAAGTGACCTGCAATGGGAATATGTTATTGAGGCTGCTGAGCAGCTTGCAGATGATGATCCTGATAGCCACGAACGCACCTTGTTCGCGATATATTGCCTTTTTTCTATGTATCTTCGCATTTCAGAGCTTGTGGCAGATACAAACTCGATTCCTTACATGAGCGATTTTAAACGTGATCATACGCGTAACTGGTGGTTCCATGTCACTGGCAAAGGTAATAAGTATCGAAAGATCACCGTTTGCGATGAGATGTTATCCGCGCTGAAACGATATCGTAGGTTTAGGGGATTGTCTTCACTACCTGCTGCTGACGAAAAAGAATATCTAATCCCTAAGTTAAAGGGTAAAGGGCCGATCAAAGACACGAAACACATACGCAATCTTGTTCAGCTAGTTTTTGATAATGCTTATGAGCTAATGATGAAAGATACATTGGAAGTTGATGCAGCCGAACTCAAAACGGCAACGGTACATTGGCTGAGGCATACTGGAATCAGTAGAGATGTTGTATATAGGCCTAGAGAACATGTCCGCGATGATGCCGGCCACGCCAGCATGGCTACAACTGACAAATATATTGAAAGTGACGAGCGCGAAAGGCATGCTTCCGGTAAATCAAAAACTATCAAAGAAGTGTTTTGAGCCCTAAAAACTGGAAAATTATTTACAATTATATCAATTAGTTAAGTAGGGTTTGCCGGACTACAGCACCGCTTTTGCAGGCGGACCCTTTACCCGATGGATCTCCAGACCGTTCTCAATAGCATGGGTAGCAAAGGAATGACGCAAGGTATGAGGCCCCACCAACTTATGGATCTCGGCCCGCTTGGCTGCTGTTTTAATCGCAGACTGAATGGTGCTGGGGTGCAGATGATGACGACGGATCTTATCACTGCGGGGATCAGCACTCAGTTTTTGGGATGGAAACACATACTGCCAGGCCCAGGATCTGGCGGCTTTAGGATACTTCCGCTCCAAGGCATTGGGTAGATGAACTTCGCCATAGCCCGCCGCCACGTCGGTGTCATGTAACTGCTTGACCATACTGAGATGCCGTTGCAGGGGCAGGATCAAAGCGGGATGCAAGGGCACCACCCGATCTTTACTACCCTTACCCTGATGAATGTGCAAACGGGCATCGTGGAAATCCAGATCCTTCACCCGAATCCGCAGGGCTTCACTCACCCTCAGCCCAACCCCGTACATCAATGAGGCCAATAAACGATTGTGTCCTTGCAGCTCATACAGCAAGGCTTTCATCTCAGGTCGGTTCAGCACCGCGGGCAACTTGCGAGCCCGCTTCGCCCGACAAGCATCCAGCCCCACCAGTGGCTTGTTCAGTACATGACGGTACAAGAAGATCAGGGAGTTAAAGGCCTGGTTCTGAGTGTTCACCGCCACATTACGATTCACTGCCAGATATGACAAAAAGCGTTCAACCTCAGGCTCAGCCAACGTACTGGGGTGCTGATCCTGATGAAACTTGATGTAATAACGAATCCAGTAAATATAAGTCTTCTCCGTCTGATAGGCATAGCCACGGACGCGGAGAACCCGTTGCACCTCATTCAAAAAGGGGGATTTGTATCGCATCGACCAGCCCTCTAAAACGTCCATTTCGTATACACATATACAGTAGACAGGAGCTACACAAACAAAGACCATAAAATTGGATATGCAGGAACTTCCGGTATTTGCTTCCGGGATATACAGAAGGTTTCGTGATTTGCACCGTGGATATCTCGAAGGTTCCTGCATTTGCAGGCCTGGATATCTCGAAACCTTCGGCTTTTGCCAGATGAATTTATAACCTATAATTATGAATAAACTATTTAAAACAAAGGGTTAGTATAATGGGGCTTGGATATCACGAAAGGTTCGGTTCACTAAGTTGTTAAACGTGGCTGGCGCGGACTATTTTTGGAGCACTGATTAAAGATTGTTTAGCGCTTGGGTGTC
>NZXG01000019.1 GCA_002701845.1 Pseudomonadales bacterium
AGGCATATGGCTTGGTTTTCGTGCACTATTGTAACCCTCGAAGCTCATATTTCATATTACAAACAGTGACTTAGATTATTTGAGCAGGCTCTACTTAAAGCTCAATCCCAACGGCCGCATCCCCACCATTGTCGACGCCGATAATGACCACTTTCCAGTGTTCGAATCCGGCGCCATTCTGGTGTACCTGGCGGAAAAAACCGGACAACTGATGCCCACGGACGTCAAAGGCCGTTCCCGGGTAATGCAATGGCTGATGTTTCAGATGGGTGGAGTGGGCCCCATGATGGGGCAGGCCAATGTGTTCTACCGCTATATGCCGGAGAAGATCGAACTGGCCATCAAGCGTTACCAGGGTGAAGGCCGCCGCCTGCTGGAAGTGCTGGATCACCAATTAGGGCAACAGGAATATCTGGCGGGGGATTACAGCATCGCCGACATCGCCAACTTCTGCTGGGTGCGGATCTATCAATGGTCCGGCATCGATGTGGAAGGATTGGATCACCTGATGCGCTGGCTGGGGGACATCTACGCCCGCCCGGCGGTACAAAAGGGATTACAGGTACCGGACCCTAATCACGACCAGGACCGGGAACAGAACGCGGAGCGACTGATTAAAAGCGCCCGATCCATGGTGAGTGGGATTGAGCCGGACGCCAAGGATTGACTGATAACTTGTTCTCTATCCCATCCCTCAAGCTATTGATGGGATGAGTGTCACCATTCTGTGCTTCCTTTCACCCCTGCTCAAAACTTTCTTTCGCTAACAGCCACTGCAGTTGGTGACCATGCCGCTGCTCCTAAGTCTCGCTTGCATTGCAATTTTAATATATCCTGCGGCCAGCCACCCCTTCATGCCTAGTGGACACCACCCAATCTATCACATAACTTTTTGTTTATTTTGGGTTTTCTGAAACCCAGGACCTTAAAGATCTTTGACTTTCTTCTCAGCTCCCTGATCAGTGTACAGGCCTTTGTTCTCAGGCATTTGCTGAAAGCGCTTGACTGCAATCCCGATATGGCCCTCATCTCGAAGTCTACGAATATCAGATAACGTCGTTCTCGATGCTCTTGGAAACTTCCCACGCTTAACCTGCACATAATCGTATAATTGAGCTGACCCCCAAATTGCGAACGTTGCAAAAGCAACCGTAGCCAAAAATTCACCAACCGTCATAGCTACCTACCCTCCAAAAAATGAGGGTTTCTAATGAACTCTGCTTCTAACCAGGCTCCGGAGACTGAAAATTGCTCTCTAGCCACCCACAAAGCATCAGCTATCGCAGTACCACACGCCAATGACCGACCCAATGCAACCGCCGCACTACCTATTGCAGCACCAGCCCAGCCTGCCGCACTCAATGCCAAAACATTCGTACCGATGACCGATATTTTTGCCCTTACCAATGCCTGCATAAGTGATGCTCCAGGATTGGTTTCAACAACGGTGGCTACAGCAGTAATCAATCCCGTTATCCCGCCCGCGGTCTCATAGGTGGAAACTGGGACCCACATGCCCAGTTGTCGCATGTTTTGTTCCCAGTATTCGACAAAATCCCCGCTTTCATAACAGGCCATACGTCCTCCCTGAACCTACTTGATGAGCTGAAACCGTGGACAATAGCCCCTGCGGGATCAAATAACAACTTCGTATCTATAGCTTGCGATATATCGCACAAGCGAGCTCCATGGCGGTGTTGATATGATAACCCAGTACCTTCTCTTGATTAAAAGCGCCCATTGTATGGTGAGCGGCATTGATCCGGATGGCAATAATTGACCGGTGGCTTGCAGAAAAAATATGGGGGTATGAACGAACCCCGCTCTCATGCAGCTTGGACCACTCTCTGTGATAGTTGGCCTCAGAGCTCTTTGGCTTATTTTCCAAATTTTGGATCAGTCTACCTGTCTTGGCTTCCCGGCATCAGCATAGTTTTTGCATGAATTTTACTGGGGAAATTTAAAAGCTCAGATCAATTTAAGCCCGCATACTCACGTATGCGGGCCTAAAACTGTGTCTACTCTTTGGGGGAACACCAAAATGAAAAAAGTTGCATATCTAATTTTGGCACACTCAGACCCTCTTCAACTTGACAAGCTGTGTACAGCGTTGGATTGTGAATACAATGATCTGTACATACACATTGACGCGAAGCAAACCAGTTTGGACGTCTTCAGGGAAGCTGCCGGAGCCAGCGTTTGTTTTCTTGAACAGCGTGTTTCCGTCAGCTGGGGTGGAATCACCATGATTGATGCTCTCAATTTACTGATCAAGCAGGCGCTCTTAAAAAAAAATGAGTATACACATCTGGTTTTTATATCAGGAAGCTGTTATCCGATTAAAAACGTAAAATCAATTCATGAAACCCTGGTGCAGAGCCCCACTTATGAGTTTGTGAAATATATCGATATGAGAGAGTCTCCAGAACACTATCTGAAACAAATAACAAAAAAGTGGTTTAACGAGCCTGTTATTAAATTTTCTCAACCAGGTTCATCCCACTTGCTGTCGCCCTACTTTCTGGAAAAAGCCGCCAGAGCACTTCTCAACAAACTCAAACTTAAAAATCAGTGGAACGAAAACATGGTGCCATACTACGGTAGTACGTGGTGCGCACTAACGACTGACTGCTGCCAGTACATTATGGATTTCCAGGATGAAAACCCATGGTATCGGGAAATGAATAAATACACCTTTGCACCTGACGAGCATTTCTATCATACCATCATCGGCAATTCCGAGTTTGCGGCAAGTTCCACGGGCGCGCAGCCATTTGCAGGTCGAGGCTTATGGCGCTTGGCAAATTTCCATATTATCGATGAATCGCTTTCTAAATGGTTTACTGTTGATGACTGGGAAGCGGTGGCCAGTTCAGACAAGTTCTTTGTCCGCAAGGTCCGTTCTTTGGATGGCACTGAATTAGTTGACCAGATAAACAGGGAGCTATTGATCTGATGTGATGGGCCCGGTCGCCAGGGCCCACCGAGTCAATGGACCGAGCATCAGTCAGGAATAATCAGTCAGGCGTAGTACCGTTGCCGCAGCTCACTGATTTTTTTACCACGAATCTCTGTGCTATCGCTGCCACGGGTTAAGGCATATTCGCTGCCGTCATACACAATGGCTTCACCACTTTCGGCAAAAGCAACGATGTTGTTGTCAGGCTTCAGCTCACGCTTATAGCTTCCGCCAATATACTTATTGAAGTCCGCGACTACACCACCATGTGGCGGATGACCAACCACCATCCACCAGGGAGCAGCACTACCGTCGTGATTCCAGCTATCGCCTTGGGTTTCCGGTGGCAGATAGCGTTCAACCAGAACGTCTTCCACCACCGCGTATTGCGTGCGACACGACTGGGCCGCGGTCAGGCTGTTTTTGGGTTCACGGAGCTCAAGAACTTCCGGTTTCAAAAAAGCCTGGGCGGCATTGACGACGCGGCATCTTTCCCCGTCAAGTGAAGCGTGTTCAAACATGGGTGTATCTCCTGTCAGAGCTGTATCGATATCCCGAATTTATTTTTTGCAACCAGGTTACAGACAGAGCCATCGGCAATCTGTGTTGTGGTGAAATCGGCAAGTGCAATTTCCGGTCCCACTGGCTCAAACCCTCTTCCAGAAGCGCAAATTCAAGCCGTCAGTTTGATTCCGGTTCCAGTTCAGTGCGTCCGATGACATTGCCCGCCCGATCAAACTGCAGACGCATTCCTTCGTCATCGACGCCATAGATGTCCGCTTCCCTCAACCAGCCGTCATTATGGTATCGATAGTGATGGGCGAGCTCGATATCCCCGTAAACCCGCTTGTGGATCAGGCAGATACGGCCGTTCTGATCGACTTTCGCGCCGAAATAGGTATTCCGATTGTGCACCTCCTCCGCCGCAATGGGGCTCACCAGCCGCAGAGGCAAACTGGCGCCACTGTAACTCAGAAAGTAGTTGTCGTAGTCTGTCGTGTTCTCAATCATCTGTTTTTTTATCCTATGGTTTAAACGCCGCCCGTCAAAACACGCAGGCTTTTCTGTTACTCCAGTAACAGGTTTTAGTCTGTCGCAAATAAAACCAAAGCCTGTCGATTGTTGTCGGCTTAGTGACAACAACTGCAGCCGAATTCGCTCACCTTCATATAAGTTATTGATTACCAAGCATGTCGATACTGAGGCCAAAGGTAATGTTCGCGGTCCGGGAATTGCTTTTGCAATTTCCGGGCATCCGGTGTTGCCGTATGCCGGGTGATAACAAGGGAAAGACAGATAACGAGAGAAGATTATGTCGGTTGATCAAATTTCGGCGTTTTCCAATAAAGCCAAAGCGAATGCAGAACTTGGTGCTCAGCTAAAAGCCTGCCAGAAAATGAAAGAGATGTTTGCGCTGGCCCGAGAACACGGATACACCTTTGATGAGGATAGCCTGTATCCACCCAATGAGCCTCAGTTTACTGAAGATCAGCTGTCTGAGCGATTAGCTAAAGCCCTATTGCGAGCTTGAGGTGTAGTAGGCCAGACTTGGCCAGACAGTTACCGGTATTCCCAAAATGGGTCTGCCGGGGAACCGCTGGTCAAGCCTGCATTCGATTTATCACTCAACCACCGCCACCCCGAACTAACCGCAACGCTCCATGATCCCGGCACACCTCTTCGGCGAATTCAAATTCGATGGTGGTATGGGTCAGTTCGAAACCGGACAGGCGAGCCGCGATGTCCGTTTTCAATTGCATCTGCTGCGCCGGGTCGAAATCCTCGGTCAGCACCAGGTGCACTGTCAGCACATGATGTTCCCCATCCAGGGACCATAAATGCAGATGATGGGCGCTTTCCACGCCCTCGGTTTCCAGCAGAGTGTGGCGCACGTCCCGCAGCAGGGCCGCGTCCGGTACCCCCTGGAAAAACAGTTTGCCGGTGGACCACAGCAACCGCGCCACATTCAACAGGATAAAACCGGTGAAGGCGATGGACAGCAGGGGATCGAGAATGGGCCAGTGCACAAACTGCATGATCAACGCCACCACCAGCACCGCCACCCAACCCAGCACGTCTTCCAGCAGGTGCCAGTTGAGCACTTTTTCGTTGAGACTGGTGCCGGCGCTTAAGCGGTAAGCGGCGAAGCCATTGACTGTGACCCCGAGCACGGCGAGCCCCAGCATGCCTTCGGTTACCGGCATCACCGGATCCGCCAGCCGGGGGATTACCTGGCTCAACACCCAGACCGAGCCGGCCACCAGCACCACGCCATTGATCAACGCCCCGAACAGCGACAGGCGCTGATAACCATAGGTGAAATCCGAGTTTGCCGAGCGTCGTCCCAAACGATTGAGTATCCAGGCGCTGCCGATGGAAAGGCTGTCACCCAGATCGTGCACCGCGTCGGCCATGATGGCGGTACTGTTGGTGAGCACACCCCCAATAAACTCAATAATGGCAAAGCTCAGGTTGAGAAAAAATGCCTGCCCAATTCGGCGGCCACTGGCGTCGGGGGTATGATGATGGTGGTGCTGGTGAGAATGCATGGGACCCTCAGCAAAAAACCCTGAGAAGCCCATTGAAACACCTTCAGGCTGGCCCGGCAACAGAGCTGGAATCGACGGTCAGGGTTATGCCTTGTCCCCGACTTCCTCCCGGGCCTCCTCCTGGGCCTCATTGAGCTGATACCCCGCCAGCACCGCCAGCCCACTCATCATGGCAAAAATGATCAGCACCACCTGTTCACCGTAGGCGTTGGCCACCACACTGAACAAGCCACCCAGCACCAGTAACAGGCCGATGACGGTGTTGGACAAAGCGGTGTACGCCGCCCGCCTTTCCGCGTTCGCCATATCCACCAAATGAGTCGAGCGACCCAGGCGTACACCCTCATACGCAATCATCAGGCCGAACAACAAGAGCGGCAGTACCCCGGGCAGATTCACCACTCCCGACTGACGGGCCAGGGCTGTCAACAACAACGCCACCCCGGCACAAGCGCCACAGAGCATCAATACCTTGCGGCTGGAACGGTCCGCCAGCCGCCCCCAGAAGCGGCTGCTGAGCAGGGCCGCCAGGGACGACGCCAGCACCAGCCAGCCCAGGCCGGCAAATCCCGACTCAGTGTCCGTGGCGGCAAGGGCCACCATGTAGGGCGGGGCCAGGGCGGTGGCCATCAACAGACCCCGGGTGACGATAAACCAGAACAATTGCCGGTCCGTTACCAGGTAGCTCAGATGCTCCCGGGCCACAGTAAAGGGATTGGCACCACCCTCGGTGGCCCCCGCTTCCTCCGCCAGGGTCAGAAACAGCCAGGTAGCCAGCAGCCACAACAGCCCCGCCAGCGCCAGCCCCAGGGTCACCAGCGTGAGCTTATCCACCCACCCCGACGCCAACAGCAGGGCAAACAGAATCACCAGTCCCGAGGCCAGGGAACTGGCGGTGCCGGTGGCAGTGCCCCGGCGGGATTTGCTCACGGTCTTGCCCAGCACGTCCTTATAGGATACCGAACACAGACTGCGGGCCAGAGCCAGCAGCGCCAGCAATGATACCAGGGCCAGCCCCAGGGCTTTGCCCTCCAGCGTGAACGCCGCCAGTGCCATGCCCAAAGCGCTCAGACCCTGGATCAGACTGCCCAGGGCCCAGGCGAACTTACGTCTTGGCAGTGACCGCAGAAAACCGGCAATAAACAGTTGCGGCAACAAAGCACCGGCCTCGCGGATGGGCACCAGCAGCCCCACGAAATAGGCCGGCGCCCCCAGATGGGTCAGAATCCAGCTTAACACCAGTTTGGGATTGATCAGGCCGTCGGCGCTCTTGGTCATGGCCAAGGACACCACATGGGTGACGAAGTTGGTGGTCTGGTGATTACAGGCGCTCTCGGGAATGTCTTTGCAAACCCGGCCCTCATCCTCGGCGGCCAGTAACTGATAGGCAATGCGGGCCGGACTGAACTCCTCGCTGTCGGACTTATTCTGAGAGTGTTCCTGATTCCGCTGCATACCCATTCCTGTCACCAACTGCCGGTGGACTGATCTGTCCGTCACGACCCGTATTGTGCCTGAATCCAGCGCGCTGCCGCACGGCACCTGGATGAGTTCCTAGACAAATGCAACCCCGCGCCAGGTTGCCGGTCATAACTCTAACTGCAGATACATACCAGCAAGCGCTTGCAAGTTCAAATGACCAAGCCATCATTCACCACCAGGCCCCCGCCACCAAGGAATTTACCATGAGCAAAGCCGATGCCCCCCTGCAACGCGTGATTGAACAGACCCCGGGTGAACCCCAATACCATCAGGCCCTGGAAGACGTCATGGACACTGTGCTTCCCTATGCGGATGAGCATCCGGATTACAAACGCCAGAATTTGATCGAGCGACTGCTGGTGCCGGATCGCAGTATCCAGTTTCGCGTCACCTGGATGGACGATGAAGGAGAGGTGCAGATCAACAATGGCTGGCGGGGTCAGCACAATAACGCCATTGGCCCCTATAAAGGAGGACTGCGATTTCATCCCGCGGTCAACCTGGACACCTTCAAATTCCTGGCCTTTGAGCAGACCTTCAAGAACGCGCTCACCGGCCTGCCCATGGGGGGCGGCAAGGGCGGTGCCGACTTCAATCCCAAAGGCAAGAGTGACGCGGAGATTATGCGCTTTTGCCAGGCGTTTATGACTGAGCTGCATCATTATATCGGACCGGACCAGGACATACCGGCGGGAGATATCGGCGTGGGCTCCACCGAAATCGGTTACCTGTTTGGTACTTACAAAAAAATCACCCAGCTGCATCAGGGCGCGTTGACCGGCAAAAATCCCGCCTTTGGCGGCAGTTGCGTGCGCACCGAAGCCACTGGACACGGCTGCGTTTATTTTCTGCAGGCGGTGCTGGAGCATCAGGGTGTACAACTGGAGGATCAGCGCTGCGCGCTATCCGGCGCCGGCAATGTTGCGCTGCATACCGCGGAAAAGCTGCTCCAGTGTGGCGCCCGGGTCATCAGCTTTTCCGACAGCGGCGGTTGCCTGATTAACGCTGACGGTTTCAGCCAAAAACAACTACAGCAAATCCAGCAGACCAAGACCCGGCATGGGGGCTCCCTCGGTGATCTTAAGCTGGAAGGCACGGAATACCGGGAAGACGCCAAACCCTGGGAGGCGGAGTACGACATTGCCATTCCCGCCGCCACCCAAAATGAGATCGAGGAAGTGGACGCCCGCCACATTATTGATTCCGGCGCACGGTTTTTGTGTGAAGCCGCCAATATGCCCACCACCCAGCAGGCCATGTCTCAGTTACGTGAGAAAAATCTGTGCGTCATTCCGGCCAAGGCGGCCAACGCCGGCGGAGTGGCGGTATCCGGTTTGGAGCGGGCCCAGAATGCCCAACGCTTGTCCTGGAGCTACAAGAAAGTGGACCAGTGCCTGCAGGAAATCATGGGAGACATCCACCGCATTTGCGTGGACTACGGCGGCGGGGGTGACCAGGTGGATTACATCAAGGGCGCCAACCTGGGCGCCTTTGTGCGGGTGGCCGACGCCACCCTGGCCCACGGCTGCTACTGACCGCCCACCAGCAGTGCCACACTGAGCACCACCGGGGTAATCAGCGCCGTGGCCACATTTAATGCCAGCCAATGGTGGTGGTGGGCCAGCGCCTGGCCGTGACGATAGGCCCCCCAGCCCGCGGCCAGCCCCGGTAACAGGGCCACCATGGCCCACAGTGCCGAACGCGGCAGCAGGCCCACCGCCACATAGATCAGTAACAGCGCCAGCGCCGCCAGCCACATCAACAGATAAGCCCGGTTACTGGCGCGGAAGCCGTAGGCGATGGGGAAGTGGTAGCGGCCGCTGGCGGCGTCCGCCTCCGCATCGGGATACTGATTCAACAGCAACAGGTTATTCACCAGCATAAAAGGTATCAGCCCCAGCAGCCAGGCGGACCACCAGTAACTGCCGGTGAGCACAAACTGGGTGCCCGCCACCATTAGCAGGCCAAAGCCCAGCCCCGGGGCCACCAGACACAGCCAGGGCCGGCGGTTAATCCAGCGGGTGTATACCAGAATCAACAGCACGCCCACCAGCCCCAAAGGCGCGATGGCCGGACCATGGCGCTGAATGAAGTACAGCCCGATGAGAATCACCAGGCCCAGACTCACCAGCGCCGCCGCCAGCACCCAATAGCGTTGTTCCGGATGCTGGGGCAAAGCTCCGCTGCCGCCGCTGAAGGGCGTGCGTTGGGTGCGCAAATCCAGACCGCTGGTGAAGTCCTGGTATTCGTTCAGAGTATTCACCGCCACATGGGCCAGTACCGCCCCCAGCAGGGCCAGAATCAGGGGAATGACCGGCACCGGCTGCCCGGAGGCCCACACCAGCGCCGCCCCCAGAGCCACGCAAGCGGGGGGCAACAGCAGAAATGGCAGCCGCGCGGACTGCAGGATTACGGCAGCACTCATGATGTCAGTTCCCCCCGTTGCCAGCGCTGTATCTGTTGAATGATCCAGGGGCCGTCGTCCAGGGGCAGATCGTGGCCGGCCCGGGGATGGGTGACCAGAGGCCACCCCCACTTCTCCGCCAGCCGCTGTGAGCACACCGGATTCACCAGCCGGTCGTGGGCACTGCTCAGTAACAGGACCCGGTCATGGGGGCGATGTTGAGGGGCCCGATAACGGGCCGCGGCCACCATCTGGCGTATGGCGTTACGGCTGCTGGTGGGGTGGGTGTGCGCATAGGTGGCCCACTTGGCCGCCAGTTCCCGCTTGTGGGGGTACAGATTGCTGCTGATATCCAGAATCAGTTGCTCCCGTTCCTCGGCGCTGTTATTGGTGACCAGAGCCTTCAGAATGGCAGGGTAATTCTGTGGTCGCAAGCGCTCCAGGGGATTGCCCACATTGCGCAGCGACGAATTGATGATCACCGCTGACCGCACTTCCCGCCCATGGCGGTGCAACCATTCTATGGCCACCATGCCCCCCAGGGAAATAGCCAGCAAATTCAGCGGCGCTGACACGCCTTTTCGCTGCAGCTGACTGCGGGCCGATTCCATCATCCCCCCGACGCTCAAGGGGCTGGAGCGATCGCACAGAGTGCCGTTGCCGGGCAGGTCCAGCGGTTCCACCCGGGTCCGGGGAAAAGCCTCCTGAAACAGTTGGGGAAAGCGTTCCCAGTGTTTCTGCTGGCGCACCAGCCCCCGCAAAAATACCCAGGTGCCAGCCACTTCGCTCACAGCGGTTCGAGCCCCAGCTTGACGGCGGTTTGGCCCAGATCCTCGCGCCGGGCCTGGGCCATGGTCACCCGGGTGTGATCCAGCTGCAGCTGATCCACCAGATGTTGCTTGATGGCCAGTGCCCGCCGGTCTGCCAGGGCCAGCAGATCCTCATCACTGACGCTCAGGCGGGACAGCAAATCCTCGACCATAAGCGCCTGCACCCGCTGATCGATGGCCTCGCTGTCCAGTTCCGGCCGGGCCGCGCGCAGCTCCGCGGCCCGGGCCTCGGCATCCGCCAGACCCTGATCCCGATTGATGGCCCGCAGCGCCTCCCAATTGGCCGGTTGCCGCCACCAGGGGGATTCCGCCTCCCGCCGCAGGGTTTCCGGGGCGATACCACGGCGCTGCGCCACTTGCGCTTGGAGCTGCTGTTGCCGCAACCCCTCGCGATCCCGGTCCGCGGCGGTGCCGGTGATCCGCACCCGCAACTGCGGCCGCTGGTCCAGCGCCTGTTTCAGCTGCTGTAAGCGTTGCCGGTTATCCGCGTCCAGGCGGGCGGCGCCGGCGGCAAACGCCACCTTACCCAGATCTTCGCCGCCCCCCACCAGGGAGCCCAGCAACTGAAACGGCGAGGTGGCGGCCTTGACCAGCACATTGATGAATGCCTGCAACACCACCCCGGACACACTGAAGCCGGGGTCGCTGATGTCACCGGAGACCCCCACGTTCAGATCAATCACGCCGTTGACGTTACGCAGCAGCGCCAGGCCCAGTGCCACCGGGGCGTTCACCACCGCCTCGCCGGGTACCTTGTCACCCAGATAGAGCTGGTCGGCCCGCACCTGGTTTTTCCCCTGCAGACGCCCCTGCTGCAGGCTGTAATCCAAATCCAGGCTGAGGGTGCCACGGGCCAGCTTGTAGCCGATAAACTCCGTGGCATAGGGGGAGAAAGGCGGCATTTCCAGGCCACTGAGCTGACTGGTAAAGGCAAACCCCGGCTGCTGCGCCAAAGGTTGCAGGGTGCCCTCAAACTGCAGCGGTGCGTAGCGATCCACTTTGCCTTTCAAACTGAACGGGGTGGCCTGCTCCCGGCACGAACCCAGCTCCGCCAGTTTCAGATCCAGGTTGTGAATGGCGGTACTGAAGCCCGATTCCACACTGCGATCCTCGAACCGCACCAAGCCCTCGCTGATATGGGTGGCGCCAAGACGATACTGCCAGGGCACCACCGCCGCCTCCGTGGCGTTGTCCCCGGCGCTGGTTTCCGCCGCTTCCGGCGGCGGCTCGGGCTGTTCCGTGGCTTGCCCCTGCGGCCCGGCTTTTATGATACCGGCCCAGTTCAATCCCTGCGGGTCCCTGGCCACCAGGGTCTCCGGCCCCTGTAACGCCAGCTCCGCCACCGCGATGGACTCGGCTCCGGTGTCCAGCTCGATACCATTTACCTGTAACTGCTCAAAGCGCAGCAGGGAGCGACCGTTACGGGTGTCCTGGCCGTTGAAGTCGCTGATTTGCAACTGGCCGCTGACCGTCACCGGCATGGTCTCCTCCGCGGCCACGTTGATATCGGCTTCCAACTGCAGACGCCCCTGCTGCAGCCGCAGATAACTGGCCCGCTCCACATAATCGGACACCGGTGCCAGCGGCACCTCCCGGGCGTTGAAACTCAGGGCGGCGCTGAAAGGCACCAGCACCAGGTGACCATCCAGCGCCAGCTCACCGGTGTCATTGAGCACCGCGTCCACCTGCAGCCGGGTTTCCTGTTTCTCATTCAGCGTCAGATTCTGCAAAGACAGGTTTAACTGCGATAGAGTCTGCGCCTGCTCAATGGCCGGATCCCGGTCCGTGAAGTGAATCCTGCCATCCACCAGCCGGGCATTCTCCACCAGCAGATTCCAGGCCTGGGTATCCGCCGGCTCCGTGGCCAGGCTGCCTTGATCGGGGGCGCTATTCTGCTGCGCCACCTCCCGCGCCAGCAGATGCTGAATGCGGAATTTACCGTCCTCACCCAGCCACTGGTTGAACTCTGGCTGCTGCAACCGGATGCTGGCCACCGCCAGCGAGCGTTGCGCCAGGTCCAGGGTAATCCCCTCCACCACAATGCGTTCGACTCGGGCCATGGGCGGGTCCGTCACCGCGTCATCCAGGCCCAGTTCCGTGACTGTGATGGCGCCCTGCTGCAGCAGCAGCTGCAGCGAAGCCTGTGGCTGCCCGTCCTGTTGCTGCCCATGCTGTTGCTGAAGCGTCAGCTGCGTCTGCAGGTCCAGCTTGCCGTCACTGATCCGTAACGGCACCACCTGATGCAGAAAATCGCTGAATTCCGTCAGCGCCACCGCCCGGGCGGTAATCCGGCTGTCCACCTGCAACGGGTCCAGCCGGTAATCACCCCCCAGTTGGATTTCACCGCCACCGGGAATCGCCGCGGTAATGCTAAAGGGATTGAGCTGTTCTTCGCCGGTGGCCAGGTACAGGTCGTGCACCTCGATACTGATATCGGCTATTTCCGAGCGCGCCGGCTGCGATCCAGCGGCATCCACATAACGCATACGGCCGCGGTTAATGACAGTTTTATCCACCGCCAGCGCCACTCCGCCACTCTCCGCTGCGGCGGACTCCTGCGCTTGCTGATCGGCGCCGGACTGCAGCCGTTGCAGAATATCGGAGAAATTAAACCCTTCCTGCTGACGCTCGATATACACCTGTGGCCGCTGCAGATCCACGGTCTGCAGTTTTATCTGCCAGCCAAACAGCGAACCCCAGGGGGAAAAGTCCACGTACAGCTGATCGAACGCCAGCAGCGGTGATTCCGCCGGGGTCTGGCCCGCCACCGAGAACTGCTCCACCCGCAGGGACAGCGCGAAGGGATTGAAGGCCACAGGCTGGACCTGAATATCGCGACCGATCATCGCCGCCAGATCCTGCTCCACCAGCTGTTTCAGCCGGTTCGGCAGGTACAGATAAGACAACGCCACATACAGCAGATACAGCAACACCAGGGCCAGCAGCGTCCAGTGGTACCAGCGCAGGGTTTTCAAGCGGTGGGAGAAGGTGCTCACGGTCAGGGTTCCTTATCCGGAAAAAAGTGGGGAGTCACCGGGATCAAAGGCACAGCCCGCCCAGTATACTGATTTTGAGAGTATTCGTCGTGACAGGGGCCATCCGGTTTCCGGTTCGGCCCACTGACACCCCGGCTCTTGATTGCGGCGGGCAATCCATGGACACTAGCGGTTGGCTAATTCCCCACAACAATAATGCAGAGAGGGTTAATGACTAAATCATTCCTGGCCAGCGCAGCCATCGCGCTGATGCTGGCGCTTGCCGGTTGCGCCAATACTGTTAAGTACGATGAATCCATTGCCGGCGGCACCACCCGCACCCAGACCGATGACGGCACCATCAGCAACGCGGTCAACTCCATGCTGGAAGCCATGCTGGCGGATTCGCAGGTGCAGGCCGCCACCCGCAGCGCCCGGCCCATGCTGGCGGTATTCGGCCTCATCAACTTCACCTACGATCCGGTGGACCTGGCGGCGGTGAACAGTCAGTTAATGAATACACTCAGTGAAACCAACCACTTTCGGTTCGCCGATCAGGCGGCCATGACGGCGGCCAGCGAGCAGTGGAAGGACAATCTTTATCAGCTGTTTGAGCAGCCCGCCAGCGGGCAGCAGCTGGCTCAGGCGGTGGACGCCGATTACCTGCTGGTGGGCGAAATCAGCAACCTGATCCGCACCGAGCCGAAAACCAAGAAAGTGTTCTACCGGGTGGGTTTGAAGCTGCTGGATGCCAACAGTGGCGAGTTTCTGTGGCAGGGCAAGCGGGAACTGCTGAAGAGCGAGAAAGACATCATTTACGGCATCTGAGCGCGGGCCGCGGGTTCCGGAACTGGCGCAGGGCCCTCAGCGCCACACACCGCCACCACTTCGATGGGGCCCACAATGTGGGCGTTGAAGTCCTCCAGCGCCGGCGCCGGAATCCGGTATTCCCAATGCTCGTCACCCCCCACGCAGAACCGGGGCCAGCGCTGCAGATAGTCCGCTTCCACCCGAAACCGGGTGATATAACCGACCCCGGAATGAGGCACGTGCCAGTGACGGGCGATCCAGCGGGCGAAGGCCTCCCGCTCCAGGGGATAAAAATAGGCTTGATTGCGGCGCCGGGGCGGAAACCGGCGCCCGCCCGACGCCAGCACCGCCTGCAACTGGCCGGGCCCAATGGGTCGATAAAGCAAACGTGACGGCAGCATGGGTCTCTCCTCAATCAGTGCGGCATTGTAACGGACTGGCGGGCGTAATCCGAGACCGGCGCCACAAAGTCCCGGGCCGCCGGCGGGCTTAACCCCCCCAGCACAAAGACCATAGCCGCCAGGGTCAGGGCGCCGGCATAACAGCCGCTGTGCCAGCGCCCCCTCAGGGTCAGTAATGATGACATTCGACACCTCTGTCGTTTACCGGAGTCGGTGTCCAGTAAAACAACTCATGCTGACAAACCAGGGTGGCAATGGTGGCCAATTGGCCCGCAATTATGATCAATTGTGGCGTCCCCTGTGGACGGCGTTCCCCTGAGGTACACTTAGGGCCTAAAGCAACAGGCCACCCACCGGATGACCCCGCACCAACATGAGTAAACACATTGCACTGATCGAAGACGAGGCGGCGATTCGCGAAAACTACCAGGCCTTCCTCAGCGCCCAGGGCTATCGCGTGAGCACCTATGCCTCGCGCCCGGAGGCCCTGGCGGCATTGCGCCAGCGGCTGCCGGACATGGCGGTGATCGATATCGGGCTGCAGGATGAAATCGAAGGGGGCTTCGAGTTGTGCCGGGAACTGCGCCATCTGGCACCCCGTCTGCCGATTTTGTTTCTCACCGCCCGCGACAGCGAACTGGACGCCATTTCCGGGTTACGGCTGGGGGCAGATGACTATCTCACCAAGGACATCAGCCTGCCGCACCTGGCGGCCCGCATCACCGCCCTGTTCCGCCGTCTGGAGGCACTGCGCCAGCCCGAAGGCCCCAACCAGCCCCTGCAACGGGGGCCGTTGCGGCTGGACCTGGATCGCCTGCACGCCAGCTGGCACCAGCAACCCCTGGAGCTGACCCTGACCGAATTCTGGATTCTCCATGCCCTGGCCCAGCGCCCCGGCCACGTGAAAAACCGCCAGCAACTGATGGACGCCGCCAGCGTGGTGCTGGATGACAATACCATCACCTCCCACATCAAACGCATCCGGCGCAAGTTCCAGCAGATCGATCCGGCGTTTGACGCCATCCAGACCGTGTACGGGATGGGGTACCGCTGGCACGCCGCCGTCCCGGAGACGTAATCCTTGCGCCTGCGCACTCAACTGTTGCTGGTGTCCCTCACCACCCTGCTGCTGCCCTGGGCCGGCTGCCATTATGTGCGGGAGATGGAACAGGCACTGCGGGACAATCAGGCCAGTAGCCTGACCCGGGAGGCAGCCACCCTGGCGCGGCTGATACAGCGCGAGCCGCTGCCGGGGACAGTACCGGACGCCGTGTTCTATACGCCGTACCGTCATCTGCCGGTGCAGGTGGACGGGTATGGTGATGACTGGCAGGGCCACCCCCATCAGGTGCTGGCGCAAAGTCCCCGGGTGACCCTGCGGCAAGCGGTGGACGATCAGCACCTGTATCTGTTGTTGCAGGTGCAGCTGACCCCACTGCGCTACCATGTGCCCGGGCGCCCCTTCGCTGACAGTGATCACCTGCGATTGAGCACCTGGAACGGCGACCAGCGTCGGCAATGGGCCCTGTTTACCAGCGGTTCCGGTGCCCTGCAGGCCCAAAGGCTGACGGGGGCCGACCGCCTCCTGGGCAGCGATCCGGCCCTGGACGCCTGGTGGCAGGAAACCCATCAGGGCTTCAACCTGGAACTGGCGGTGCCCCGCAGCCGGTTGCTCGGCCATATCCGCCTGACCCTGCATCGCGGCACCGGCGCTGGCCCGGCCCCCATCCTGGCCGACAGCCTGGATCCCAGCCAGGGGCGGGGCCACCTCTGGCTACAGCCGTTGCCCACCCTGGCGCCGCTGCTGGCGCCTTATCAGGATGCCGGTCGCGACGCCGTGGTGCTGAGCCCCGCCGGCTGGCCCCTGTCGCCGCAGCCCGAGCGGGTGGAGCCGATGCCGGGATCGGCCCCGTCCGGCGCTACCGGCAATCTGTTGCAGCAGGGGGTCAGCCGTCTGTACCGGGCCCTGATCGATCTGCTCACACCCGGCACCGGCCAGGCTCCCTGGCCCCTGCCCCGCACCGACCTCGGCGCCAGCGAAACCCGCCTGCCCCTGGCGCCCGGTGCGAACCCCCAGGCCGACTGGTATCAGCTGCCCGGGCAGCGGCATTCCGCCCTGCTGGTGCGCCAGCCCCTGCGGGTGGATGGCGAACTGCGAGGCTATCTGTTGCTGGCACAAACCGGGGACGCCCTCATCAGCCTCACCAACCAGGCCCTGCGCCGGGTCACTCACCTGACGCTGGTGCTGCTGGTGCTGGTGCTGGCGATTCTGGTGGCCTTCGCCAGCCTCCTGTCCTGGCGCATCCGCCGTCTGCGCCGGGCGGTGCATCAGGCCATTGCCGCCGATGGCCGGGTGGGCCGGTTTCAGGCCTCCGCCAGCGGCGACGAAATCGGCGAGCTGGCCCGCAGCTATCAGAGCCTGTTACAAAGGATACGGGCCTATACCGATTATCTGGAAACCCTCAGCGGCAAGCTGGCCCACGAGCTGCGCACCCCTTTGGCCATCACCAGATCCTCCCTGGAAATGGCGCGCCAGCAGCCGGATAATCCGGTCTATCTGGAACGGGCGGAATCCGGGGTGGAGCGCCTGCGGCTGATACTGTCGGCCATGAGCGAGGCCAGCCGGGTGGAACAGACCATCCACCAGAACGAACGCCACGACTTCGACCTGGTGCCGGTGCTGGCGGGGCTGGCGCAGGCCTACGCCGACACCTACGGTGAGCACCGGTTCCAGATTGACATCGTCCCGCCCCGGGCGCCGGTTAGGGGCAGCCCGGAATTGTTGGCGCAAATGCTGGACAAGCTGGTGGACAATGCCCGGGGTTTTGCCCCGGCCGGGACCAGCATCAGCCTGGGCCTGGAGCCGGAGGACGGCGGCTGGCGTCTGTGGCTGCGCAATGAGGGGCCACCGTTGCCGGAAGAAGCCTTAAGTGAGCAACTGTTCGACTCACTGGTATCGCATCGGAACCCACAACCGGGCCCGGAGCACTCGGCGGGCGCCGCGACGCCGCATCTGGGCCTGGGACTGTATATCGTGAGGCTGATTGCCCACGCCCACGGCGGCCAGGTGGCGGCCCGCAATCTGCCGGCGGCCGGTGGGGTGGAATTCAGTGTCAGTTTGCCCACGGCTTCCTGAATCCGGGGGCAGGGTCTATGCTTAGTGTTATCCCCATTGCCAGTGGCCGGAACGCGAATTTATGTCCACCCAGAACGAGCGCCGGGGCGCTCCCCGCTCCCCCATCGCAGACACCTTGTTTATCGAATCGGTGACCTCCAGTCAGGTGAGTATGCTGGAACCCGCCACCGCCAACGCCATCAATGCCTCCCATACCGGGCTGCAGGTGGAACTGGATTTTGCGGTACTGGAAGGCGCGGAAATCGCGCTCTGGATTCACAGCGATGCCGGCGAGCGCACCCTGGTGAGTGGCGCGGTACGCTGGACCCATCCCACGGAACGGGATACCTTTTTGGTGGGCATTGAGCTGGACGCCGCTTCCGGGCCCGCCATTGCCAGCTGGCTCTCGGGTATACAATAAAACCGGCGCTGTCACACCGGCTTCGCCGCGCTTGCCCCGACCCCGGCCTTTGGTCACAATAACCCAAACAACAACAATCAGAGTGACCCAGAGGCCAATTGATGAAATTTTCCCTGTTGATGGCAGCGGCCGTAATGCTGGCCGGTTGCAGCAGTTCTGTGGTGAAGCCCCAGGACGATCCCATTGTCGAAACCCTGACCGGAAAATCCACCGGCTTTGCCCAGAAAAAACTGGGGCTGCCCAACAAACGCAGTGAAACCCGCTCCGGAGCCATGGTCTGGATCTATCTGGACAAAACCAAAGGCATCACCGCCAAGCAGTGTACGGTCACCCTCTCCATTCGCAACGACGTGATCGAAAACGTGGTGGTGGATACCGAGGGCCAGTCCCTGTTTTCCATGATGGGCAGTGGCTGCAAGCGGATTCGCAAGGATCTCGGTATCACCTCCTGACCCGGAATCACTGGGCTGCTTTCAGTACCGCCTGGAAGCGGCCGGCAAATCGATGCCGGGCATCCCGTTGTACCGGGCCCACCGCCACCCACTCCAGTTGCAGCCGCTCCAGTTGCTGTTCCGGCGTGACCTTTTCCCCCCGTTGATTCAGACCGTCGTTGAGACGGTTCACCTGCACGGCCATCCGTTGCTGTTGCTCCTCCACCGGGGATTCCACGGCCGCGGCAATTTCCAGCCGCAGACATAACTCCTGCAGGCTGGCGGCATTCCGCTCCGCCTCCGGGCCGGGAAAGCCCTGCCGCTCCTGGATCGCCGTCAGGGCCCGCTCGAAGCGCGCCTGCAGCGGCCCTTCGGCAGCGTCCGGTAATGGCTGATTGCTGTCCCACTCGGCCTCCAGCCCGGCCAGATCCGGCGCCGGCTGTCCGGTCTCCCAGGCTTCCTCCAGCTCATCGCAAATGGCGGCCCGGCGCCACAGCTCATGCAGGCTGTCCCGGCGCAACACCGCCTCCGCCTGGGCCAGGGCCTGTTCGCACAGCTGGCAGACGCGGCGGAAGCTGTCCTGCAGAGACGTTTGCGGTTCCCGGGGCAAAGGCCCAAGCTCGCCAACGCGCCGGCACAGTTGCTGGTATTCGGCCCGGGCGCCATCCGGATCGGTCATGTCGCTGTCCGCCAGCTGCTCCAGTTGCTCGATCAGGTGCTCCGCCTGTTCCAGATTCTGTTCCCGTTGCTTTTGCTGAACTTCGCGCTTCTGCTCGCGGCGGGCGAACACTTGGTCACAGGCGGCGCGAAACCGTTTCCACAGGCGGGCGTCGTCGCGCCGGGCCACCAGGCCCACTTCGCGCCACTGCCGTTGCAGAGTTTTGGTTTCGGCGATGGCATGCTCCAGCTCCTCGTGTTCCTGCAGCGCCTCCACCGCGGCAATCAGCGCCTCGCGCCGGGCCCGGTTGCGCTCAAACTCCCCCTGCAACCGCTGCCGCAGTTGCTCCAGCAGGCCATTGAACTGCTCCTGCACTTTACGCCCCGCCTTGCGCTCCGCCGGGGCATAGACCCGCCACTCCCGCTTGGCGGTTTCATAGACCTCATTCACCGCTTTCCAGTCGGCATGATCCCAATCGTACTGCTGCAGGTAGGTCTCCAGTTGCCGGCAGATCTGGCGTCGCTGCTCCAGATTCGATTGCCGCACTTGCGCCAGTTTATCGAAATAATCCCGACAGGGTTCGTAGGCCTGATCCGCCGCCGCCCGAAAGCGCTCCCACAATTCCTTGTTACGGCCCCGGTCCGCCTCCCCCAGGCTGCGCCACTCATCCTGCAACCGCTGCACCCGGCCGGCCAGGGCCTGAGGATCCATGTCGGTGCCCACCAGGCTTTCCATTTCCTGAATCAGCTCTTCTTTTTTGGGCGTGGCCACAAAGCCCTGCCAGTCCCGCAACTCGTTAAGGCGAACCGTCTGTTCCCGCAGTTTTTTCTGATAACCGCTGGCCACTTTCATGGGCAGATGGCGCACCAGTTGCTGGGCTTCTTTCAACAGCCGGCTGGCGGGTTTTAAATGTCCCTGATCGATTTCCGTGGTGAGTTCATTCACCAGGTCCCGAATGTTGTTGAGGGCATCCTCTTCCAGGGTTTTGGCCTTTTGTCGCAATCGCTCGCCATGATCCAGGGCCTGTTGATACAGTTTCAGGGTATCGGGCCAGGCCAGCTCTTCGGGCCAGCGCAAATCCCCCAGAGCTTTTTCCAGCGCCCGCTGACGTTGCTCCAGGGCACTGAAGGTAACCTCTTCCATTGCCAGCATGGCCTCCGCCGCGGACCGTATCCGGGGCTCCCGTTCCCCCAGCAGGCGCACCGCATCCAGGGCCCGTTGCAGCAGACCGTGGATCCGGGTAAACCGCTTGCGTTCGTCGCTTGCCGGCTCCACCACGGAAGCGGCCTCCTCCCAGCGGGTTTTCTGGGTGTTCAGCAGGGCCTGTAATGCGGGAATGTCCGTCGGCGCCACCACCGAGGTGGAACTGAACTGACGCACCGCCTCCTCCAGTTGTTCGCAGGCGGCCATGCGCTCCTGCAGCGCCTCCCGCTGGCGGCGGGTTTCCTCCGCCATCCGGTCCTGCTCGTTATGCACATCATCGACGATGGCCCGGCACAGGGCATAAACGCGATTGAACCGCTGGGTGGCCTCATTGTCGGCATGGTGTTGCAGCCGCTGCCATTGCTTCTGCAGATGCTCCAGCTTGGGCCCGTAGAGGTTGTCGTAGGGCATCCGCGACAACTGTTCCAGGCTGTGGCACAGCTCGCCGATCTGCTGCTCGATGGAGGCTTCCTGCTGTTGCTCCTCGCGCAGGGCATTGAGCTTTTCCTTGCAAATACGCCAGACGCTTTTGTCTTTGCCTTTGCTGGCTCGGATCACCCGTTCCAGTGCATCCTCGGAGCGCAGGCGTTCAGCGGCGGACTGCCGCATCTGTGCCAGCGGCAGGCGCACGGCGTAGCCTTCCAGCAGGCTTTCATCCTCCAGCTGGGCCAGCGCCAGACAGCCCAGGTCGGCATCAACGGTCTGCACCACGATGGCCGCCAGCGCATGGCTGTCCAACTGCGCCAGCATCGCCCGCACCTCAGGGTCGGCTTCATTATTCTGGCGGTTCAGTTGCGCCACCAGATGTTCAATGGCACCGAACCGTACTTTGCTGTCTTTTTCCTGTTGGATCAGATTCAGCAACTTATCGCGCTGGTGGATGCGCCCTATGGCCGCCAGTCGTACCTCCGGGTCCAGGTCGCCCTTGGCCATCAATTCAATAATGTGCAAATCCTCGGCCGCGTCGGCATGCAGATGCTGCAGGGCCTGAATGCGCACCTGAGGTTTGGCGCTTTGCCATTTAGGCTTGAACAGGTTTTTGAACATAGCGTCGTATCATGTCAGTGTCGTTGATAGGTCACAATGCTGTAAGCAATTGCGGAATCGGCCGTGGCCGGCACATTCTCACGTTCAATCTCCCGCCACTGGCCGGGATCAAAAGCAGGAAAAAAAGTATCCCCTTCGGGCTGCAGGTGTACTTCGGTAATGTACATCCGGTCCACCAGGGGTAACGCCTGGCGATATATTTCCGCGCCGCCGATGATCACCACTTCATCGCCACTGGCCAGCTCGCCGGCCAGTTCGATGGCCTCCGGCAGCGAGCGGGCGGGAAAACAGTTGGCGGGCAGATTCTGCGGCGAGCGGCTGATCACCACATGGGGCCGGCCGGGCAACACCCGGCCCAGGGAAGCAAAGGTTTTGCGGCCCATAATAATCGGCTTACCCAGGGTGCGGGCCTTGAAATGCTGCAGTTCCGCCGGGATATGCCAGGGCATTTTATTATCGCGGCCGATCACGTTGTTATCGGCCTTGGCCACAATCAGGGAGATCATCCGCCAGCTCCGTTAAACCGCCACCGGCGCTTTGATATGAGGATGGGGATCATAGCCGGTAAGTTCGAAATCCTCGTACACGAAATCAAACAGCGAGGTCACGCCCGGATTGATTTGCATCCGGGGCAGGGGCCGGGGCTGCCGCGACAATTGCAACTCGGCCTGTTCAAGATGATTGGAATACAGATGCACATCGCCAAAGGTGTGCACGAAATCCCCCGGTTGCAGGCCACACACCTGGGCCACCATCAGGATCAACAGGGCATAGGATGCAATATTGAAAGGCACCCCCAGAAACACATCACCACTGCGCTGATACAACTGGCAGGACAGTTTGCCCTCGGCCACGTAAAACTGAAACAGACAATGGCAGGGGGGCAGGGCCTGACGCCCCTCCGCCGCATTCTGCCGGGGCGATTTGCGCACATCCGGCAATACCGCCGGATTCCAGGCACTGAGCACCAGGCGACGGGAATCGGGATTAGTGCGAATCTCTTCCACCAGGTTCTGCAACTGATCCACCGTACCGCCATCGGGCGCATCCCAGGAGCGCCACTGTTTACCGTACACCGGGCCCAGGTCACCAGTGGCGTCCGCCCACTCATCCCAGATCGATACGCCGTTTTGGTTCAGGTAGGCAATATTGGTGTCGCCACGGACAAACCACAGCAACTCATGAATGATGGACTTTAAATGCACTTTTTTGGTGGTCACCAGGGGAAACCCCTGCGCCAGATCGAAGCGCATCTGGTAGCCGAACACACTCAGGGTGCCGGTGCCGGTGCGGTCACTTTTGCTCACGCCGTGGGTTTTAATGTGGCGCAGAAGATCAAGGTATTGTTTCATGCTGAATCCGAATCAACGTTGCTGGGGGGCAGCGGGGGCCTGCCGCCGGCCATAGGCCAGATACAACAGAAAGGCCCCCAGCACAATCATCGGCAGCGACAATATCTGCCCCATGGTCAGCCAGTGCAGGGCTATGAAACCCAGGTGCTCATCCGGTTGCCGTACAAATTCCACGCCAAAGCGGAACACCCCATAACACAGGGCAAACAGGCCGGACACCGCATAACGGGGCCGGGGTTTGGCGGAAAAAAACCAGAGAATGCAGAACAGGGCCAAACCTTCGAGAGCGGCCTGATACAGTTGTGACGGATGCCGGGGCAGATTGTCCACGTGGGGGAATACCATGCCCCAGGGCACATCAGTGACCCGGCCCACCAGTTCGCCGCCGATAAAGTTACCGATGCGGCCGGCTCCCAGGCCAATGGGCACCACCGGAGCGCCGAAATCCAGAATATCCCACAGGTTTTTGCCGGTTTTGCGGGCGAACAGCGCCACCGCCAGGATCACCCCCAGAAAGCCGCCGTGAAACGACATGCCCCCCTGCCAGATTTTAATCAGCAGTAGCGGATCCTGCAGAAACGCGGAAAAGTTGTAGAACAGCACATAGCCGATGCGGCCCCCCAGAATCACCCCCACGGCGCCATAAAAAATCAGATCGCTTACCTGATCCACGGTCCAGCCGGAACCGGGTCGGCGGGCGCGGCGGGCCAGCAGCCAGTACGCCGACACAAAACCGATCAGATACATAATGCCATACCACCGGACACTGAGCGGACCCAGCTGGATGGCCACCGGATCAATCTCCGGATACTTCAACATCTAGGGATTCCTTTTCAAACGAACGCATCATCGATTAAGGTGTGAGCTGATTGTTTTGAGTTCGCGCCGGCCCACTCCGGCATGCCGCGAGGGTCCCTAGTGTACACCAATCTCCCGGTGGCTAACCATGTGCCTGATTCTGTTTGCTTTGCATCATCACCCCCATTATCCGCTGGTGCTGGCCGCCAACCGGGATGAATTTTATTCCCGCCCGGCCCGGGCCGCGGGTTACTGGCCGGAGCATCCGCAGCTGCTGGCGGGACAGGATCTGACCGCGGGTGGCACCTGGCTGGGCATCACCCGCCAGGGCCGGTTTGCCGCCCTGACCAATGTGCGGGAACCCGAGCAGCCACCACCGCCGGACGCCCTCAGTCGCGGCCAGCTGGTGCGGGATTATCTGCTGGGGGAAAGCACGGCACCGGACTATCTGGCGGCGCTGCCCATGAGCCGTTTTCCCGGGTTCAATCTGCTGTGCGGCAGTGTTGACGCCCTGCATTATGCCTCCAACCGGCACTCTGGCAGGCAGGCACTGCCGGCGGGGTTGCATGGCATCAGTAACGGCGGGCTGAACGAGCCCTGGCCCAAGGTGGAGGAAGGGAAAGCCGAGCTGGCGGCATTGCTGCAGTCCCCCCGGCTGCAACCCGGGCACTTGCTGCCGGTGCTGAATCATCGACAACCGGCGGCGGATGCGCGGTTACCGGATACCGGGGTGGGCCTGGAGCGGGAACGAATATTGTCGTCGCGGTTTATCCATGACCCGGGGTTCGATTACGGCACCCGGGCCAGCACCGTGGTGCTGGTGGATCCTGAGCACCGGGTGCAGTTTGTTGAATGGACCTGGGATCGTCAGGGGCAGCCGGCGGGCCAGGTGGAATATCAATTTCGGCTGTGAAGCGGCGACCATTTCATGGCGACCACTTCATGGCGACCGGCGGTTCGGTTTGCGTTTGGGTGCCGTGGATGATTCCGCCGCCGGCGCCCCCTGAAACACCGTGGGGCGAATAAAACTGCCCAGGCCGGCCCGCTCCAGCATCAAATCCACGTGACTTTTGATCACCGCCGCGTTATCCATCTTCCACACCTGCTCCAGCAACTCCTGAGCCGCCTCGATACGGATTTTGCGCAGCACCCATTTCACCCGCAGCAAACTGGTGGCGCTCATGCTCAGGGTTTCGTAACCCATGGCCGTGAGCAGAATGGCGGAGCGGGGATCGCCGGCCATTTCCCCACAGATGGACACCGGGGTGCCCTCCTCGCGGGCCACATCAATGATATGTTTCAGGGCCCGCAACACCGAGGGGTGAAAGGCCTGGTACAGATTGGCCACCCGCCGGTTGTTGCGATCCACCGCCAGCAGATACTGGGTCAGGTCGTTACTGCCCACGGAAATAAAATCACACTGCTGCACGAAATCCCGGATCTGATACACCGCCGCCGGCACCTCGATCATCACCCCCACTTCCGGCATCTGCACATGGGCACCTTCCTCCAGCACCTCCAGGTAGGCCCGGTGAATCAAATGCATGGCCTCATCGATTTCCATCACCGAACTTACCATGGGCAACATGATGCGCAGGTTATCCAGGCTTTCGCTGGCCCAGAGCATGGCGCGGATCTGCACCAGAAAAATTTCCGGATGATCCAGGGTGACCCGAATCCCGCGCCAGCCCAGAAACGGGTTGTCCTCCTGTATCGGGAAGTAGGGCAGGGACTTGTCGCCACCAATGTCCAGGGTGCGCATGGTCACCGGCGCCGGATAAAAGGCTTCCAGTTGCTGGCGGTAGATCTCCATCTGTTCCGTTTCACTGGGGAACCGATCCCGCACCATAAACGGAATCTCGGTGCGATACAGGCCCACGCCCTCGGCACCCCGCTGCAGGGAAATATTTACGTCCGCCATCAGACCGGTGTTCACAAACAGGTTCACCCGGTGACCATCCTCGGTTTCGCAGGCCAAGTCCGTCACCGCCTCCAGTTCCTTGGACAGCTCCTCCTGCTCGCTGATGATGGCCTGATACTGGCGCACCACTTCCAGCGCCGGCTGGACGATAACCTCTCCCCGGTGGCCATCCAAAATCAGCCGCAGCCCCTCCAGGCGCGACAGGGGGAACTCCCCCACCCCCACCACCGTGGGAATCCCCAGGGAGCGGGCCACAATCGACATGTGACTGTTGCTGGAGCCGTGCAGAGACACAATCCCCACGATCCGCTCCCGGGGAATGTCCACGAAAATGGTGGGGGTGATATCCTCCCCCACCACGATGGCCTGCTCGGGAATGGGGGCGCTCAGGGTCTTGGCCTCCTGCAGATAAGCCAGAATCCGCAACCCCAGGTCCCGCACGTCGGAGGCCCGGGCCCGCAGGTAGTTATCCTCCATGGCCTCGAACGCGGCCACGTGTTTCAGCACCACCTCCCGCAGCGCCCCCTGCACCCAGTTACCCGCCTGCACGTGGGCGCGGATCTCCCCCGCCAGGGCATTGTCGTCCAGCATCCGCTCGTACACCTGGAACAGGGCCTGCTCTTCCGGGGGCAGGGTTTGGGAGGCCTTCTCGCTAAGGGCGCGGATATCCGCCCGCACCTGTTTCAGGGCATCGTTAAAGGCCTTCAGCTCTTTTTTGACATTCTTCACCGGCCGGTCCGGCACTGACTTGAAGTCCGCCGGAGGATACACCACGAAGGCGGTGCCGATGGCCACCCCCACGCAACCCACCACCCCATCGAACTTGGTCACCGGGCTGCCCATGGCGTTGCCGAAGATGCCATCGATGGCACCGGTGGCCTCGGCATGGGCCACCACCGCCGCCAGCTGGGCGGAGATGGTCACCAGGAAGGCTTCCTCCTCCTGATCAAACCGGCGCCGGTCCCGCTGCTGGACGACGATGACGCCCAACAGCTTGCGGTGATGGATAATGGGCACCCCCAAGAAGGAATGGAAGGGCTCCTCACCGGTTTCCTGCAGATAACGGAACTTGGGATGGGAGGGGGCATCGTCCAGGTTGATGGGCTCTTCCCGCATGCCCACCTGGCCCACCAGACCCTCGGAGAAATTCAGAGTGGCGGTGCCCACCGCCTCTTTCTTCAGGCCCTCGGTGGCCATCAGGAAGTAGCGGTTGGCGGTGTGATCCAGCAGGTAGATGGAGCAGACTTCGGTACCCATGGACTGTCGTACCCGAGCCACCATCACGTCCAGTGCCGATGACAGATCGGGGGCGGAGTTCACCTCCTGTACGATACGCCTCAGGGTTTCAAGCATTGACAGTTTCTCGCAGCCGATGGCTGTGGGGGCATCCCGCCCCGACACAAGCCTGGAATTGACTCACCGCATTACCGGTTTTTTATAATTCTGCAGCTCTCCGCCGCCGCCAACCCATGCTGGGACGCGGCGGCATGGAGCGAAGGCGCCAGCTCTTTCAACGCATTGCGGTAGACCTCACGTTTAAATGACACCACCTGATTCAGCGGGTACCAGTAACTGACCCAGCGCCAGTCGTCGAACTCTGGTGGGTCGCCGTATTCGAAACTGACCCGACTTTCGCAACCGGTAAGCATCAGCAGAAACCACTTCTGTTTCTGACCCACACAGAGCGGCTTGCTGCGGTAGCGCAGAAAGCGCTTGGGCAGACGATAGCGCAGCCAGCCCCGGGTGGCGCTGACCAGCCTCACATCATCCGGTCGCAGGCCGATTTCCTCGCGCAACTCCCGGTACAGTGCCTGCTCCGCGGTTTCGTGCTCGGCAATGCCACCCTGGGGAAACTGCCACGCATCCTGACCCACCCGCCGGGCCCAAAGCACCTGGCCGTGGGGATTGGCCAGAATGATGCCCACATTCGGCCTGAATCCGTCCTCGTCAATCACGTTATGGTTTCCAATTCATCACTAGGATTATAAATACCCTAGTCTGTCCGCCGGCACAACTGGGATTTGGTGATCCCGGGCCCGCTCCGGACCTTCTCCGGGTCTCAATACTATAGAACTATTTGTTTGATTTTTCGAAGTTTTTAACTGCAAAAACAGGCACCTCCGTTTTCGCCCGGGAACGGAGCTGATACACTGAATTCACTTTCACTCCGGACCCCGGTACGCCCATGACCCTGGCCATCTTCGATCTCGACAACACCCTGCTCGCCGGCGACAGCGATCACGCCTGGGGCGAGTATCTGGTGAACAAAGGCGTGGTGAGCGATGACTTTTATCGCCAGCAGAATGATCACTTCTACGAACTGTACAAACAGGGGCGGCTGGATATTATGGCCTACCTGGAATTTGCCCTGGAGCCACTGACCCGGTTCGATGCGGTGCAACTGGCGGCCATGCATGAGGAGTTTATGGAGCGCTATGTGGCCCCCATGCGCCAGGCCAAGGCCGACGCCCTGCTGCAGCAACACCGGGAGCAGGGTCATTTCCTGCTGATCATCACCGCCACCAACAGTTTTATCACCCGCCCCATCGCCCGGGCCCTGGGAGTGGATGATATTCTCGCCACCGAGCCGGAGCGGGTGGACGGCCGCTATACCGGCGCCGTCAGTGGCACCCCCTGCTATCAGGAAGGCAAAGTGGAACGCCTGCACCAGTGGCTGGCACAAACCGGCCACGACCTGGCGGGCAGTTATTTCTACAGTGACTCCATTAACGACCTGCCGTTGCTGGAAGCGGTCAGCCACCCGGTGGTGGTGGATGGTGATCAGCGACTCTGCGCCATTGCGAAGGAACGGAACTGGCCATGCCTGTCGCTGCGCGACTGAAGGCCGGGCTCTGCGCCCTGGTGCTGGTCCTGAGCGCCTGCGATCAGCCCGGGGAGCCCCCCGCCCCGGCGCCGGCGGAGACCGCCCCCGGGCCTGAGGAATCCGCCAAGCTGACGCCCCGGGAAGCGGACGCCCTGAGCCGGTTCCAGAGCGGCGCCTCTGAGCTGTTGCGGGCCCTGGCGGTGTGTACCGACACCTTCACCACCCTGGGGGAACAGTTTCTGAACCAACCGCAGGAGGCGCACCTGGACAGCCTCAAGGCCCAGTGGCAGGGCTGTTATGACCGCTACCAGGCCAGCACCATGCTCACCGGCTTCAGCCCCGACCAGCGGGAACTGCTGCGGCAGTGGCGCCAGCGTTTGGGCAGCCCCCTGACCATGCCCGGCTTTATTGACAGTATTCAGGGCTATCCTCACAGCGGCATCGTCAACGACGCCAGCCTGCCCCTGACGGTGGAGGCGCTGCGGGAGCAGCAGGGGCTGACGGATGACGCGGAGGTGAGTACCGGGTTTCAGGTGGTGGAATTTCTGCTCTGGGGGGAAGGCGCGGACAACCCGGACCTGCCACCACGGCCCGTCAGCGACTACCAGGAAATCCAGCAGTGGCCGGCCGCCAATGCCGGGCTGCCGGTGAGCGAGCACCCCAACAACCGGCGCCGGCGGCTGTTGGCCCTGGAGCTTGCCATACTGGCGGAAGACAGCCAGGGTCTGCTGGCGGCCTGGCAAAGCGGCAACCTGCCCCCCACGCAAGCGGCGGCTCACACCTGGCGCCTGCAACAGGCTCAGGCCATGCTCTCGGCCCTGGAAGCGAACCCGGACAATGCGGTGTTACGGGAATACCTGCAGCGCTGGGTCCAACAGCAGGTGATTCCCCTGTTGCCTCCCGGCGACCCTGACACTGACCTGGAATCGCGCCTGACCCAGGCCCTGGAAGTCTGGCTCAAAGCGCCGCCGTCACCCGGAAGAACAACGCCTTGAGGTATTGGGTTTCGACCATGGCCGGATGCACCGGATGGTCGGCCCCCTGGGTACCCCGGTGCACCAGCTGCAGATGGCGATCCACGTGCCGCGCCGCGCCGCGCACGGTGTCCAGCAGCGTGGCCTCCGGCAGTTGCATGGAGCAGGAGGCAGACACCAGCAGGCCGCCCCGCTGCAGTAGCCGCAGCCCCAGGCTGTTGAGTTTCTGATACGCGGCGAGGCCGGTTTTGAAGTCCTTTTTGCGCTTGATAAAGGCCGGCGGATCCAACACCACCACATCGAACTTTTGGCCCTGTTCCAACAGCGCCTCCAGCACCGCAAAGGCATTGCCCTGATACGTTGTAACCCGGCCCCCCACCCCCTGTTGGTCGGCATTGGCCTGCAACTGATCCAGGGCCGGCTCCGAGGCGTCCACCGCCGCCAGTTCCGAAGCGCCGGCCGCCAGGGCCTGCAGCCCCCAGCCCCCCAGGTAGGCAAACACGTCCAGTACCCGGCGGCCGGCCACCCAGCGGGTCAGCTCCCGGCGGTTGTCCCGGTGATCGTAAAACCAGCCGGTTTTCTGGCCGCTACTGGCAGGCACCTGGAATTCCACGCCGTTTTCCTCCAGCCTGAGGATGTCCGGCCAGGGACCCCGGGCCACCGCCACCTCCGCGGTCAGCCCCTCCTGCTCCCGCAACGGGCTGTCGTTGCGCCAGAGAATGCCCCGGGGCGCCAACACCGTCTCCAACGCCGCCTGCAGAAGCTCCCGCAGCCGCTCCATGCCCGCGGTGTTGAGCTGGGCCACCAGATAATCCCCATAGCGATCCACCACCAGACCGGACAGGCCATCGCTATCGCCGTAGACCAACCGATAATAAGGCTTGCCATAGACCTGCTCCCGCAGCGCCAGGGCCTGCTGCAGGCGCTGGGTGAGAAACTTCCGGTTCAGGGGCTGTTTCCAGTCCCGGGTCAGCAGGCGGCCGCAGATCAGGGAGTGGGGGTTGGCATAGCCCCGCCCCAGGGGCCGGCCGGAGGCCTCCTCGAAGACCACCTCCAACCCCGGGGTCAGGTCCTGCAATGGGGTCACCGCGGTATCCACCTCGTTGCTGTAGACCCAGAGATGGCCACCTTTAAGGCGACGTTCCTCTTTGGCTTTCAGGCGGATACGGGGCTGATCATTAGTGGACACGGGCGGGCTCCCTGAGGCAAGGGCGGCGGGGACTGGAGCATCAGGCACCCACTGCTAAACTGAATATTGTCTTCTGCGCGCGAAGTATACCCAAATGAACCCGACTCCCATACTGGACGACGAGCACATTGCCAAGATCCTGCGGGGCATCACCGTACCGCCGCAACCGCAGGTGATCGTGGATATTCATATGGAGCAGGCCATGCCCAATCCGGATATTCATCGCATCGCCAAACTGATCAGTCAGGACGTGGGCCTGTCCGGCACCATCCTCAAGGTGGTGAATTCCAATCTGTTCGGCCTCAAAAACCGCATGGCCTCCATTGAGCAGGCGGTGCAGATCCTGGGCCTGCAGTCCATCATCCGGATAATGGAAGGGCTGTCCATCAAGAGCGAAATGGATGACGAAACCATCGTCAGCCTGAGCCGCTTCTGGGACAGCGCCATGGATATTGCCTCGGTGTCCGCCACCCTGGCCCGGGCTATTGGCTACCAGGCCCCGGACCGGGCCTACTGCCTGGGGCTATTCCACAACTGTGGCGTGCCCCTGCTGTTCCGGGCCCACGAAAACTATCAGGCGGTGCTGGAGGAGTCCTACGCCCAGCCCAACCCCCGGGTGATCGACCGGGAGAACCAGTACCTGAAAACCAATCACGCCGTGGTGGGTTATTTCGTGGCCAAATCCTGGTCCCTGCCGCCGGATTTATGCGAGGCGATTGCCGAGCACCACAGCGTGGAGAACATTTTCCGCCACCGGGCCCAGAGTTACGACCACGGCCGTAAAACCCTGCTGGCGATCCTGAAAATGGCCGAGCATATCTGCCGGGTGCACCTGACCCTGGGCAATCACGGGGAAGACTACGAGTGGCAGGCCATCGGCCCGGATCTGCTGGCCTATGTGGGGCTCAGTGAGCTGGATTTCGACGACCTGACCGCCCAGGTGGAAAGCATCGGCATCACCGGCACCGGCTATTACGACCATTGAGACGACACATTCTGTTGCCCTGAACACTTCTCACTCTACCCTGGCTTCGGTAGACTCTGGCTCCTGTTGTTAATCCCTGGGGATAGAACATGGATTGGAAAGATTTGCTCAACGCGCGCTGGTCACTGGCCCGGGCGGTGCTGCTGAGTCTGCTGCTGGCGGGCACCCTGACGCCCCCGGCCCAGGGGGCCCTGATTGGCGCCACCAGTGATCCCAAGGTGGCCCGGGTTCCGGTAAAAGAGGGGCGAACCCTGCAAATCCGCTGGGTGATTTCCACCACCTCCGCCCACGATACCGGCGCTTTTTCCGCCCAGGGGGTGCTGAAGGACGCCGCCACCAGCACCGTATTGAAAACCCACGCCACCCCCTTCAACAAAACCGAGGGTGCGGGCCCTCTGCGGTTTGAGGAATCACTCACCATCACCCCGGAAGAGGCCGGCGAGTGGCTGCAGCTGGGTTATCGGGAACTGCATTACAGCCGCCAGTTCAGCACCGGCAGCGAGCGCCCCACCACCAGCCAGGCCCGGGTGACCATTCTGCTGCAAGGGGAGGACACAGCGGAAGGCGGCAACGGCAGCGCCATCCCCTTTGCCCTGCATCATCTGGAACTGGGATTCAAACCCCAGCGGTTCCGCAGCCAGGTGGCCCGGGGGCTGCCGCTGCAGGCGCAGCTGAGCGTGGCCTACGCCGGGGAAGGCTCCCTGGAGGGCAGCTGGCAACTGGGAAGCCTGGATCCGGAAAGTGGCCAGATGCGCTATCGGGAACTGGCCCAGGTAAAAAAAGAGCTCAAGGCCGGCGGCCGGGACTGGTTGCTGAGCCCGCAGCTGCCCACCGACACCCTGGGCCGGCATATTCTGCGCTTTTGCAGTCTCACCAGCCTGGAAACCAGCCCCGTGGCCATGGAGTCGCTGTGTAACGACCCCGCCACCAGCGCCAGCCTGCCCTACGAGGTAGTGGAAAGCCAGCCCCAGCCGGAGCCGGAGTCCGCCCCCGCCACCCTCACCGGCGATACCCGCCTGAGCTGGCCCGCCACCCCGGAAACCGTGGTCTATGAGCTGGTGTTGCACGAGCACAGCGGCAAAGAGGCGGTGACTTCCAGCCAGTTCGTGGGTCGGCTGCTGATCCCGGCGCAACAGCAATCCACCACGCTCTCACCCCAGCTGATGGAGCGCCTGAAGCCCGGCAGTCACTATCAATGGCAGGTGCAGGCACTGGACCGTCACGGCGAACTGATTCGCGCCACGGCCCCCGCCAGTTTCGTGTTTTTACCCTGAAGCCGGCGGCCGCCATCAGCTCCTGGCGGCTTCCTGCTTCTTCTCTTCGATCTTTTCGCTGACCCGGTCGGCTTTCACCAGCGCCACCACCTTGGAGCCCGGCAGCACATCCTCCTCCTTGGGGAGGCCCGACAGAATCTGCAGGCGCTTTTTCGGGTTGATGATAAACATGGGGATGGCCTTGGTGCCGTATTTTTCCAGGTAGTGCTTAAGGGTGAATTCCTCGCTGATATTGGTGGTGCGCATCTCCGCCCCCTGGGACACCAGACTGGCCAGCTTGCTGTAGGTGGCGTCCGCTGAAAACAGCACGATGCCCGCCAGATCCTCCGCCACTTTCTGGCGTTCACTCTTACTCTGGCTGGACTGGGTGGGCAGGGCATAAACCCGCTTCTTGCCGAATTCCCGGGTGTAACGCTGCACCGCCAGCAGGTTCAGGTCGTCGTTCTGGGACAGGGCCATCATGCGGCCAATGCCCAGCAGATCCAGTTCTTTCTCCGCCAGCTTGGACACCGGGTTGCCGTGGAACACCCGCAGCCCGGCCATGCGGGCGGCTTTAACATTATTACGGTAATTATCCGCCAGCATCACCTCGAAGCCGTTTTTCTGCAGCTCTCTGGCAATGGCCCGGGACAGCATATTGGCTCCCACCAGCAGGATGCCCTGGGGTGCCTGTTCCACCACCTTAAGCAACTTCGCCAGGGGCTTGGCGGTCAGGCTCTGGAACACCACGGTACCAATGATCACCACAAAGGTCAGGGTCACCAGGGATTCCGCGCTTTCATAACCCAACTGGGTCAGCCGCAACGCAAACAGCGCCGACACGGCGGCGGCGATGATACCCCGGGGTCCGATCCAGGCAATCAGGGTCTTTTCCTGCCAGCTGAGGGAGGCCCCCACGGTGGCGGTGACAATCTTCAGGGGCCGGGCGATAAAGTGGACAAACCCCAGAATCACCAGCGCCTGCCAGCTCAGGGTCACCAGATCGTTCAGATCCACCCGCGCCGCCAGCAGAATAAACAGGCCGGAAATCAGCAGCACACTGAGGCTTTCCTTGAAATCCAGAATGTTCTCGGTTTCCACCCCCCGCATATTGGCCAGCCAGATCCCCATAATGGTGACCGCCAGCAGCCCCGATTCGTGCTCAAGGGAGTCGGACAGGGCGAACACCGCCAGCACAGAAATCAATATAAAGACGTTATGCAGATACTCCGGAATCAGCTCCCGCCGCAGCAACCAGCCGCACAGGTAACCGGCCCCGGCCCCCAGGGCGGTGCCGATGCCCAGGATCTTTAAGAACACCACCAGCACCGCCAGCCATTCGTTGCCGCCACTGATTTCCGCCACGATAAAGTTGAACACCAGTACCGCCAGCAGAGCCCCCAGGGGATCAATCAGAATACTTTCCCAGCGCAGGATATTGGTGATCCGGGCATTGGGCCGCACCGAACGCAGCATGGGGACAATCACCGTGGGCCCGGTGACCACCACCATGGCCCCGAACAACAACGCCAGATGCCAGTCCATATTCAGCAGCCAGCCGGTGAACACGGCAATACTGACCCAGCTGACCAGTACGCCGATGGTGAGAATGCGCCACACCACCGACTCCATGCCGCGGATTTCCTTGAATTTCAGGGTCAGGCTGCCCTCAAACAGGATCACCGCCACCGCCATGGACACCAGGGGGAACAGCATGTCGCCGAACAGGGCATCCGGGTCCAGCCAGCCCACCACCGGGCCGGCCACAATGCCGGTCAGCAGCAAAAACAGAATGGCGGGTAACCGCAGACGCCAGGCCACCCATTGACAGATCAGCCCCAATACGCCCACCAGGGCGAAACTCGATACCAGATTGGTTTCCAAAGGCTTGCTCTCTTATGCCAGCGTGAGCGGACCACTGTACTGAAAAGCGCCCGCCGGAGCCAGCACCGCAGGCGCCTGTCTGCATTGGGGAGACCCGGATTGGGGAGGCGCGGTCACAGCCAGCGCTTGCGGCGGAACAGAGCCAGCAGCACGATGGCAATAAAGCCCATCACCGATAACAGCACATAGTAGCCATAGCGGGAATGCAGCTCCGGCATGTGCTCAAAGTTCATCCCGTAAATCCCGGACAGCAGGCCCAGGGGCACAAAGATCGCCGTGATCACCGTCAGCGCCTGCATGGTTTTGTTCAACTGGTGGGACGTGAGGGAGATATAACCTTCGATCAGATCCCCGCACTGCTCATAGAACAGGGTGCAAAGGCTGGCCAGACGCTCGCACTTGTCATACACATCCTGCATGGCGTGAAACAGGGGCGCGTCGTTCATATCCAGCACCTCAGTGGACTCCCGCAACAACTCCCCGAACACCTTCTCGTGATAATTGAACACCCGGTTCAACTTCCGCAGCCGGGAACGGTAGGCGACAAAGCGCTGCATCAGCCGGTCCGTGGGGTCATCGAGCATCTCGTCCTCCATCTCACTGATGGCGTCCTCCAGCTCCAGCATGCGTTTGATGTACTGACCCAGGGACTGATTGACGATGCGAGTGAACAATATGGTAGGGGTGGGCAGATAGCGGGCCAGCTCCGAGGGATTGTCCCACAGTGCATTGACGCCAAAGGAAGGGCCGGTGCGGCGGCTGATCAGACAGTCGCTGCTGACAAAAAACGCCACCTGCACATGGCGCACATTCACCTCTTCTTCAAAATACTCAAAGCCCCGGTAGATCACCAGAGTGTTGGCCCCGAAATCTTCAACCTTGGGGGGGTGCCGCTGGCGCTGGGCGTCCTGAATCGCCAGGGGATGACAGCCCAGCTCTCGCAGGAGAGTGGCTTCCTGCGTTTCAGGCTCATCGGCCAAGTCGATCCAGAGGCTGCCGCCCTGCTGTTGCCATTGTTTGATTTGTTCTGCGCCACCGCTGTGCGCCGCGCCGTCGTGCCACCATTGGGTTCGGATCATGGGGATTCCTGTTTGCTGTTTTTATGCAGGACTAAATCAGTTATCCCTGAAAATGGCAAGCGCCTGGCGACGGCGGGAAACCGGGATCATGAGTTCAGCGAGTGGCCCGGCCGCCCGGATTTAACCGCCCCCACATCAATCCGCCAACGCCGTATCCGGGAGTACAGGGTGGTGGGTTTGAGCCCCAGCAACGCCGCGGCCCCCTCCCGGCCGGACACCTTGCCGCCACACTGCTGCAGGGCGCTGATCAGATTGGCCCGTTCGCTGGCCCGGCGCTGATCCTCGGTTAGTATCCCGGCTCCCTCCCAACTTGGCGGCGGCGCCGGTTCCGTGGTGGGAGGATGGGTCAAGTCGGGAATATCAATTTTCAGCTTGCCCTGACTGGAGACAATCACCGCCCGCTCGATCACATTTTCCAGCTCGCGGATATTGCCGGGCCAGGAATAGCTTTGCAGTCGGCGCGCCACCGCCAGGGAAATGGGCAACACCGGTTTGTTAAGTTTGCGGCAGGCTTTTTCCAGAAAGTAGGTGGCCAGCAGGGGAATGTCCTCCACCCGCTGTCGCAGGGGCGCGGACTCGATGGGAAACACATTCAGGCGAAAATACAGATCTTCCCGAAACCGGTGTTCGCGGATATCGGTTTTCAGGTCCCGGTTGGTGGCGGCGATCACACGCACGTCCACCCGCCGGGTCTGGGCATCCCCCACCCGCTCGAACTGTTTTTCCTGCAGCACGCGCAACAGTTTGCCCTGCAGTTCCAGCGGTATTTCCCCCACCTCGTCCAGGAACAGGGTGCCACCATCGGCCAGTTCAAAGCGGCCAATGCGATCACTGGTGGCGCCGGTGTAGGCCCCTTTCACATGACCGAAGAATTCACTCTCGAACAAATCCCGGGGAATAGCGGCGCAGTTCACCCGAATCAACGGCCGGGTCCGGCGATCACTGGCTTCGTGGATGGCCCGGGCCAGCAGTTCCTTACCGGTGCCGGATTCCCCGGTGATCAGCACATTGGCATCGGTGGGCGCCACCAGTTCGATCTGGGCAATGGTATTGCGAATGGCATCGCTGCGGCCCACAATCTCCCGATAGTTGTGTTCGGCGCGGATTTCCTCCTGCAAATAAGCATTTTCCAGCTCCAGCCGCTGCTTTAACCGCTCCACTTCCGCCATGGCCAGCCGCAGCCGGCGTTCCGCCTCCCGGCGCTCACTGACATCCCGAAAAATCACCACCGCACCCACCACCCGGCCACCATCTTCGATCGGTGTGCTGGTGTACTCTACGGGGAACGCGGTGCCGTCCTTGCGCCAGAACACCTCATCCCCCACCTGATGCACGCTGCCATCATGAAACGCGGCGAAGATGGGGCAGGTGTGAATGTCGTAACAGGTGCCGTCCTCGTGGCTGTGGTGAATGCACTCGTGGGCATTGCGACCCACCAGCTCCGCCGCCGGGTAGCCCAGCATTTTTTCCGCCGCCGGATTGAGAAAGGTGGTGATGCCCTCGGTATTGACCCCATAGATACCCTCGCCGGCGGCGTTGAGGATCAATTGGTTCTCCCGCTCGAATTCGGAAAACACCTCTTCGATGCGCTTCCATTCCATCAGGCCACCGCGATGGTAGCGGGCGGCATCCGCCTCCACCCGTAAGCTATGGCAGTAACGGGTATCAAACAGGGTAAACAGCAGCAGGGGGCGCTGGTTCTCAGTGAAAGCCGATCCGTACACTTCCACCGCCCGGGTACTGCCGTCGGCACAACACAGGTGCAACTCACTGGTATAGCTGTTTTTGTTTTCCAAACAGGCCTGACTGAAGGCCACCAGGCTGGGCAACTGCTCGGCAAACAATGTAGAGACCGACATGGCCAGTAGCTGGCTGGATGGGTAGCCGCTCAGATCCGCCAGCCGGGCGCTGCATTCAAGAATTCGGTCCGCCACCGGATCAAAACACATCACCGCCATATCGCTGGCATCCAGCCCCCGGGCCAGTAGCATGGGCCCCTCCGGGAGGATGGTTTTCCGCATGACTTTGTGCACGGTTTTCTGCATGGATCTTCACCTGACTGTTAACGGGCCGGAGCGAGAGTCCCAACCGCTGCTCCGGCCTCTATCCTGCGCCTGTCCAACGGCTATCAAACCCCGTGCCAGATTACGAAAATGCGCAACATTGAATTATGCATTTGCATGATTTACGCATTTGCACAACCCCAACAGGGTTGACCCAGGAATACTTAAATTACTGATTTTTATAACAACAAACCCGACAGACCTGGGTTGGTACAAAGCCTGCACTTGCAGACCGGAACTCTGGGCACCGCTGACTGCTGACCCACTTGAGCCCAGTTACGAACCTTGTTGGTGCGCGCCCGCGGATGGACGCACCCAATTGCCAACCACAGTTTCGGGGGAAATTCACCATGACCGTAAAAAGTCTGGGCAATCCATACGACGCCAACACCAGCCTGACACACGAAGCCGGCTGCGCCTGCGACCAGTGCAGCAGCGGGCACACCGCCACCAGCGCGCCGGCCACCAGCCCCACCCTCTCCAGTGAGGAGATGATGGACCGGGCCATCGAAAACGCCGTGGTGCGGGCGGTATTCAACCAGAGCGACCTTAACCGCCGTCAGTTTATGGGGTTGTTGGGCGGTGGTACCGCGGCCGCCATGCTCTCCACTTTTTTCCCGCTCAATGAAGCCAAGGCGGCGCTGAAGGAATCCCTGGGCAAACCGGAAAAAACCAAATTGAAAGTGGGCTTCGTGCCCATCACCTGCGCCACCCCCATCATCATGGCTCACCCTTTGGGGTTCTACTCCAAATACGGCCTGGACGTGGACGTGATCAAAACCGCCGGCTGGGCGGTGGCCCGGGATAAATCCCTGGCCCGGGAATACGATGCCTCTCACATGCTCACGCCCATGCCCCTGGCCATGACCCTGGGGGCCGGCTCCACCGCCGAGCCCTACATCATGCCGGCGGTGGAAAACATCAATGGTCAGGCCATCGTGCTGCACGTGGACCACAAAGACAAACGGGATCCCAAGCAATGGAAGGGCTTTAAGTTCGGCGTGCCCTTCGATTACTCCATGCATAACTTCCTGCTGCGCTACTATGTGGCGGAGCACGGCCTGGATCCGGACAAGGACATTCAAATCCGGGTAGTACCACCGCCGGAAATGGTGGCCAACCTGCGGGCCGGCAACCTGGATGGCTACCTCTCCCCGGACCCCTTCAATCAACGGGCGGTGTGGGAGAAAGTGGGCTTTATTCATACCCTCACCAAAGATATCTGGGAAGGCCACCCCTGTTGCGCTTTTGCCTGCAGTAAAGCCTTCGCCGAGGAACTCCCTAACACCTATGGCGCGCTGCTGAAATCCATCATTGACGCCACTCAATACTCATCGAACCCGGACAATCGCAAGGAAATCTCCGAGGCCATTGCACCCAAGAATTACCTGAACCAACCGGTGCCGGTGATTCAGCAGGTCCTTACCGGTCGCTATGCGGATGGTCTGGGCTCGGTGAAGGACGTACCGGACCGCATCGACTTCGATCCCTTCCCCTGGCACTCCATGGCGGTGTGGATCCTCACTCAGATGAAACGTTGGGGCTACATCGAAGGGGATGTGGACTACAAGACCGTAGCGGAACAGGTTTACCTGGCATCGGACTGCGAAAAGATCATGAAAGATCTGGGCTACTCGGCGCCGGACAAAACCTACGCCAACTACACCATCATGGGTAAGGAGTTTGATTACACCAAGCCTGAAGAATACGTGAAGAGCTTCGCCATCGGGAGGGTTTGATGATTGCGTCCATGCCATTGCGGGCCGCCATTTTATCCGTGGTGATGGCGGTGGTGCTGTTGGGAGCCTGGGAACTGGCGGTGGAACAGCCGGAGCAATCCGGCGCCATGAGTGAATATGAAATGCTGATGGGGGGCGCCGACCAGGAAGCCCGGGTTCCGCCCCCCTCGGATGTGTTTACTCATGCCTGGAACGAGCTCAGTGATCCGTTCTATGACAAAGGACCCAATGACAAAGGCATCGGCATCCAACTGGCCTACTCTCTGTACCGGGTTTTGGCGGGCTATATCATGGCGGCCATCATTGCTATTCCCGTAGGCTTTTTGGTGGGGATGTCGCCGCTGATGTACAACGCCTTGAACCCGTTTATTCAGGTGTTGCGGCCCATTTCGCCCCTGGCCTGGATGCCCCTGGCGCTGTTCATCATTCAGGATTCGGAAACCTCGGCAATTTTTGTGATTTTTATCTGCTCCATCTGGCCCATGCTGATTAACACCGCCTTTGGCGTGGCCAACGTGCGTCAGGACTGGGTCAATGTGGCCCGCACCCATGAGCTGTCTCATCTGCGCACTGCCTTCCAGGTCATTCTGCCGGCGGCCGCGCCCACCATACTTACCGGCATGCGGATTTCCATTGGCATCGCCTGGCTGGTGATCGTGGCGGCGGAAATGCTGGTGGGCGGTACCGGCATTGGTTATTACGTCTGGAACGAATGGAACAACCTGGACCTCAACAGCGTCATCTTCTCCATCATCATGATCGGTTGCGTCGGCATGCTGCTGGACCTGGCTCTGGCAAAGGCGCAAAAGCTGGTTGAATACGACGAATAGGAGGCCCCATGTCGCACGCATTTTTGGAAGTCAGCGGCTTAAGTAAAGTCTATCCAACCAAGGATGGTAACGATCTTACGGTTTATGAAGGCGTGGACTTCACCCTGGAAAAAGGTGAGTTCGTCTGCATCATTGGCCACTCCGGCTGCGGCAAATCCACCATTCTCAACACCCTGGCGGGGCTGGATGAGCCTACCGCCGGTGCTGTGGTGATGAATGGCAAAGAGGTTCGCGGCCCCAGCCTGCAACGCGGTGTGGTGTTCCAGAATTACAGCCTGCTGCCCTGGATGTCCGCCCTGGGCAACGTGGAATTCGGCGTGCGTGCCCGCTGGCCGGACTGGAGCAAAAGCAAAGTGCGGGACCACAGCGCGCACTTTCTGGAAATGGTGGGCCTGAAGCAGGCGTTGCACCGCAAGCCGTCGGAACTGTCCGGTGGTATGCGCCAGCGGGTCAGCATCGCCCGCGCGTTCGCTACTCAGCCGGATCTGTTATTGCTGGATGAACCCTTTGGTGCCCTGGATGCTCTGACCCGGGGCGTGATTCAACAGGAGCTGATGAAAATCTGGAGTGAAACCCAGCAGACGGCCTTTATGATCACCCACGATGTGGACGAGGCCATTCTGCTGTCGGACCGGATATTTCTGATGTCCAACGGTCCCAATGCTGCCATAGCCGAGGCAGTGACAGTAGACATACCCCGCCCCCGCCAGCGCACTACCATTTTTCAGCAGCCGGGTTATTACCAGCTGCGTAACTATCTGGTGGACTTCCTGGTGAACCGCTCGGAGGACAAACCGGATTTGCAGTCGGGTGCCCCCAACGCCGTTAACCCACTGGTCGACCAGCCGCCGGAAACCACCACCGCGGCCGGCGGCGCCGATGTCAATAATCCACAGTTAGCAGTCAACCATTAAGCAGCGCAGGAGAACCATTATGAGTGACGTGGCAAAAACCATTATCGCAGCCAAGGAAAGCAAAGGCATGACCTGGGAGGCCATCGGCGAGGCCGTGGGCATGTCGCCGGTCTGGACCACCTCTGCCTGCATGGGCATGAACAGCATGCCGGAGGACAAAGCCAAGGCACTGTGCGACGTGCTGGGGCTGGATGCCGACATCTGCACCGCCTTGCAGAAGTACCCCACCAAAACCTGGGATCAGTCCGTGCCCCAGGATCCATTGATTTACCGACTGTATGAAATCGTGGGGGTTTACGGTGAAACCCTGAAAGAAGTGATCCAGGAAAAATTCGGTGACGGCATCATGAGCGCCATCGATTTTTCCATGGAAGTGGAAAAAGAGGAAAACCCCAAGGGCGATCGGGTGGTGATTACCATGAACGGTAAATTCCTGCCGTACAAAGCCTGGTAGATCTTCACTGATGCTTATCCCGGGTAGCCCCGCTGCCCGGGCCGCTCACTCAAATCCAACCAGCGAATCCATTTGTGCCAAAACTTTTGTGACCTTTTGCTCTGTCTACTTTTGGCGGTGATCGCCATCATAAGCCCGGTGAAGTTACTTCATCCTCACAGGAAGCCGACAGCAAGGGAACCGCTACACAGGCACAATTTCTCCGTAACGTCATCCCCTTTCCACTGACCCGGCTCTTTCCCCGCCAGGTGGCTCAGTCTGATGGCTGCCCCCGGCTTAATCCAAAAACTTGATGATGTGTGGATGATTCACACTCACCCCAGCAGCCGCAACTGCCGGGTCAATGGCGAGCCCGTGACCACTGCCGTTGTTGAGCAGGGCGATCGCCTGCAAGTGGGCCGGTTTGAGATGTTGTTTCAGGAGCCGGACTCGAAGTGAGCCATCCGCAGTGGCTGCTTAAAAATTACTCGTATCCATCTGATAAGGCGCCGGGCCCTGAAAGGCAAACCGCGGCAACTGATTGCGCCCCGGGTTCTTGCCGTACTCGTCCGTATAAACCTCCATCAGAGGATTGGCTTTCACGAATAAATCCACTGTGTATTTCATACAGGTTTTACAACAGTCGATCTCGGAAATCAGCAGCGCGGTTTTCATATTTTCCAGGGCACCGGGGCGGGCATTGAAATAGTTAATCAGCCGGGGTTCCGTATGATACTGCCCCATACCCCCACAAGCGTATTTGCGTAATTGTTCCGGCACATCCTCCACGATGGGAAAGCCCCGCTCAGCCAGCTTTTGCAGCTCCGTTTTGGATAGACCCTTGGCACTGGAGTAGGCGTACACGAACAATTCTTCATTGTCGTTGCGAGTGAGATTGAGAATACAGGCGTTGCGCCCTTCCGGCTGCTTGGCGTCAGACACGATCTCGTTCAGGGCGGCGCGGAATGAGCGGATCGCCATTTCCGCCTGCTGTTCAGAAATCATCGGTGGCTCCTGTGATCATTATTTTAATTCCGTTACAGCTTGTAGAAAGTCAGGCTGTAATCGAGTACCCAATCTAACCTACTGTAACCGACCGCCAGTCACCAGGAGGTATTCAACAATGAGTTTGGCTATTGTTGCACCTCAAACTACCAACATTTTCACAAACATTAACGCCCAAACTAAACCGCCGATTTTTAAATCAGGAGAAGGAAACTATAACTGCTCGTTAACATCCTGCCGCCCTAACACACGCATTATTTCAACCACATCATCACGGATTCGATAATAAATGGCATCCGCCCCATATACACTGCGCCGATAGCCTTCACGAATGTGATCAACCGCCTGGTACTGATAAGGAGCTTCAGAAAGCTTAACGAAACGCCGGAATAGGGCGTGGTAATAACGTTCCGCCTACTGCTCACCAAACTCTTCCACACCACGCCAATAAATGCGCGCAATATCCATCTTTGCCGCTTCACTGAGAAGGTACCGCATTGCGCCCTAATCCGTTTTTGATTTCGCGCAGTATTTCCTCAGGGCTTTGGTCCGTAAAGCCGCTCTGCTCCGCCTGGATCAGCATGGCGCGGAGCGCCTCTATCTCACTTTCCGACTCTTGCTCCCGCAGCTGGCGTTCACGTATCAATTCCCGGACCACTTCACTTTCATTACCGTAGTGCCCTTTCTCAATCTGCGCTTTAATCCAGCTATCCTGTTGATCTGTAACGGTAATACTCTTCTTCACCATAGTCATATAGCTTACCTGATCTGCTAACGAGCCCTGCTATCAAGTAGGATAATATACTCATCTGAACAGCTCTGCCAAGAAAGAAAGACTGATCATTGGTAACGCACAAAATGCTCGCGCTCGAACGCCACCCGTGGAAAGTACACACCATCCTCAGCCCGTTCCCCGGCACCCACCACCATCACCACCTCCGCGTCCGCCGGCAGCTTCAACAGCTTGCGCACCCGCCTTTCATCCATACCCTCCATGGGGCACGAATCGAAACCATGGGCCCGGAACGCCAGCATCAGATTCTCCGCCGCCAACGCCGTACTCTTCACCGCCCAGATCCGCATATCCTGATGGCTGAACGGCCCCCGGGGCACCGGCTGGAACAACCCCAGCACCGACGTGACTGCCTTCTTCACCTTACCGGCCGCATCAAACGGCCCCTGCCAATAGGTGAAAGGCACCCCCTTGGAATAAAACGCCTGCCAGTGTTTGGGAATTCGCGGCTGCGGCCATTGACTGATATTGAGCCTGGCCACCTTGCGCCAGTTATTGGTTCGCGCCACCACGACAATCAGCTCCGCCGCTGTGGTGGCGGCGTTCTGGCTCATACAGGCTTCCACCAACTTGGCCTTTTTCTGCGGTGACTGCACCACATGAAACTCCCAGGGCTGTAGATTACAGGAACTGGGCGCCAGCAAAGCCGCATCCAGGCAGGCATCCAGCACCGCCCTGGGAATCGGCTTACTGGTAAACTTGCGCACCGAGCGTCGGCTCGCCACCACCTGATGAAACGGCTCAGCAAAGTCTCCCGCTGGCGCGGGCTCGTAATAGCGCTTTTTGGCCGTGTAATCGTAACCGTCGACGGTTTTAGAACGGCGCAAGGCGTCTTTCAGGTCTCCCATAAAGGAAGCTGGTGAGGTTTCGGTTTGTGCTTCTATCATACGGTGGACTCCAGAGATGTTCGCAGTAGTGTTCATACTGATAGGGTGATGTGGTCTTGGTATTTCAATTGAGGATGAACTAATTCAAATGCGACGACCTGCGCTTTTTTATGTTGAGGTAACTCTTCGCTCAATGGACTATTTTACAGATTTTATCGCAAGCCGGGTAATCGAGCTTAACCAGCTGATCTGGCCTCCAGCGGAGACCGAATTCTGTACATCAGACAGATTGACAGGCTTTATAAATTCGACGTCGCAGCTCAGCAAGTTACGGGGATTAGGAAACTGTAGCCACTTTGGGTAACTGTCGTAACGCCCTGACATTAGCTGGCTAGCACGGCATTTTGAACACCCTCAGTGCATCTGCTTACACCAATCAGCAACGCTATCCTACTCCGAGCAAAAAGCAGACGACACCATAAATACCAGACTCATTATACACATAAGAAAAACCAGCAATACATAAATACGTTCACCGAGCGAAATCACCTCATCTGATCGCGGCTTGTATATGAACACGGCTTTTTGCACAGGATATGCAGCCATTCCTCCACCACAACTCCCCCTAATGAGGTTGCATAAAACTATCCAGGTTGTGAAAAATAAAATTTAAACTCTCTTCAACTCATTCTCAGGGAAAAAGGTCAACCTTAAAATTCAAACCATAAAAAAAGACCACCCCCGAATCCATTCCAGGATGGGCTTCTATCTCCGCAAAAAAGTTGCCCCCCCTAATGCGCTACACAACAGTGATGATGAATCGACTCAATATGCTCCAGATCAGTCCCACAGCAGCCCCCCAACACCGTAATATTAGGAAACATACTACGTAGCTCCCGATATTGCTGACCCAGCTCTTCAGGGCTGCCACGATCAAGACTAACTGATTCATCAAGCTCTGCGTGACTTTTCCGACTGGCATTGGCCCGCAAGCCACGAATACGATTCATCCATTGCTCGCCTGCTTTGAGCTGATCACGAAAATGCTCCGGGTGTGCACAATTAATCATGTAGTACGCGGGACCATTGTGGGTTATTGCATCGATCCGGTTAATGGCAGCGGCCAGTGTCTCACCCGTAGGCAGGCGGCCGTCGGTTTCTGTGGTGAAGGAAATGCTTACGGGCAGATTCGCTTCCTGTGCAGCTTTGATAATACCAATCGCTTCTTCCACGTAATTAATCGTCATCGCTGTTACCAAATCAGCCTCGGTATCCGCGAAAGTGCGAATCTGAACGCGATGGTATTCGTACGCTTCCTGTGCTGACATTTTATTGTCTGCCACATAACCGTCACCGCGAGGGCCGATACAGCCGCTGATGACCAGCGGCGTGCTTGGCGTTTCGTGCTCGACGCGTAACGATGCCATCATCGCGATCGCTTCACGGTTTTTATCTGCCAGCTCGTTGGTCCCATATCCCAACTTTTTACCCCAATCGGGGTTCGCTCGCCAGGTGGGGCTTTCCAGGATAAAGCCGCGCTGCGCGCGTTTTGCCAGCTTAATGTAGTCGGCGTAGTAATCGCGTAAGCGCTGTCGTCCTGGCTCGATACACAACTGATCGAAGGCGGCGAAACAGGGCAGCTCTACTTCTTGAATAAATACCAGCGTGGTTTCCATACCACCATCGGTTAAGAAGATTGTGTCTGATAGCTGCGGTAAAGCTTGTCGGTATTTCATTACAGTGTCTCCTTGGCGGCAATTAAGGTATCAGGTTTTTTCGGTTCGCTGACATCACGGCCGAACAGCATCTCAACGATTCGGTTAGTGGCGCCCTGATAAAAGCCGTTTTCTGAATGTGAGATCGGGTTATGAAAGGTCCCCAGCAGTAAATCGAACCAGGGTACGTCAGCATAGTTGTCACGGTGGATACCTTTGCCGTGATGGTGACTGTGGCTTTCCGGTCGCTGTATGAGATAGCCAAGCCATTGCGGTGTGCGGATATTCAGATGCTGAAATACAGCGCAGAACACCAGTGCCAGCAGGATAATGGTGGCGGCCTCGGGCGACACCCCGATAACCAGCACCAGTGCAGCGCTGCCTACCAGGGTAAAACCTGCCATATCCAGCGGGCTCAGCCAGAAGGCGCCAAAACTATCTAGGCGTTCTGCGCTGTGGTGCATCTGGTGAATGTGTTGCCATAGAAAGTCCGACGCGTGCATGCTGCGATGCCAGATGTAGTGCATCGACTCGTACACCAGAAAGCCGACAACAACCTGCATTGGCAACGCCCAGTGATTTATCGACCAGAACTGGAACTGGGCCAGAAAGCCATCCCACAATAATGGGAGATAAGTCGACACCAGCATGTAGCTGACAAAACCAATCAAGCCTTTAGTTTTCCAGAATGCGACTTTTGGCAAAGGTCGCGCCGGGAAAAGGGCTTCCCAAAATATAAGTGAGATAAAGATACCCATCACAATAAAACTGAGCGGATCCAGTAATATTTCCATTGGACTAGGCAATTCGGAAATTGACATAGTCTGTTCCTCCTTAAAACTGATTAGTGTTAGTGTTGTAAATTGAGCTGAACTCAAGTCGCGTGCAGTGTATGATTTGCTTCAGCGAGAAACTATTAACCCGGCTTTCAAATATATCTGCTAAGCGGCATATTTGATTTTGTCATGTTCAAAATACTTTCTTACTCGGCTC
>NZXG01000020.1 GCA_002701845.1 Pseudomonadales bacterium
GACGCTTTTCTTCAATGGCTTCAAAAGGTAATTTGCGGGTATCTATTTTTTTAGTCATCCGCGCATTATATCAGAGATATTACTAAGCCGGGTTAATAGATTCATCATGTTGCTCATTCCTGTGTGGTGATCTCATTGGATTTAGTTGGGTATCAGCCAGGCGCTCAACCCGAAAGGCCAATCCCCTTGCCATCAATCTGACGGTTTCGAAATGGCTTTTGTAACCGCCTTGTCGAAATGCCAAAAATCTGCCGGCAAATACCAGTGTTTGCGCCGATTCCGGTAACGGCTACAACCTGGTAACAATAAAAAACTTTAGCAATATATCGGAGAGAACGGCAGATTCTATACTTTGAACAAACTGTAACCAACACGACAACGGTCACTGTGCTTTCGAATCCCTTTCCACTCATTCGCCGCCTGCTGGTCTTGCTCCCGCTGCTGCTGAGCACGGTTCCGCTTGTGGCTCAACCCGCTGGCGTGCCGGTGCTGGCTCTGGATTCCAGCGGGCGGATTATGGTGGATGCTGAGCATATTGTTTATCACGTTGAACGGCAATATGAGACGCTATTAGAGGTCATCAACCAGCCCGCCAGCCAATGGCAGCCGATCGAGCGTAAAGCCGTCACCATCGGCCAAATCGGCGAACCGGTGTGGCTGCACTTCGAATTGCGCAATGACACCCCCCCACCAGCTTCAGCGCCTGCTGGAAATTCGCTGGGTCAACTTTCGCGAGATCGGGTTGTTTGAAAAGCCCTCCGATGCTCACACCAGCCACTTAACCCCGGTTCCCACCGGCCCCGAGGGATCCAGCCACCTGTATCGGATTGAACTGGCAGCCGGCGCCAGCAAGAGGTTCTTCCTGCGGGTACGGTCCGATATACAGTTTTATGCGCCGATCTTCGTCTGGCAACCTGAAGCGTTTCAGGCAAACCAGACCCTGCGCTACAACTGGTACTTCCTGGCGTTTGGCGCGTTGGCCGCGCTCACTCTGTACAATTTTTCACTGTTTGTTTTCACCCGGGACAGAACCTATCTTTATTATTCGTTTTACGCGTTCTCCATCATCATTTATCAGCTCTGCATGACCGGCCTCGGGCACCACTATCTATGGAGTCAGTCCCAATGGCTGCAGCAAAATGGCATGCTGCTGGGCGTCAACTTAAGCTTTATGAGTGGCGCCCTGTTCTTCCGGGAATTCCTGAATCTGAAGGCTTACCCCCGCTGGATGCTGTGGAGCTGCAATGCGGTCATCGCCTATTGGTTTGTCAGCCTGGTGCTGCTACTCCTTTTTGAGTGGGCGGCCCCCAGCGGTGTGTACAATGCGCTGGGTACCTGTGTTCTGGCCGTGGGTGGCACCGTCATACTGCTGTACTGGGGCAATGTGTCGGCCCGCTACTACGCCATGGGATGGGCCGCTTTGCTGTTCTTCACCATGGCGACCCTGATGATGGTTGCCGGCCACCTGCCCTACAGCGAAACTGCGGAATACGGTCAGATGGTGGGGTTCGTCAGCGAAATGCTGCTGCTATCCGTGGCCCTGGCGGAACGAATTAACCGGGAGCGGCGCCAGCACGCGGCAGAGCAAAGTAAAAATCTGCTGTTACAAATGGAAATCAACCGGGAACGGGAAAATACCATTGAGGCCCAGCAGCAGGTATTGCGGATGGAGCAGGAGGCCAAACAGGAACTGGAGATGCGGGTACTGGAGCGCACCGAAACCCTGGAGCAGGTGATGAGCAAACTGCGGGCGGTGAACGATGAAATGGCCCGTATGTCAGTGACCGATGCCTTGACCCAGGCTTACAACCGCCGCCATTTCGACCAGGTGTTACAGGAGGAGATCGCCCGCGCCAGCCGCACCCGACAGCCCCTGGGATTGATCATGTTGGATATTGATCATTTTAAGCAATTCAACGATCGCTATGGCCACACCCTGGGGGACGAGTGTCTGCGTCAGGTGAGTGATACCCTGACCAAAGTGGTGACACGAAGTACGGATCTGGTAGCCCGTTACGGGGGGGGAGTTTGTGGTGTTGTTGCCGGGCGCTGATACCGAGGCCGCTGCCAGGGTGGCGGAAAAGCTACGCCAGGCCATAGAAAGTCTTACCCTCGCGCACCAGGAGCAGTCGATTCCGGTTACCGCCAGCCTGGGAATCGTCAGCCGGATTCCGGGGCCGGACACACACCCCGACACCCTGGTGAATGCCGCGGACAAAGCCCTGTACACCGCCAAGGGACTGGGCCGGAATCAGTGCGTGATGTACCAGCCCGATGGCGGCAGTGACGCGCAAACCGCACACCCCTGAGCCGTGGCTCAGCCCGTGGTTCACGAAGCAGGCACTCCAGGGCTGTTTTCCTCGCCGACGAAGGTTTCACCGGCCACTTTCCACTGTCCCTGTTCCGCCACCAGCGTGATTTGGTACTCCCGGTAGGTCCGCCCCGGAAACAGGAGCGCCACTTCATCAGGCTGCAACACGATGATGGGCCTGGTGAGGGGAAAAGTATAAGTAATATCGCCAGCGGGCGTTACCAGCTTGTGGGGGGGCTGCTCCAGGCCACCGTGACGGATCAGCAGTGAATGGACCCTGGCACTGGCGGCGTACTCCCGCTTTAACTGCTCCGGCGAGGCCAGGACATGCTCGCGAACCGCCTTGTACCAGAAGCCGGAATAATCACCGATGGATTTCTCGTGGGTAATTTCCTGAATAAAGCGAAGCGCAGCCTGCAGCGGCTCATCAGTGCCGGCCCGGGTCAGGCACGTCACAGCGGTCAGCAACACCACCAGGGACCCTAGAAAAGCCTGCTTCATCTGCGGTGTTCCTGCCTCTGATTGTATAGGTTCAGGGCAGTATACTCCCGGCCGCGGGGTTTGAGAATCCCGCTTTACTGCAGCTGCCCAAAGCCCGCCGGCTTCAGGCCTGTGCCACCAGTATGATTAGCGCCAGCAGGCTGAGCCCGCTGCGCACCTGATGCAGCTCGTTCCAGCGCCGCAGCAATGGCTCGGCCTGCGCCTCCGCCTGCTCCCCGGTAAGGGACTTGAGTTCATCGTTCACCGGCATGATGACTTTCAAGGTGAAGGGCACCACCGCCCCCAGCAGCAGGCCGCCGATCAGTACCCAACCACTGGCGCCAAACAACCAGGCCAGCACCGCGAACACCAGGCCGGCCAGAGCCAGTGGCGCCTGCATGGAAACCGCACGCTGATAACTGGCTTGCCATTGTTGCCAGGCCGCCCTGATATCACAGGTCATGCGCGCGGGATGCTCCACCAGGTTGATGTAAATGGCTGCCCCGGCAAATACCGCGCAACACATAATGACAAGAAACTCAAAAAAACCCTGCATACTGTGGCTCCTGAACTGATCCGCTCACTGTTGGAGTGCACTATATTAACTGATATTCGTCATTTTTCATGACATCCCGATAAAGGCCGGTGAAAAGTACAGGGCGCCGGCGCCATTGATCAGAATCAGCGCCAGCCAGAACAGATTGTTGTGATGCTGCAGCAAGCCCCGCATCAACCGGTGATCCTGCTCCCGGGCCCGTAGGAAGTGTTCCCAGGCCAACGGAGAGCCGCCCTGATCCAGCCCGAAATTCCGCTCCAGTTGCACCAGATAAGCCGCTGAAATGCGAATAGCACCGTCCTGGGCAAAGTACTTGATGTAAGAAAAGATCACGAAAGCCAGCGGAATCCAGATCACGTAAAAGCGCACCAGATCCTGTTGAATATGAGTGATGATCCAGGCCCAGAGACCGCCGGTCACCAGCATACCGTTGCGCATGTCGGCTTCGATCCGCTGGATGCGCTGCAGGATGTCATTACGCCGGATCTCAAAGTCCCGCAACAGGATCTCGTCTTTAACCACCACCGCCATCCCCCCTGCCTGACAGATCCAGAGAACCGTTACAGGGTCAGCATGACCTACTGCGCCTGCGCCAGCTCGTTCTGGATCACGTGCAGGTACTCCCGAATTCGCTGCACATAACGTACCGGCTCCATGCCCCGGGCATAGCCGTATTTGAGATCTTTATAATAGCGCTTATCCGATAGCAGGGGCAGCACCTGTTTGATATCCCGCCAGCGATGGGGATCCAGCCCCTGGCGCCGCGCCAACACCTGAGCATCATGCATGTGGGCGCGCCCGATATTGTAGGACGCCAGCGCCAACCAGGTCAGATCCGGCTCCGTCACCGCTTCGTCAAAGCGGTCCCGCTTCAGTTGCGCCAGGTACTTGGCACCCCCGAAAATGCTTTGGCGTGGGTCGAGCCGATTGCTCACCCCCATGGCCCGGGCGGTGTTCTGGGTGAGCATCATGATCCCCCGCACCCCGGTGGGACTGACCGCATCCGCGCGCCAGTGCGACTCCTGATAGGCCTGGGCCGCCAACAAAAGAGGCGACAACTGGTACTTGGCACCAGCGGTTTTGAAATAGTCATTATAATTTGGCAGGCGTTGATCAATGCGGCGGATCAGCTTACGGATGTCCACATAGTCGAACTCGGTGAAGAAGCCATAATACTTGTCCTGCAACGCGGAAAGCCGACCCGAACCCTGATACTCGTCAAACCAGTCACTGACCGCGCTCTGCAATTCATCCTGCTGCGAAGACATCATCCAGGCCAGGGGTTCAGCCCGGCTCAGATTCATGGGGGCAATCAACTCCGGGAAGTAGCGACGGTTGATGTCCACGATGTTGGAGTCCGCCACTGTGCAGTCCAGTTCCCGCTGCCAGACCGAATACAGCAGCTGCTCGGTGGACAGACTGTCGGTCTCCTCCCAGCTTAACTCCGGATGCTCCTGCCGGAGACGTGCCAACTGCGCCGCGTAGCTGGAGGCCGCGATAACTTTGATCTCCAGCCCCACCAGCTCCGTCACCGACTCCGGTTGCACATTATCCCGGCGACACACCACCTGCTGTGTAACATCCTGGTAGGAGGGCCCAAAATGAAAGGCTTCCTGTCGCACCGGGGTCATGGTCAGGCCCGCCGCCGCCAGATCCCCCTCCGCCTGCTCAATACCACTGATAATTTCCTGAATGGAATCCTTCACCAAAAATTCCACTTCCAACCCCAGATGATCGGCAAAAGCGTTCACCATTTCCAACTCAGGCCCGGTGGGTTCGCCATCCCGACCAATATAATAAGTGGTGGGGGCGTTGCGGGTGAGAACCACCAGTTTGCCGGCGTCACGAATTTCCTGTAACGACCGGCCGGCTTCCTGTTTTGGGTTATCCGGTGACGAACAGGCCGCCAACAGCCCTGAACCCATCAACAAAACCAGCCATCGACAGTGGCGCAGCCAAAAAGTCATACACTCTCCCACAATTTGGTTATTTACTACCCTACCCAAATTCTGCGGGAAAATCGATGCTGTTCAGGAATGGAATACAGTGGTGTCCTCCAGGGCCGCGCGCCCCATTCGTGCGGCGTTAATCGGGTCACTGCTGTCTTCATAGCCAAACGATATACCGAACACCAGCTTCCAGTCGGCATCCAGCTCCAGGACTTCTCGCACCGCATCCGCATGGAAACCCAGGGAAGTCTGCGGGCAACTGGCCAGGCCATGGGCGGTGAGCGCCAGCATCAGGGTCTGGGCGTACATACCCAGATCCGCGGCCTCCCGCAGCCCGAACTGCGCCGGTAAAAACAGAAACGCCACGTGGGGGGCACCGAAAAACCGGTAGTTACGCATAAACACCGCCTGCCGCTCCTGTTTGTCCTTGCGCTCCAGCCCCACCGCCTGGTACATGCGATTGGCGGCGTCAAACTGCCGCTCCTGGTACACCCCCTGGTACTTGGGTTCGTAGGGATAGTCCAGTGTCATCAGACCGCGTGTGGTATTCAGGGGCAGAATCTCCCGCAGCCGTTCCAGTTTCTCACCGCTGACCACGTGCGTGCGCCAGGGCTGGGTATTGCAATTGGAGGGAGCGCGCCCCGCCAGGGTGAATACCTGCTCCAGTAACCCCTGGTCCACCGCCTGCTGACGAAAGCCACGCACCGAACGGCGCTGCCGTACCACCGCTGAAAAGCATTCCGCCAGAGTGGCTTGTTCTATGTTCATCATTCTGCCTCTGCTGCTGGTTGACTACAGCCCCATGGTAATACAAATGACTTGCCGGTTCCCACGCACCGCTGGTCGTTGTCTGAAACCTTACAATGTCCGTTACCGGCCAAAACCGGAACCCGGCAGGGACCACTTCAAAGCCACGGCGGGCTATCCAACCAGCTGAAATAATTGCTTTTTTATTCATCCTTTCCGGCATGACCCCGTGCCCCCGGGCTGGTGCGCCCCTTGCAGCGCGGTACCGCAACCGGGCTTAGACAACACCCCTGAACAGGAAACTATCATGTCCATGCAACAACAGGCTCTACCCGCCGATTGCGCCAGCATCGCCGAGGCGGTGACCGATACCAATGACCTGGTGGTGGCCTTTGCCTCTTCCGATGGTGAACTGGTGGATCAGCACTTTGGTTCCGCGGAAGCGTTTTTTGTCTACCGCGTCTCCGCCGACGAAGCCGAAATAATCGCCAGCAAACACTTCGGTCATGCCAAGAAAGATGGCAACGAAGACAAACTGAAACCCAAGCTGGCGTGGCTGGTGGGGGCTGATGTGGTTTACTGCGGTTCCGTAGGCGGCTCCGCCAGCCGCCAGTTGATTGCCCTGGGTATCACCCCGATGAAAGTTACCGGGGGCCCGGACGTGGACGAACTGATCGAAACCATTCAGCAGGAATTATCCGGTACGCCGGCATTCTGGCTGGCCAATATAATGAAGAAAAAAACCGGGCAGAGTGCAGACCGGTTCGATGCCATGGCCGACGAGGACTGGGACTAATCACTGTCTATGGACACACTGAACCTTATTTCCCAACTGGAACGCAATCTGAAAGCTCATATCCGGTTGCTGCCGGACGAACAACAGGCGCGGGACTGGAAAATGGAGATCCAGTTGTTTTACCAGGGTCACCCCGCCGGCAGCACCAGTTTCAATCTTCACGGCTATGATCAACAGGAAGCCGAACAGATCGCCCGCAATGTCAAGGACAACCCATTCGTGATGCGGGAGATTGATGAATATCTTTGGGGCGAGAGCGACTGAAACCCCAAAAAAAAGGGCCCCGAGGGGCCCCAAGTGTTGCCGTCTTGCTGTGGTTATTTGACCTCGATAAAGATCGGGTTGGTGTGGAACCAGATGTCCGCCCAGGCTTCCACGTCGGCGGTCAGCACACCACCCACGTGCGGAGGACAGGCTGCATCATCACAGGCGATATTATCGCTCAGATGATCGGACAGCGGGTTGCCGTACAGGTCTCGCTCGTTGGGAGTACCGGCGGGGATGTTGGAACCCCGGGCCCGCACATAAGCATCCTGGGTGGCGCGGAAGGCATAGAACATGCGCTCACGCTTGTCCTTCTTCAGCTTTTCCGGAATCCAGGTGCGACCGCGATCCCGGCCCGGGTGACCAAAGTCATCCCAGCTCTTGACAATACGGGTGGTGGCAGGTGCCAGCGGGTTGTAGTACTCGGGATCCGTGGGCGCAATGATCTCTGTCACCTCACCCATGATCAGGTCCACCTGGGCCAGTTCCGGTTCGTTGATGGGCACGTGCTTGCCGATCTGCAACAGCGAGGGGTTGTCAAAGGCGTACTTGCTGTTGTTTTTGCCGGAAGGATCGGTCACTTCCAGAGCCACAAATACCATCTGCCCCTTACGTACTTTCAGGGTTTCACCCATGGTGGCGCACTGGTTGCGGGTACAGGCCTTGAACTCCAGGTCACCACTGATCAGCTGACCCTGCACGGTGTAGGAATTACCGCTGCGCAGACCGTCCACGATGGCCTGGGCCCGGTCATCCACATACTCGTCCTCGATCCACACATAATTCTCCTGGTACTCACCGGGCCAGAAGTCATTGGTGGTTTCGTAATCCAGGGGACCGAAGCTGCCGCGGCTGTGCCAGTCGGAGCTGGCGAAGAACCAGAAGCGACGGCCTTCGCTGAGCATGGCATCCCACATGGTGCGCACGCCGGGGCGACACAGAGTCACTTTGGCGGGATCCATATTGTCGGGGATGATTTCGTACTCAGCACCGGGGGCAAAGTCCGCCTGGGTCAACGGTGTGCCGTCAAAATCCAGTCCGGGTTTAGCGGCTTCCGCCGCACCATAACAACCGGTGCCGCCAAACGTGAACAGACCCGCGGAGGGACGGCCAGCGTTATAGCTGCCACGGCTGTACTGACCCTGGTGGCCGGGCTGGCTCTCGAAACCAAAGGCGATATCCGGCGCCACCGTGTTCCAGTCCCGCATATGCTCCACGTTGTAGCCTTCGTCATCGTCTTCGATAAAGGCACCCTGCCGCTCTACGTGGGCCTGTACCGCAAAGCTCTCGCCGGGGAAGTTTTCCTGCATCCACAGTACCGCGGCGGTGGATTTCACGTGCTCGCCACCGTCATTGATATTAATGCCGCCGCTGAGCGTGGCGTTGTAATCAGCGATGCCTTCCTCCGGACGGCCGGCGAACAGGGATTTGATGGTGTCATTGCCGGCGGGGCTCAGTTCGCAGGTCCAGCCCTGACCGCCACCCTGACTGGTGTCATCGGAGTTGCGGGCAAAACAGTATTCAAACTGCGCCAGAGCGTCGGAGTTGGGGGTTTCACCGTACTGACCGGTGCTGATGGAGTTACTGGAGTGCTCGTGACCGGGCACCACCCATTCCAGACCCAGGAATGCGGTTTTTTCTTCGTTGCCGGGCAGTTCGCGCTCATCAACGATGCCCCCCAGGTTGTATTCCTGCAGACTCTGCCAGCGCCACATGGCCTGCACCTGTGAACCATTACGCATGGTTTCGTAGCTGACGTCGCCCTTGATATCCGCGGCGCCGGCGGGCAGGGAGTTCACCCACAGACCCCGGTTGTATTCGCTGTCACGGTTCAGGTACAGGAAGTCACTGACGCGACAGTCCCGTGAACCCCGGCCACTGTGGCCCACGTGAATAAACCAATCCAGGTATTCCAGGGATTTGCGGGTCAGGGTTTTCACCGACGTGGAACCGTCGGAACAGGTGGTGTGGTTATGGAAGTCACCGGCCAGATACTGGCCGGCACTGGCGCCACCGGCCGCACTGGCCACGGCAGCCGCCAGGGCGGCAGACATAACATTCTTGTTCATTGATGCACCCCCGAGGTGTCAAAGTTCAATTAGCTAGGCAGTTTGTTAATGGATGATGAACGATCACGCCGGTCCGTGGCAGGGCAGCAGCCCATAATCGTCAGGGAGAAGTTTTACCGGGGACAAATGTCACTTAGGTTATGGTTTCTTTAAATTTCATGACATTTTTTATGTCAGCCCTCTTCGACCTCAACTTTCTGGTATCCAGCAAGCTGGTGGTCGGCAGCCGGCCTTTTTGATCCGACTCGTCATGTTTTTGTAGCAAATCCGTTTTATTAATAGCCCTTCCCCCAACGCAGGCCAAGCGCGGCTCTAGAGCAGGCATTGCGGTTTGTCGGGGGTCGACAGTTCTTATCCAGCCATTACGACCAGTGACCACAGCATGCCCGTAACTCAGCGCCTGAACCTCTTTCGCGAACCCCTGATCCAGTTTTTAATCCTGGGGGCCATGTTATTCGCGGTGGACGCGTATGTGCTGGCCAACCGCGACGATCCCCGGCGTATTGTCATCGACGATGAGCGGGTGGCAGAGCTGATCGCGATCTTTAAAGAGGGACAGGGCCGGGAACCGTCCCCCCAGGAGGTTCAAAATCTCATTATCAAGTGGTCGCAAAACGAAATTTTGTACCGGGAGGCACAACAGCTGCGGATGGATCAGGGGGATGAGATGATCCGCAACCGGCTGATCCTGAAGATGCGTAATGTATTGTTCAACCGGGTAGTGGTGGATGCACCAAGCCCTGGGGAACTGGAGGAATTTTTCGAGTTCAACCGGCAGCGCTACGACACCCCCGCCCGCTATGATCTGGAAGTGGTACCGCTCACTGACCCGGCACTGGCACAACAGGCGGGGCAACTGGCCAGGGAGCTCAATACCGGCACACTGACATTGAACGCGCTGGATAATCCCGTACACAACTATGAAAGCCGGCCCCGATCCAACCTTGAAGCCCTGTTCGGTGATGCCGCTATCGCCCCTTTGCTGGATGACCCAGGCAATGACTGGCAGGTGGTTGAGCACGACCGGGAGCGCCACCTGGTGCGGGTGGTGGCCCGATATCCGGCACAACCGGCGCAACTGGAACAGGTAAAGAGCCAGGTGATCCGGCACTGGAAACAGTTCAGTAACGAGATGCAGCTGGCGGATCAGACCAAAGCCATGGCGGACCGTTATCGGATCCGGCTGGATCTGAGCCGGGAAATGAGTGAGCGGTTACCGGAAGACAGTGACGCCAGCCGCATCCATCAGATCAGCGACCGGTTCCGCCCGGCGGACGTGATGGTGAACTGAGATGCAGCTGGGCACCCGGACTCTGTTAAAAGTTCTGACCGCCGTGTTGCTGTTGCAGGCGGCTGGCAGCCTGTGGGCCCACGACACCCCCATTGCCCTGCTGACCCTGAGTGAACGCCAGCAGGGCTTGTATAACGTGGAATGGACTTTTTCCTCGGCCCTCAATCTGCCCCCACCGACGCCGGTATTCCCCGACCATTGTCAATACGACCACCCTCGCCTGCAGTGTGGCGAAACCGGGTTGCAGGGGCGGCTGTCACTGCAACAACTGGGGGAGCGCTACTCCGCCGCCGTGGTGCAGATTCATCGCCTCAATGCCAAGTCCCTCACCTATACCCTGACCGGAGCCAATCCCGCAGTCAGTATCACCCCCAGCGGCGTACTACCCTGGCAGCAGATCATGGCCTCGTATGTGCCCCTGGGATTTGAGCACATTATGCTGGGGGTGGATCATCTGTTGTTTGTGCTGGGTCTGATGTGGCTGGTGGGCAACACCTGGATGCTGATCAAAACCATTACCGCCTTTACCGTGGCCCACAGCATCACTCTGGCGGCGGTAACCCTGGGCTGGGTTGGCGTGCCGGAACAGCCGGTGAACGCTGCCATCGCCCTCAGCATTGCCATCGTGGCGGTGGAGGTGTTGAAAGCCCGGCGCGGAGAACCCAGCCTCAGTGCCCGCATGCCCTGGGTTATCGCCTTTGGTTTTGGCCTGCTGCACGGGTTTGGCTTCGCCGGAGCCCTTACCGATATCGGCCTGCCACCGGAAAACCTGCCGGCGGCGCTGCTGTTCTTTAACGTGGGCGTGGAGCTGGGTCAGATTGGCTTTGTGCTGGCGGTGTTGGCGCTGTTGTGGAGCCATCGGGCTTTGCAGGCGCAATTCCCCCGTTGGAGCGAGACGGCGGCCATTTACGCGGTGGGTACCGTCGGCAGCTTCTGGTTCCTGTCCCGCCTGGACCTGTTAATGACCATTTGAAACTTCCCGAGGATCTAACAATGAACAAGCCAACCGCCTTACAGCCCGCCACACTCCTTACTTTTCTGCTTTTGACCCTGTGTGCCGGCCAGGCCCAGGCCCATGCGGAAACCGGCGTTGCCGGCGGCCTGATCAGCGGCTTTCTGCATCCGTTGTTGGGGCTGGATCACCTGGTGGCCATGGTGGCGGTGGGGCTCTGGGGCGCTCAGTTGCAGAAGCCGGCCATCTGGTTGCTGCCCATCACGTTTCCGTTGTTGATGGCCATGGGCGCGGTGCTGGGGTTGTTCGGGGTGCCGGTGCCGGGGATTGAGGTGGGTATTGCCCTGTCGGCGCTGATTCTGGGTCTGATGGTGTTGTTCAGTGTCCGCCCACCCCTGGTGGTGGCAGCAGTCATCGTGGGTTTCTTCGCCATTTTCCATGGCCACGCCCACGGTACTGAACTACCGGATGCCGCCAACCCATTGGCCTATGGGGTGGGCTTTGTGGTAAGCACCGGTCTGTTGCACCTGGCGGGCATCGTGCTGGGTGTGCTGACCCTGTGGCCGGCCGGAGTGCGGGCGGTGAAAGGGCTGGGAGGTTGCATCACCGCCCTGGGGGTGTATTTTTCCGTTGCCAGTTTCGGCTGGCTGTAACCCGGAGTCCCCATGCGCCGTCTACTGTGGCTTGCCCTGCTGATTCCGGTTCCGGCTTCCGCCCATCTGGTGTCCACCCGCTTTGGGGAGTTTTACGCCGGCATGCTGCACCCGGTCACCACCCTGGGTCATCTGGTGCCCTGGCTGGCGGTGGGTTTGCTGGCGGGCCTGCAGCATTCCGCACTGGCCCGCAAAGTCCTGCTGCTGTTTCCGCTGGCGGTGCTGGCGGGCACCTGGATGGGTAGTGAGCTGAACACCGCCGCCTGGGTCGGCATCGTCAATCAGAGCTCATTGCTGATCCTGGGGCTGCTGGTGGTGCTGGCTCGGCCCCTGCCACCGGCTGTTTTCAGCGGGGTGGTAATGATTCATGGCCTCAGTCACGGATTGGGTAACGGCGCCACGGATCTGTCCGGTAACGGCCTGCTGCTGTACGTGCTGGGGGTCACCACTGCCGCCTACCTGCTGGTGACATTGCTTACCGCGTCCAGTCATCAGTTGGTGACCCGGCAGTCCTGGGGCACGGTGGCGATACGGGCCGGTGGCAGCTGGATTGCCGCCGTGGGCCTTATCTACCTGACCTTTACCCTGCTGGCGGCGCCATGACCGCGGCCGGCTCCCTGGGCGACACCACCTCGCCTGCTGAATTGAGCAAACCCAAACAAACGGCGTTTTACCTGCTGGTGACCCTGTCCGGATTGGCGGGGTTGGGCTATCAGATGGTCTGGGCCCGTCTGCTGGCGGTGTCTCTGGGTCACGAAATTGTGGCGGTGCTGGCGGTGGTGGCGGCCTTCTTCGTGGGCCTGGCCCTGGGGGGATTCCTGTTCAACCGGAGCTTACAGCGGACCCCGTCACCCCAGCGCTGGTACCTGGGACTGGAGCTGATCATTGCGGCCTGGGCGCTGGTGCTGATTGCCCTGATTCCGTTATACAACCAGTGGATGCCTCAGGTTCTGGGCCCTACCCCCGGCGCTCTGACCCACTGGGGCTGGGCCTTCCTCGCCTCGTTGCTGTTACTGCTGCCCGCCACCACCGCCATGGGGGCCACCCTGCCTGCCATGGAACGGATTATGAGCACCCTGGCGGGGCGCCAGCACCGGCTGCCCGGGCTTTACGCCGCCAATACTCTGGGGGCGGTGCTGGGCACCCTCGGCGCCACCTTTGTGCTCATTCCCCAGTGGGGTCTGACCCAGACCCAATGGCTGCTGGCGGCGGTGAATCTGCTGTGCGCCCTGGGTATCGGCGGCCTGTTTCCCCGTAGCGGGGCTGCCGCGCAAGCAATGCCGGTTACCCGCCCCCGGCTCCTCCCTGCCGGCAGCCGGCCCCTGCTGCTGCTGTTCTGTTGTGGACTGCTGGGCATCGGTTACGAAATCCTGGTGGTGCGGGTGCTGAGCCAGATCCTGGAAAACACCGTCTATAGCTTTGCCGCCGTGCTGGCGGTGTATCTGCTGGGAGTGGCCGTGGGTTCCTGGTGGTACCAGCGCCGGTTCGCGGATACCGGCACGCCTGCCGCAGGGTCGCCTGCCGCAGGGTCGCCTGCCGCAGGATCGCCTGCCGCAACTGATATTCTGACGCGGCTGCTGGTATTCACTGCCTGCAGCTGTGTGCTGGGACTGGGGGCCCTCTGGCTGGCCAATGCCTGGTACCTGCCCCTGTTACAGTGGATTGAACGCACCCTGTGGACCGCCCTGCTGACCGAGTTGGCCATGGCGGCGCTGGTATTTCTGTTGCCCACTCTGTGCATGGGGGCCCTGTTCAGCCATCTGGCGCTGTTGAGTCTGCCCCGGCACGGTCTGGGTAAAGCCCTGGGCTGGAACACCCTGGGGGGCGCCCTGGCCCCCGCCCTGTTCGGCGTGGTGTTGCTGCCCTGGCTGGGGGCAAAAACCGCCCTGCTACTGATTCCCCTGGGCTATCTGGCGCTGGTGGCGGGCGCCGGCGGCAAACCCAGGCCGGCCGTGCGCTCGGCCCTGATACCGGCGCTGGCGATCATCCTGTTGCTGCTGGCGCCGCTGCCCCTGCGCTTTGTGGCGATCCCGGATCAGGCCCGGCTGCTGGAGTACCGGGAGGGGGTGATGGCAGCGGCGGCGGTGGTGGAACAGGCCGACGGCTCCCGCCACCTCAAAGTCAACAATCATTTCACCATGGGCGGGACCGCATCCCGTTTGTCCGATCACCGCCAGAGCCATCTGCCCCTGCTGTTACACGGTACCCCGCGCTCGGCCCTGTATCTGGGGCTGGGCACCGGCATCACCTTTGAAGCGACGAAGTTCTACCCTGAACTGGAGGCCACTGGCGTCGAGCTGATCCCGGAGGCCATTGAGCTGATGCCCAGCTTTGGCGTCAACCCCGACTCCGGCCACTGGTCCCGGCCACCGCACATCATCGCCGCCGATGCCCGCCGGTTTATACTCTCATCCCGGGACCGGTTCGATGTGATTCTCGCGGAAATATTTCACCCCTCCCGGGATGGTGCCGGTGCTCTGTATACCCGGGAGCATTTCCAGGCCATCAAACAGCGCCTGCAACCGGATGGGGTGTTCTGTCAGTGGCTGCCGCTGTTTCAACTGGATCTGGACACACTGCGGATCATTATCCGCACCTTTCTTGAGGTGTTTCCGACGACCCAATTGCATCTGGGGCATCTCAGCCTGGAGCAACCGATCCTGTGTCTGGCCGGATTCCAGCAACCGCCGGCATTCACCTCCCCCTGGCTGCTACCCCGGGTTCGCCATCCGGCTCTGCAACAGGAACTGGTACAAACCCGGCTTAATTCTGATTTTGCCCTGTTTGGCGGTTATCTGGGGGACGCCGGAGCCCTGGCCCGGTTTGCCGGGGAAGGCCCGCTGAATACCGATGACCGGCCCCTGGTGACCTATCAGGCGCCGGATTTTGTCTACCGTCCGCAAGAGCCGGCGGCGGAGCGGCTGCTACAGTTAGTGACGGCACTGGCGTCAGAACGCAACGGCCAGCCGCTCTCTCCGGCGAGCTTCGCGCCGGAGCATTTTGCCGGGCGACTGCAGCGCTATTGGGAGGCCCGGGATCGGTTCATCGCCACCGGTGTTGCAAACCGGGAAGCCACCGATTTGCAGCAAATGCTGCTGGCCAGCAAAGAAGACCTGTTGGCCATGGTCCGCCGCAGTGACGACTTCGCGCCCGCTTACCGCACCCTGTTGCTGGGAGCCCGAAGCCTGGCGGCCTCGGATCCCCGGGCCGCTTACCGGCTGCTCACGGAGTTACAGCAGGCCAGCCCCCAACAGCCGGGGGCCAAGCGCCTGAAACAGCAATTGTTCGGAGCGGGTCCATGAGCGGCATCAATCTGCAGCAGGCCATGCTGCCGGCCTTTGCCACCCCCCTGATTAATCACCACTGGCCCGACAGTGCCCCCCTGAATCGACAATTGGCGGAACTGGTGGAACGCCTGGCCGGGGAGCAGCGGGGATTGCAGAAAAGCAATGTGGGGGGTTGGCATTCGGATCTGCAGTTTCTGCAGCGAACGGAACCCTGCGTGGTGGCTTTGCGTCAGCGGCTCAACCAACTTGTGGAACAGCTTAATCGGGCAGTGGCCAGGCAGGATGCCACCCCGGAAGACCTGACTTACCGCCTGGAAGGCTGGGCCAACAAACTGGGATTCGGCGAGTACAACAGCCTGCACTGTCATCCCAACAGCTTCTGGTCGGGAGTGTACTACGTAACCGGCAATGAGGCGCCGCCGGAACACCCCTTCAGCGGCAAACTGGAATTGCTGGATCCCCGGCCCGGGGCCAGTCTGGCTTACGCCGAACAGACCAATCTTTACGGCCGCTTTCTGATTAACCCCGTGCCCGGCCAGGTAGTGGTCTTCCCCTCCTGGCTACAACACCAGGTACATCCCTGCTTCAGTGAGCAACCGCGCATATCTGTGGCGTTCAATGTGATATTGTAGGGCCAGGGTTCGCAGCACAAACTCATCCCGGCTGGTTCAGTCCGAAAACCGGACTTCATAGTCCCAGCTTTTCAATCGCTCCGGGAGGGCATTGAAGGCGATGGTGACGCGCTCACTGCCTTCGTTACGGGGCACCGCATGCAACATATAGCTGGGAAACAATAACAGATCCCCCCGCTCCATATCAGTAGCCGCCCAGCGGTCCCCATTGTAAGGCGTGGTGGCGGACTCGGCGTGGTTGTTGGAAAACACAAACTGACGCAGCCCCATGCTGTTGTGGAACACGGTTTTCGAGGATTCATGGGCGTCGGTGAGGTACACCACTCCGGAGATGAAACTGTTGGCATGGGAATGCATTACCTGATGGCCGCCGTTAGCCAGGCGGTTCATCCACATCTCCTTGATGTGCCACACCAGATTCTCGCCGAACAGCAGAAACCCGAAGTCCCGCAGATAATCCTGCGCCAGCTCACCAATATGGGCGAACTGGGGGCTCTGCTGGGGCCGGATCACTTCGGTATGAGACAACAGGTCGGTGTGGGCGTTGGTCAGTTGAGAGCCGGTCCCGGTGGCCGCCACGGTGGCATCAATGACGTCCTCCCCGAGAAATTTCTCCACCCGCATCACCGGCACCGGAAACAGATTGTGGATGTGAATCTGACTCATGGCCGGGACCGGGCCCGCAGAAACGCCGCCAGCTCCGCCTCCTCTGCGGTGACCACGCCATCAGCGTCTGTATCCGCCAGCTCCAGGGCCCGGAACACATGTTGGCGATACTCCATCACCGACACCGTGCCATTGCGATTGGTGTCCATCTGCTGAAACACATACAGGTCCTTGTCCCTGGACTCGGCACTGGAATGCGCCAGGAATTCAGCCTGGCTGATGCTGCGGGACTGATCGCGATCCGCAAAAAAATAAAGTTCGAAGAAGTGGTTATCCACTTCGCCGGCCTCCACCTCACCCTTCTTTTCACAATCCAGCACGCTGAACACCGGCTGCAGAAAGTGCACCGCCGACGCCCGCTGGTCGGGGAGCGGCGCACTATCATCCTGCGCTGACGACGCCTGTGGTTGTGCCTGTGCCGGTACCTGTGCAGCCGGGCTGCACCCCCCCAGAGCCAGAGCGGCAACCATCATGGTGAAACCCGCTGTAATCTTCATGGAATGCCCGCACCCTATTTTTGAACTGGTCTGTCAACCGGCCATAGCGCCGTTACATATGGCTGTTATAGTGCGACATGATGACGTTATGTTGACACGGCGACCCCCGGGCCCCCACGGATACATCCCCTTTACAAGCCGGCTACAGAATGTCATTTGACAACTTCTGTTGTCAAAAAATACTATGGTAAACCTGTGACCGCTGGGTTCGAGGCATTTCACCCCGATTGGGGCAGCTCATTGTCGTCGCGAGACTCAAGCTGCAACGCACTGCAGAAAATAAAGCAGTCAACAAAGAAACCAACAAAAATAAGGTAACACCATGAATTTACACACCAGCGTGGTCGCCCGGGGGGGACGGCCGTTTTGGTATCCTTTGCTCTGCTGTTGCCTGAGCGCCGCCCTGCTGGGGGGTTGTGGCGGGGAGGATTCAACCCCGGACGCCGCCACCGATAGCAGTCGCGCCCTCACTGTAGAGCCTGTTCCGGAAACTGCGGACGATAGCGAACAGCCGCCAGCGGAGCCCGAGGTACCGGTGGAATCCACCGAAGAGATCACCGGCAGTATTTATTACCCCCCGGCGGAATATCCCAGGGCAGTCAATCTACCCCTGCAGTTCATCACCACCGTGGGCGGAGAGAAACTGAGTGTGCGCGTTACCCTGCCGGCGGATGCCAACGGCGATCCCCTGCCGGGACCGTTTCCGGTGATCGTCACCCAATCCGCCTACAACACCAATCTGTTGAGCCAAATGCTGGGCAAGGTGCCCGGCAACCTGCTGCTGGGTGTTACCGATTCGTTTATTGTGCGCCGGGGCTACGCCCAGGTGGCGGTGGACGCTCTGGGTACCGGCGCCTCCAGTGGCGGCTGGGAACTGCTGGGGGAACATGAACAGATCGGTTTTGCCGATGCGGTGGCCTGGGCCGACCAACAACCCTGGTCCAATGGCCAGCTGGGTGTGGCCGGCGTCTCCTACATGGCTATCAGCTCCCTGTTTGCCGCCCAGCGCCGACCGGATGTGGTGGATGCGGTATTTGCCAGCCTGCCCATGGGGGACGCCATGCGCGGCACCGTGGGTATCGGCGGTCAGTTAAATGGTCTGTTCATGTCCACCTGGATGCAATTGACTCATTTCACCTCCACCCAGAATGTCACCACCGCACTGCTGAATCCACAGCATATGGAACAGCTCATGCGTTCCACCCAGGATCATATTGATCAGGTGGAGCGGTTCCACCTGCCCCTGATCAACGCCGCCCTCGATGGCGCGCCCACCTACAACTACGATGGTGAGTTCTGGCAGTTGCGCTCCCCCATTACTCACATGGACCGGGTGCAGGCACCCACCTTTATCCTGGGAGCGCTGCACGATCTGTTTCAGCGGGATGAACCGCAACTGTTCGAGATTCTGCAGAAGAATAATGTGGATAGTCGCCTGGTGATCTATGACGGCAGTCACTTCATCAATTTTGTGGCCGGCCATATCGGTAACGAAGCCGTGCCGCCGGTGGATCTGATGCTGCTGCAATGGTTCGATCACTACCTCAAGGGCAAAGAGACCGGCATCGAAAACATGCCCAAGGTGACCCAGTTCGTGAAGAACTACCCCACCGCCGATACTCCAGCAGCCTTTGGTGACGACTACTACGCCACCACTGACACCTGGCCGCATCCCCAGGCCCGGGCCGAACGCTGGTATCTGCGGGAAGGCGGCGGCCTGACCCGGGAGCCGCCGGCGACCGAGGAAACCGGTCCGGAGCTGGTGCAACCGCCCCATCCCACCGGCGGGGCTTACAATGCCAATGGCCTGTTGGGATTCGACCTCCATATCAACGATGGCACAGAATGCTCCCGCAGCTTTGATCAATGGACCCTGGGGCTGAACCTGCCTACCCCATGCTTCAGCAACAGCGACCTGGTGGACCAGGACCGGGTGGTGTTCGAAACCGAACCCATGACGGAAGATTACTATATCAACGGCCCCATTCAGGCGGATATCTGGATTCACAGCAACGTCACCGAAGCCGTGGTGGCTGTGCAGGTGGAATCGGTTTCCAGGCGTCAGTCGCTGCCCATCACCAACGGCCAGTTGCTGGCCTCGGGGCGCATGATCGATGAATCCCGCTCCCACTACCTGGATGGAGAAATGATCCAGCCATATCATTACTTTACCGAAGCAACCAGCCAACCCCTGGTGCCCGGTGAAGTGGTCAAGCTGTCGGTGGAGATCTTTCCCACCAGCGCCGTGATCCGGCGCGGGGACAAACTGCGGATCTCCATCAGTGCCAGTAACCAGGCCCAGGCCATGCTCAATTTCGCCCGCCAGGCCCAGGCGGAGGGCGGCATCACCCGGTTGCATATAAGCCCTGATTACCCGTCGAGCGTGGTGCTTCCCATTGTGCCCACGTCGGCACTGAATTAATAACACAAGGTTTCCACCCCCTACATAAACCCTAGCAGTCGAGGTTGAAAATGGACTTGAAGATCACAGAAGCACCGGCGTTCAGCCGACGGAAGTTTCTGGGTGGCGCTGCGGCAACCGCTGCGGCCGGCACACTGCTGCCGGGCTGCCGCTTTGTGGCCGGCTCCGGCAGTAACACCATTCCCGAGCCACCGGATTTTCCGGCGGAAGTGGAACTCTATCAGCAGGGGTTTGTTAACTGGGCCCGGGAAACCAAGATTGCCGGCGTTTGGTTCTGCTCCCCCCGCTCCGCCCTGGAAGTGGTGACCGTAGCCAACTGGGCCCTGGCCCAGGGTTATCAGCTGCGTCGCCTGGGCAGTGGTCACGGCTTTGCCCCCACTCTGCTGCCCCGTGGCCACGATGGCCGGGATGTGGTGATCATTAACACCCACGATTATCTGAACAGCATCACTGTGAATGTGGATGGGACCGTTAAGTCAGCCACCTGCGGCGCCGGCGCCTATATCGAGGATATCTGCGCCGAGCTGGAACAGTATGACCTGGGGCTCTATCACACCACGGCCCCCGGTGGTATCTCCATCGCCGGTGCCATTGCCATGAACGCCCATGGTGCCGCCATTCCCAAAACCGGCGAGACCCTGCAGCCGGGCCATTCCTGGGGCACGCTCAGCAACCTGGTGCTGGAGCTCACCGCCGTGGCCTGGGATGAGGCCAGCGGTCAGTACGTGTTGAGAACCTATGGTCGTGACAACCCCGAAATCGGGCCCCTGCTTACCTGTCTGGCCCGGGCATTTATCACCTCGGTGACCATTCAGGCCGGCCCCAATCTGAAGATCCGACAAACCAGCCGTACCGATCTCACCGCCGATGAGCTGATGGCCATGCCGGAGGTTCAGACCGAGAACTCGTTTGAGAATCTGAGCCAGCAGTTCGGGACCGTGGACATGCTCTTCTACCCCTTTACCCCGGAGAACCGGGTGTGGGTAAAAACCTGGACGGTCACCCCGGAAAAGCCGCCGGAGAGCCGGGAGGTGGTTGAGCCTTATGTTATCTCAGGTGGTGTAACACTGGCGCCATGGCAAGCGGACCTGCTGGGTTCGACCCTGCGCACTTTCCCCCGGATCGTGCCCCAATACAACACTACCTCCATCAACGGCATTATCGACCTGATGGCCAACGAGGACCCCGCCACCAAACTCAATGACATCTGGGGCTCCGCTTACACCACCACGTTGTATGTGCAACCGAAAACCCCACGACTGACGGTGGCTGCCTGGGGAGTCATCGTGGCCCGGGACAACGTGCAACGGGCGCTGGCGGAGTGGTATCAGTTCTTCAGCGAGCTACTGGCGGAATACCGCGCCCAGGGTCTCTACCCCTATACCGGCCCGGTGGAACTGCGGGCCCACAGCCTGGAATACCCCAGCGATGTATTGATTCCCAACGCGGTGGAACCCACCCTGTCCGGCGCCCGCCCCCATCCGGATCACCCGGACAACGACACCATCATCTGGTTCGCCATCAACAACAATGTGGATCAGCCCCATGCGGCGGAATTCAACACCCGCCTGGAGCAGTGGTTCCTCAGTAATTATGCGGATTACGGCATTGTGCCGCCGGAATGGACCAAGGCCTATGCCTACACCGAAGACGGTGAGTTTGGCGGCGCCTGGACCAACCGGGAGATTTTGACCGAGGTATTCCCCGCCGCCTGGCGCGAGGGCTATCCGGAGGACAACAACTGGGACAGCGCCAGGGCGCAGTTCAACGCCATGGACCCCCACGGGGTGTTGAGCAACTCTCACCTGGACAAGCTGTTCCCCCCCACCAGCTAACCACCGTTGGCGGGACGGTTATCCCGCATTGCAGGTCCGCCGCCCGGCGGACCTTTTTTTACGTCTGGTAGTGGTTTTTTATGGCGCTACGCCTGGGAACTTCCGTCACCGCTGTAACGGGACTTCAGTTCCCGAATGGTGCCCAGAATGGATATTTTACATCCCTGAATCAGCGCTTCCTCCGGCAACTGATTGTCACTCAAGGTCCACTGAGTCACCACGGTGGCGGCGAGCCCGTAGAGCGCCAGCGAAACGGCCAGTAATACATCTTCGGGCAGATCCTGAACATCCTGATCGACGCGAATCAAATGCGACGCCATCTGGGCCGGCTCCGCCCAGCGCGGCCGTTCCACGGCGCCACTGGCATGCAAGGCAATGCTTTCCACATGCAGCAAGCGCACTATCCTTTTATCCCGCATCCAGTCGAAATACAGCCGCAACACTCCCTCCACCCGCGCCTCGAGCGCCGTGGGCAGAGTGGGCAAACGGGACAGGACGAACTCGCCAAAACGGGCACTCTGGCGTTCGCAAACCGCATTGAACAGATCGTTGAGGTCACGGAAGGATTCATAAAAATAGCGCTCGGTCAGCCCCGCAGAACGACACAGCCTGCGCACGGTGGCACCCTGAAATCCCAGGGTACCAAATATTTCCAGGCCCGCTTCCAGCAGTCGTTCCCGTCGTTCATGCACCCGCTCGGCTTCGGTCTGCCCGGCATAGGTGCGTTTGGCGGATTTGTTGTGAGAATCGGCTGTCATACTGGCGGTCAACGGCGGTGCCTGGTCAGGTGTGGGATGTGCATTAAGGCAAATAACGATTGGCCGATCACTGGCCACTGGCAAAGGGTCCAGCTCTTACGAGTATTTGGCTAACTTGCTTGGCTGGCGCAGGAAAAATCCAGGTTTTTATTATACACCCGGTTACTTATCAGCGATAGCCAAAATGCATGCGCCACATAGGGTAAACCAATGGCGCCCTGGCACAGGGCTTGCGCTTTCCCTTACCACACATGCCACCACACATGCCAAGTGCCCCGTCACCGGTGGCTCTTTCCGGTCCGGTGTGTGGTTCAGGCTGTAAGGCATACAGCCGGCTGTAACTTTTACAATCCACGACCAGCAAGGAGCCAGTCCATGTCCGACCAACAGCGCAAGCCCACCACCACAGACGCCGGTATTCCCGTACCCAGCGATGAACACTCATTGACCATTGGCCCCGAAGGCCCGGTGGTGCTGCACGACCATTATCTGATAGAACAGATGGCGAACTTTAACCGGGAAAGGATTCCTGAGCGCCAGCCTCATGCCAAAGGCGGCGGCGGCTTTGGCCACTTCGAGGTCACTGCCGATGTCAGCCGCTACACCATGGCAAAAGTATTTCAGCCCGGTACCAAAACCGATGTCCTGGCCCGTTTTTCCACGGTTGCCGGGGAACGGGGCAGCCCGGACACGTGGCGCGACCCGCGGGGTTTCGCCCTGAAGTTCTACACTGAAGACGGCAATTACGACATGGTGGGTAACAATACCCCGGTATTTTTTATCCGCGACCCCATGAAATTCCAGCACTTCATTCGCTCCCAGAAGCGCCGGGCCGACAACAACACCCGGGACCATGATATGCAGTGGGACTTCTGGACCCTGTCACCGGAATCCGCCCATCAGGTCACGTGGCTGATGGGGGATCGGGGCATACCCAAAACCTGGCGCCACATGAACGGTTATTCCAGCCACACTTACATGTGGGTGAACGCACAGGGAGAAAAATTCTGGGTGAAATATCACTTCAAAACCGATCAGGGTAATGATTTTCTGACTCAGGCGGAAGCGGACAGCCTGGCGGGCGCCGATGGCGATTACCATAACCGGGATCTGTTCAACAGTATCAGCCAGGGTGATTTCCCCAGCTGGACTCTGAAGGTGCAGGTTATGCCGTTTGCCGACGCCGAAACTTACCGGTTCAACCCCTTTGATCTGACCAAAGTCTGGCCCCACGACGATTACCCACTGCAGGAAGTGGGCAAACTCACCCTGAACCGCAACCCCACGGACTACCACACGGAGATCGAACAGGCGGCGTTCGAGCCCAACAATATCATCCCCGGAGTGGGCCCCAGCCCGGACAAAATGCTGCTGGCCCGTTTGTTCGCTTATGCCGATGCCCATCGGGCCCGGCTCGGGGTGAATTACAAGCAGATTCCGGTGAATGCGCCCCAGTGTCCGGTGCACAGTTACAGCAAGGATGGCGCCATGCGTATCCAGAAAGTGGCTGATCCGGTGTATGCCCCCAACAGCAAAGGCGGCCCCGCAGCCTGTGGCGAGGGTTATCATCAGTCGGAAACCTGGCCGGTGAAAGATGAGATGGTGCGCTCTCCCTACACCCAGCACCGGGACGACAACGACTTCGTGCAGGCCAACGCGTTAATCAATCAGGTGATGGACGACGCCGCCCGGGAGCGCCTGGTGAATAACGTGGTGGGTCATCTCAGTGATGGTGTTTCCGAGCCGGTTCTGGAGCGGGCATTTGAGTACTGGAAGCAGATCGATCCCGCCATCGGTGAACGTATCGAAGCCGGAATTCGCAACGGCTGATACCGCCCGGGGCTGCGCCAATGGCCCCGCCATTCAGCGTGTCAGTCCCAGCGATAGGCGCTGGCCTGCTTGCCCAGGATCTGCATTTGATAGACCTGGTCGCAGGCCCTCTGCGCCGCACCATAACATACGTGCAGGGGTAACAGATGCTCCTCGCGCGGATGGCAATAGCGGGCGAAGGGCGCCCGTACCCAGTGCGCCAGTTTCTTATGTCGTTCTGTCTCCGTCAGCCGGGTGTTGGAACAGGTGTCCATCAGCCAGGCTTCAAATGACTCGTTCATGGTGCGGGATTCGGAATTGTTAGGGCTGGAAAACGCCCGAAGGTTATGGAAGGTCAGCCCGGATCCCAGAATCAATAACCCCGGATAATCCAGTTGCGCCAATGCCTGCCCCAGCGCCATATGCCGCCCGGGATCCAGGTCCGCCAGCAACGACAGCTGGACACAGGGAATGTCCGCCTCCGGAAACATCAGTTTCAACGGCACAAACATACCGTGATCAAAACCGCGCTCGCCGTCGGCCTCCGCCGCAAAGCCCTGGCGCTGCAATTGTGCTGCTGCCTGTTGCGCCAGCTCAGGGGCGCCGGGGGCCGGGTACTGAATGTCATAGGCCGCCGGGGGGAAACCGTGATAATCGTAGATCAATTGCGGCCGGGGCCCAGCGGTTAACCGCGGGCCTGGCGCCTCCCAGTGGGCGCTGATCACCATAATCGCGGATGGTCGACGTAAAGTGCCCGCCAGGGCCTGCACCCCACTGACCATTTGCTGATGCCCCTCGGCACCCAGCAGGGGTGTGGGACCTCCTCCATGAGAGACAAATGCCACCTGGGGTGACTGTGATGAATCCTTCGTCATTCCACCTATCCTAGCAGCGCAGCTTAACCGCTTTCAAAACCAAACCAGCGTTTCAGCGTTTTGCGAAGCAAGAATAGCACCGCAGCCAGGATCAGAGCCACCGCCGCCCCCCAGAACTCCAGAAATTTTTCCCAGGCCACCTGCCCCAGTTCACCACTGCGCTCTTTTACCACCTTGGCCGTATTCACTGCCACCTCCACCTGCAGGGTGGCGGCGGATTTGGGAATAGGGGTGCCCTGGCAGCCGGCATCTGCAAACAGATAAACCGTGGCCCCCACTTTGAACACACCGGTGTCCGTGGGGGTCAATTGGAACTGCACCTCGGACCCACTGGGGTGAATACGGATACACTCGGTGCGGGGAGGCGCCAGGGTAAAGGCGGGCGCAAAAGGCTCCACCCGTGCCGCCTGACCCAGGGCCGGTATGTCCGTGGTATCCGTGGCCATATCCGACGCTGGCGCTGCGTCATAGTCCGGGTCGCCAATCCACACCCGCAGTTCCCCCGGGGGGCCCGGTAGGGTCATATGCTCCTCCACGGACAGGCGCACTCTGAACTGCTCCAGGGCCTCGCGATCACGGGCCACCTCCCCTGCGGCCTGATCCGGCGCCGCAGCGACCTCGTCCGGGGCGGGTGCTGCGGACTCGGTAGGCTGTTCCTGTGACGCATCCGGCGGCCGCGGACCAAGCGGGTGGCCGGCCCCGTTGACCGGTGGTGGCGGGGGTAAAGGGGGTGGTAGAGGGGGTGGCACCAGGTCCGGAGTCGGTTCCGGCTCCGCTCCGGCGCCGGTCTCAGTGTTGTCAGCACCGGCTGCGGCTTCTTCTGGCGCTCCCCCATCCGCCCCTACGCTGGTGTCCTCCGGAGCGCCGGTGGCGTCGTCCGTGGACGAGCTGCCATCCAGGTTCAGGTCCACCTCTTTGGGTTCTTCACCCGAGGCCGCCCCCACCGTCATTCCAGTACAACCCGCCATGATTGTCAGCCACAGCAAACTGATCACCGTTAACACTGTACGCATGTGCGAGCGCCCCGTCGCGGCAAAGCCGAAAACACCGGTTTAACCCACCGGCGGCCCAGAAGTCAATTGATGGGCAACCATTCTCCGGCCCCTGCACTCGGGGCAGTATTACCCGCCACGGCGAGGCCCCTTGCCCTATGCTGTCATCCCCCTTGCCGTATAATGGCAGCCAAACTTACAGCCCTAAGGATGCTGATCCCATGAACAAATGGTTCTATCCGCTGATTATCGGTTTGCTGCTGGTGGCCTGCGCCACCAGTCCCACCGGTCGCAAGCAACTCATGTTGATTCCCCCTGAATCCGCCATCGTGGAATCCAAAACCGCGTACCTGGCCACCATGGAGCAATTGGAAGAGGAAAATAAACTGGTGCGGAATCCCCAAACCGTGGAACGCATTCGAACCATTACCGGACGCCTGGTGACCGAAGCGGTGAAAATGTACCCCCGTACCCGCGACTGGGAGTGGAGTGTTGCCATTATCGAGGCTCCGGATACCCTCAACGCCTGGTGCATGGCCGGGGGCCGCATGGCCATTTACACCGGCATTATTCAGCAGCTCAATCTCACTGACGCGGAGATCGCACAGATTATGGGGCATGAAATCAGCCACGCCCTGGCCAATCACACTGCCGAGCAAATGTCCCGGGCCATGGCCATTAACCTGGGGATAACCGCGGCGGGGGCGGCCTCGGATAACAATGCCATCGCTCTCACCGGGGCAGCCCTGGCGGCAAAACTCGCGCTGCAACTGCCCAACAGCCGTACTGCGGAATCCGAGGCTGACCGGATTGGCATCGAGCTGGCCACCCGCGCCGGTTACGCGCCGGAAGCCGCGGTTTCCCTGTGGCAGAAGATGGAGCGGGCCGGCGGTGGTGGCCCCCCGGAATTTCTGAGCACCCATCCCTCGCCCGGAAACCGTCAGCAGACCTTGTCGCAACTGGTAGGCAAAATGAAGCAATTAAACCCGAACGCCAGCAAATCTGCTGTTTATCCCGTTGATATCGTGCAATAGAATCAAGCCTAAAATTGCAACCCGCGGTCAAGACCGGTAGGGTGAATAAGGGATGTTGGCGGGCGATCCCCAACAAACATTCACCGCGGCGCGGACGCAATCGGGTCCGGGCCGCCAATGCAACGAGGGAGCTATGGAACCGAATCCGGAAAAGGGTTATGTGGCACTGCTGGGCTGGAGTCTGAATGCCGTGGAGGCCGCGGCGGATTTTGATCGGCGCTATATCGTAGTGGCGCCGGACTGGGCAGAGGACTACTGCAAACAGCATGATATTCCCTACATGCCCTGGAATTTCGAACGTCTCAACGAGCGCTCCATGGAAATAGCGGAAAAGCTCAAACAACAGGGGGTGGATGTGGCAATCCCCCTGTACGAAGAAACCGTGGAGTGGGCAGGCGCCATCAATTCTGTGTTGCTGGACAAGCCGCGATTGCTGGGCCAGTCCATGCTGATGCGGGACAAATCCCTGATGAAGCGCCGGGCCCAGCTGGGCGGTATCCGGGTCGGCATCTTCGAAGAAGCGCATGATCGCGATGACGTTATTCGCTTTCTGCGACGGGTGAATCAGACCCTGCTAAAACTGGACGGCGACCCCAACGACCCCATTCACTTCAAGGCTTTCGACAAGGCCGGGTGTTTGGGTCACCGGGTGATTCGCACCCCGGATGACGTGGATGCCATCCCGGACGAAGAGTTTCCTGCCCTGATCGAATCCCACCTGGACGGCTGGGAGTTTGCGGTGGAAGCCTGGATTCACAATGGCGAAATCTGCTTCCTCAACATTTCCGAGTATGTGCGACTGGGTTACTCTGTGCATGTGCCTGCATCGCCGGAGCTGGAAAAATACCGTGACCAGATCCGACAGCAGATTGAAAAGCTGATCAAAGTGTTCGACATCGACTTTGGATTCGTACACCCGGAATACTTCGTTACCAATGACGGCGAAATGTATTTTGGCGAAGTGGCTTACCGGCCGCCGGGCTTTAAAGTGTTCGAGCTGCTGGAACGGGTGTATGGTTTCAACGCCTACCAGGCCCTGGAACTGGTGTTTGATCCCAAAACAACGCCCGAAGAGATCAAGGCGTTCTTCCCCCGGGAAATCGTCGACGCCGACGGCTACGCCGGATGTTTCGGGGTTTACCCCCGGCGGCGCGTGGTGAGCCGCCTGGAAATCCCGGAAGAGACCGAAGATCACCCCTACTTCGAATCCCATGAGCTGACGCCACCGGTGCAGGAAACGGTCACCAAGCGTACGGCCTTTGGCACGCACTGGGGGCTGATTTACTTCCGGGGCGAAGACCCCAAGGAAATGCACCGGCTACTGAAACGTCAGGAAGAGTTGGATTTCTACGTGTAGTACACTAGATTCAAATCATTACGGACGAATCCAAAAAATCGATGTCGGATTCCGAATCATTGCTAGAAGAAAAGCGGGCCCGCCTGTGCCAGCACCTGGACGCCAGTGTTGAGCGGCTGGCGGCTGCCCGTGATTTCGCCAAACCGGCAAAACTGAGCCCGGTGTTGGATAATGCCCGGCGCCTGCTGCTGGCCGGCGGTGCCGCCGAGCTGGAACAGCGGGCACCCGCCCTGGAGCAGGCCGGGGTATTCGCCGGTACCGACTGGGCCTACCCCCAGATTCTGCTGCCGGCCCTGACCTGTCACGCGCTGACCAGTCCGGACAGTACCGTGGTGGTGATTGAGTCCCTGAGCGAGCTGCGCCTACTGGCAGTGGCCCTGGGCGATTACAAGCACGAGTTGATTTCCGCAGAACAGGCGCACCACTACCTGACCCAGGTACTGGCCATGAACCTGGCCATGCTGTTCTCGCCCCCCAGCGAGGCCGAGCGCACCCTGCAGGGGCGCCTGGCCCAGGTGCCGCGGGCGCTGCTGCAACATCTGGCCGAGCGTATCGGCTACGAACACATTATCGACAAGCTGATTGCCGAGATCTGGCGCATCCTGCGCCAGCGGCCGGTGCAGGTGGATGCGGTGAAACAGATGATCACCCAGATCGCCATCTGCCGCGGCTCCGCCAACTTCAGCGTCAATGGCGACGGTGGCGGCGAGACCCTGATGCAGGGCACTGAGCGCCTGGTCAGCAGTCTCTACGGCCCCACTCAATTGTGCCGGGAAGACCCCGGCGTTCAGGTGTACCTGGAGCGCCTGGGCAATGTGGACAGCAGTGCACTGCAGTCCGAGGCCTATGGTTTTGCCCGGGCCATGCACGATACCGGTTTGGTATCCCCCTATCACGCGGTATTCGTACGCTTTATCTGTGAACACCACGCCCATTTGCTGGTGGATGCCCTGGGGCTCTCCGGCACCGGTCGCGACTGTCTGTTGTGTTATCACGACCTGGTGATGGCCCTGGTGCAACACGCCATTACCGCGGATACCCCCCAGGCAGTGTTCGGACTGACCCTGCTGCTGGAGCGCGGTATCCTCTATCAGCCGGCGGTGGCGCCGTCGCTCTGGCGGCAAATCGGACTGCCGCTGTCGGAGTGGTCAAGCCAGCGCCTGAGCACGGTATTTGGTAATGCGGTGCCACCCCGCACCCGCCTGCTGGAAGGGGTGGTGCTGGTGCTGGGCCTGCCCCTGGGGATTGGCCAGGGTAACAACCCCACCTGCCAGTCCGCCCGGGCTATTTCCATCTGGTCTTACATCGATCCGGATTTCCTGTTGCAGCTGATTACCTGCGCGGCCCGGGACGATGAAATTGTCATGCATTTTGAAGGGCAACCCATCAGCTCCAGCCCGGTACTGACCAACGCGCTGCAGCCCCTGCCGGTGGACCTGGATCCAGTGTCCATCGTCCTGGTGCCGCACCTGGATTATATCTACAACGAGATGGGCCGCCTGTGCCTGGGGCGGGAAGGCGATCCTCATCGCTGGATCAACCCGGAGTTTCATGGCTGGCGGGTGGGCCGGGGCTTTCGCATCAATGTGGATGTTGGCACCGGCACCATTGTGGATATCGAGGATTTCATCCGGCACTTTTACGCTTACTATCACCCCTATTTCAATGGCAACCAGCCACTGATCCATCCCCAGCCGGCGGGTTTGGCGGTGACCGACAGTGCCGCCCGTTTTATCGGCTGGCACGCCATCACCATTCAGCGCGCCGCCCTGGATCCCAAGGGCGTCATGCGGGTGTACTTTTTCAATCCCAACAATGACAGCGGTCAGGACTGGGGGGATGGGGTGGTAGTGAGCACAGCCAACAACGGCGAACAGTTTGGCGAGTCCTCACTGGAGTTCGAGCAGTTCGCCTCCCGCATTTACATCTTCCATTACGACACTCAGGAGCGCGGCGAGCCGGCCCAGGTCAGCGCCGACGCCGTGGAGCGTATCAAAGCTTACATCAGCCGCAGCTGGGGCCAGGACCGGGGCCTGGGCGAAGCCCACCCGGCACCCCGGGTGGGCGAAGCCTAAGACCGGCAATAAAAACCCGGGGGCCGGCAACAGTGCTGTCAGGGCTCAGCCTGCACACCCTCCCGCAGGTGGAAATAGGCGTCATTGATCAGCATGTCGTACACGCCCGCTATATTTTCCGGCAGCCACTCCTGATACATGCGCAGGCCGCTGTACTTGGGAAACCGCAGTTCCCGTTGCAGGTCCGCCAGAGTTTTGCCCGCCAGCATACCGCCCCGCACCCCGGCGTATTAGGCCTCCATGTAACCCAGATAGAACTTAACGTCCTCCCAGGTACCCACGTCACCGTGACCACCTACAAAGACATCAAACCGCGGCTGCGCCAACAAAGCCCGGGTGGAACGGATGACGCCATGGACGTCGTAACCCTGAAAGTTGCGATAAGGCATCCGCCCCACCAGCACCCAGTCCACCACAAACATTACATTGGCGGGCATAAAGCGCATACTGACGGAACCGCGCCCGTTGTTAGGCCCGTAGTACTGCAACTGCACCGACGATTCACCCAGCGTAACGGTCAGCTGATCGGCAAACCTGACTTCCGGCCGGGCGGTGGGCAGACGCGTCCACGCCATGTCTTCGGCGGCGCGTACATGGGCGATGACAGTGACGGCCGGACCATCCAGCACCTCCCCCCCCAGAGCATGGTCAGGATGGCTGTGACTGTAGGCCAGGTAACGAACAGGGGCATCGAAGCGCGCCTGCAACTGCGACTTGAGCCAGCGGGCCGCTGCAGGGTTGATGGGGTCGGCCACGAAGATACCGGCGTCAGTGACCATAAACACCGAGCGATAGTGACCCGCCAGCACCCGGTAAACATTGCCTTTCACCGGCTCAATACTGAATGGCTTATCTTCTTCCGCCCTTACAGAGCAGCCGGCCAACAGCAGGACTGCGGCTGCCAGCCAGCTCAGCAGCGGCAGTTTCAGGTCAGCCCAGCGCGGCCAGGGCGGCGTCATAATTCGGCTCATCACCCAGTTCCGGCACCTGTTCGGTGTGCAGTACTTTGCCGCTTTCATCCACCACCACCACGGCGCGGGACAATAGACCGTGCAACGGCCCATCCTTGAAAGTCACGCCGTAATCCTGGCCAAAGCCGGAACGAAAACTGGAAGCCACCTTCACGTTGTCGATACCCTCGGCACCACAGAACCGGGTCAAAGCGAACGGCAGATCCGCCGACACGCAAACCACCTCGGTGTTGTCCAGCGCCGCCGCCTTCTTGTTAAAGGCGCGGACCGAATTGGCGCAAGTGGGAGTATCAATGGAGGGAAAAATATTGAGAATAAAACGTTTGCCCGCCAGGGCCTCGGAGGTCAGCTCGGACATGTCCCCCTGCACCAGATTGAATGCCGGCGCCTTGCTGCCCGTTTCCGGCAGCTCACCGACAGTTTCAAAAGTGCTGCCCTTCATGCTCACTGTGGCCATGACAAATTCCTTCTTCAGTTGGTAATAAACGGTTCCCGGCAAGAGAGAAACCCTTGCCAACGGTTCCCCGACATTAAAGAAGTTTGCGGCAAATTGAAATAGCCAGGAGGTGTTGCCTGAGAAAAGCTTTCGACGCAAAAAAGCCCTGCGCTATACAGGGCTTTTTTCGCTTCAATGGATCGGTGTGCCGTTAGCCCCGGCCTTTACGTCGCTGCCAGCCCAGACCCGCCAGGCCCAAACCCAGCAGCAGCAGCGTGGCCGGCTCGGACACCGCCACCGGGCCGCTGTAATCCTCCACCAGTTCGATCAGAATCGAGCCGTCGCCCGTGCCCAGGCCTGCCAGGGCATAGGCATCCATTCCGGAAAAGAAGGAGCCGCCGCCGCCGGCCACCCGACCACCGTCGCCCCCGGAGTAGCCACCGCCACCGCCGCCGCCATAACAACCACCGGCGCCACCGCCGCCAAAGCCGCCCTCGGCTGCGCCGCAGGTGCCTGTACCACCCAGCATGCCGTTCAGCCAAGCGGTGCCCCCCTGATCCGAGGGATCGTCATCAGCGCCGTCACCGTAAAAGCCGGCCCCGCCGGAACCCCAGCTACTGGAGGAGACATCGCCACCCAGACCCAGGTCAGTGGTCTTTTCCACCCCGCCACCCACGGGGCTGGAACCGCTGGCGCTGGTGCCGTACCGGGTAGCACTGGCATCATTGCCATTCTGGCTCACAGAGGTACGCGTACCACCGCCGCCACCGGCCACCAGCAACGGGCTATTGACGCTGTTCACCACGAACGAGCCGCCACCACCGCCACCTTCAGTCCCCTTGGTGCCCACACCCTGCTGGCCCACCAGGAGCTGCAGCATGGTGCCGGCACTGAAGTCGAAGGTACCGAATACCAGAGCCCCTAAACCGCCGTCATAACCGGCCTGCCCGGAAAAGCCCTGGGCCCCCACGGCGGTAATGGAATAGCGCCCGGTGGTGGGTACGGTCCAGCTCTGGATGCCCTGATTGACGGTGACCATGCCCTCCAGGGAGGTGCCGCTATAAGTGGCGTCACACATGGCCTGAGTGCCACCGGTCGCGCCACTGGCGCCGCAGGTGGTGAAGTCGTAATCAATAATGCCCGCCTGGGCCAGAGTGCCGGCGCCCAACAGAAGCGCGGCGACAATAGAGTGCAATGGTTTCATGGCTAACCTCTTGGTGAGTCCAGCTGTTCAAATATTAGGCAAAACTCAGGCCGGTATGTTTTTTGCTCAGAACATCAGATAGTTGACGCCGGCCTTCTCCACCGACCATCTCCAAGATGTAAAGAAAGCCGACACTGGGACGGGCAAGGCTGTCTCACCGCTTGTTTCTTTCTGTAACTCCGTCTGGCACCGTCTCCCACGATCCCATAGGCTTGAAACCTTACCCGCCAACGACAACCCACACTCCGATGGATGAGGCCGCCTATGTGGTTACGTGCCAGTTGCGAAATGCATTTTGAAATGGCATTACCCTCCCCCTTTATTCTGATGCTGCGCCCCCGTAGCGGCGCTCAACAATGGATTGCCCGGGAAGAATACCGGCTGCAGCCGATGGTGCCGGTGATGGAGTTCACCGACGATTACGGTAACCTGTGCCAGCGGCTTACGGCGCCAGTGGGCGAGTTTTCCATTTACACCATGGCAGAGGTGGCGATTCAGGAAGCGTTGGACATCGCGCCCGGTGCGCCTTTCGTGGAGGCCCAGAATCTGCCGGACCATGTTCTGGTGTATTTGTTACCCAGCCGCTATTGCGAAGCCGACCGCTTCGGTGACATGGCACTGGACATCACGCAGGGTTGCCTGTTGGGCTACGACCAGATCCAGACCATTGAGGAATGGGTACGCCAGCATATTGATTACCAGCCCGGCACCAGCACTACTCCAATCTCTGCAGTGGAAGTGAATCAACGGCAGTTCGGTGTGTGTCGGGATCTGGCGCACATGGGCATCGCCCTGTGTCGGGCCCTGGCCATCCCGGCGCGGATGGTGGTGGGCTATCTGCATCAACTCCACCCCATGGACTTACATGCCTGGTTCGAAGCCTACGTGGGCGGACGCTGGTATACGTTTGATGCCACCCAAAGGCAAAAACGTTCCGGTTACATCAGCATTGGCTACGGCCGGGACGCGGCGGATGTCTCTATTTACACTCAATTCGGCCCAGCAGTATTGCCGGTTTGGCAACAGGTACAGGTGGAGAGAATCCCGGGGCCGGAAAATCGCTGAAGGGTACACCGGTGCCAATCCCACCTGAGCGCCGATCACCCGACTGAACGCAGTAAAGCGCCTCCTGTACAGCTAACAGAAGTTACAAAAAAAACCTTTTTGCTCATTATTGCCTTGTCGCTCGGCTAGGCCACTGCCGCCGCGGGGCTGATGTTTTTATCAAGCTGTTGCATTACCCCCAAGGGGCCATTTCCCCAGCGCAAAAAGGCCACTGGGCGGGCCACCCAATTTACTATCCGCTTGTCACGCTATAACATGACGCTTGAGTCACGAACGGGTATGTGGCCTTCACCATCACCCGAAGCAGATCAACCGATAACAACATAATTACTCAATCCTTTTTATAACATAACAACAAAAGAGACTGTCACCATGTTTACCACGAAGGATCGCGTGCAACCTGTAAACACATCACGCCCCGGGAAACCGATATTCCTCCCGCCCCTTGCTGGGCCTGTCCCTGCAGAAAAGCCTGCGCAACCTGCTGTTGCTGGTGGGGCTGTGCAGCCAGTTACTACTTGCCGGCTGCGAGTATGCCTATACTGGATCCGGCTTCAACGTATTGCAGGAAAACCCCAATGAAGAGCCCTGGTTCAGCGGCTATCGCCCCGCCGATATGGCCGAAGCCATCGAAGCCCGGGGTGAGCTGCTGCCGGTGATTGTGTGGGCCAATGGCGGCTGCTTCCGCAGTGATTTCCCCTGGCAGCCCCTGTTCAAGAACTGGGCCGCGGCAGGGTACGTGGTACTGGCCCTGTCAGAGGCGCCAGCCAACCAGGGTGGCGCTCTGGGACAAACCAATGTGGCCGATCACGGGGCGTTGATTGACTGGGACATTCAAAAGTCCCCCTACAACGATATGCTCGACCATGATCGCATCGTGGCCGCGGGCAACTCCTGTGGCGGTATCACCGCCCTGGGTCTTACCGCACAGGATCCCCGGGTGAGCGCGGTGTTTGTACTCTCCGGTTCCAGCGCCATCGGCAGTTCCAGCCGCTCGGTTATGGAAGCCATCGACGTGCCGGTAGGTTATGTGATCGGCGGCAGCACCGACATTGCCGGCGGCCCCGCGCGAACCGATTACGAACGCATGTCACAGGACATTCCCGCCATGGTGGTAAATCGCACCATCGGTGGTCATGTGACAGTATCCACCACCGCATCAATTTTGGAAGAGGTGGCGCAAATCGGACTGAACTGGATGGAGCTGGTGCTGTATGGATCGCCGGAAGCCTATGATGAACCGACCGCCGATACGGTGTGTGCCGAATGCACCCCCGGCGACTGGAATCTGATGGCGCGCCTGTTGGATACCTTGCTGTAACACCAGCAAACACTGACTGTGCCGTAGCCGGTCTCGGGTTCGACACAGTCAGACACGCTGCTTGCAGCCAGTACCAAAAAAAACAAAAACAGAAGTGAGTTCAACCATGACATTTCAGCGTACCGCCGGCTGGCTCCTGCTGTTGGCCGCCGCTCTCCCCGCCTTGCTCGCCTGTAAGCCGCAACTGGAGGCCGAGTATCCCAATGCGGTGGTGAGCAAGGCGCCCAATCTGGGGCCTTCCTTCGTGGCCGGCACCTATTTTTCCCTGGCGCCTTACGACTATGTGGAGCAGGAATACTTTTTCCGGGGTGAAGCCCGTTCCTATGTCAATACCGCTCCCCTTACCAGTGATGGCAAGTGGTCAGTGGAGCCGGCCGCCACGGCGCAATACAACACCCGCATGCTGGTGTACCGGCCGCAGAATCCCGAAGATTTCAATGGCACCGTGGTGGTGGAATGGCTCAATGTCACCGGCGGCGTGGACACTGCCACCGACTGGCTGATGCTGCATAATGAAATCCTGCGCCGGGGTTACGCCTGGGTGGGCATTTCCACCCAGCGCATTTGCGTGGAGGGTGGCGAGCCGCCCCTGCCGACGCCACTGGGATTTTCCATTCCCCTGAAACTGATCAATATCCTGCGCTACGCCACTCTGTCCCATCCCGGTGACAGTTTCTCTTACGATATATTCTCCCAGGCGGCGCGGGCCATTCGTAATCCGGTGGGGGAGGCACCCCTGGGGGATCTGCAGGTGGAACGTTTGATTGCCGCCGGGGAATCCCAGTCCGCCACCCGGCTACTGACCTATGCCAACGCTTTCGAACCCACTGAGGATTTGTTTGACGGATATTTTATTCACAGTCGACTGGGCTTTATTCCGGACTTTGGCGGTGCCTCGGCGCCCCTGTCCCAGGCGCCCCAGGAATACATTACCACGCCGGAAGTGGTGACGGTGCGGGATGACCTGGGCAAACCGGTGCTGAACCTGCAGACGGAAACCGACCTGTTTAAACTGGGCGCCTACAGCAGCCGCCAGCCCGACAGCCCCGGTTTCCGACTGTGGGAGGTGGCGGGTACCGCCCATGCGGATCTGTACCTAACCACCGCCGGTGGCCTGGATCAAGGCAAAGTGGCTGCGGCCAAAATCTATGAGACCTACAATCCCAGCCTGGTGATGGGCTTCTGTCCGGATCCCATTAACACGGCCCCCCAGCATCATTTTTTGGGCCACGCCGCACTGCACGCGTTGAACCAGTGGCTGATAAACGGCACGCCGCCACCGTCGGCACCGCGGCTGCTGGTGAACGCCAGCGAGGATGCCATTGAGCGGGATTCCCTGGGCAATGCCATCGGCGGTGTCAGCAGCCCCTACATGGACGTACCGGTGGCACTGATGTCCGGGGACAACTCCAGCGAGCAGAACGAATCGGATATCTGCTTCCTGTTTGGTGAAACCCGCTTCTTCGACCGGGCCACCCTGAATTCACTGTACGCAGGCAAAGCGCATTATGTAGCGGCCGTTACCGACTCCGCACTACAGGCGGTGGCTGACGGCTATCTGATGGCGGAAGACGCCGACTTGATTATCGCCGCGGCGGAAGCCACTACGTTGTTCGATCCTGAATAAGCGCCAATGGCCGGTAGCCGTTCAGGCTGCCGGCCGGTACATGGCACAAAGTTTATTACCCGCCGGATCACGCAGATACGCCACATAGATCGGGCCAAAGGAGGTTTCCCGAATTCCCGGCGGATCCTCGCATTCGCTACCGCCGTTGGCCAAACCAGCCGCATGCCAGGCATCCACTTCCGCTTCGTTCTGCGCCGTGAATCCCACCGTACCCCCGTTGGCATGGGTAGCCGGGTTACCGTCAATGGGTCTGGTAATCCCTAACACACCCGTGGGTGTCACATAAAAGCAACGGCCTTTGTCGTCAATGTTGCCGGCGGGGTGCCCCAGGGTCACCAGTATGGCATCGTAGAACTGTTTTGCAGCGGCCACATCATTGGCGCCAAGCATCAGATGACTGAACATAATTTAGGGCTTCCCTTTTTTGTCTGGATATTGCAGCTATCGAGTGCATTGCCAAATATATCACCAAAGAGACCCCCGATCATTCCTCGACGGAATCCGGCGCTGCGTTCCCCGCCGCACCAACCCCGGGCGTAACCGCTGCGGAGCGCTGATACCGCTGAAAAAACTCCCAGATCACATCGGTGGCACCAATCACATCGGAACGGGCCCCCACCATAAATTCCGGCAGCAGACTGCGTCCACCGGCCCGGGTATGACCCAGCCCTTCCACCTGGATATAAACCACCTCAGTATCACCGGCGCAGGGTCCAAAGCGCTCACGACTGACCCCGGCGGGCGCCACGACCTGCTGCGGCTGGGACTGACATTTCAGCGCCCGGGCCCATTTTTCCACCGACTCCCGCACTGGCGGCTTGGCCTTGGACCGCACCTGGTCACTGCCGCCGTTGGCCAGCCTGGGCACACCGCCGTCCAGGGGATTCAGCGAATCCTCAGTACCGGTGATATAAAGCATGGGCACCGGCGGCGACAGGCGGGGCGGATCGAACCAAAGAGCACCCGCCACCGGCGCGATAGCGCTGATTGTTTCAGGCAGGGCGGCGGCAACCCGAAAGCTCATGGAAGCGCCGTTGGAAAATCCGGTGACATATACCCGCCCGCGGTCCAATGGGAATTGGGCCGCCAGCTCATCCACCAGGGCCTGTATAAAGGCCACATCATCCACCTCGGCCTGACCGTGGTAAAAGCGGTCGGAACCGTCATTCCATAACTGGGGGTTGAACACAAAACTGCTGCGCCGGTCCGGATTGGGAGGCAAGGCGTCAGGGTAGACCACCAAAAAACCTTCCTGATCCGCCTTGGCGCTCCAACCGGTTTGAGTCGCTGCCGCCTTACCGCTGCCGCCACCACCATGGAGCATGATCACCAATGGCAGCGGTTCCCCCCGGGCCGCGGCCGGAGGAACGTGGAGTCGATAATGACGGGGCCGGTCGGCCAGCAGCAGAACCCGTTCAAAATCGCCCGCCATCAGGGGCGTGGGAACGTTCGCGTCCCCGGTTCCCGCGCACCCCACCAGCATCAGCACAACCAGCCACACCGTGAGCACCAGTCTGGCGTTCATCATTCTCCTCCTTTCCAGTTTCTCAGGCAGTTGCCAGGGCCTTTCCGCTCCGACGGAGTCGCTCAGGCCGGGTCCCTTCCGGCCGGGGCCTCCGCCTGGCGCTGCATCCCGGCAATAACAAACTGAGGTATCTTGATTGGCAGTACCCATATGCGCACATCCAACCGCAAGCGGGTCAGGCGGGAGTAATGAATCCGCCACTGCCCATCCACCTTGCGATACGCTTCATGATAGTGGCCATAGCCCCGCAGATCGATAAAGCCCAGAAACCGCACCAGATCCTCCATGGCCCAGATGCCCCGCGCCTGCCCCTCGCCGGTCAGTTCGATTTCCGGCATATGGCCGTGATGCACCGTAGGATTTGCGCCCAGGGTCTTCTTAACGAAGGCCACGAACTCATCGCCGCCCTCAATAACTTTACCACCGGACCCCCGGGTGTCGCTGACGAACTCGCTGGTGAACAGTTCACGAAACCCGTCCCACTGCTTGGTGTCCAAGAGTCGAAAGTAACGGGCTTTTAGTTGTTTTATTGCCTCAATATCCTGCATGGTTCAACCTTTTTGTGGATGATTGCCCCGGGATCCGTACCGCTCACGGACCCCGCACAAACTGGCCTGATCTGACTGATTTTATGCACCAGGGGACAGGGCTGTCAGTGTACAGCTCTCCTATACTGGAAGCAGTTAAGATGAGACCCGATACCGTCCAGGAGGAAACTGTTATGACCGCCGCCGCGCATCAAAACGCCAAACGTATTGGCACTGACGCCATTCCAGTGCGCCGCATGGATTTTGAATTTGATGACAATATCCCCCTGTTCTGGTTCGCCGGCGACCCCCTGCGCACCATGATTCTCACCGCCATGTCCGGCACCTTCCCCGAGGGCGAACGTATGTTCATGCGCTCGGTGCGCCATTTTCAAAAGGCACTGCGGGATCCGGAACTGCGCCAGCGGGTAAAAGCCTTCATCGGCCAGGAAGCCCACCACGGCAAGGAACACGAAGCCTTTAACACGATGATGACCCGCAAGGGCATACCGGTGGATAAGATCGACAACTTTACCCGCATCGGTTTGGGTCGCCAGGAAGAAATTTACTCTCCTGAACGCATCTTGGCAAAAACCTGTGCCCTGGAGCATTTCACCGCCCTGTTTGCCGAGACCCTGCTGGCGCATCCGGAACTGATCGACGGCGTGGACAAACGCCTGCAACCCCTGTGGATCTGGCATGCCATCGAAGAAAGCGAGCACAAGGCCGTGGCTTTCGATGTCTATCAGGAGCAGGTGGGTGACTACTGGACCCGGGTCAGCGAAATGATGGTCACCACCGTGCTGTTCACCTTTTTCTCCACCATGCATACCATGCAACTGCTGCATGCCAGTCGCCATCAGCCGCGAGCGCGGAAATGGTCCCTGGGCCAGCGGCTTAAGGGCTTGTGGCAACACCGCGATCTGGCGGCGGAGCTGGGCAAACATTACCTGAGCTATTACCGGCCGGATTTCCATCCCTCGCAAAAGGACAGTCAGCAACTGCGGGACAAAGGGCTGGCTCTGCTCACCCGTCTGGTGGGTGACAAAGCCAATACCTCAATCTGACCGCGCCACGCCTCCGACCCGGCGCCTGCCGTCGGGTCAAACGGCCTGCTTGACTCCACGACGCCGCCAGTGGCCGGTGCTGGTGAAGCCATCCTGAAACCGGTATGATCCCATTTTATGCAACGGTTTCTGACACCGGCTTTGCAAGGCGTGTTTCCAACCATATGGGATGACTTCTAATGGAAATCATTAAGACCCTGGGTGAGTTCATCATTGACCGGCAGATGGAATACCCTCATGCCAGCGGCGAACTGAGTTCGCTGTTTTCCTCCATCCGCCTGGCGGCCAAAATACTCCACCGCGAAATCAACAAAGCCGGCCTGGCGGATATTACCGGAGCCGCCGGCGATGACAATGTGCAGGGCGAAGAACAGCAAAAGCTGGATGTCTACGCCAATGAACGGTTCAAGAACGCCCTGGCCCAGCGTGGCGTGGTGTGCGGCATCGCCTCCGAAGAGGAAGAGGAATTCGTCAAGTTCCAGGAAACCAAAAACCGCGAAGGCAAATACGTGGTGTTGATCGACCCCCTGGACGGCTCTTCCAATATTGATGTCAACGTTTCCGTGGGTACCATTTTCAGCATTTACCGCCGGGTTTCACCGGTGGGCACCCAGGTCACCGAGGCGGATTTTCTGCAGCCCGGTCACGCCCAGATCGCTGCCGGCTATGTGGTATACGGCTCTTCCACCATGCTGGTGTACTCCACTGGCAACGGCGTCAACGGTTTCACCTACGACCCCACCATCGGCGTGTTCTGCCTCTCCCATCCCAATTTACAGATTCCCGCCGATGGCACCATCTACTCCATCAATGAAGGCAACTATGTGCACTTCCCGGAAGGGGTAAAAAAATACATCAAGTACTGCCAGGAGGAGGATGCCGAAACCAAACGCCCCTATACGTCGCGCTATATTGGCTCCCTGGTATCGGACTTCCATCGCAATCTGATCAAGGGTGGCATCTATCTGTACCCCACTTCCAGCCGCTACCCAAACGGCAAGCTGCGCCTGTTGTATGAGTGCAATCCCATGGCATTTCTCATTGAGCAGGCCGGTGGCAAGGCCCTGGCGGGGCCGGGGCAGCGGGTACTGGATATTGAGCCCACCAGCCTGCATCAGCGCTGCCCGCTGTTTCTGGGTTCCATGAACATGGTGGACCGGCTGGATCAGTTTATTACCGAATTCGGCGGTTAATACCGCAGGGAGGTCCCCTTGCTGTCTGTTGTGAGAAACCTGTCGCTGCTGTTGCTGACGGCAAGCGCCTTAACTGCCTGCAACGGCGGCAGCTCAGCCACCGCAGGGGAGCCGTCCGCGGCTGACACCGGCCCTGCACCCATCGAGACCCAACAGGCCAGTTTTGTGGTGGAAACCCTGGCCAGCGGCCTGGATCACCCCTGGGGCCTTGCCTTTGTCACCCCGGACCGCATTCTGATAACCGAACGCTCCGGTCAGCTACGTATCTTCGAGGATGGCAAGCTCAGTGAGCCGGTGCAGGGCCTGCCGGAAATCTGGGTGGGCGGTCAGGGGGGACTGCTGGATGTGGCAGCCAATCAGGGCTGGATTTACTTCAGTTACTCCGAACCGGGTTCCCTGCCCCTGACCAACTCCACGGCAGTGGCCCGGGGCAAATTAAACGGCCGGCAGCTCAGTGAACTGGAAGTGATTTTCAGTCAGGAGCCTAAATACGTATCCCGCGCCCATTTCGGTTCCCGACTGGTATTCTCCGGCGGTTATCTGTTTATCACCCTGGGGGAGCGCTTCTCGGCCAAAGACGACGCCCAGACCCTGGATAACCACCACGGCAAAGTGGTGCGTATTTTTCCGGATGGCCGGGTTCCCGAGGATAACCCATATCAGGGCCAGGATAACGCCCTGCCGGAAATCTGGTCCATAGGGCACCGCAATATTCAGGGCGCCACCCTGCATCCTACGACCGGCGCCCTGTGGATTCACGAGCACGGCCCCCAGGGCGGTGACGAGATCAACATTCCTGAACCCGGCGAAAACTACGGCTGGCCGGTGATCACCTACGGCGAAAAATACGGCGGCGGCAAAATTGGTGAAGGTACGGAGAAGCCAGGCATGGAGCAACCACTGTATTACTGGGTACCCTCCATCGCCCCCTCTGGTATGACCTTTTACACGGGGACCGCCTTCCCTCAGTGGCGGGGTGACCTGTTTGTGGGCTCCCTGAAGTTCCGCCAGCTGGTGCGTCTGGAACTGGATGGTAATGAAGTGGTGGGCGAAGAGCGCATGCTGCAGGACGCGGTGGGGGATCGCATCCGCGATGTAGTGCAAGGGCCCGATGGTCTGTTGTACCTGCTGACGGACGAAGACAATGGCCGACTGCTGCGATTGAAGCCGGTCACTCAGGACAGCGGTGTTCGTTGACACCCGGCTGGTGGATTACCGGGATCCGGAACAGGCCCGGGCGCTGCTGCGCCTGCTGCGGGAATACGCCCTTGATCCCATGGGCGGCGGCGCGCCGGAGCCGGTGCAGGCAACCCTGATCAACGAACTGGCCAAACGGCCCCATGCTTTCAGTATTCTGGCCTACCGCGGCAGCCGGGCGGTGGGGCTGGCCAATTGCCTGGAGGGCTTTTCCACCTTCGCTGCCCGCCCCCTGATTAACGTTCATGACCTGGTGGTACAACGGGATTACCGGGGTATGGGCGTGGGCCGGACCCTGCTCAATCAGGTGGCCGCGGAGGCCCGCAGCCGGGGCTGCTGCAAACTCACTCTGGAAGTACTTTCCGGTAATCAGCCGGCGCGGCGGCTCTATGAAGGCCTGGGTTTCCACCGCTATCAGCTGGACCCGGCCGCCGGTTGTGCCGAATTCTGGGAAAAGCCGCTGTAGAGAGCGCCGCTCGCGCATAGACGGGAAGCGACCCATTGCCAAACTCAGGGTTTAGTGATATCAGAGTTTCGTTACCTGAAAAACAAACTCCATTCCTAATTTCCAGAGATGCTGTTATGACCACACTGGATGACACCGCCCGGCTGAACATCATTCGCTTTGGTGTGATGCTGGCGGCCCGGGAATTTAGCGCCGCCCATGGGTTACTGGCTCCGCAGCTGGCAGAACAGGTTTCCGCGGGGGATCTGGAACAGGCTTTCGACGAGATGATAGTGCATTTTGATACCGAGGATGTGGCCCCGGTGGCCGAGGCCCTGCAGCTGGTGGATGAGGACGCCTTCGGCCACTGGGTGTACCTGCCCATGGAAGGGGATGGGGAGCTGGAGGCCATTACCCTGCAGGTGAACCCTGAGGGACGTATCCTGGATATTGAGTGGGGCAAGGATTGGAAAAGCGGTTGAGATCCCAATGACTTCACTGGAACTGAAAATCCCGCCACTGGCACTGGTGCCCCTGTTTGGGCTGCTCATGTGGCTGGCGCACCGGGTCACGCCGGATCTGGGTATTCCCCTTTCCTGGCGGGCGTACAACAGCGTCCTGATGGGGCTGATAGGATTCGCGGCGGCTCTCGCCGGGGTGGTGAGTTTCCGCCGGGCCCGAACCACGGTGGATCCCCGGGTCCCCCATCACAGCTCCGCCCTGGTGGCCAATGGCATCTATCGCTACAGCCGCAACCCCATGTATCTGGGGTTCTTATCCTGGTTGCTGGCCTGGGGCCTGTATCTGGATAACGCCGCGGCCATCCTGCTGGCACTGGCGTTTGTTCCCTATATGAACCGGTTTCAGATAATTCCCGAGGAACGGGCTCTGCAGCAGCGATTCGGCGAACCCTACACCCAATATTGTCAGCGGGTGCGCCGCTGGCTGTAACCGATTTACGCCCCGGGGATCCTCAGCGGATCTTTATCCTCTGCAGTTGCTCTCTCTCGCCACACCCTAACCACACCCTAATTACACCCTGATCCCGCCTTAACCACACCCTGATCTCTGTCCTGCCGCGTGTTTTTTCAACATCTATAGCGCCAACATATCGCACATGATAATTATTTGCATTATCATTGTGATGATTTTTTGGGACAGGCAGGACAACACTCTATGATCACGCTGAATCAGGTCACTGTGCGTCGCGGCGGCAAGCGTATCCTGAATGCGGTTTCCATGGCACTGACACCGGGCAAAATCACCGCCATCGTGGGCCCCAACGGCTCCGGCAAAAGCTCACTGCTGAAAGTGATGGTGGGGGCCATGGCACCGGATCGCGGTGCCGTCAGCCTTGGCGACCGGCCTCTCAGCCGCTGGCCGCGCCGGGAACTGGCCCGCGCCCTGGCCTATCTGCCCCAGTCTTCCGAACGCCCCAGCGGCATGACCGTGGAAGAGGTGGCCGCCTGTGGCCGCTTCCCCCATCTGCCCCCCTGGGCCAATCTGAGCCCCCAGGATCAAGCGGCGGTGACCGAGGCCCTGCGCCAGACCGAAATGCTGGCCCTGGCCAACCGGCCGGTGGACCACCTCTCCGGCGGGGAGATGCAACGGGTATGGCTGGCCACGGTACTGGCCCAGGGCTCCGGGCTGCTGTTGCTGGATGAACCCAATTCCTTTCTGGATCTGAGCCATCAACTGGAATTAATGGCACTGATCAAACGCCTGAATCAGTCACTGAACAAGACCATCGCGCTGGTGATCCACGACCTCAATCAAGCCATTCAGTGGTGCGATGAAGTAATTGTAATGCAGGAGGGTGGCCTGCACAGCGCCGGCAGCATTTCCGTGCTGCAGGATCCGGAATTGCTGCAGCAGGTATTCAACCTGTCCTGCCAGTTTCTGCGGGTGCCGGGTCAGAACCGTCCGCTGCTGCAGGCCAGTCTGTATCAGGATCCGGGAGTCAGAGGCTGATGCAGAACACGCCAATCCGGGTCGGTGCCCTACTCTGCCTGCTGATATTCACTGCCAACGCTGACGCCATTGTGATCCGCCACGACGCCGGCAGCACCGGTTTCGAGCAACCGCCCCAGCGCATTGTGGCCCTGACCTGGTCCCAGGCGGAAATCCTGCTGACCCTGGGCATTACCCCGGTGGGGGTGGCCAGTGTCCCCGGCTACCACAAGTGGCATTCCAACCGGCCGCCGTTGCCGGCTTCCGTGGTGGACGTGGGGCATCGGGGCAATCCCAATCTGGAAGTGATCGCCGGGCTGCAGCCGGATCTGATTCTGGGCTACAACTTCCGCCATGCCAATCAACTGGGGCGGCTGCAAAGCATTGCCCCCACCCTGCTCTACCGGCAGTATCCCAGCGGCCATGACAACCAGTTCCGCTATTTTCAACAAATGCTGCGCATTACCCGGGATCTGGGGCGCCTGTTGCAACGGGAGGCCGCCGCCACTGCCGCCATCAACGGGATGCAGCAAACCATTACCGAGGCCCGGCAGGCACTGGCCGGGGCCGGCTTGGCCGGGGCACCGGTGGTGCTGGGCAAGTTCGTCGGCATGGGAATGGGGTTGCGGGTCTTCTCCGACCATTCCCTGGCAGCCGATGTGGCCGGCCAATTGGGGCTGGAAAATCAATGGCACCACTCTTTGCCCGGTCGCGATTTCAGTCATATTCAATTGCCCCAGATGCTGGCCCTGGGCAATGTACATCTGATCATTTTTGGCGATGACTCCGACGAAACCGCGCTGATGCAGCGCTCGGCCATCTGGCCGCAACTGGCGTTCGTGCGCCGGAACCAGGTCTATCGGGTGGCCAACAGCTGGGGCTTCGGCGGCCCGGTGTCAGCCTCACTGCTGGCGCAGCGCATCAGCCAGGCGCTGCTGGCGGGGCGCTATGCGGAGCAGCGTCATCCGGAGGGCCGGCCATGATGTCCGCCCCCGCCCTCACCCCGGCTTACCGGGGCAGCTGGCTGTTTGCCGGCCTGGCCCTGGTAACCCTGGGCCTGTGGCTGCTTGCCCGCAGTCCGGTGAGCGCCGCTACCGAGCAGCTTCTGCTGTTGCGTCTGTATGAACTGCCGCGGCTGGGACTGGCGGTGGTTTGCGGCGCGGCCATGGGCTTTGCGGGACTGCTGATTCAACAGGTGATTCGCAACCCCTTTGCCAGCCCGTCCACCCTGGGCATCAACGCCGGCGCCATGCTGGGGGTGACCCTGGCCGTGGCCTGGGGCAGCCATCTGGGACTGTCGCCGCTGGGCGGGCTGCTCGGGGGACTGGCGGCCGGCGCGCTCACCCTGCTGCTGTCACGCCGCCTGGGGGGCAGCCCGGTGCATATGGTGCTGATTGGCATGATTATCAATCTCAGCCTCAACGGCCTGGCGGCGATTCTGCTGTTGCTGTTTGAAAACTCCCTGGACGGCCTGTACATCTGGGGCGCCGGCAACCTGCACCTGCATGACTACTCCCCGTTTTGGTGGATCAGTGGCTTGCTGCTGCTGATTATCGCCGGCAGCAGTCCGCTGGCCCGTTCGCTGGATCTGTTTGCCTTGGGCACCGCCAGAGCCGCCAGCCTGGGGGTGTCAGTAAAATTGATTCAGGCACTGGCCCTGGGGGGCGCCATCATTCTGGCTTCCGTCGTCTGCAGCCTGGTGGGCATGATCAGCTTTGTGGGCCTGATCGCGCCGCACCTGGCCCAGGGCTGTGGTGCCCGTACCAGCGTCGGTAAAGCCCTCTGGAGTATGGCCTGGGGCGCCCTGATTCTACTGGGGGCGGATGTGCTGGCCCGGCTGCTGGGGGGCGACAATATCAGCGTTCCCGCCGGCGCCCTCACCACCCTGTTGGGAGCACCCCTGCTGCTGTACTACCTGCGTCACCGCAACCGCCACGCCTTCCAAAGCCCCACTAAACACTCGCTGTCTCTGGCGGCGCCGGTGCGGGCCAGGGCAGGCGCCGTGATCCTGGTGTTGCTGGGGCTTATTGCCCTGGGCCTGGTGGTGACTCTGGAGCCAGGCGCAACCTCCGCCAAGGTCCAGGCATTACGGCTGCCCAGGGTGATCTACGCCCTGTGCGCCGGGGTGGGCCTGGCGGCAGCCGGCATGATCCTGCAACTGTTTTTACGCAACCCGCTGGCCAGCCCCGATATTACCGGTCTCACCCACAGTGGTGTGCTCAGCGTAGTACTGGTAAGCAGCTTCGTGGCCGGCCTCAATCAGTTCGCCACCATCGGTGTCTCCGTGGCCGGCAGCGCACTGGGCCTGCTGGCCCTGCTCTGGCTCAACCGGGGCAACTTTTTTTCACCGGTGCGCCTGGCGCTCACCGGTATCGTGCTGACCGCCATCACCAGCACCATTACCCCCCTGGTCTTCGCCTTAAGCGCCAATCAATCCACCGATGCCCTGATGTGGCTGTCCGGTACCACCTATACCGCCACCCCGGGCACCGCCGTCGCCTACATGCTGGCCAGCGCCGCCTTGATCCTGCCCCTGGTGGCCACCTGGCGCTGGCTGAATTTGCTGGCCCTGGGGGATCAATGGGCCCTGACTCTGGGCCTGAACCTGCGTCAGTGCCGGCTGCTGTTGCTGTTGATTGCCTCGCTGCTCAGCGGGCTGGCGGTGGCCCTGGTGGGAGGCATCACCTTTATCGGCCTGATGGCGCCCCATGGGGCGCGGTTGCTGGGCCTGGGCGACCATAAACAGCTGCTGCCCATCACCTTATTGCTGGGTGCCTGCTTGATGCTGTGGGCGGACCTGGCCGCCCGCACCTTACTGCATCCATACGAGTTACCAACCGGCCTGCTGGTGTCCCTGCTGGGCGGGTTGTATTTCATCGGCCTGATGGCCCTGGGCGTGCGGTTACAAAAATAGCCACGCCTCGGCCAGCAACGCTGTATTGGGGATCAATAACAGGAGTAACGACATGCGAACCAAACCCTTAGCCTATGCCATAGCGGCCCTGGCGGCCACCGGCACCAACGCCGTCCGCAGCGCCACCGAGCAACCCCAGGCCCTGGAGCCGGTGGTGGTGAGCGCCTCCCGGGTTACCGAGAGCCTGGCCTCCATTCCCTATACCACCCAGATAATTCCCGGGCAGGACATTGCCGAGCAGGCCCAGCCGGGGCGTAATCTGGGGCAGATTCTGGGGCAAATGATTCCGGGCCTGGCCCCCGGAGACGATTCCGCCACCAGCTTTTATCAAACCCTGCGCGGGCGTCAGGTACTGGTGCTGATCGACGGTGTGGCGCAACGCTCGAGCCGCAATATTTCCCGCCAGCTCACCACCATCGCTCCAGCCATGATCGAGCGGGTGGAAGTGATTTCCGGCGCCACCGCGGTGTACGGTGCCGGCGCCACCGGTGGGGTGATCAATATCATCACCAAACGGGGGGCGGATCAGGCCACCCGCTTCAACACGGAACTGGGCCTGACCCTGAACACCGAAAACACCGACGCCGACGGCTTTACCCGGTTTGGCTCCCAGACTGTCAGCGGCCTGGTGGGGGACGTGGATTACCTGGTGAACGTCAGCTACGAACAGCGGGGGGATTTCTACGACAGCGAAGGGGAGCAGATCGCCACCGATCCCAACCAGGTGAGCCGGGACAACAGCAACACCCTGGACATTCTGGCCAATATCGGCTGGCAGCTCGACGCCACCCGCAGCTTCAGGCTCAGCCTGGAGCACTTCCGCGAGCGCCAGAACACCGACGATGCCGCGGATTTTGGTGCGCCGAGCCCGGCCTATCTGGGGCTGCCGGAGGGTATCTTCGCCGCCGGCGGGGATTATCGGCCCCGCCCCCAACCGGGCCTGGATCTGAATCAGCAGCCTGAATCCACCCGCGACAGTATCACTCTGGATTTCAGTGACCAGGACTTTTTCGACCATACCCTGCTGGCCCAGCTCAGCTACCGGGAAAACGAGTACTTTTTCTACCCCTACCCCAGCCAGCCCCTGTTTCTGGACATCAGCTGGGCCGGCGTGGCGGGGGCCCTGCAGGGCGGCGCCCCCCTGCAGACCGCTGTCACCACCAATATCAACGGCGCCACCGGCACCCTGTTTCAGAGCCAGGTGAATACCGAGGTGGTGGATTTCAAACTGGCCCTGGACAAGCACTTGGCACTGGATGATCAGCGCAGCCTCGACCTGACCTATGGCCTGGACTATATCCACGACAACAGCGAGCAGCGCTCCATCGAGTACGACTATACGCAGTGGGTGGCCAGTGGTCAGGTGGATTACCGCCCAACTGGCGATATCTACGACGCGGGGCCAGCCACCACCACCCAAACCAGCGCGCTGTTTCTGCAGGGCAAACTGGCATTGGACGAGCACTGGACTTTAAAGGCCGGAGTTCGCTATGAGCACGCCGATGTGGAAGCGGACGACACCGTCTCCGGGGTGGACGTGGCCAACGCCGAGTTCTACCAACAGGAACTGCAGGATCCCACCCTGGCCGCCATTGCCACCCAGCTGGCCATGACGCCGGAGATGTTTCTGGCCACGGTGACCAACCAGCTGGCCACCGGCTTTGGCTACCAGAGTTTTCTCACCTACAGTGACACCGCGGCCCGGCGTGAAGGGGGCGAGGAAAGTTATGCCGAGACCCTGTTCAACGCCGGCGTGGTGTACGCGTTCAACCCCAACCAGGAAGCCTTTCTTAACTATTCGGAAGGCTTTGATGTGCCGGACCTGACCCGACTGTTGCGCTCAGTGACCGTGCTCAGCGATGGCGGCAACCAGGGTCCGATCCTGCAGGGCACCAACGTGGATGCCACCAAGACCCATTCCTGGGACCTGGGCTGGCGTGGCCGTTTCGACCGTTTTAGTGCCCAGGCTTCGCTGTTCTACAACACCTCGGATCAAAACGTGGAATTCGACCGGGAAACCGGGGTGGTGGTGATTCGCGATCAGGACGAGCGGTTTTGGGGCTTTGAGGCCCTGCTGGACGCGGAATTCGACAATGGCGTGCGGGCGGGCTTCACCTATGCCCGAACGCAGGGGGAAACCGAAGATGCGGACGGTGACTGGTACGCTCTGGGCGCCGACCGGGTGGCCCCGGAGAAGATCACCGCCTACCTGGGGCGGGACTTCGGCGCCAGCGCCAGCGCCCGGTTGCAGGTGACCCACCTCAGTGACTACAAGGACGGCAACCAGGAAGCGCCGGCGGCATTACAGAGCCAGGTGGTACCCTTCGAAGGCTACCGCACCTTCGATTTGATCACCCACTTTGATACCGATGCCGGCACCATCAGTGCCACGGTGCGCAATCTGACCAACACGGATTACTATTCGGTTTATAACCAGGTGCGGGGCTATCCCCAGGGTGGCGCGTCGGCCTATTTGCCGGCTCAGGGCCGAACCTTCACCCTGAGCTACAGTGTGGACTACTGACGCCATCCAGCGGGGCCCTAATCAGCCGGCGCGTCAATCTCCCAGTACGCTGATCAGGGCCACCAGCACACTGGCCACGGCCTGGATCAACGCGGCGATGATGATGGGGTTCCACTGGCTGCCGGATTTCGCCCGGGCGGCAACCGTCGCTCCCTGGGGCTCAGCCTGGGGTGGCGGTGCTGGCACCGGCGCCGAACCGGACTGCTGCTGACTCTGCCCGGCGCCGGTCTGACGCTGCTCCGGAGGCGGCGAACCGGCGGTGAGCCAGCGACTGGCCAGGCCGAACAGCAAACCATAGGCGGCCGGCGCCGCCACACCGGCAATCACCGCGGAGGGGAAGTTACCCACCCCCAGCACGATATCCGCCAGGGCACCGGTGAGGATGGAAATGGCGTACACCACAAGAACGAACGCCGCCCGCTGTGGCACGCTAAGCCTGTGCCGAAAGATCCAAATACAAATAAGCAGTATGGGGATTGGCCCACCCCAGCCCACCAGGCCTGCAGTCATAAAGTTCCCTTTGTCAGCTTTTTTTAGTATCCAGCCTATGGTCGACAATAGCAACCGACCACTCCCGGCAATCCATACTGCAGGCCACATCACCCCATAATCAGCAACCGGTACAGCATCCGCCCGGGCGTCATTGCGAAAGCGCCCGCCACCACCAACCCCCCCAGATACAAGCCCAGCATATTGCCCGCGTGCAACCGCCTGTTGCCGCTCCTGACCGCCAGATAGGCGGAAGGCACCAGGATAAACACCGACAGGCTGAACAGGTGAATATAGCCAAAATGTGATAGCAGCGTGGGCCCCACCCGGGCTGGCATGAACAGCGTCAACGTGGCGGTGATTAGCATGAGCAGCATATAAACCTGACCCAGCGCCCGGTGCGCCCTATCACCTTTACGTCTGAATAATAAAAAAGTGCCGATGAAAAACGCCGGCACCACGGTGCCCAGATGGAGGACCGCGAGTGTTTCATAAGCCTGCATCTTTTTTTGCTCCCGGCAGTCGGAGACAGGGATATTCGGTTATCACCTCGCTGGATTATGCCCGGGATGGTGATCGGCTGCAGCAGGATCCCGCGCGGAAATGGCCAGCGTGCGCAATGTGCTGGGCAGTGTACTACAGAGATTCCGCCGTTTAGACTGTAGCCACCGGCGACCTGTCTACGCCCAACGGATGATGAAGGAGCACAGCATGGAAAAAGTAATTCTCGGTAATTCCGATATCGGCGTCGCGCCACTGGTTTTTGGCGGCAACGTCTTCGGCTGGACTCTGGATGAAAAGCAGTCTTTCAATATGCTGGATGCCTGCGTGGACCGGGGTATCAATATGCTTGACTCCGCCGACGTCTATTCCGCCTGGGTGGACGGCAATCAGGGGGGCGAGTCGGAAGCGGTAATCGGCCGCTGGCTGGCACAATCCGGCAAACGGGATCAGGTTGTCATTGCCACCAAGGTGGGCATGCCCATGCCCAATGGCGGCTCGGGCCTGTCCCGTAAGCATATACTTAAAAGCGCCGACGACTCTTTACGCCGCCTGCAGGCCGACTGCATTGATGTTTATTACGCCCATCAGGACGATCCGGAAACGCCGTTTGAGGAGACCCTGGGCGCGTTTCAGGAACTGATCGACGCCGGCAAGGTCCGGGCCATTGCCTCATCCAACTACAGTGCGGAGCGTTTGGCAGAAATGCTGAAATTTGCCCGCGCCAATGGCTTGCCGGAATTTATTGCCCACCAGCCCCAGTACAACCTGTTCGACCGCGGCGATTATGAGGGGGCCCTGGAGGCGGTGTGCAAGGAATTCGATCTGGGGGTGCTGACCTATTTTTCCCTGGCCAGCGGGTTCCTGACCGGGAAATATCATAGCCGGGAGGATTTACAGCAATCCGGTCGCGGCGCGGCATTTCTGGAAAAATACCTGAATCCACGGGGGCTGCGGATTCTGGAGGCATTAAAAGAGGTCTCCCAGCTGCATCAGGTGCCGGAAGCGGCAATCGCACTGGCCTGGATACTTCACCGGCCCGGTATTACCGGGCCCATTGCCAGCGCCACCAGTACCAAACAACTGGATCAGCTGATTCTGGCGGCCAGCCTGGAACTGCCGCCGGAGGATATGGAACGGTTGAACAGCGCCGGCGACTGAGAGTCCCGGCGCTATGGTATCCCGGCTACGCTGACGCGACGGATTGCTCAGGCGATGGCAAGGTAGACGCCACCCATGGCAATGGCCGCTCCTCCCATTCGGGTAACTGTTTGCAGATTCACCTGGCGCAGCAGCAGACCCAGCCCGACACCCGCCAGGTGCAGAGCCGCAGTGGCGGTAGCAAATCCCGCCACATAGCTGGTGGCTCCTGTGGTGGCGGGGAGTTCAGCGCCGTGGGCAACGCCGTGAAACACCGCGAACACGCCCACGATCAGCCCAGTGACCGTCAACGGCAGTTTGAAAGCCCCTGCCAACAGCAGCCCCAACACCAGTACCGACGCCAGGATTCCGGTTTCCACAAAAGGCACGGCCACACCGAAAAAGCCCAGCAGGCTGCCCATAACCATCATACCGACGAAGGTGGCGGGTACCACCCACAGGGCCCGCCGCGACTGGCCGGCCGCCCAGAGTCCCACGGCCACCATGGCCAACAGGTGATCCAGCCCCTGAACCGGGTGCATCAAACCATGCAGCACGCCCGAGGTGGTGCCAGTACCTGTATGAGCCAGCGCAATACCAGGCAGCAACAAAAACAGGGCACACAGTTTACCGGATTGGCGCATAGTATTTCCCCTTATGTGGACGTGGCGACGTTGGTGATGACGCAAGATTCAGAAACTGATCCCCCGGCTCCATCGACTTGCCTTTGCCCTGGCAGCTATCCCCAACAAAGCGTAAGGACCAACATTATGACAATAGTATGTCAGCGGGCTTTGGGGGGCAACGCATGATGGAGTGATGGATTGGATACCAACGGCCCGCTAGCTGACGTTCATCCCACCCGTAGCGCCTCGGGCAATACCGGTGCCGCAGCAGCGGCAGACACAGCAAAGCCGGATGTCACTTGATCCTGGGATAGTAATTTATCAGCTTCCTGGTTTGCGGGTTTCGATATACCAACATGCCGTCATAAAAACTGTAGGCAAAACGCGACCGTTCCCCACTGTCCCACTGAATGGTCAATATGCCATCGGCTGCGCTCCAGCGGCCACGATCTGCAGTTTCCCCCGTATTGCCGGTGGCAGTCCATTCCAGATCGCCATTGTAATCGCGCTCCGAGGCAGAGTAGTGACTGATCGCACCATAAAGCACTGTGCCATCGGGCTGGAACACCCAATTCAACTGAGTGTTTGTATAAGTGCCAGTATCGCCACCGGCGATGGTTTCCCCCTTATAGACTCCCACCAGCCGAGGATCATCGGCAGTGGCCACCGGGGCTCGCGGCTTTGGTTTGGGGGCCGGTGGCGTGGATTTGGGTTCCACCTTGGCCGCTGGCTGTTGCGCGGAAGTCTCCGACGCCGGTTCCCGCCCCCAGTTACCCGCCGCATCCATCCAGTAGCGCCCGGGTTGCAACTGGCCAACCAGGGCGGCAAAGAACGCAACTTCCGCCGCCGGCAACTCACGACCATTGATAAACACCCCAGTGTCGCCATTGGAAGCCCCTGCCGGCAGCGTGCCAAAGTCATGGCCCGGATTCATTGACCCCATAAAACCGCCACCCATGATTCCGTAAAGTCCGGTTTTGGCGTCATACCAGTAATCACCCGCCACCGGGTAAGAACCATAAGTTTGTGCATATTCCTGCTGTTGGCCGGCGGTCATCGGCTTGCCGTTGATGCGGATATTGGAACTACTGTCAGCCCGGGCCACACTGCCGCCCAGGACCAACAAAACCATCAATAGCCAATGACCGCCGGATTTCATCACCCACTCAGACATACTGCACCTCCCGACCTGCGGTGGACACCGCATCTCACCCCCGTCAGTTTCACGCAAAAAAACACCTATGATCAGGGTAGAATTACCGGGAAATATCCTTACAAATACACAAATCACCAAGCGCTAGAAAGGCTGATTCCGGGCTAACTGTCCCCTTCAGCACAAAGGCTCACGGCTGTGATCCGGCATCATCATCAGCGATACGCTAGTGGTTGGAGCGGAAAATAATGTAACTCATGGGCAAATGAGTGTATTATCCATTTATTATGCGCAAACCAAAACCTTTTCAAATTTCC
>NZXG01000021.1 GCA_002701845.1 Pseudomonadales bacterium
CAGTGCCGAGATGAGATGCTGGCTGATGCCGCTAATCACGAGGCGTGTTTAAAAGTGGTGGTTACATGAATTCCAGCAGCAAGTACCGGCACCACACATCGGGAGCCGGTAACTTTATGAGCAGGCTCTAATTAGGGTTGGGGTCTTAACGATTTTGTGTTCCAGCACCGTGCCATACACGGTGGTGCGGTCCACGTACACCAACCAGGAGCCGTCTGCGTCCTTCTCGATTTCGCGCACGTGGTGCAGGGCCTCGACGGTGACATTACCGGTGGCAAGCGCCTGATCGATATAGGTGACGTCCACGGAATGCTTGCCACCGTTTTTCACGCCCAGGGCACAGTCCCCGTTGGTGTAGGACGGCTTCATCAGGCCATCGAGTTCATCCAGGGCGAACTGCCAGTCGATGGGCATGGGAATCTTGGTCAGGTGGTAACCGGCCTGCTGCACCCGGTCGGCAAAGATCCGCGCCGCCTTGTAGGTGGTGCTGTTGATCAGTTCATCCGGTGCGGTTTGCAGCTCCAGCATTTCGGCTACACGGGGATAGTAGACCTGGTCCATCTCCTGGTAGTCGATACCGGCGGGGAACCAGTCGGTAAAATTCTTTTCATCCGGCTGCAGGCTCATGCCCTGATACACCAGGGAGCCACCACCAACACCGCAGGCGGAAACAATGGTATGGCTGGGGGATGGTATGGCTTCCAGGATGCCCGCGTAGGGCCACAGGCCAATTCGGAAACCGCCGTATTCCGGCCAGGCAGTGTAGAAGAAATGCTTCTTGGACAGCACGGTGGCACTGGGGAAGGTATCGGAGTTCGGGCCAGTGGGCCACCAGCGGCCCTTCTCCAGCACCAGCACCTTGACCCCGGCCTGGGCCAGTCGCAGGGCGCTGATACCACCACCAAACCCGGAGCCGATCACCACCACGCGTTCTTCGGAACGGGTGGTGCGCCGCCACAGGGCAGCTTCGGATTTATTGGGCACGGCGGATGAGGCGGCGACCGCAGCGGCGCCACCGAGAAACTTACGGCGGTTGAATTTATTCATTGGATCAGAGCCTTGTTTTTGTTATTGCAACAACATAGCGGTGATATGACCGCAAATGTGACAATGGTTTTTGTCAGAATCCAGGGTAGTCTAACGGCTACTTTGGTGAAGCCGCAACCACTTCTTTGTGTCTTAGGTTATCAGAACGTTGTTTTTAGGGCTGGTTCATACTTTGAGCCTGGTAAACACAGCGTATAGCCAAAGAAAGCGCTGGAAACAGAAGGCTGTGGCAGACTGGCCGCTGACAGCCATCGATCATTAGGGTCACTCCACTCATATTAGATATGATGCTGATCAAGGCCCGGAGGCTTTAGCAATCCTGGCGGTTCAAAGTCGTCGTCCTACCGTTAAAAAATTTAACCGTTTACTGTCTAATAACTTAGAAACATACAGGGAAATAATAAATGCTAAGAAGTACAGTTGCTTTGCTATCGCTGCTAGCTTTTTGCTCGCCGACATTTTCCGATACCTTGATTCTTTCCGATAACCTCCAGTTAAAGTATGAGGATCCGAAACTGATCGCACATACTGAGGATACCTTAATTTTGAAGTACCAGGATTGGTCATTAATGCATGAACTGGTTAACCCTAGAACTTTCTATCCACGAATTGATTTATCAGGTGTTGAGCGCACTTTCTTACGATCAATATTTTATAGTAATGAGAGAAAGAAATTACCAGAATGGCTGAGAATTCTGTCAGCAGAACAAGCGGAGTTATTTGGCGTCGGCACTAGTAACGTGAGCCAAAAACGCGTAGGGCAGGCTGAAATTGTCGGTGTATTAAACTCCCAGGAATCCTCTTCACATCTATATATTTTTGAAGAACTTAAGATACATCACCTACAAGTAAATGGTGACAATAAAAAATTTAAGGCGGTAATAGAAAGTATAGAGGCCAGGTAGATGGACCTACACGAACAGCAGGACTTACGTGAATTTTTGGTATCTTTATACGGGTCACAAGCCGGTGGATGGCCAATGAACGAAGGCATATTCAATCTTACTTATGAATTAGTGTCAGAGTCATCCGCTTGCTCAGGCGCAATGGATTACGTACCCCGACCCTTGCCCCCTGGCAGAGAACCAATTAAGTGGTTAACCAAGCAAGCGCGGGAGGCATTTTTGCGGGGACTCAAAGAAGGAAAGGAACAGTATGTAGTATGTCTAAAGGCGGCAGCTTACTCAATGAAGTTCAAGTTTGTTGAAGCTTCAATGGGTCTGTAATGCCACCCATCGTATGCACATATCGGAAGTAGAAATTAACTCCCTCGACGATTTTGCTGATTTCTTTCGTGAGCAGAGCCAGCGTTTTGAGGATGCTCCTGAGCCTTCTCAAGACTTCTTAGAGAGCCGCTATCATATTTTCAAGCGGCTCTCGGCCAAGCTGGGCAAACCTTGCGAAATGAAATTGGTTAGGAACGAAGACGGCACCATCGGCATCGACTATAGGATTGCCTAGCAGCCCCTCTACTCCACCAGACTCCCCATATGCTCCAGGGTGCGAATCAACTGGCTCACGTAGCTCATCTCGTTGTCGTACCAGGACACCACCCGTACTTCGTAGATCTTGGTGCCACAGCGCTGGGCCAGGGTCTGGGTGGCGTCGAAGATGGAGCCGTAACTGCTGCCGATGATATCGCTGGAAACCAGTTCCTCGTCAGTGTAACCGAAGGATTCGCTGGCGGCGTTTTGCATGGCTTCGTTGATACCCTCGACACTGACGGTTTCGCTGTCGTCTTTCAGTGTGGCGTCAAGAATGGTAATGGAGCCGGAGGGCACCGGGACCCGTTGCGCGGAGCCGATCAGTTTGCCGTCCAGTTCGGGAATCACCAGGCCGATGGCCTTGGCGGCACCGGTGGAGTTGGGCACGATGTTGATGGCGCCGGCCCGGGCGCGACGAAAGTCGCCTTTGCGGTGGGGCCCGTCGATGATCATCTGGTCGCCGGTGTAGGCGTGGATGGTGGTCATAAAGCCGGTACGCACTTCGCGATAATCGTTCAGGGCTTTGGCCATGGGCGCCAGACAATTGGTGGTGCAGGAGGCGCCGGAGACGATATGATCGTCCTTGGTCAGGGTTTGATGATTGACACCATACACGATAGTGGGCATATCACTGCCCGCCGGCGCGGAAATCAGTACTTTTTTGGCGCCGGCATCAATATGGGCCTGACTCTTGGCCTTGGAGCAGAAGAAACCGGTACATTCCAGCACCACATCCACCCCGTAATCGCCCCAGGGTAACTTACTGGGATCAGGTTCTTTATGGACTCGGATCTGTTTGCCGTCCACGTACAGACACTCTTCATCGCTGTCCACGGTGTGGCCGGTGTAAGGGCCCTGCACGCTGTCGTACTTCAACAGTTGAGCCAGCATCTTCGGCTCGGTGAGGTCGTTGATTGCCACCACTTCGAAGCGGTCGTCACCGAAAATATTGCGGAAGGTAAGCTTGCCGATTCGTCCAAAACCGTTAATGGCGACCTTGAGCATAATCATTCCTCTCGTCTGGATGGTGGCTGAATCAATGACAGTGCCTGCGACAGCTTTCAGTATATGACCAGATTAATGAAGCCATAATGACTGTCAACCGCTGCCGTCCGATAGTCGAAGTCGCGGTGTTCACATCCGTTTGATGCATCCATTTGATAGTAAGGTGATTCCCGGGAAAGCACCAGTCCTGAGCCTGGCGAAGTAGAGGACGGGCCCGCGCAGTGGAGTGCGGGCCCGGAACTCACCTGAACATTATTTAGCCGCTTTGCGGGCTTCCTGCAGCCACTTGTTGTAGGTCTTCTTGTGGCTTTTAATCCAGGCCCGGGTGTGGGCCATGATGTCCTCCTGGGAATCCTGGCCCTTGCGGATCAGCATGTTCTCGGCGCTGACATCGTTCACCGGCAGCTTCATGACGGCGAACAGCCTGGCGGCCGCCGGGTTTTCCTCAGCCCATTTTTTGTTGGCAACGATGCGTTCGCTGTTAATGGCAAAGCCATAGTTTTTGCCATTGGGCAGGGCGGTATCGGTGCCGTTGGGGTTGGCGGAATAAGGCACTTCCAGCCAGATTACGTCTTTTCCCGGCACCAGTACGCCGGACACCCAGTACGGGGTCCAGGTGTAATAGAAAATCGGCTCACCGTTCTTAAAACGGGTAATGGTGTCGGAGATAATCGCCGCATAAGTGCCCTGGTTGTGGGTGATGCTGTCCCGCAGATCGAAGGCATCCAGCTGGTATTCGATCACCGCCTCGCAACCCCAACCGGCCTGACAGCCGGTGAGATCGGCCTTGCCATCGCCGTTATTATCAAACAGCGCCGCCACTTCGGGTTTGTTGAAATCCTCCAGGTTATCGATGCCGTGCTTCTCCGCGGTCTTCTTATCGATCAGATAACCCTGGGCCGCGCCGGTGATGTAGTCCCCTTTGCGGTAAAATTTGTCGTCTCCACCGGCGTTGTTGTACATAGTGTCGTGCAAGGGGTCCCAGTTCACCGCCATAAAGGTGGCATCGCCGTTGGCAATGGCGGTGTAGCCGGCACTGTAGTCCACTTCCTGCACCGGCTTCACCTCGTAACCCAGATCCTTCAGCGCTTCGGCCACCAAAAAGGTTTGAAAGGATTCCTCGGCAATGGGGCTTTGCAATGGCTGGACGGTAACGCCTTTTCCGGGCATTCCCGCCGCCAAGGCAATGCACGCCATGCTGGTAAGGACAAGTGCACTGAAAAATCTGATCATAGGCATTGGCTGCTCCTTGAGTCTGAGAGACTGAGTGTCGCGCTCCGGAACTGAAAATCCCGGAAAAATCAGCCGATTTTCTGCTTGAGTCGGTACAGAATACCCGCTGGGCCGGTGTGGTACCAGTGACGGGCGCCACGGTCCCGCATGTCACGGCCCAAGGCCTGGGTCATCCGGTCCAGGACGATGGCCAGAATCACGATACCGATACCGCCCACGGTGGCCAGGCCGATATCCAGCCGGCCGATACCCCGCAGCACCAGCAGGCCCAGCCCCGGTACCGCAATCATGGAGGCGATCACCACCATGGACAGCGCCATCATCAAAGTCTGATTAATACCCGCCATGATGGAGGGCATGGCCAGGGGCAATTGTACTTTGAACAACAGTTGTCTTGGGCTGGCGCCGAATGATCGGGAGGCCTCCACCAGATTCTCGGGTACCTGCTTGATGCCCAGACTGGTGAGCCGCACCACCGGCGGCAGGGCAAAGATAATGGTGACAATCACCCCCGGTACGTTGCCGATACCGAACAACATGACAATGGGCACCAGATACACGAAGGCGGGCGTGGTTTGCATGGCGTCCAGCAGCGGCCTTAACACCCTCGTCACCCCCTCGCTTCTGGCCATCCAGATGCCCAGTGGAATACCCAGCACCACACAAAATACCACCGAGGTAATCACCATGGACAAGGTGGTCATGGCCTCGTTCCAGACGCCGATGGCGCCGATCACCACCAGCCCGATGGCGGCGGACACGGCCAGGGTCAGGCCACTCAATTGCCAGGCCAGCAGAGCGAAAATAGCGATCAATAACAGCGGGGGAATATTCAACAGCGCGGTGTCGAACATGGAAAGAGTGACCTGCACCGGCTCGTTCACCAGTTGGAAGAACACCCGGAAATTATCCACCAGCCAGTCAATGCCCTGCTCCACCCCGGACTGCAAATCAATCCATTCATTCTGAAACGGATCCAGCAGGGTGTTGCTGGTGGTCTCCACCTGCTCGCTCTGATTGAGCCAGTCGGTGCTGCTGTCTTCCGGGGGCGTGGCGGTGGACCAGGGATCCGCCGCGTTGTTGCCGGTATTGTTGCCGGCGCTGTCTTCAGATTCGGTTCCAGGAAAAATTGCGTCTTCCTGAGCCATCAATCGTTACTCCTGTCCAGTGCCTTCAGCAGCGCTTTGTCGGACACCGCGCCCAGGTACTGACCGTCTCCGTCCACTACCGGCAGATCGTATTGCGCCGCCGCCACTTGGGGAATGATCTGATTGATTTCCACATCCCCTTCCAGACTTGATGCCAGGCCGGATTCCGTGCTATTCAATACCTGCTCCATGGTGCCCTGCGCCTCGATGGCGGATAAATCCGACTCGGTCACCGTACCGCAGTATTTACCGTCATTGGAGATGACGTGAACAAACTCTGTTTCCTGACGCTGCATTTCCAGCCGCAGTTCGGCGGGACTGGTTTGTTCCAGCACCACTTCCGCGCACACTTCCCGACTGGCCACGTCCGCCGCCTTGAGGACAGTACCCGGATCCACGCCTTCAAAAAACGACGCCACGTAATCATCCGCCGGGTTTTGCAGAATCTCTTCCGGCGTGCCGATCTGAATCACTTTGCCGCCCTGCATAATGGCGATACGATCACCGATGCGCATGGCTTCATCCAGATCGTGGGAGATAAACACCACCGTCCGGCTGGTTGCTTTCTGCAACTGCACCAGCTCTTCCTGCATTTCCGTGCGAATCAATGGATCAAGCGCGGAAAAGGCTTCGTCCATCAGCAGAATTTGCGGATCGATGGCCAGCGCCCGGGCCAGACCCACCCGCTGCTGCATGCCGCCGGACAGTTCATCGGGATAACTTTCCGCGTTGCTTTCCAGCCCCACCAGCTTTAGCGCATCCAGGGCGCGCTGGTGACGTTCATCCCTGGGAATGCCGGCCAACTCCAGGCCAAAAGCGGCGTTATCCACCACGTTCATGTGAGGCATAAGCGCAAACGACTGGAACACCATGCTCATCTTGGTGCGCCGCAGTTCGTTCAGTTCTTTCTGCGACAACAGGGCAATATTGTTGTCGTTGATCCAGACCTCACCGGCGGTGGGCTCGATCAGGCGATTGAGCAGGCGCACCAGGGTGGACTTGCCGGAACCGGACAGTCCCATAATGACAAAGATTTCACCCTCGTAAATCTCGAAGGAAGCGTCCACCACCCCCACGGTCTGACCGGTGCGGGCGAATATCTCATCCTTGTCGCAGCCGTGCTGGAGCAGTTCCAGGCCTTTTTCCGGATGCTCACCAAAAATTTTTACCAGATTTTTTACGACCAGTCTGGGCTTCATGGGTTCTTCAGTCAGTTACTGAACACGGCAGGTTCGCATCAAATCAAAAACCTGTGGTTATATGAAAATATTGGGAAATAGCTTAAAAAGATACCAGATCGGGGAGTAACTGGCTAATCGGGCCTCGACGAAGCGCCTCTGCCCGCGTCGAGCGCGGCCCCGTATCAACCATTGATGCGCGTGAACCGCACAGTGGGAACTGCAAAAAAGGCGGGCCTGAGCCCGCCTTGGGATGGTTCGGAATGGCGCTGGCTCCTTCAGAAGCCTTCGCAATTAAAAGCCTTCGCAATCCGTGCTCGAGGAATGGTCACAACCGTCGCGACCAATGTATTTCTGGGTGCTGTATTCCTCCAGCGGCAGCTTGCTGACCGGGGCACCGGCCTCGGTCAGGCCCTCCACATAGTCAATAAAGCCCTGGGCGTATTCGGTGAAGGTGTCCACATACAACCCGGCATCAAAGATCGTTCCGAAGGTGTCGTAACCGTCCTGCCCCGAGGCGATAAAATCGTTGGTCACCACGGTGTAAGTGGCCGCGGGATCAATGGCGGTCCAGGTGGCGTTGAGGCGGGGATTGATTTCCACGTTGCTGATGCGGTTGCCCTCGCTGGCAGATGCATCCACGTGGTAACGCAGGCCGGAGGCATAGGGATAAGACCCGGTGGAACCCCCATCATCCAGCGTGTTGGAGAGCGCATCTTCAAGCACATCAATAATCTGCTGGCCGGTCATCTCCAAAGTCACCAGGGTGTTGGAGAATGGCAGCAGGGTGAAGGCATCGGCAATGGTGTATTCGCCCGCGGGTACGTCCACCCGCACACCACCCGCGTTCTGAATCGCAAAGTCGGCGGTGGGGGTGACGGTGAGGAATGCTTTGGCCACGATGTTGGAAATATCGCTGCCATTGGCATAGGTGGCCGCCGGGGAGCAGATGGCGGATCGCGATTCACCGGGCCAGCGCACCAGGCAGAGATCTTCACTGACGCTGCCAATCTGAGTCTGTTCCAGCACCGACACCTCTTCATTAAAGCCGTCCAGCAGAGCCCGGGTATCGGTGTCTTCCCAGGCCAGCATAATCTCGGGATTCAATCCCAGCGCCAGCGCCACTTTCCACTTATCGAAGCCACTCAGGGTCTGCTCGCTGCCATCGCTGTCCTCGTAGGCGAATTTCGGCATGATGGGCATAATCGGGTTACCGTCACAGTGCTTGACCTTGCCGCGGCGATCGAACCGAACCTGCAGGCGGCCCATCAGATGGGCATACTCCCAGGCCTGCACGATACACACCGGGTTGCCATCCATATCAGTGACCCGGGTGGGGTATTCGCCCACCACCGGAAACCCCAGGTTCGCCAGGGTGCTGTCCCCCAGCAGGCTGTGGGAATCACCGCCCACGATTACGTCCACGCCGCGCAACTGCCGGGCCAGTTCAATGTCGTTTTGATATTGATAATGGGTCACCAGAATGATTTTGTTAACTCCCTGGGCCGTGAGCTCATCAATGTAATACTGGGCGGTTTCCCGTTCGTCACGGAATTCAGTGCCGGCATCCGGCTGCGATGAATTCTTGGTCTTGCCGGCGATATCAATGCCGATGATACCCACTGACTGGCCTTCCACCTGCATCAGGGTATAGGGCTGAATGTAACCTTCCCGAATGGCGGAAGTGGGGGCCGGGTCCACGTTGGCCGCCAGTACCGGGGTGTTACAGGAGCCCTGATTGAGAAAATCCAGGAATCCCGCCAGGCCGGTGTCGCCGTCATCGAATTCGTGATTACCCAGGGCGAAGGCGTCGAAGCAGATTTCGTTCATGACGGCAGCGTCCGCCTCACCCTTGAACAGGCTGTAGTACAGCGTACCCGTAATGGCGTCGCCGGCGTGGATTTTAATGGGATTGCGCAACCAGGTTTCCAGGCGTTGAAACGTGCTGGTGAGCATGGGAAAGCCACCATAAGTGACCTCCACTTCACTGAGTGCGCTGCCATCGCTAAGCGTGGTGGACAGCCGCAGGGCCGAAGCATCGTAACTGAACGAATCCGCCGCCAGATGGGAGTGGTGATCGTTCATGTGCAGAATATTGACGGTGAGGGACCGGGCCCGGTCCTGATAATCGTTTTTGGCGGTTGCCGCCATGGACAAGGTGGCAGCCACCAAGCCGCACAACGCCCAGGTCTTGAATGCTGAGGTCATGATTCACTCCAATGGGTTGGTCTTTGTTGATTGATGACCAAGCATTGGCTGGAAATGCAACAATTTGATGGCAAGACCGTTAATGAAGTATGACCGGCGCCAGGCGGCCCGAGGCAGCCCGGTTCAGGGCTGCCCCAACACCCGCGCCTCGATGATGCCGGTGTAACCGGAGCTGCGCATCAGCACCCGAATGCGCCGGGTGCTCACCGCAAACTCCAGCCGGTTAAAGCGATTACCGGCACCACCGATGTCACCCAGCCGCACCCAGTTTCCGCCGTCCCAAAACTCCGCTGAGGCCGCATCGGGCAGACGGGTGCGCCAGCCATCCTCGTACCAGTACACTTCCATGGCGGACAGAGTCTGGGGTTGATCCCACTGAAAGCTGACCCAGTTGGTGCGGCCGGTGCCACCCCACCAGCGGGCATTGCTGTACACGCCATGACTGGAATCCCGGGAATTTTCGGGTTCATAGCCGTCATTAACGGCGTCCAGGTCGGCCCCCCAGGCCAGGTAGGAGGTGTCCAGGTCGGCGCTGTTGGCCAAGTTAACCGCCGGCTGCTGTTGCGGCTTTTCCTGTTCAAACAGACGCGCCACATCGGCGGAGCTGAGGGCGTATTGATACAGGCCCACTTCATCAATGATGGCGGCGGCCCAGGCGTTGGGGGAGCCGTATTTGCCCCGCCCCAGGTTGAGATTGCCATTTGCGGTCCAGCGGGCGCTGTAATCCGCCTGCCCTTCCAGTTGTCCGTTCACATACAACCGTAGCTTACCGGCTTCGGCATCCCGTACTCCCACCAGGTGATACCACTCACCGGGGACCGGTACGGTATTGGAAAGGGCACGGATAACCGGGCTCATGGTGGAATCCCATCTCGCCGTGGTGAACAGGAATTTCGAGCCCTGATATTCACTGAACTGCAGCCAGAAACCACTGACCCGCTGGCCATCCTGATTAACAAAGGTCTGCCAGCCGTTGACATCCGCCAGCTGAACCCAGGCCGCCACCGAGTAACTGGCACTGGTATCCAGCATGGGGCCATCGCTGCTGGCCACAGCGTTGACCCCGTTGTACTGCAGCGCGCCCTTTTCCTCACCAACACCCAGGGGTGAAGCCACCCACTGGCTGTTGCTAAGGGAAAGAACGCGCGCGAACGCTGAGCGATCCGTGGCCCGGCTGCCGCTGCCTTCCGCAAACGACCACTGGGCCAGTGGCGACAGTCCCTGGCCCGGTTCCTGGGTACCGATCTGCCGCACATAGGCTACCAGATCATTCATCTGCTGCAGGCTGAGTTGGAGCCCCTGATGGGCGCCAATGGCCGCCGCCAGATCCGGGGCGCTGCCATCGTGAAGGTAAGGTGCGGTGGCCCAGGCGTCGCGCAATCCCGGCACATCCAGGCCGGTGAGCGCCGACCCCAGCCGCTGGCCGCTGGCACTGGTCAGGGTGCCCACATCCCGCATGGCGCTGGTGTTGCCGCTGATGCTGAAGCCCGCGCCGTTATGGCAGGCGCTGCAATGTTCCAGAAACAGCCCCCGCCCGGCAGTGGCGGCCGCCGTCATGGAGCCATCTTCATTGCGATAAGGGCTGGGCTCGACCCGCTTGAGCGAGCCCACGTAAGCCGCCAGTTGATCCAATTCGGGGCTGAGGCCGGCTTTTTTATCCCCCAGGGGTTGATGGCGAGTGCCACTGAAATAGTCGCTGTCGGCCATCAGGCCGGTGCCGCCGGCCAGATTCCGAATCTGGCCTTCAAAGTCCTGCACCTCGTCAAAGTTGGCGCTCCAGTGTAAAAAGCCCTGACCCTGGCCGGCGCGTCCGTTGAGGGCAATGGTATTGCGCAGCCCCTCTCCCATCCCGGTGAAGTCCCAAACCCGACCGTCCTGGTTACCATCGTTATGGCAGCTGGCGCAGCTGAGGTAGCTGTCCCTTGCCAGCCTGGGGTCCCTGGCATCGTAGAACAGCCGCTTGCCCGCCAGCACCTCCGGCGCCAGGATTTCATTTTGCACCGTCGCCACTTCCGCCACCGTGGCCGCCTCCAGTTCGCCACGGGTGAGCAGATTGCGCAGGCTCACCACCCGGATGCGCCGACTGAGCAATTCCTTCACATAAAGCGTCAGCCCATCGCCCGCCAGTGCCAGATCCTGGGGTGCAATACCGGTATCGATACGGAACAGCTCGGTGCCGCCCAGGGCGTCGATCACCGCCACCTCGCGGCTGGTTTCCAGGGCCACGAACAGATACACCCCGTTGGGATGATACAGGGCGGCGCTGGCCAGGCTGGCGTTGTCGTGATCCAGCCGCCGGGGGTAATCCTCCGTCAGACTGCTCAAATCAATACGGCTGGAAACGGCCCGCACGGTGTTTTCAAAAGTCAGGGGCGAACCGTTGCGCAGGGCTCCCCGGCCGATATTGTCCTGCTTGCCCGGCACCCAGGCATGACTACCGTCGGGAGCCAGGGCCGGGGCTGCCAGATAGTTGGGCACGCCGCTGCCCTGAACCGGCGTGTCCGGCAGATCGCTGTAGCGCAGACGCACGGTGTCCATCCGGGTCATGGATTGCGGGTCGACGATGATGACTTCGCCGCCGCCGGTGCCGGTATCCACATTAGTGCCGGCTTCGCCCGGCAATGGCGGCGTTACAAAGCGGCTCACCAGCAGCCGGCCGCCAGCAGCCGATCCGCCCTTGGTTAAAGACAAATGCCGGGGGTTGGGCCCCAGCGCCAGGGTGGCCAGGGTATCGCCACTGGGCAGATCCAGTTGCCGTAACTGGCCCAGGGCCTCCAGCACCACATAGGCCTCGCCGGCCTGGGCATCAATGACCAGGCCGTGGGGCTGGGAGGCCCGGGGCAGCATCACCTCCCGCACCACCTGTAGCTGATCCGGATCAATGACCGAGAGGCTGGCGGAGTGCTTGTTGCTGACCCAGATTTCGCCGTTATCGGCCCGGGCGAGCGCGCGGGGGGACTCGCCCACCGCAACCTCCGCCAGCAACTGATGGTTGGCGCTGTCCACCACCGCCACGGTGTTGTTGTCCGGGTTCACCGTCCAGATCCACTCGCCACCGTCGGCGCGCGGTTCCACCAACAACTGACTGGAACGCCGCGCCGCCCCCGGCAGAGAGGGCGTGGACACCGCCTGCACCACGGTCTTGGTGCTGGTGGCGTCGCTGCTGTCGCGGGTAGTCAGGGTCACCACATACAGCCCCGGCTGTGAGTACGTATGGGTGATCCGGGGGTCCGGCGAGTACGCGGTGGTCTCGCCGTTGTCACTGAAACTCCAACTGTATTCCGTGCCGGGGGTGGCCGTGACCTCATAACTGACCGGTTCCCCCGGGCGGGCGGTGGGAGTGCTGATGGGTTCGGTCACCACCGGGGGCTCATAGGGCGTCACCACCACCGGCGGTGGCGCCTGCCCCTGGCCCAAAGCAATGATCACCGCTTTAGAGGGTGTGCCGTTCTCATCCACGGCCACCAACTGGTAATACCCCGGCGGCGCCAGGCTGGGCCGCGGCAGGGTGATGGTGAGGCGGAAACGGTCCTGACTGAAATCCAGGGGAATCCGGCGCTGGCCGGTATTGAACGAGTGGGTGGTGCTGCTGACGCCAATCAATACCAGCTGGCTGATGGGGGTTTCCTCCGCCAGATCCAGTTGCAGCGATGCATTGTGATCATAGCTCAGCCCGCTGATGGCGGAGATCAGTGGCCTGGGGGCCAGGCGGCTGCCGCCAGGGTGGGCCTCGAACAGGTAGGGTGGGTAGTAGATTTCGGCATTCAGATTGGTGACCGGGCCCGGGGTGCCACCGCCGGTGGAAAGAATGGTGCCGTCGGCCAGCAGCGTGGTCACGGAATGATACACCCGGATCACCCGGGCACTGGCGCTTTCGGTCCAGGTGCCGGTTCGGGGATCCCAGATCTCGGCGGCATACACCGCCCGCCCCGGTTCATCGGCATAGTGATTGCCGTAGGTGGTGCCGCCGGTCACCACCACCTGGCCGCTGGCCAGAACTATGGCGTTGGGATAGCGTCGGGGGTGGGTCATCCGGGGCTGCTCAATCAGGTCCGGCTCCGCGCCGTTGATATCGATCACCGTGGCCATATCACTGGCCGGGTAGCCGTCGGCGTTGTAACCGCCATTACCGCCCACCTGAAGGATTTTGCCCGGGGCAAACATGGCGGCGGCGCTTACCGACCCCACATTCACCGGGGAGGTCCGGTTATAGGGCTGCTTGAAATCCGCCACCCAGGTAATGGCACCGTTGCCGCCGTTGGCGTCCACATCCAGATACCACATCTTGTCCGCGGAGATGCCGAATACGAGGCCGTTCGGGGCCACCCAGGCGTGGGGAAACGAAGCCCGCAGATAGTCCGGACCAAAGGCCTCCCGGCTGTAGGCCCCGAACAGAGAGCGCCAGGCACCGTTTTCATACACCTCCGGGGTCATGGACGGCCAGCCACTGGCAATGGCCTGGTCCGGATTATTCACCATGGTTTCGGTGTAGGGCACCATGCCCCCCAGCATCAGCGGCCGGCCATCAGGCAGATTGATCATGGTGGGATACCAGCGGGCTTCCGCCAGGGAGGAGGGATCGGTATAGGAGGAATGGGAGGCGGTCTCGTAGAGGGTGCTGGTGGTCTCGCCATTGCCCCCGGAAATCAGCAGCCGGCCATCGCTGCGGTAGGCGGCGGCGGCGCAAAAGCTGTCCTGACGGGTGGGATCATACACCGTATTGTGGGCCTGATCCCCCAGCCCCAGGGCCGGATCCCAGACATCGTACCAACGACCGTTCTGACTGTTGCCGTCGGGGGTGGTGCCAAAGCTCAGCACCTTGCCATCGGGCAGCAGCACCGCGTGCAGACCGTTCATGGGCCAGTCCGCCACCGGCGACCACAGACCCCGGCTGGCGGCATCCGCGGGAATCTGCAGGTTGTCAAACGTGGGGCTGGCGCCGGGGGAGACCGAAACCCAGGCGTCAGGATTGACCACCTCCGCCGCCAGCGCCAGCACGGGACAGGCCACAGGTATCAGAAACCAAACGAAACGTTGTAGCAGGGTCATGGGGCAATTCCTTTTGCCACGGCCCGGTGGGCCGCAATGGGGGCTAAGGCACTCACCTGAACCAGCTCCCGCACCAGTCGTTCGCGGTCTGGGGGGTTACCCCGGTAGCGCTGCAACATGCGGCCCTGCTTGTCCACCAGCCAGAGGGAGGTGCGATGTATCTGCGGCGCATCCGGCTGGTCGGCGTTCAGCATTTGCAGCTGGCGGGCCAGCCCCAGCAGGTCATTGACATCGCCGGTGACAAAATCCCAGCCCGGCAGATCCGCCCCCAGTTGGCGGGCGAAGGCACGGAGTTTGGCCGGGCTATCGTTACCCGGGTCGATGGAGACGGAGACAAAACGCACCTGGCGCCGGGTGGCCGGAGGCAGTTCGTTCAGAACCCGGGCCAGGGATTGGGTTTGCAGAGGGCAGGTGCTGTCACAGCCGGTAAATACAAAGTTGAACAGCACCACCTGACCCAACAGGGCCTGGGGGCGAAAAGGGGTACCCCGGTGATCCACCAGCTCCAGATTCTGGAAATTGCTGAGGAAGCTATGGCTGGCGATGGGTTCCGCGGCCTGCACCGACCCCCACTGTGGTAGCGTCAAAAACAGCACCAGGACACGCGCCAGATGTCCGGAAAACACCGACATAATCAACCCACCCCCGAACGGACTATGTTTGTGCAGCTGAGCATTTGTGACTTATTTCACAAATTCATTGGCAACATTCACGCCATTTAAGCTATGTGATTGATTACCAAGAAGCTGTCATCCAGTTTCACAAAACGGATTAGGGGGTATGTAAAAAATATCGACAGGCAGCGATCAGGGCTGCAGCAGACAGCCTTTCACTTTTTGGTAGATCTGGGCCAGCCAGAGGCTGTAATGCTCGCCATTGAAATCCCAACCCAGGGGATCGATGGCGGCCCGGTGCAGCGGCGGAGACCGGTCGAGTTTGTCCAGCAACGCACTGGACACGGTGGGATCCACCAGTACACATTGGACATCGCGCGCCTGGAGGAGCTGCTTCAGCGCCATCAGGTGTTTCACCCCCGGTTTGATTTCCGGATCCAGATTCACCGCGCCTACAGAAGCAATCTCCAGATCCTGTTCCAGGTATTGATAGGCATCGTGTGAAAGCATAAACGGGGGCGATTCCGCCAGCGCCGCCTGCACCTGTTGCCGCTGCTGCTGCAGACGCTGCGCCAGGGCGGCCCGGTTACGGGCGATTTGCTGGCTGTGCTGCGGCAAAGCCAGCTGCAAGGCATCCTGCAGCGCCGCCGCCAGCGCCAGGGCGTTATCCACCCCCAGCCAAAGATGAGGGTCAAAGTGCATCGCCGGGTGATCGTGGCCGTGGTGAGCCTGGTCGTGGTCGCCGTGAACTCGGTCGCCGTGAACTCGGTCGCCGTGAACGCGGTCGCCGCGCTGCAATTCCCGCAGGGACAGACGCTCCACGGCACCCAGCTCCTCCCACTGGATCGCGCGCCCGGCCTTGCGAATAACCGGCTTCAGATAGGGTTCACTGTCATCCCCCAACCAGACCACCAGATCCGCGTTGACCAGGGTTCGGAGATCACTGGGCTTCAGCGCGTAATCGTGAGGCGTGGCGCCCCGGGGCAGGAGAGTGGTCACCGAGACCGGCAACTCCGCGGTGAGCTCCTGCACCAGCAGCGCGGCCGGGCGTACGGAGGCCACCACCTGCAGAGACTCGGCGCGGGCGCCCGACGTCAGAATCAAAGCCAGCCAGGCACCAATGACCACCCAGAGTGAACGCAACATAGATCCCCCGCCGCTAAAAAATGGCCGGAGATTGTACCATAGCTGCCACGGCTACAGGCCAGCCCTGTTAGGGTAGGGCCTGTTCAGGCGCGGACTACGAACGCGGGGACTGGCGCCGCAGATAACCGAGACCCGCCAGTCCCAGGCCAAAAAACACCCAGGTCGCCGGTTCCAACACTGCGGTGGGGCCATCCACGCTTTCCAGGGTCACGTTGTCCAGCATAATCCCGATATTGTCACCACCGGCGTGGTTGAAGATAAACGAATTCATCTCCAGAGCCGCGACGCTGAAGGCATGGGTAACGGTCATCCAGGGGGCCGAAGGGGACAGATTAAAGGTATCGCTGAAGAAGCCACCCAGGCTCACCGCCAGGCTGTCGGCGGCACCACCCCGTTGATTGCCGGATATATCAAACGACAACAGGTAATCACCGGGACCCAGGCTGAGGGCGGTGCTGGTGAGGGTTCCGGCATTGCCCCGGGATCCATCCAGATCCACGCATTTGCCACTGCCCCCCGCACAACCGATGCCGTAGGCACCGTCGGCCACCACATCCACATAGCCTTCACTCACGGTCCAGTTGGCAAAGCCGTTGTAATTTAATGACGAGGCACCGGCAGCGCCGGCCTCAGTATCGAAAGTGTCCTGAAAAATGATTGCCCCATGGGCGCTGGTGGTCAGTGCAAACCCCGCCGCCGCCAACATCAATGTTTTGTTCATGGTGAGATTCCCTTATTCTCTGAGCTGCTCCGCCGATCGGTCGGAGTAACAAGCAAAAAAGCAAGGCCCGGGCCAGAGCGGGCAACTGCTTCATATAACTGACATAAACCCTGACCGATGCACCACGGCACCCGTATCAGTGTAAAAAACACCGACACAGCCCTGGATAAATTGTGCTCCCTGGGGAACCGGTTTAGCATGGCAGCCGTAGTGCTCCGCCACCACTCACAGCGCAAGTAACGTTCGTGCAAGAAACTTTCGTTAAAGAATCACGCCTCTATGAATCAAGACGTACTGGAATGAATCAAGACACACTGGTCGAACTGGAAGCCGTGGGCCTGGATTTTAAAACCCGGACCATCCTGGATCAGGTTTCCCTGCAGGTTAGGCGGCGTCAGATACTCACCATCATTGGCCCCAACGGTGCCGGTAAATCCTCCCTGTTGAAAGTGATTCTTGGGCTGTATCCGCCCACCCGGGGCCAGTGCCACCGCACCCCGGGGCTGAGTATCGGCTACATGCCTCAGCGCCTGACAGTGGACCCGAGCCTGCCGTTGTCGGTGGAACGCTTTCTGACCCTGGCCAATGGCGGTAACAAGGCTCCGGTGGAGGCGGTGCTGCGCCGGGTGGGTGCCCGCAGCCTGCGCCAGAGCCCGGTGCAGAGTCTGTCCGGGGGCGAGTTTCAGCGGGTGTTACTGGCCCGGGCCCTGCTGCGGCAACCGGATCTGCTGGTGCTGGATGAACCGGCCCAGGGGGTGGACCTGCAGGGTCAGCAGGCGCTGTATCATTTGCTGGCGGAACTGCGCGACGAACAGGGGTTCGCGATTCTGATGGTGTCTCACGACCTGCACTTCGTGATGGCACGTACTGATCAGGTGTTATGTCTGAACCAGCATATCTGCTGTTCCGGCACCGCGGAATCCGTGTCCCGGCATCCCGAGTACCTGAGCCTGTTCAGTCACGGCAATGCCGAGGATATCGCCATCTACACCCACAACCACGATCATCACCACGATCTGCACGGCCATGTGGTGGAGGAACACCAGCATGATTGAACTGATTCTGCCGGCATTGCTGGTGGGCCTGTTGCTGGCGGCCCTGGCGGGCCCCCTGGGTTGTTTCGTGGTGTGGAGTCGAATGGCGTATTTTGGCGATACCCTGGCCCATTCCGCTCTGCTGGGCATCGCCCTGGGATTGTTGGTGCAGGTCAACCCGGCTATTGGCGTGATCGCCGTCAGCGCCAGCATCGCCCTGGCCCTGACAGTGCTGCAGGGGCAGCGCTTTATCGCCAGTGACACCCTGCTGGGGATCATGGCCCATGGCACCCTGGCCCTGGGGCTGGTATTGGTGAGCCTGATGGATAATGTGCGGGTGGACCTGCTGGGGCTGCTGTTCGGCGATCTGCTGGCCAGCAACTACGGCGACCTGATCTGGGTGGGGGGGCTGGCGCTGCTAATTGCCGTGGTGTTGTATTTTATCTGGACCCCCATGCTCAATATCGCCATCAGCCAGGAGCTGGCCCAGGCGGAGGGTATCCATGTGGGCGCAGTGCGGTTTTTGTTTATGCTGCTGCTGGCCAGCGTAGTGGCCATCGGTATGAAGGTGGTGGGGGCGCTGCTGATGACCGCCATGTTGATCATTCCCGCCGCCGCCGCCCGCAAGCTGGCGGCCACACCGGAACTTATGGCACTGTTGGCCAGCCTGGTGGGCATGAGCGCGGTGGCCCTCGGACTGGCTTTGTCCTGGCAGGCAGACACACCGGCCGGCCCCAGCATCGTGCTCTGCGCCAGCCTGGCGTTTCTATTCATTTTTGTGTTCGCCAAACGAAAGGATGGATAATCATGGAAGCTCCGTTAGCACAATCCCTGGCAGACCCTTTGGCGGAAGGCATCGGAGCCTATCTGTTGCTGGCGTTGGAATTGATGGCGGCATTTTTCATCTTCGCCATCGGCACTCTGGCGGCGGTGGTGGTGGTGATGTACTTTGTGGACCGCAACCAGACCAAGCAGACCATCCGCCGCAATTACCCGGTGATCGGCCGCTTTCGCTATCTGTTTGAACACATCGGCGAATTTCTGCGGCAGTATTTCTTTGCCATGGACCGGGAGGAGCTGCCCTTCAACCGCGCCCAAAGGGCCTGGGTGTATCGTGCCGCCAAGAACATCGACAGTACCGTGGCGTTCGGCTCCAGCAAGGATCTTTCCCGCCCCGGCAACATCATTTTTGTGAATACCGCCTATCCCACCCTGGATGAGGATGCGGTGGACACCTCCCCCCTGGTGATCGGTCCGGACTGCGCCCTCCCGTTTCAGGCCCGGCGCATCGTCAATATCTCCGGCATGAGCTATGGCGCCCTGTCACAGCCGGCGGTGCGGGCCCTGTCCCACGGTGCCGCCATGGCCGGCTGCTGGATGAACACCGGCGAGGGTGGCCTTTCCCCCTATCATCTGGAGGGCGGCGCGGACATTGTGTTCCAGATCGGCACCGCCAAGTACGGCGTGCGGGATGATCAGGGCCGGCTCAGCGATGAAAAGCTCAAACAGGTCGCCGCCAAAGAACCGGTGCGCATGTTTGAGATCAAACTGAGCCAGGGGGCCAAACCGGGCAAGGGGGGCATTCTGCCGGCGGCCAAGGTGTCCGCCGAGATCGCCGAGATCCGCGGCATCCCCGAGGGCCAGGCCTCCATCAGCCCCAACCGGCATCCGGAAATTCGTAATGCCGACGATTTGCTGGACATGATTGACCGGGTTCGCAAAATCACCGGCAAACCCACCGGTATCAAAGCCGTGCTGGGTGCCCCGGCCTGGCTGGACGAATTGTTCAGCGCCATCAACCAGCGGGGGGAACTGGCGGCGCCGGATTTTATCACCCTGGACAGTGCCGACGGCGGCACCGGCGCGGCACCCATGTCGCTGATCGATGACGTGGGCCTGCCACTGCGGGAATCCCTGCCCATTCTCATCAACAAGCTCCATGATTACGGCCTGCGGGACCGCATCCGGGTGGTGGCCTCCGGCAAGCTGCTCACCCCCAGCGCGGTGGCCACCGCCATCTGCATTGGCGCCGACTTTGTCACCGTGGCCCGGGGCTTTATGTTTTCCCTGGGTTGCATTCAGGCCCTGCAGTGCAACAAAAACACCTGCCCCACCGGCGTCACCACCCACAACCCCCGCCTGCAACGGGGGCTGGACCCAAAGGACAAGGCCACCCGGGTCTACCATTATCACCACAACCTGGAAAAAGAGGTGGGCATTATCGCTCACTCCTGCGGCGTGGCGGAGCCCCGGCAACTGCGCCGTCATCACGCCCGGCGCATTATGGAAAACGGTCATTCGGTGGGGCTGGATGAGTTGTATCAGGTGGAGCCGAAGTAGGCAGCGTCTTCATCATCTAGCTGTCACCATACCGCTTCACACTATGACTCCTTCAAGGGTGGATTTGTGACTGGATAATCGCCTACCGGGGCGAAAACAGAACCCCAGCACTTTTCTGATTCGCGGCATTCAGCCGCCAGGATTGAGTCATTGGACAGGGTTGTCTTAGCCATGGCATTGCGGGAGCAGTATAAGTATATTCCGGCTGCGATCGGAACGCTGACTTTAGTCAGTGTTGTGGCGCTGGAATACCTTTTCATCCTCCAACTCAATCACGGCGTCTTCGTTTACACTCTGGACGACCCCTATATCCATCTGGCGCTGGCGGAAAATATCCGGCTGGGTCATTACGGTATCAATCTGGAAGAGGCCTCGGCCCCTTCCTCCAGCATTCTGTGGCCGTTTCTGATTGCTCCGTTCGCCGGCTTTGAACCCGGGCCGCTGCTGTTGAATCTGCTGGCGGCCCTGGCTTCCGTGGTGGTGCTGGGGGCGGTGCTTAACCTCAGCCTTCCCCTGGCTGAGGCTCGCCAGCGACTGCTGCTGCACTCGGTGCTGGCGGTGCTGTTTATTTTCGCCACCAACCTCATTGGTTTGGTTTTTACCGGCATGGAGCATTCACTGCAGGTGTTGCTGGTAATGCTGATCGGCTATGGCCTGCTGCGGGAAGCTGACAGTGGTGAAGTCAAACCCTGGCTGTTGCTGGCGTTGATTGCGGCCCCCCTGGTGCGCTACGAATGTCTATCGGTTTCCCTGGCCGGGTTGGGCTTTCTGTTATTGCGCCGGCACTGGCGCGCGGTGCTGACAGTGGCACCGGCCATTGGGCTGTTGCTGGTGGCGTTCTCACTGTTTCTGCTCAGTCTGGGGCTGGATCCCTACCCCACCTCTGTGGCCGCCAAGTCTTCGGTGGTGCACAGCGGCGGCGCTCTGGGCTCGGTGTTCTGGAATCTGAAAACCGCTCTGTTTGACGAGCGCCAGGGCATTGTCATGGCGGCGGCCACCTTGCCATTATTGGGCTATTACCTGTTGGCGCAGGACCCGGTACGCCGGCAACTGGCCCTGGTGACGTTGCTGGCGGTGGCGCTGCACTATGCGGTGGGACGTTTTAACTGGTACAACCGCTACGAGATTTATATCTGGGCGTTTATGCTGGTGGTCAGTATTTACCTATTTGCCCCGGGCGTACAGCGCATCATCCGCAGTCAACCCCGGGGGCTTGCCGCCACCCTGGTGCTGGTAGTGGCGCTGGGTCTGTATGCCAGCGCCGGCTATGTGTACGGCCTTTATATACTCCCGCTTGCCTCCAACAACATCTACGAACAACAATATCAAATGCATAAGTTCGCCACGGATTTCCACGCCGGCCCGGTGGCGGTGAACGACCTGGGTTACGTGGCCTACAAGAACGATCACTATGTGCTGGATCTGTGGGGCCTGGGGTCGAAACAGGCCTTTGAGCGCCGCACCGGGGGTGAAGACCCGGGCTGGATGCAGGCCATCACCCGCGAGCATGGCGTCGATCTGGTGATGATTTACGAAGGCTGGTTCGAGGAAGTGCCCGCTACCTGGATCAAATTGGGGGAACTGGCCCTGGGCAAACGGGATATTACCGCGGCCCGAACCCGGGTGGCATTCCTGGCTACCCGTCCCCAGGCAGTTCCGTCCCTCCACAAACAGTTGCAACAATTTGCCCGCAGCCTGCCACAGGGGGTACGCTTTCATTTTCAGACTCACCCTCAGGACAGCTCGGTGGCGGCTCGAATGGAGTCATCACTCCCCAGCCCGAAATGAACCCATTAACTCTAATCAACTATCTGATTGTTATCTGTCTGATTTGGCTCACCGCGGGCTCGTCCCTGGCTGCGGCGGCTGACCCAACGCCTCCGGTCCACGGCCAGATCCTGTTCGGCTCCCTGCGGCTGGATGATGCCACCGTCACCGTGGACCGGGCCGATGCCCGCTGGCAGGGGGAACTGCCCGACCGGATTCCCTACCTGGGTGCGGCGGCCCAGGCCATACTGAATGATGGCCGGCTGCAATACGGCTGGGAGGGCGGCGGTTTCTTTTCCTGGCGCAATCAGGACGTGGATTACTACGCCCGGGGCGAGGGCGGCAGTGCCACGGTGCGGGTGTCCGTGGATAATCAGTTCTGGTCCTTCGAGACGTTTCTGGGCTTATTCGCGGCAGTACGGCCGTTGCCAGGCCTGCGGCTTTATCTGGCGGGGGGCCCTCTGTTTTTGCTGACCACCGTGCATGTGGACGACGTGGATCAGGATCCACCACCGGCGCTCAGTGAAGGCAGCAATATTTTTATCGACACCGATGAGTACCATACGGACTTTACCCTGGGCGGTTATGGCCGGGTGGGTGTTGAAATGCGGGTGGGCGGCGGTTACTGGCTCGGTGCCAGCGCCCGCCATCTGCAAGCGAAGGTGGATCTGGGTAATAGCATCGGTGAATTCGATGTGGATGGCACTCAGTATTTTGTAAGTCTTAGCCGGCGCTTTTGAACGCCGTTGCCGAAGGGGCACTATCTATCGAAAATTTTCACCACGCCATCCACCGGCGCCTGCCATGGATCATCGGCGCCCTCTTTGGGTCGCACGCTTTGATAACCACAGGCATTGCACTGGGAGACGTCTTCACCGTCCTGCTGGTAGATGAAGATTTTGTCTTCCTGCTCGCACTGGGGGCACTTGGCCCCCGCAATGAAACGTTTTTTCATGCCGCCAGCCCGCTATGGCGCAACAAGGCATCCACTTTGGGTTCCCGGCCCCGGAAACGCTTGAACAACTCCATGGGTTCTTCGGAGCCACCCATCTCCAGAATGTGGCGGCGGAAATCCCGGCCGGTCTGCTGATTGAAAATCCCTTCCTCTTCAAACCGGGAAAAGGCGTCCGCCGATAACACTTCGGCCCACTTGTAACTGTAATACCCCGCCGCATAACCGCCGGCAAAGATATGGCTGAAACTGCATTCAAAACGATTGAAATCCGGTGGCTGAATCACCGCCACCCGCTTACGCACATCCTCCAGCACGGCGTGAATATTCAGGCCCGGTTGATATTCCAGGTGAATCCGGAAATCAAAAATGGAAAATTCCAGTTGCCGCACCATCATCATCGCCGACTGAAAATTTTTCGCCGCCAGCATTTTTTCCAGCATGGCATCCGGCAGCGGTTCGCCGGTTTCATAGTGACCCGACAGCAGGCCGATGGCCTCCTTTTCCCAGCACCAGTTTTCCAGAAACTGGCTGGGCAGCTCCACCGCATCCCAGGCCACGCCGGCGATGCCGGACACGGAATCCTCTTCCACCTGCGTCAGCATATGATGCAGGCCATGACCGAACTCATGGAACAGGGTGGTGACTTCGTTGTGGGTTAGCAGCGCCGGCTTATCCCCCACCGGACCATTGAAATTACAGGTCAGATACGCCACCGGCTTTTGCAACCCGCCAGCCGGGGTTTTGCGCCGGGATCGGCACACATCCATCCAGGCGCCGCCCCGTTTACTGGCGCGGGCGTACAGGTCCAGATAAAAAGCGGCGATGGGCTCAGCACCCCGGTACACACGATAAAACCGTACGTCCGGGTGATACAGATCCACGGTTTCGTCGCGCTCGAACCGCACATCAAACAGCCGCGAAGCTATCTCGAACAGTCCACTCAACACTTTTTCCAACGGGAACCAGGGCCGCAACTCCTCCTGGGAAATGGCGTAACGGGCCTGCTTGAGTTTTTCGCTAAAGTAACTCACGTCCCAGGCCTGCATGTCAGTGTGGCCGAATTCGTCAGCGGCAAACTGTTGCAGCTCGGCAAATTCCTGTTGCGCCCGGGGCAGGGCCTTGTCCGCCAGATCGTAGAGAAACTCCATCACCTGCTCCGTGGTCTCGGTCATCTTGGTGGCAATGGAACGCTCGGCGTAATTGTTGAAGCCCAGCAACTGTGCCAGTTCATGGCGTAATTGCAGAATCTCGTTCATCAGGGGGTTATTGTCCCACTGACCGGCAAAGGGCCCCTGATCGGAGGCCTTGGTGTTGTAGGCTTCGTAAAAAATCCGCCGCAGGCCGCGATTGTCACAATAGGTCATCACCGCGATGTACAGGGGAATGTCCAGGGTCAATAGATAGCCGTCCAACCCCTTGGCTTTGGCGGCCTCACGGGCTGTGTGCAGCTGGCTTTCCGGCAGCCCGGACAACTCCGCTTCATCGGTCACGTGGCGGCTGAAGGCATTGGTGCAGTCCAGCACATTCTCGGAAAATTTACTGGTGAGCTCCGACAGCCGCTGGCTGATTTCACCGTAGCGTTGCTGCTGCTCCGCCGGCAAATCGATGCCGGACAAATGAAAGTCCCGCAGGGCATTGTCGATCACTTTCTTCTGCGCCACCGTGAACTGCTCAAACTGGGGAGAGTCCTTCAGGGCCTTGTAGGCCTGGTACAGCCCCTTGTGCTGTCCCAGCTCGGTACCGTAGCGGGAGAGCTTCGGCAGACAGGCGTTGTAGGCGTCCCGCAGCTGCGGGTTGTTCATTACGCTGTTCAGATGCCCCACCGGGGACCACACCTTGGCCAGGCGGTCATTCAGATCCTCAAACGGCAGCAGAAAATTTTCCAGGGTCACGTCATGCTGTTGCACATGGGCCACAATATCAGCAATGAGCTTGTGGTTTTGGTCAATAATGGCGCTGATGGCCGGTTCCACGTCTTGGGGGTCGATTTGGGAGAATTGCGGCAGTTCTTTTGGCTCGAGCAATGGATTCATGGCAACGTCTTTCTCGACAAAATGTGACAAAATGTAAGGGACCGTGACGGCTGGGCCGCGGTGAATAATGATCATGACAGTCATTGTATATGGGATACTCCATGCTGAAAAACAAGGTCGCGGACTATTTGTCGGGTTTGCCGGCGAGCACGTTGCTGGTTGCGCTGGTACTGAGCGTCAGCGCCTGTCAGCCCAGTACCGCGGACGACGGCGCCCAGAGCCGCCCCGCCCATCACGCCGAAGCGGGCTTTCGCAACCCCCACCTGACCGATACCTCGGACAAGAACTTTTTCAGCTACGTACGTATGCGCTGGCTCAGTGACGAGGAGTTTGCCGATCACAGTGAGTCCGTTGATCAGATCCGGGTGGCGGATCACCGGCCGCCGCTCAGCGCCGACTCCGACCGACCCCGGGTCACCTGGCTTGGGCATTCGTCGTTCCTGATCCACTATCGCGGATTCAACCTGCTCACCGATCCCATTCTGAGCCAGCGGGCCTCGCCGGTGAGCTTTGCCGGGCCGGAGCGGCTGGCGCCCCTGGTGTATGGCATGGAGGATCTGCCCGCCATCGACTGGGTGGTGATTTCCCACAATCATTACGACCACCTGGACCAACCCACCATCAAGGCCCTGGGCAACGGTGCGAAGTACTTTGTGCCTCTGGGGCTGAAACCCTGGTTCATTGACGCCGGGATTGACCCTGACCGGGTACTGGAGTTTGATTGGTGGGACAGTGAGCTCGTACCGGGCGCCCGCATCACCGCCACCCCCACCCAGCACTGGTCCGGGCGCGGGTTGACGGATCGAAACCAGACCCTGTGGGCCGGCTGGCGGGTGGATATGGCGGACTTCAGCCTGTGGTTCGGCGGCGACACCGGCTACAACGAGGTCCAGTTTCGCGAAACCCGCCGCCGGCTGGGCCCAGTGGACCTGGCGCTGATTCCCATCGGCGCCTACGCCCCCCGCTGGTTTATGCGGCAAAGTCACATCAACCCGGAAGAGGCAGTGACGCTGCATAACGAGATAGAGTCCAGCTATAGCATCGGTATTCACTGGTCCACGTTTCAGCTCTCCGCTGAGCCCCTGGACGAACCCCGCCAGCGGCTGGAGGCGGCGGTGGCCGAGGGCAGGCTGAACCAGGGCGAATTTGTGACCTTACCCATCGGTGCCACCATTACCGTGCCGGCGCAAAAACCGGAACCAGCGCCGCAAACTGTCACCGCTGGACGCTGACGGGGCCACAACAGCCTGGGTATTAGCACCCAATTACAACAGCAAGAGCGTGCCCAGGCCCAGGAACGCCACAAAGCCCACAATATCGGTGACCGTGGTAAGAATCACCGAACCGGACAGCGCCGGGTCCAGTTTCAGCCGGTCCAGCACCACCGGCACCGCCACCCCGGAGAAAGCCGCGGCCGCGATATTAATCAGAATCGCCATGGCAATGACGATGCCGATCACCGGGCTGCCGAACCAGATGGACGCCACGATACCGATGACAATGGCCCAGAGCACCCCGTTCAGCCCCCCCACACTGAGTTCTTTCTTCAGCAGCGCTTTCAGGTTGGCGTTGGTGACCTGGCCCATGGCCAGGCCCCGAATGATCAAAGTCAGGGTCTGACTGCCGGCGATCCCCCCCATGCTGGCCACCACCGGCATCAGCACCGCCAGGGCCACCACCTGCTGCAGGGTCATCTCGAACAGACCGATAAACCAGGAGGCCAGAAAGGCCGTCAGCAGATTGATCCCCAGCCAGAGTGCGCGACTGCGGGCGCTTTTCACCACCGGGGCAAACAAGTCCTCGTCCTCGTCCATACCGGCGCCGGCCATCAGCTGGCCTTCGTAATAGGTGTTCACCAGCTCCCCGGCGGTACCGATATCCATGCGCCCCAACAGGCGCCCGTTTTCATCCACCACCGGCAATGCGGTATAGCCGGACTGCTGCACTTTGATGGCGGCATCCACGGAATCCTCCTGGCCTTCCAGCACCGGGAACACATCCTCCGACAGATCCACCAGGGGCAGGTGATCCGGGGAACCGATGATCTGGCCAATGCGCACCGCCTCGGAAAAATGCCCGGCCCGATTCACCAGAAACAGGGTATCGGCATACTCCGGCAGCTCCCGCCGCAGCAGCCGCATGCCGTCCCGTACCCGGGCGTTGGTGGGCAGCATCAGCATTTCGTGGGTCACCCAGCGCCCGATCTGGTCGTCCTTGTACTGCCGGGCGCCCTCGAAGTAATGCCGTTGTTGCTCGTCCATCACCCACAGGGCGCGTTCCACCATGCGTTTGGGCAACGAATCAGAAAGCTCCACCAGATCTTCCGCCGCCATGCCCTGGAACAAGGCATCCAGGTCCTCCCGGGACATATCGTCCAACAGGGTTTCCCGGGGATCGCCGCGCATGGTGAGCAGAATTTGCAGCCGTTGGTCCGCGGGCACCTTACGCCAGGTTTCCAGACGGGATTGCAGGGGCAGGGATTCCAGCAACAGGGCCACCTCTTCCGGCTCCCGGGTGGCCAGCACCTGACGCAATACCTGATCCTGCTGCTCGGGGGTGGCGTCCACCAGTTCGCCAATAAGATCGGAGAGTTCGTCGGTCATATAGGATTCCTGTTTTTTTAACAGCGGGTCGGGGCGATCAAGCCTTGGGGGTTAGACGGCGCAGAAAGGCGTCGGGTCACAGCAGGTTGAGCGGCACAACGCTGCAAAAATTTCAGAAGGCGGCCGCCTCCTCCACCAGGACAGGCCAGGCCGCCTTATCGGTATCGTCGGCATTGCGCAGTCCCAGGCTGTCCAGGTAAGCCCGAAACGTCGGTTCGTTAACGCCATAGTAAACCATAAAGCTATCCACCAGCTCGCTGGAAAAGTCGTGCAATAAAAAGAAATTCAAAAACCGGATTCGATCCTGATACTGCCCCCAGGTGGAGAACACCTGACGCACGAATTCCGCCTGCAGGGCCTCGGAGCTTTGGCTGATGGGGGATGCGGGATAGCCCACCTCCTGCAACACCCAGGGCTTGTCGGGCACCAGGGCCAGCAGGGCCGGAAAATCCGCCGCCGGCGCCGCCGGTGGGCGCACCGTGAAATCCGCCTGCAGAGGGTAATAGGTGGTGATGATGACGTCACTGCTCTGGGTCAGATCCAGCCAGCTTTGGACATCGGGGCCCAGCCAGGCGCCGGCGGTGATGGTGATACCCAGGGCGGTGTCGGGCAAGGGGCCGGCCAGATAGCTCCGGGCCGCCTGAAAGAACCCGGCATAAGCAGTCAGCTCGGTCATGCGCCCGGCGCCGAAATACCCGTCCACTTCATTGCCCAGGGAAAGATACCGCACCCGGCCGGTCATATGCGGTACCAGTTGATCCAGCAAACCCTGAAACGCCGCAATCATGGCGGGATCATCCCAGGCAGTGGCTTCCAGTTCCGCGGGCACTTCCCGGGTGACAGTATTGATCAGCTGCAGGCCCACCAGTTGCGTCAGGCCGGTTTGCTCCGCCGCCGCCATGGCATCGGCAAACTGCCCCAGAGCCACACTGTCGTATTGCCCCACCCGGGGCTCCAGCTCCGACCAGCGATAGGAGAGAAACTGACCTGTCGCGCCGGCATCCAGCACCCGCTCCCGGGCCTGGATAAAACGCTGTAATAGTTCGGTATCATCGGCCGGCGGGGGCAGGGTGTAAGGATAGGCGGATACCGACAGTACCGGCTCCGGCAGGACCGGGGTAACCACGCCCCCATCATCATCCGAGCCGCCACCCCCTCCGCCACAACCGGTGACCAGAGCCAGCAATATCAGCGCCAGCACCAGCGGATAAGCCGCCACTTTGTTCCGAGTTCCGCTCCGCATGCTGTTCCCTGCTCCCGGCCACCGGGCCCGCCGGTTCAGCCGCCGGTTGACGCCATGGCCGCCCGCAATTGAGAAATGACATTGGCGGTGGGCGGCATCACCCCCCGCCACAGGCGGAAGGACTCCGCGGCCTGCTCCACCAGCATACCCAGGCCGTCAAAGGCTTTGTGCGCCCCCTGCTGCAGGGCCCAGGCATTGAACGGCGTCAGGTCTTTGCCGTACATCATATCATAGACACAGGTGTGCTCATCGATCACCGCCGGCGCCAGCTCCGGTACCGCGCCCTGGAGGCTGGCGGCGGTGCCGTTGATGATCCAGTTGAAGGGCTGGCGGGGTTCATCCAGGCGCTGGGCACTGATACTCCCCAGTGTCTGAAACTCCTGCGCCAGTTGCGCCGCTTTGTCGAAGGTGCGGTTGGTCAGCACTACCTGAGCGGGGTTTTCCGCCAGTAGCGGTGCCAGTATGCCGCGCACGGCACCGCCGGCGCCCACCACCAGTAGCTTTTTCCCGGCGATCCGACCGTCGTGATTGTGCAGAATGTCCCGCACCATCCCCACGCCGTCTGTATTGTCCCCCAGCAGCGCCCCATTCGCCTGCAAAATCAAAGTGTTCACCGCCCGGGCCCGCTGCGCCCGCTCAGTGCAGCTGTCCGCCAGCTCAAACGCCTGCAACTTGAAGGGAACGGTGATATTCAGGCCCTTGCCGCCCGCCGCAAAAAACTGACGCACCGCTTCGGTAAAACCGTCCTCCGGCACCAGGATGCTGGTGTAAGTCATATGCTGATCGGTCATTTCCGCAAACGCCCTGTGGATGGCGGGCGATTTGCTGTGTTTGATGGGATTTCCCATCACCGCGTAGTGATCAATACTCATAGGGTTATCATCCGTGGATCCAGTCCCGGGCTCCGAGAAAATCGGTGTAGAGCTCCGCCTCCCGGCTGCCGGGTTCGGGCTGCCAGTCGTATTTCCAGCTCACCAGGGCCGGCAGCGACATCAGGATGGACTCGGTGCGGCCCCCGGTCTGGAGCCCAAACAATGTGCCCCGATCGTAGACCAGGTTGAATTCCACATAGCGACCCCGCCGGTAAAGCTGAAAATCCCGCTGCTGCCGGGTATAAGGTAATTCCTTACGCCGGCGCAGGATTGGACGGTAGGCCTGGATATAGGCATCCCCCACCGCCCGCATGAACTCGAAGCAGCGGGCGTACTCCCAGTGATTCAGGTCATCAAAGAACAGGCCGCCGACGCCACGGGTTTCCTCCCGGTGTTTGAGATAAAAATACTCATCACACCATTGCTTGTAGCGGGGATAGACATCGTCGCCAAAGGGGTCGCAGGCGGCTTTGGCCACCTGATGCCAGTGCACGCAATCCTCTTTAAACCCATAATACGGGGTCAGATCAAAACCACCACCGAACCACCACACCGGGTCCGCCCCGGGCTTCTCCGCCACGAAAAAGCGCACGTTGGCATGGGAGGTGGGAACCATGGGGTTGCGGGGATGGATCACCAGAGACACGCCCATGGCCTGAAACTGGCGGCCCTCCAGCTCCGGACGGTGGGCGGTGGCGGACTTGGGCAAACCGGCCCCATAAACGTGGGAAAAATTCACCCCGGCCTTTTCCAGTACCTCCCCATCCTCCAGCACCCGGGAGCGGCCACCGCCCCCCTGCTCCCGTTGCCAGGCATCCTCCCGAAAACCGCCGGCGCCGGTTTCCTCCGCCGCCAGCTGGGCACAGATGTCGTCCTGCAAACCCAGCAGATACTGTTTTACCGCGTCGGTATCAATGTGCTCCATGATTCCCCCTGATGGGTTGGCGAGCCCTACCCCGGACGGATAATACGCCCGCTTTGTAAATCCCTTATTTCAGTGGGCCGGGCTCCGGGCGCTGTGGAGCCTGGCAGGATGTAGTCCGCACCCTCCCCGGTGAACCGGGCCATCACACGAAGCGAATACTCACTTCTGGCCGGGGGGCGGTTGCTCAGGTTAGCGCTGGTGGAGACGATGGGGCCGCCCCAGGCGCGGCAGAGTTCCGCTACCAGCGGGTGGGCGGACACCCGCACCGCCACCGAATCAAAGCGGCCTCTGACCCAGTCCGGTACCCACTGGTTGGGGTCCGGAATCAGCCAGGTCACCGGGCCTGGCCAGGCGGCCTGCAACTGGGCCAACTGCTGCCGGCTCACCCCCGCCAACAGAGGCGCAATCTGCTCCATGTCCGCGGCCACCAGAATCAGGCCTTTTGCCTGGGGCCGGCGCTTGAGCCGCAATAGCCGCGCCACGGCGTTAGCGTTAAACGGATCACAGCCGTAGCCATAGACCGATTCCGTGGGATAAGCGATCACCCCGCCCTCGGCCAATGTGGTTATGGCATTCAGTCGCTGCGGTAACGACAACATTTCAGTCCTGCCGCGCCAGCCGGGCCTGCAGGGCGGCGTCTTTCTCCTGCAGCGCTTTAACGTTGGCGGCCCGATCGTCTTTCAGCCGCTGGGCCAGCTCCGGGTCCAACAGCGCCATGATCTGGGCCGCCAGATACGCCGCGTTCTTGGCCCCGGCGCGACCGATGGCCACCGTCGCCACCGGGATACCCCCGGGCATCTGCACCGTGGACAACAGAGCGTCCAGCCCGTCCAGGGCCGCCTCCAAAGGATTGCCAATCACCGGCCGGGTGGTCACCGCCGCCACGGCCGGCGCCAGGTGCGCCGCCAGCCCGGCGGCACAGATAAACACCTGACAACCGCGCTTTTCCGCGTCCTTCACGTAATCCCGAGTGCTGTCCGGGGCCCGCAGGGCCGAAGTGACCTTGAGCTCATAATCCAGTTTGAACCTGGCCAGCGTATCCAGCGCCGGTTCCATCTGGGGCAGATCGGCATCCGACCCGATCAGAATCGCTACGAACGGCTTGGACATGGGTTCCCCCGGCAGTCAGTCACCACGGTTTACAGGCAGTTTCAAGGAGGCGCGAAGTTACCGCAGCTGGCGGGGGCTTGCAAGTCAAACCCGGCTGTAGCCCCCCTGCTGCTGTTGCACGGCGCCATCCAGCTCCAGCATCACCAGACTGGTGCTGATATCCGCCACCGACAACCCGGTCAGGCCCACCAGCTGATCGATGGGGGTAGGGTCATATTCCAGGGCCGCCAGCACTTTTGCTTCCGCGGAATCCTGGGGGTAGGGTTTCGGTGTGGCAATTTCCGCCCTCAGCGGCAGCGCCGACTGCTGCATGAACCCCAGCAGTGGCATCAGCTCCTCGACAATCTGCTGGGCGGTCTCCACCAGCCGGGCACCGTTGCGGATCAGGGCATGGCAACCCTTGGCCAGGGGATCATTGATGGAGCCAGGGATGGCAAACACCTCGCGCCCCTGATCCACCGCCTGGTGGGCGGTAATCAGGGAACCGCTTTTGATGGCGGCTTCCACCACCAGGACGCCCAGGCTGAGGCCACTGATAATGCGATTACGGCGGGGAAAGAATTCCGCCCGCGGCGCCACCCCCACGGGGAACTCGGACACCAGGGCCCCCTGCTGAACCACCTGTTCCCCCAGGGCCCGATTGCGGTGGGGGTAGATTTCGTCCAGGCCGTGGGCCAGCACCGCCAGGGTGCCGGCCGCACCCTGCAACGCGCCCCGGTGGGCCGCCGCGTCAATGCCCAGGGCCAGGCCGCTGGTGGTGACAAGGCCGTGATTGGAAAAGCAACGGCCAAAGTCCTGCGCCAGGTGTTTCCCCTGGCGACTGCAGTGACGACTGCCCACCACGGCGATCTGAGGCAGTAGCAGGGAGGACAGTTGCCCGCGCACAAACAGCAGCGGCGGGCTGCCCTGGATTTCCCGCAGCAACGGCGGGTAGTCGTCGTCGGCCCAGGTCAGAATATGATGCTGCGGATCCGCTTCCAGCCATTCCAGGTCCCGGTCCACCCCCTCAAGCAACCGGGATTCACGGCCGGCCCGGAAGCCCTGAATCCAGGCCAGTTGCTCGGGGGTGAAACCCAGCTCACGTAACCGGTGGGCGGACTCTTCGAAGAAAAACTGCAGGGTGGGGTAATGATCGGTAATCAGGCGAAACTGGCCGGGGCCGATTCCAGGGGTGCGCCACAGGGCCAACCAGTAGGGTAAATCTTCCGGCAACATGGAATATCCGTCTCCAGGGCAATCGGTAAAGGTGCCCATAAAGACATCCCGGAGACAAATTCAGCGTTCGAAACAGGCCCTAGGGCACTTCCGCGCACCGCTGCCGGTACCAGCTGTCGAATTCCCCGGCCGGCACCGGCCGCGAGATAAAGTAGCCCTGGGCCTGCTCACATTGAAGTTGGCAGAGGGCCTCCAGGGTGGCCTGGTCCTCCACCCCTTCCGCCACCACGTTGAGGCCAAAACTGTGGGCCAGGCCGATGGTGGAGCGCACGATCACGGCATCGGCCTCATCCGTAAGCATGTCTTTCACAAAGGAACGATCCACTTTCAGGGTATTGATGGGCAGCCGCTTTAGATAGCTCATGGAGGAGTAACCGGTACCGAAGTCATCGATGGCCAGATGAATGCCCAGGTCATGGAACTGGCTGACCACCTGCAGGGCCCGTTCCGGGTCGGTGATCAACGCGCTTTCGGTGATTTCGATCTCCAGCAGGTGGTGGGGCACCTGGTACTTCGCCAACAGTGTCTGAATTTGGTCAGGACAGCGGGTATCAATCAGGTTGCGGGCGGAGAGGTTCACCGCCACCGCCAGATTCAGGCCCTGATCCAGCCAGCATCGGGCCTGACGGAGCGCCGCCTCCACCACCCACAGGCTCAGGGTGTGGATGATTTCCGTCATCTCCGCCAGGGGGATAAAGTCTCCCGGCGGCACCATCCCCAGATGGGGGTGCTGCCAGCGTAGTAGCGCCTCGCAGCCGTTGCAGGCACCGCTGGCCAGATCGATGCGGGGTTGAAAGTGCAGCTGCAATTGGCCTTCCTGGCGCAGGGCAAAGCCCAGATCGGCGAGAATGGTGAGCCGGCGGGTACTGTGGGTGTCCTTGCGGGCGTCATAAAACTGGAAGTGCTCACCGTGGGTTTTGGCCTGGTACATGGCCACATCGGCACAGCGCAGCAGGGCATGGCTGGAATCCCCATGGTCCGGGTAAATGGCCACGCCCACACTGGCCCCCATTTCCAGGGACATGCCTTCCGCCTGTAGCGGCTCATTGAGCACCGCAATCACCTCCCGCACCAGGGCCTCGGCCTGGGCATCGGTCTGGTTATCCGCCTGCAACAGGGCAAATTCATCCCCCCCCAGGCGATACACTTCCACCCTGCCATCCTGCTGCAATACCGCCAGCCGCCGCGCCACCTGCCGCAGCAGGTAGTCACCAATGCGATGACCCAGGGTGTCGTTTACGTCTTTAAAACGGTTCAGATCCAGCAGGATCACCGCCACCCGGTGCCGGTTGCGACTGGCCTGGGCCAGCATACGGGTGGCACTTTGGTGCAGCGAATCCCGGTTTGGCAGCTCAGTCAGACTGTCGTGGGTGGAACGATAGGCCAGTTGTTGCTGAGACTGCACCAGGGCGCTTTCCGCCAGTTTGCGATCACTTACATCGCGCACCGCGCCAATAATGCAACGAGCCCCTTCAAGGCTAACGGCGTTCAGTGTGACTTCGGCGTCAAACTCGGATTTATCCAGCCGCAGGTGACGCCACTCAAAAGACTGTCCATGCCCATCCAGCGCCTTTTGAATCCGCTCCATGGCCAGATGTTTCGAGTCACCTCCACCGGGTTGTGTCGGCGGCGACAGCTCCCAGGGGGGCACCCCCAACAGGCGCTCGCGGTCAGCGCGGAACAGGCGGGTGGCGGCGGGGTTGCATTCGATAATGGTTTCCCCCCGCAACACAAAGACGCCGTCCGCGGTGCCTTCGAACAGGGTGCGGAAGCGTGCCTCCCGGTCTCGCAGGCTGTAAAACAGAATCACCTGAGATACCAGATCCGCCACCGAGCCAACGAAGTTTTGTTCGTCCTCGCTCCACTGCCGGCGCCGGCCCACCTGTTCCATACAGAGCACGCCCCGGGTTTTGCCTTCATAGCGCAGGGTGCCGTCCAGTAGGGACGCTATACTCAGGGGCTTCAGGTAGGACTCCGCCAGTTCGCGAGTACGGGGGTCCCGCAGTCCATCCCCGGCATCAATCACCCGCTCCAGCGTCAAAGCCGTGAAGTAGCGGGGATAGGCCCGGGCCTGAATCACAGTGCCGCGCTCGTAACCATCCACGTCCTCAAGATACAGACAGAGACACTCCAGAGTGTTCATATCCGCACTCAGCTGCCAGACACTGGCCCGCTCCACCCCCAGCACATTGGCGCAGGTGCGGGTGATATGACGCAATGACTGAGTCAGACTGTAGTGCCAAACCTCCTCGGCCTTGGACAGGGCGACATAGGCTTCCGTGAGCTGTCGCGCCAGACCGGGAGCGGTTTGCGAGTTCTCACGCATTGATCGCTGCAATTCCCTGGCGGTTTTTCTTGAGTATAGACAACCTGACCCCGGGTGACCGAAATTCCGAACAGCCAGTCACGGTGAGTAACGGAATCACTAAGGGTCGCACGCTGATTCAACCACAATTCTAATCTGGTTTCTCCCCCAAAAATAATAATGACTGCTGCTGGTCAATGGAGAATGCGTACTGCCCGAGGAAATTCATCCCCAACAGACCATCCACTTCCGGTGCCGTGAGATTTACCTGCAACAGATCCACTGCCTGCAGTTCCCAATCCCCCACCCGCATGCGCGCCACCTGGTACAACGGCGACAGCACTTCGCCGTTGGCGGTGTTCACCCGCACCTGGCCGGGGCTGGTGAACAGACGGGTATACCGGCGCAGCAGTGCTATGGCCTCGGGTTTGAGCGCTGTGATGCTGGCGCCGGTATCGATCATCAGTTCCAGGGTCACTGTGTCATCAAACACCACGGGGACGATAAACTGACCCATGGTACGGCGCAATCCAACCCCCTGGGCCAGCTGCTGCCGGCGCCGGATCTGCGCCGCCAGACGGGTTTTCTCCGCCTCCACTTGCGCCTGGTGGGTGGGGCTGAAAGGGAGTAATTCCAATTGATACAGGGCCTGTTCCCACTGGCCCGACAATTCATAAACCCGGGCCAGCAGCAGGCTGAACGGGGCATAATCAGGCTGTTTTTCCAGCGCCAGTTGCAGCAGGTTCATCAGGGCATCGTCCTGGCTTAAGTTACCCCCGCCCCGCTGGTCCACCTGCTGGGTGATCAGGGTTTCCATTTTCGCCATCAGTTGCTGGCGGCGGCCGGCGCTCAGAGTCAGCTCATGGTATTGGAACAGGGCTTCCAGCGCGGCGCGGTAACGCTGCTCACCCAGCAGCGCCTCTATTCGCCAGTCCTGCCAGCGCTGGTGCCGGGGGTCCCAGTGCAGCAGCGGGTCCAGCCACTGCAGCAGGCGCTGCCAGTGGCCCGCGGCGTGCAGCCGCCGCAGCTGAGCCTGGAGTGCCTGCCAGCGGGGATCAGAGGGGGACAGGGGTTGCAATACCTCCAGTGCCGGCCCCACCGCGTCGGTCCGCAACCAACGGCTAAACTCTGCCGCGTCATTATCCCCAGGCTGGGGTTCGGGCATGGCCGGCTGTGGGGCCGGCGACAGTGTTGGTACCGGCGTCGGTGCCGGTGCCTGCCATTGCCGGGCACTCCACCAGCCCAGGGCAAACATCCCCGCCAGCGCCAATACCAGCACACCCCTGTTCACTGCCCGCCACTCCCTGAGATGGTTTTGAATCAGCATGCACCAGGCGGTGTTTTCTGGCAACCGCCTCCCCACCTCGGGAACAAGTGGACCGGGGGATCAGAAATACGTCGAGTAGGTGAGGCTGAACACGTACGCCTCCAGAGTATGCTCCACTTTCAGGCCCCGGTAGGGGTTATAGATGACATCCCCTTCCAGAGCGGAATTGACGTTGCGGCTTTCCCCCGGGGCGATATCGATTTCTGTCACCAAATAACCGAACGCCGCATCCACCTGCGACCCCTTACCCAGACGATAGCCAAAGCCCAGGGTGTAAAGGTCAGCTTCACCGATGGGAATCAGCAGATCCTGGCGGTCGCCGGGAATGGAGGAGGAGCGGGGTTCGTAACCGGCCCGCAGATAGAGATTGTCGTGATAGCGGTATTCCACCCCGATGGACAGATCCACCACCGATTCGTAATGTCGCTGCAACCGCAACTCGTCGGGCTCGGCGTAATCGCCCCCCACTGCGCCGCCAAAATAATTGTCCGCAATATTACCCACCGCACTGGCCAGGGTCAGATAATCCAGATCCTGGTCAAACTCGAACACCAGTTCTTCCAGTACATCGTAATCCACCCATTTCAGATCCACATTCACCCGCCAGTCCGGCGTCACCAGCATCGAAATGCCCAGCGACGCCCACTGGGGCTGAATAAAGTCAATCGCCACTGAGCCGGTCTGTTTGCCCACCCCACTGATGGTGCCGCCATCAAACCCAGTACACTCTGCGCCGGCTGCAGCCCCTGCATCAGCTCCTGAAAGGCCTCCGTGTAGGTGAGGCTGTAATCCCCGGTCATCCGGGCCTTGCCTTCGCTCTGATAGGCCGCGCCGATGGACAGCCATTCCCTGGGCTGCCACAGCAAACCCACTGTGAAAGCAGTGGACAGCGGATCTTCAGCCTCAACCTCCAGGACTCCCACATCGTTGTAGGGGTTGGGATTGAGATCCAGCCCCAGGCCCAGTTGCGATTCCAGGTTACCCAGCAGGGCGGACAGCTCGCCCACGGTGTTCAGTACACTGCGGGTCCGGGTGGTCACCCCCAGCCCCTGCCAGGAGAAACCGATGGATCCACCGATGTAAAGATTCTCCGCCAGCTGAAACCCGATGGAGGGATTGAAATAGGCCAGCCGGGTAATGCCAAAGCGCTGGCCATTGAAGGCCGCGACGTTATCCATATCCCGTTCGTAACCAAAAATCTGCACCGCAAAGGCAGAATTGGCGAACACGAACTGGTCCTGGGTGCCACCCCGCAGGGCAAAACCGTAGCCCGGTGCGATCAAGAACGGCAACGGGCTGTGGCCAAAGAACGGCAGGTACACCGAGGGGGTTTCCACTTCCACCGGGCGCGAGGTCTTTCCCTCCAGCAACGGGTCATCCAGAAAATCGGCGTTGCTCATGGGGTCGAAAGTGCGCCCGGGGCCGGCGCCACTGACTTCGCCCTCGTGATGAAAGAAGGCCCCCTGCACCTTGTACTGTTCGTAGCGGTTTTCCACCAGGGCCAGGGCCGCCAGATTGTAGTGAATGGCGTCCGGGCCACGAATGGCGGCGGTGATGGAATTGCCCATGGCCAGGGCCACTGGATTACCAATGGAAAGGTTATGGGACAGTTGGGCCGGGGCCAGAGGCGCCAGAGACAACCCAAGCAGCAGCCCGGCACAGTGACGGGCAAAGCGGGACGACTTCATAAGGACAACATCCGATTTTTATGATTATTGTGAATCAGTCAGGTTTTGGTAACCCGATGTTTTACCGGCTGGCACCCGCGCTGACTTGGCGAAAGCGGCCAGCCAACCGGGGAAATTGTTCCAATTTTGTAACTCTTCCGCCGGGCCGTCACTGGCCCGGCAATAAAAAACCCGCCACAGGGGCGGGTTCTGGAATGCATTGGGGGAGTAACGGTCAGGACGGGTTTTTCACCACGTCCCCCACCTGCAGGGGCGCCTCGGCCCGCAATACCAGGCCGTAACTGACTTTATCGAAAGTCCGGAATACCATGAGAATGCCCCGCCGCTCGTCCGGCAGTTTCACCAGCTCCTCGGTGATACGGTCTTTCACCACGGAACCCTTGGTGTGCACCGCCAGCACATCGCCGATGGTAATACCTTCCCGTTCACCGCGATTCAGCACCACCACGTCGTACTGGCCCACATTACGCACCCCGCTGAACACGTGCAGGATCTCGCCGCTGACCTCATCCTCCGGAGATTTGGGATAAAACACCGAATCCACCTTGCGCTCTTCGGTGGGGATCAGGCGGTCGTTGGGGCGGATGTCCTCATTGGAGTTGGTGATCTTGAACCGGGCCACCTCGCCGTCGGCCCGCTCAAATCGTGCCATCCCCATGTCCAGAGCGGCAAAACCCAGCACTTCCTCGGTTTCCGGGTCCACATAGGCCGGACCCTTGCGGTACACGCCGTAGGCCTGATGCGCCTCGTCCCAGCCCGGACGGTGGCGGGCATACATGTAATCACCCAACCCCATCAAAATGTGATCTTCGTCACCGGCCAGAATGTACGGGGAGGCGTTGATCTCCTCCTGGGTCATGACCCGGTTGTTTTCCAGGAAGCTCTGAATATGCTCCAGGGGAATGGCGGGAATCACCGATTCCAGGGGCTCAACCCGCACCTGGGGGGTCAGTTTGACAGTATCACCCTTTTTGAACACCATGGGCCCACGTTCCACGGTGAGCCCGGGTTTGCCGTCCACATACACCAGTTTCAGCAGATCCCCCGGATAAATCAGATGGGGGTTGTTGATCTGGGGATTCACGTGCCACAGCTCCGGCCACAGCCAGGGATCGCTGAGAAAAGCACTGGAGATGTCCCACAGGGTATCGCCTTCCTTGACCGGGTAGACATCAGGATGACCCGGCTTCAGTTCCACCGCCGAGACCTGCATGGCCATACCCAGCAAACAGCCACCGGCCAGCCTGAGAAAAGATTTCATCATGGTGAGAATCCCTTTATCATTATCAGCGCCTGACTTTTCAGGCGGTTTTCGCATTCGGGGAATGGCAAACACCAGCACCCTGGAATCAGCCTAAATTTCACTATAGACCGGTTTGCGGCGTTGTGTGTCACGCAATCTGTCTACCAGTGTAGACAAGTTTGCCGAAAACAGACACGGCAAATCCTGTATGATCATAATCTTAGCAACATTACCTATAGTTATACTAGAAAAGCGGCTTTCTCAAGATGGCAATACTGGATATTCTCGAATTTCCTGACCCTCGTCTGCGGACAAAGGCCAAGCCGGTCACAAAAGTGGATGACGCCATCCGCCAGCTCACCGACAATATGCTGGAGACCATGTACGCGGCCCCGGGCATCGGCCTGGCGGCCACTCAGGTCAATGAGCACAAGCGGATCGTGGTGATTGACGTGAGCGACGACAAAAGCCAGCCCCTGGTGCTGATCAACCCGGAATACGAGATCCTCTCCGGAGAGCAGGAGTACGACGAAGGCTGTCTGTCCGTGCCCGGCTATTACGAAACCGTGACCCGGGCGGAAAAAATTCTGTTGAAAGCCCTGAACCGGGATGGCGAACCCTTCGAGATGGAATGCGACGGCCTGCTCTCGGTCTGCGTGCAACATGAGCTGGATCACCTGGAGGGCAAACTGTTCGTGGATCATATTTCACGCCTGAAGCGGGAACGCATCCGCAAAAAACTCAGTAAAGACCAGAAAGAGCGGGTGAAAGTCCGCTAACCCCTTCGTGTCCAGCCCCCCGGGCGGGAACACCTCTTACCGACATGCCCACAGGTCACAGGATAGCCCTTTGAGTACACCACTGAATATTGTGTTTGCCGGCACCCCGGAATTCGCCGCCACCATCCTGCAGGCCGTCGTGCAATCGCCCCACCAGGTGCAGGCCTGCTATACCCAGCCGGATCGCCCCGCCGGTCGCGGCCGCAAACTGACCCCCGGCCCGGTGAAGGCAATGGCCCTGGAACAGGCTATCCCGCTGTATCAGCCGCTGAACTTCAAGCAACCCGAAGCCCTGGCGGAACTGGCGGCCCTGCAACCGGACCTGATGGTGGTGGTGGCCTATGGACTGATTCTGCCGTCCAAGGTGCTGGAGATTCCGCGCCTGGGCTGTGTCAATGTCCACGCCTCATTGCTGCCCCGCTGGCGGGGGGCGGCCCCCATTCAGCGGGCCATCGCCGCCGGCGACCGGGAAACCGGTGTCACTATCATGCAAATGGACGCGGGCCTGGATACCGGCCCCATGCTGCTGACCCGGTCCACCCCCATTACCCCGGAGGATACCGGCGGCAGTGTGCACGACCGGCTGGCGCAGCTGGGGGCAGAGGCCATCGTGGAGGCCCTGGACCACCTGGCCAGCGGCAAGATCCAGCCCCAACCCCAGGATGACAGCCAGGCCACCTACGCCCACAAGCTGAGCAAAGAGGAAGCCCGCCTGGACTGGCGGCAACCGGCCCGCGCCCTGGCGGATCAGGTACGGGCCTTTGACCCCTGGCCGGTGGCTCACACTCAATTGGGACAACATAAGCTGCGGGTATGGCGGGCACAGGCACTGGATGAACCCGGCAACGCCGAGCCGGGCACAGTACTGGCGGTGCATAAAGACAGTCTGGACGTGGCCACCGGCGCCGGCACGCTGCGGCTGCTGGAGCTGCAGTTACCCGGCGCCAAACGCCTGCCGGTGGCGGCCATCCTCAATGCCCGGGCTGACTGGTTTCCGGTGGGGGCCCGGTTCCATTGACCGGCGCCGACCTTAACCCCCGGGCCCGGGCGGCCCAGGTATTGAGCCAGGTCCTGCCCCTGGGGCGACAACAGTACCGGGCCCGTTCCCTGGCGGAACTGCTGCCCCCGGCCCTGGCGCAGGAATCCCAGCCGGGCCTGCTGCAGGAGCTTTGCTATGGCGTGTGCCGCTGGTACAACCGCCTGGACAAGCTGGCGGCGCCCCTGGTACGCCAGCCGTTCCGGCCCCGGGATGCGGATTTACAGGCGCTGCTGCTTGTGGGTCTGTATCAGATGTTCTACCTGCGGATTCCCGATCACGCCGCCATTTCCGAAACCGTACAGGCCTGCCGTCAATTACAGAAAGACTGGGCGGCCCGGGTATTGAACGGCATGCTGCGCAGCGCCCAGCGACAAAAAGCCGACCTGGAACAGAGCCTGCCCCAGACTCCGGCCATCCAGCAGGCCCACCCCAAATGGCTGGTGGACATGCTGGAGGCGGCCTGGCCCGGGCAGGCCGCTGCCATCCTCCGGGCCAATAACCAACCGGGGCCCCTGTGCCTGCGGGTGAACCGGCAACAACTCAGCCGCGATGCTTATCTGGCCGGGTTGCGGGACCGGCACCTGGATGCCCGGACTGGTGGTTTCAGCGACTGTGCCATCTATTTGGCAAAGCCGGTGGACGTGGCCGAGCTGCCGGGGTTCGCCGAGGGCCTGGTGTCGGTGCAGGATGAGGCCGCGCAACTGAGTGCCCAACTGCTGGATCCGCAGCCGGGGGAACGCATCCTGGATGCCTGCGCCGCCCCCGGCGGCAAGACCTGTCATCTGTTGGAGCTGCAGCCGCAACTGGCGGAGCTGGTGGCGTTGGATCAGGATGCACAGCGTTTGCAACGGGTGCGGGAAAATCTGACCCGACTGCAGTTGCGTGCCACCCTAGTTCACAGCTCCCTGGAAGACTATAGCCACGAGCACGCCCCCGGTCAGACCTCGGATGCGACCAGCGGGGGTTTCGACCGCATTCTGCTGGACGCCCCCTGCTCCGCCACCGGAGTGATCCGCCGCCATCCGGATATCAAATGGCTGCGCAAACGCAGTGACATCCGGGCCCTGGCGGACACCCAGGGGCGGTTGCTGGAAGCGGCTTTTTCCTTGCTCAAACCCGGTGGCACTCTGGTATACGCCACCTGCTCTGTCCTGCCCCAGGAGAACGAACGGGTGGTGCAGAGTTTTCTGGCCCGGCAGCCCCAGGCCAGGGCAGTGGAGATCGCGGCGCCCTGGGGCGAGGCACGACCGGTTGGCCGGCAGTTGTTTCCGGTGGCCGGTCAGCATGACGGTTTCTATTACTGCAAGCTGCAACATGCAGACACACAGGCCCCCTGAACCGGCGGCGATGAACGTGATAGGATTGTCCACATTTTCCGGCCCGAGCATTCACATAGCGAAGCAGCAGCATGAAGATCATCATTTTGGGGGCGGGGCAAGTGGGTGGCACGCTGGCCGCCAACCTGGCCAGTGAACACAACGACATTACCGTGGTGGACACCAACAGCGAACGCCTGCACGAGCTGCAGGACCGTTACGATATCCGTACCGTCAGCGGTATGGCCTCCTACCCGGATGTGCTGCGTCAGGCCGGCGCCGACGACGCCGACATGCTGATTGCGGTCACCAACAGTGATGAGATCAACATGGTGGCCTGCCAGGTGGCCTATTCCCTGCACCGTACTCCCACCAAAATCGCCCGGGTCCGTTCCGCCAGTTATCTGGCCAAAAGCAAGGGCCTGTTCGGCAACGAAGCCTTTCCCATCGACGTTATTATTTCCCCGGAACAGGTGGTGACCAATCACATCACCCGCCTGATCGAACATCCGGGGGCGCTGCAGGTGCTGGACTTTGCCGATGGCAAACTGCAACTGGTGGCGGTGAAAGCCTATTTCAACGGCCCCCTGGTGGGGCGGGAACTGCGTTATCTGCGCCAGCACATGCCGGCGGTGGACACCCGGGTGGCGGCTATCTTCCGTCGTGACCGCCCCATCATTCCCGAAGGCACCACCATCATTGAAGCGGACGACGAGGTGTTCTTCATTGCCGCCCGCAATCATATCCGTGCCGTGATGAGCGAGCTGCGGGGTCTGGAACACAACTACAAAAAGATCATCATCGCCGGCGGTGGTAACATCGGCGAGCGTTTATGTGAGGCCCTGGAAGGCCGCTACCAGGTAAAAATCATCGAACGCAACCCCGGCCGCTGTGCCTTTCTGGCGGAGAAGCTCAACAAGACCATCGTGATCCGCGGCAACGCCTCGGACCAGGATCTGCTGCTGGAAGAGAGCGTGGAGGACACCGATGTGTTTATCGCCGTCACCAACGACGACGAGGCCAATATCATGTCCTCCATGCTGGCCAAACGCCTGGGGGCCCGCAAGGTGATGACCCTGATCAACAACCCCGCTTACGTGGACCTGGTGCAGGGGGGCGATATCGATATCGCCATCTCCCCCCAGCAGGCCACCATCGGCAGTCTGTTGACTCATGTCCGCCGGGGCGACGTGGCCAACGTCCATTCCCTGCGCCGGGGTGCGGCGGAGGCCATCGAAGCCATCGCCCATGGGGACGAAAAGTCATCCAAGGTGGTGGGCAAGGCCATTGGCGAGATCGATTTGCCGGAAGGCACCACCATCGGCGCCATCGTGCGCCAGGATCAGGTTCTGATCGCCCACGACGATATCGTGGTGGAATCCGATGATCATGTGGTGCTGTTCCTGATCGACAAGCGCCGGATTCAGGACGTGGAGCGGCTGTTCCAGGTGGGCATAACCTTTTTCTGACAGGAGCCAGTCACACTCATGCACCCCGCGGTTATTCTGCGCATTACTGGTCTGCTTTTGATGGTGTACAGCAGCACTATGCTGGTGCCGGCGGTGGTGGCGCTGATCTATGGGGATGGCGGCGAGAAGCAGTTTTTCTTTGCCTTTGCCATTACCCTGGTTTCCGGCCTGCTGTGCTGGCTGCCGGTACAGAACCGCAAACAGGATCTGCGGGTGCGGGACGGTTTCGTTATCGTGGTGCTATTCTGGTCGGTGCTGGGTGGCTACGGCGCCATTCCCTTTATGCTGGGGGAACAACCTCATATGCCCCTGGCGGACGCGGTGTTTGAATCCATCTCCGGATTGACCACCACCGGCGCCACCGTAGTGAAGGACATCGACAGCCTGCCCAAATCCATCCTCTACTACCGGCAACAACTGCAGTGGCTGGGGGGCATGGGTATCATCGTGCTGGCGGTGGCGATTCTGCCCATGCTGGGCATTGGCGGCATGCAGCTGTATCGGGCCGAGGCCCCCGGCCCCATCAAGGACAACAAACTCACGCCCCGCATCACCGAAACCGCCAAGGCCCTCTGGTACATCTACGTCACCCTGACCCTGACCTGCGCCCTGGCCTACTGGATTTGTGGCATGAGTGTGTTCGATGCCATCGCCCACAGCTTTTCCACCGTGGCCATCGGTGGCTTCTCCACCCATAACGCCAGCATCGGCTTTTACGACAGTGCGGCCATTGAGCTGGTCACGGTGTTTTTCATGCTGCTGGCGGGGGTCAATTTCGGCCTGCATTTTCTGGCCTGGCGCCGGCGTAATCTGTTTTCCTACTGGCAGGATCCAGAATTCCGTTTTTACATCACGGTGCTGTTCAGCATCAGTGTGCTGGTGTTCTGCGGACTGCTGCTGGCCAGTGACTACGACGACCCCCTGCTGGCGGCGCGCCATGCCCTGTTTGAAACCGTGGCCATCGGCACCACCACCGGCTATGGCGTAGCGGACTTTTCCGGCTGGCACCCGTTGCTGGCCACCGCCCTGATCATGGGCAGTTTTGTGGGGGCCTGCGCCGGCTCCACCGGCGGTGGCATCAAAGCGATCCGGGTTTACCTCATGTTCAAACAGGGGCTGCGGGAGATCCGCCGGCTGATTCACCCCAACGCGGTGATGATTATCAAACTGGCCAACAAAGCGGTGCCGGACCGGGTGATTGAGGCCGTTTGGGGTTTCTTCGGTATCTATCTGATGAGTTTCTGTATCCTGTTTCTGGCCATGCTGGCCACCGGCATGGATTTTATCACCGGCTTCTCGGCGGTGGCCGCCTGCCTCAACAACCTGGGCCCCGGGCTGGGGGAGGTGGCGCTGCACTACGGTGATATCAGTGACACCGCCAAGTGGATTCTCTGTTTTGCCATGCTCCTGGGGCGACTGGAGATCTTTACCCTGCTGGTGCTGTTCACTCCCATGTTCTGGCGGCATTAGGGCCTGGCCGGTATTGATCACTTTTTGGCCAGTTGTCCGGCCGTTCTCAGGGAATTTCGTCAATTCCAGCCGTGGGGACGATTCTCTGTCTATACTCAAGCCAATATTCCCTGCAGCAAGATCATCGGTTATGTTCAATCGCGACGAATGGATTCTTGAACAACAGAATCCGATGATTTCCATTAAGAAGTGGCAAACCACGGTGGATCTCATCGCCAATCTGTACGAGTCACCCATCGTGCATATTTTGCAGTGCACCGGCCGCGGCTATCAGGTGGTGGTGGGCAGCAACACCCCCACCAATCCGTTTCGCGCCGGCCATCACTTCCCGCCGGACAGCCGCCTGTTCAGTGCCCGGGTGATCAGCCGGGGAGCCCCCCTCTACGTCAACCACGCCGCCAGCATGGCGGAATGGCGGGAAAACCCGGTGGTGCGCGAGCACCGTATCAATTCCTTTCTGGCGGTACCCATCTACTGGCCTGATGGGGTCAGCTTCGGCACCATCTGTGTGCTGGATTTTGCCGTTACCCATTACAGCCGTACTTATCAGGATCTGCTGCTGCAGTTTCGGGATTTGGTGGAGGGCGATCTGCTGCTGAACAATCAGTTTCTGCAGTTACTGGAGCTTTCCACCAGGGACGAGTTGACCCGCTTGTTCAACCGCCGTGGGTTCTTCGCCGAGGCCGACAAGCACGTGAGGCTGGCCCAGCGCCTGCAGCAAAGCGTCGGCATTATGTACCTGGATCTGGATCACCTGAAACAACTGAACGACGACTACGGTCACCGTCTGGGGGACAAGGCCATCGCCGCCCTGGGCACAGCTATTCGCAACGTGATGCGGGACAGTGACGTGGCCGGTCGTATCGGCGGTGATGAGTTCGTGGTGGTGCTGATGACTCCGGACGAACAATCCCTACCCAAGATGGCGGCCCGGGTGCGGGCCGAGCTGAAACAGCTGTGCCAGGGCGAACTGGCGGATCTGACACTGAGTGTCAGCATCGGCTATCGCCTGTTCCCGGTCACTGAGATCAGCGTGATCGATCGCATGGTGTCCCTGGTGGATGAGCGCATGTATGAGGACAAAAACAACCATCAGCAACAGCTGGATGCCCGTTGATTTTGCAGCACTATACACTAAACGTTTAACCGCTGAGCCTCACAAACCATCCACTTTCAGCCAGTAATACCACTGTAAGCAGGCATACAACCCAAAAGCACCCACCACAAAAGGTTTGATGCGGCTGTCGGTGCGCAGCATGGTAATGATCAACATAGGCAGGGATGCCGCCAGAAAACGCAGACTGTAACCACCAAAAACCAGATTGAAGCTGACAAAACTGAGAATCACGATGGCGTAGGCACAGATGATCTGCGTGCCATACCGGCGGCCCTGAGTCAGCGCCACTCCCAGCAGGGCGATCCAGAATAAGGTATAAAGCAGCCCGGACGAGGCATTGCCCAGCACCCGTTCGGCGCGCCGGTCTCCCAGTACACTCAGGATCTGGTGCAACAGCTCACCGGAGGCGAATGACAGCACCGCGCCGGCAAACACCAGCCCCCCCAGATAGAACCAGTACGGCAGCCAGCCCTTCTGCTGCCAGCGGATCGCCAGGGTCAGGCACAGCCAGAGCAAGACAAATAATACCGACGAGGTATGCAGAAACGGCGCGATCAACACCAGCAGAACCGCCGCCGGCAGCAGTTTGCGGGGCAACATAAAAGCCCATAGCAGTAAACTGAAGGCCAGGGAGTTACGCATCTGGTCGAAGGCGAAGGTCATTAACAAAGGATTCAACAGTAACGGCAATGCCAGCAGGCTTTGATAACGGGCCAGGAACACCACAAAGGTGAATACGCAGAAAAAGGCAATGGCATCGAACAAAGTGGGCAGACTGATATCCCAGGTCTTGTGCAGATAGGGGATGGCACTGTGCCAAAGAATTTCATTGGTAAGATAATCGTACCAGTGGCTGAAACGACTGTATTCCAGCAGATTTTCTTCATATTTGAAGTAATGCAGATAATTGACCCGATCCACAAATTCATAGCCCCGCAGATCCGCCCAGGGAATCTGCACCGCCAGCAACGCCAACAGCACACCACAGAGGACATGAGTCAAGGTGAGCGGTGGCGCCGCCGGGACTGCCGCCGCTGGCCGGGGCGGCGGCGCGGTATGGCGGGCAAGGGCATCTTGGAGGATCAGGTAACTCATGATGGCCGGCTGCTGAGTCCGAGCTCAGTGGTGATGGCTGGAAAGGAGGTTACCAATTTTACGAATTTTTATGTCAGGGTGATGACAAGCCTCCCACCGGCGGTCTGGGCGTCAACAATCGGTAACGCAATCCCCTTATCCTGAGCGGTTACTTTGTCCTGGCAACTCTTTTGCCATATAAAGCCCGTAAACACCCGCACATGCCAGTGATTGGCGCCTGTGCTTCAGAGATGCCCGTATGCTGTTAACCGCTCTGCAACCGCCACCATCTGTGCGCTCTCTTTTGGCGTGCAGTGGGCTGCTGTTCCTGGGCTGGACGCTGGTGGCCTGGCTCACCGGCGCGCTTGGGGTCCCGGCGGACGGCGACGAAATCGACTACCTGCAACGGGGGCTGACTCTGGTAAGCAATGATTCACTGGCAGACGCCTACCGGCCGCCCCTGTATCCCCTGGTGATATGGTCATTAGGCCAGCTGTTACCGCAGCCTTTGGTACTGGACGCGGCCAGGTTACTGAATATTTTGCTGGTCTCGATAGTGCCCGGCCTATGGCTGTGGTACGCCGGTCGCTCTCCGTATCCCGGGGCCGGCCTGCTGATGGCGCTGTTCAGCGCCCTGTGGCCGCCGTTCTATCTGTATGCGTTTAATGCCATGGCGGAGGCGCCCTCGTTTTTGTTCTGGCACGGGGCCATCCTACTGACCTTACTGGCGGCGGCCGACGCGGAAAGGTCGTCGCGGCGGCCTCCTCTGTTACCGGTAACCCTGGCTGGCGTCTGTCTGGGACTACTGGGGCTGCTGAAAGCCAACAATATTCTGGTGGCCGCCCCCCTGGCGCTGATGTTCTGGCTGCTGAGCCCACAACCGCGCAACCGGCGACTGCGGGCACTGGCGCTGATGGCGGCGGCAGCCATGCTGGTGGTGAGCCCCTGGCTGTTGTATGTCAAACACCATACCGGCCAGTGGCGGGTCACCACCACCGGCGGTATCAATCTGATGCTGGGCAGCGGGCGCTATGATTTTGGCATGGGGGGCGATCCCAACACGTTGCAGGCCCGCTATCTGGCGGCCCATCCCAGTGCGGCGCTGGAGCAGGAAGTGCAGCAGAGGATACCGGTGTTCGATTCCACCACGCTGCCCCGGGATTTCATTGACGATCAGGCCCGGGAAATGGCACTGGATATCTGGCGCCGCTACCCGCAAGTACAACGTCATTATGGGCTGCTGAAAGTGCTCCACAGTTTCGGTTTTTCCCTGCGGGGCCCGGTGGATTATGTGACGGCGGGATTTTTCCTGGTGGCCACGCTGGTGGCGCTGGCGGGGTTGTGGAGCAGGGCCTTGAGGCCACTGGCGGTTATGCATCTGGGGTGCACCTTGTGCGGTGCGTTAATGGCGTTTTTCTTTCTACCCAATATCCGCTTCAAGACGTTTTACTTTGACACTACCGGGTTGCTGTTAATCGCCCATGCCCTCGGCTACGTCCTGCTACAACACCGGCGCCGACGCAGAGACCATCCGCTGACGCAAAAAGGGGGCCTGTCGGCCCCCGCTGCGGGTTAGTCAAAGTCAGTGTCCGGCATGGCGCCCGCCGCTTTCTTGTCTTCGGGGGCGTCCGCCACCATGGCTTCGGTGGTGAGCATCAGACCCGCTACCGAGGCTGCGTTTTGCAGCGCCGCACGGGTGACCTTGGCCGGGTCGATAATGCCCATTTCCAACATGTCGCCATAGGTTTCGGTCTGGGCGTTATAACCCCAGCTTTGACTGTCGTGATGACGCACCTTGTCCAGGGTGACACTGGCTTCCACGCCGGCATTGGCCACAATCTGCCGGAAGGGTTCCTCCATGGCCCGCAGGGCAATGCGAATTCCGGCCTTCTGGTCCTCGTTAACGGCATTCAGCTCGGCTTTGCGCAGCGCATCGGCGGCCCGCACCAGAGCAATACCGCCCCCCGGAACAATGCCTTCCTCCACGGCGGCCCGGGTGGCGTGCAGAGCATCGTCCACCAGGTCTTTTTTCTCCTTCATTTCAATTTCCGTGGCCGCACCCACTTTGATGACGGCCACACCACCGGCCAGCTTGGCCACCCGTTCCTGCAGCTTCTCTTTGTCATAATCGGAGCTGGCGTCCTCAATCTCACGCCGGATTTGCGCCACCCGTGCCTCAATGTCGGCCTTGTTACCGGCACCGTCCACAATGGTGGTGTTTTCCTTGCTGATCACCACCCGTTTGGCGGTGCCCAGTTGCTCCAGTTGCGCCTGCTCCAGGGACAAGCCGATCTCCTCTGAGATCACGGTGCCGCCAGTGAGAATCGCGATGTCCTGCAGCATGGCCTTGCGCCGGTCACCAAAGCCGGGGGCTTTCACCGCCGCCGCCTTGAGGATGCCCCGCAGATTGTTCACCACCAGGGTGGCCAGGGCTTCCCCTTCCACGTCTTCAGCGATGATCAGCAGGGGCCGGCCGGATTTGGCCACCGCTTCCAGTACCGACAACAGGTCGCGGATGTTGCTGATCTTTTTATCGAACAGCAGCACGTAGGGGTTGTCCAGCTCCACCTGCATTTTTTCCTGGTGAGTAATGAAATAAGGGGACAGATACCCGCGATCAAACTGCATGCCTTCCACCAGGTCCAGTTCGTTATGCAGGGACTTGCCTTCCTCCACGGTGATCACCCCGTCGCGCCCGGCCTTTGCCATGGCCTGAGCCAGGATGTCACCAATGTCGGTGTTCCAGTTGGCGGACACCGTGGCCACCTGGCCAATGGACTTGTTATCGTCGCAGGGCTTGGCGATCTGCTTCAGTTGCTCCACGGCGGCGCTCACCGCCAGATCAATGCCCCGTTTCAGATCCATGGGGTTCATACCACTGGCTACGGCCTTGTGGCCCTCCACCACAATGGAACGGGCCAGGACGGTGGCGGTTGTGGTGCCATCCCCGGCCAGATCGGCGGTGTTGGAGGCCACTTCCTTCACCATCTGCGCGCCCATGTTTTCGAACTTGTCTTTCAGTTCAATTTCCTTGGCTACGGAAACCCCGTCCTTGGTCACCCGGGGGGCGCCGAAACTCTTGTCCAAAATCACATTGCGGCCTTTGGCCCCATGGTGACCTTCACCGCATCCGCCAGAATGTTCACGCCGGTTAGCATGCGTTCCCGGGCTTCCCGGGAAAATTTCACTTGTTTCGCGCTCATGCTGCCTGCTCCTGAGAAGCGGTGGGCTCCAGTACCGCCAGGATGTCGGCCTCGCGCACCGCCAGTACGGTTTCACCATCCAGTTTGATTTCGTTACCGGCATATTGTCCAAACAGTACCCGGTCACCCACTTGCACCGACAGGGCCCGCAATTCGCCGTTGTCCAACAGGGCGCCAGCGCCCACTGCCAGCACCTCACCCTGCGTCGATTTCTCGGCCGCTTTGTCCGGAATCACGATGCCACCCCGGGTGGTGGTTTCCGCATCCAGTGGACGTATCACCACCCGATCGTAGAGCGGTTTCATGCGCATTGAAATTTCCTCCCAAAAGAATCTAAACAGATCAACAGAGTTGTTGCGGGCCGGTGTTTAGCGCTCGGCCCATCGAATCGCAAAATAGGTGCGGTTTTTGCACTTTCAAGCGGAACCAACGGGCATTTTTTAGAGCTAATTTTCATAAAAAGGCCGGTCTTTATATATTGAAACCAGAGCCCGCTGTTTTATATTTAAACTATGTCGGATGGTGGAGGTGTGCGGATGGCGAACCAGTCTGTGGCCGAGTTTGAGCGGCGCCTGGAGGAGTATTTCCGCGAACGACTGGCAGAGTGCGCGGCGGTGCTGGAGCCCCAGCCCCAGGAGGATACCCTGTGGTATATGGGATCAGTGCTGGCCCGGCTGGGGGACAGCCGGCGCCTGTTCAGTTACGAAGGGGGCGAGCTGCAATTGCGACCCCTGGCCCTGTTGTACAAGGACGCCCACGAAAGTGATGGTCACGAACGCTGCCTGTTGCTGCGGCAACTGGGGGATCAGGCTCTGTTTCTGGGGGCCTTGTTTCCCCAGCGTTACGCCCGCAAGGGGCTGGAACAGGATTACTTTGTGGGCATGGGCGGCGGTGCCTACGATTACCTGGCGGACCACGCCGCCAGCCATCGTCATGTGTTCGCCGAACTGGCGGAGCGCTTTGTGGCATTTCTGAGCCTGGTGGCACAGGTTTGTCATCGTCGCATGGAAGCCAGCGTGGATGAGGTGCTGGCCATGTATCAACGCTGGCGACACACCGGTGATGAGTACCTGGCGGTGCGGCTGCGGGCGCTGGGTATCAGCCTGGACGCCGGTCAAATGCACTAAGCGCGGCTGGCCGCTGCTTTCCGTTGCTGCTTGTACCTGCACGCTTGTGTGCGCTTGTAAAAGCTACAAGCTTTTGTCAGTGACGCTGTTTCAGGTGCCGCAGAGCCAATACATTTTTCTCATGATTCAACAACTTAAAGGCTGGCCGGATTCTTGCTGAAGAGGGGCATCAAAGCTTTCACGACAGGTACCCTTGCATGCATGAGACGGTTGCAATCACCGGGGACAATCGCCAGCACAACGGGCAGACTCCGGCGGACTATGATTTCTATGTGATTCTGAACCGCAGTTCCGGCGCCGGTGATCCCAACGAGCTGGTGCAGCGAATGCGCGATCATCATCCCGAGCTGCGGGTCACTGAATTCAAGGTGATCTGCCGGGACGATGATCTGGAGCAAGTGATGGCGGACCGCTTCCGGCGGGCCCGGGAGGAAGGCCGCGCGGTGTTGGTGGGCGGTGGTGACGGCACCATTAATCTGGCGGTGAAGAACGCCTTGAAGTATCAGGTGCCGCTGGCATTGCTGGCTCAGGGGACCTTTAATTTGTTCGCCCGGCATCACGGCCTCAGTGAAGATCTGCGGGAACAACTGCAGCAGCTGTCCCGGTGTAAATTACAGCAGGTGGCGGTGTGCTTTATCAATGGCATGCCATTCACCGCCAGTGCCAATTTTGGCATTTATCCCGCGGTGATTCGCGATCGCGAACGCTATATGGACAGCGTGGGTACCCGTAACCGGGTGCTGGCGTCGCTGGCGGGACTGATCTCCTTTTTTAAATACTGGCGCCGCATACGATTGCTGGTGCGCGCCGGGGATCGGTCGTTCCGGGTCCGGGCGTTAATGGTAATGGTCACCCAAAACCGACCGCAGTTGCGCCAATTCGGGTTCGAACAATCCGCCCAACACATAGACGGCCGGCTGGCCCTGATCGTGGTAAAACCCCTGCGCTGGTTGGACAAACTACGGCTGCTGCTCAAAGGCAGCTTTGGCCGCCTGAAACGGGACCGTGATGTGCAAATGCGCCTGTATCATCAGCTCACCCTGCACTCCAGCAGTGACACCGTCAACTGCGCATTGGATGGCGAGTTGATGAGTATTCGCAGCCCCATCACCCTGGAAGCCAAAGCCAACGCCCTGCCGGTGTTTATTCCCCGGGGTTAACCTCCGTATTATATTTTCGTCCTTTATGAATGAGGCTTGCACTGTTGTTATGTCGGCACCCTATTCCATCGTACAAATATCAGATACCCATTTTGGCACTGAGCGCAAACAGGTGATGCGGGCGCTGGAAGCCCGTATCAATGCCATCGAGCCACAACTGCTGATCATCAGCGGCGATATTACCCAACGGGCCCGCCCCTATCAGTTTCAGCGCGCCCACGAGTTTCTGCGCCGGCTGCGTTATGGCGCGCTGCTATGCGTTCCCGGTAACCACGACATCATGCCACTTTATTACCTGCCACTGCGGCTGATGACACCGAATTTACGTTACCACCGGCATATGAAACACTGGGAACAACGCCATTTTGAGGACCAGGGCGTGCGCATCATCGGTCTGGACAGTTGCAACCCCTGGCACTACAAAAACGGCCGCCTGTCCCAGAACCAACTCAGTACGGTGCAAAAACAATTGCGGGATACCCCCGATGACTGGCTGAAAATTCTGGTGGCACACCACCCCTTTGACGCCACCCGTCCCCACGATGAAGAGAACATCATGCCCCAGGCGGAAACGGCGTTGGAACACCTGGGCAAAGCCGGTGTTGACCTGGTAATGGGCGGCCACATTCATGTGCAGTTCTGCCGCAGTCTGCATCATCGTTATCCCAACCTGAGCCGCACCATGGCGGTGTGCCAGGCCGGCACGGCGTTCTCTTCCCGGGTGCGGGCGGGCCTGCCCAATTCCTTTATGGAACTGAAACCCGGTGCACAAAAGCAGGACCTGCTGATCCAGCAATGGGACTTCGTGGAAGGCGAATGCGACTTTGAAGCCACGGCCCGGTTCCAGCCGCTGCAGCCTGAGGCGCAACAAAGCAACCCCTATGAGGAAGAGGCCGACACTCAGATCATCGAATAAGGAGTTTCATGTCCGCAACCGCTTATCGGCGCCGGATACCGGCGCCGCCCAAAGGACGCGACAAATTAAAATGGTACGGACCAGGCCTGCTGTGGATGCTGTCGGCCGTGGGCACCGGCTCCATCCTGTTCACCCCCAGAGTGGCGTCCGCTTACCAGTATCAATTGGCCTGGCTGCTGTTATTGGTGGTGTTCTTCATGTGGCTCATGATCCGGGAGATGGCCCGCTACTCCATCGTCAGCGGCGAGACCATGCTGGAAGGCATGTATCACTTGCCCGGCCCCCGCGGCTGGGCGGTATGGGTGATCTTTGTGCCGCAACTGCTGGCGGCGGCGGTGGGTATTGCCGGGCTCTCCGCCGTGGTGGGCAGCGCCCTGGGGGCCTTCCTGCCCGGGGGCGCCACCGTTTATGGCATTGTGGTGGTCGTGCTCAGTACCGCATTCACCGTCAGCGGGCAGTATCTCACCATTGAGAAATTCAGTCGGGTGATGGCGTTGCTGCTGATGCTGATGGTGATCGTTTCCGCGATCACGGTGTCCCCGGATCTTGCGGCCATCGGCGAGGGGCTGCTGCCGCAGTGGCCGGAGGACCCGGAACTGTATGTCATTCTGCCCTGGGTGGGCACTATCCTGGCCGGGTCGATGGGTATCGTCTGGTTCGGCTATTGGACCGCCACCCGCGGCTTCGGTGGCGGCCTGTGCAGCCGTGATGCCGACGACGAAATCCCCCAGGATACCCGGGAGGAACACGCCGCCAGTGAGCTGGGATCGGAGCGGGACGACACCCGCCGGGCCCGGGCCCGGGACTGGATCCGGATCATGACCGGCACCGCCACTTTGGGCGTAGTGGGCGGTCTGGTGGTGATCTTTGCCTTTATGATTCTGGGGGCCGAGTTGCTGGCGGCCAAGGGTATTATGCCCCAGGGTACGGACGTGGCAGTGGACCTGGCGCGACTGTTCTCCGAAGTCTGGGGCCCGGCGGGCAAATTCCTGCTGCTGGCGGCCATGATTATCGCCCTGGGCGGCAGCGTCCTGGCCAACCAGGATGGCTGGGGCCGCAGCTTCGCCGACATCACATTAATTCTGTGTCGCCGCCGTCATACCGATAACGCCCCCTGGCTGGTGCGGCAGATGGAAACCCTGGAACGTCATACCGGCTGGACCATTTTCCAGCGCCGGCATTTGAAACGGTTTTACATTGCACTGATCACCGGGATAATCCCGGTGGGCATATTGTTGGTGTTTTCCGACCCGGTGAAAGTGATGTCCGCCTCCGGCATTATCGCGGCGGCCCACACGCCTTTTATCGTGTTCACCGCACTCTGGGTGAATCGACGGCGGTTACCGGAAGGGTTGCAGCCTGGTCTGGCCACCACCCTGGCCATGGGGTTGGCGGGTTTGTTTTATCTGGGATTTGCGGTGGTGTATGTGGGACGCCTGTGGTAACCGCTTGATCAGCCTCTAACGCCTTGTACCTCAACCGCGGCGAGGAGTATGCTCCAGGCCTTTGACTGCTTACCAAGTGCAAAGGAGAACCCGTTGCCGGATTCCACCGCTGTCACCTGGGCCCTGGGCCGGTTGCGCCCCTATCGCCGGGCCATCCTGTTCAGCGTGCTGGGGCTGTTGATCACCGCCAGCACCACCCTGTCCATCGGCCAGGGTCTGCGACTGTTGATCGATCAGGGCATTGCCACAGCCTCCACGGCACAGTTGCGGCACTACGTGATGCTGTTCGGGCTGCTGGTGTTGGTGCTGGCGGCTGGCACTTATTTACGTCATTACTGGGTATCCTGGCTGGGGGAGCGGGTGGTGGCGGACATCCGGCGCCAGGTGTTCGATCATCTGTTGCATCTGCATCCAGGTTTTTTCGAGCAGAACCGGGCGCTGGAGATTCAATCCCGCCTCACCACCGATACCACGGTGATTCAGGCGGTGGTGGGTTCATCGGTGTCCATCGCCCTGCGCAATCTGGTGATGTTTGTGGGGGGGCTCATCTGGCTGTTTATCACCAACACCAAACTTACGTTGATTGTGGTGGTGGCGGTGCCCCTGGTGGTATCGCCGATCCTGTTGTTCGGGCGCCGGGTCCGGGGACTGTCCCGTGACAGTCAGGACCGGGTGGCGGAGGTGGGTGCCTACGTGGGGGAGATACTCGGCAATATCAAAACCGTGCAGGCCTATCATCACGAAGCCAATGACCGTAACGCCTTTAAAGCCCATGTGGAAAACGCGTTTCAGGTGGCGGTACGCCGCAATGTACAACGGGGGCTGTTGATCACCTCGGTGATTCTGCTGGTGCTGGGGGCGGTGGCGCTGATGCTCTGGGTGGGGGGCCGGGATGTGATCCAGGGCCGGATCTCCGGTGGCGAGCTGGCGGCCTTTGTGTTCTACAGTGTGATCGTGGGTTCCGCGGTGGCCTCCATTTCCGAAGTGATCGGGGAATTACAGCGGGCCGCCGGCGCCACCCAACGGATTTACGAATTACTGCGCTGCGAACCGGACATTCAGGAGCCGGCGGTGCCCGCGCCCCTGCCACAGCCGCTGCGGGGCCAGATTGATCTGCGGGAGGTGACCTTTTGTTATGCCTCCCGCCCCGATAACCCGGCGCTGGAGGCACTCACCCTGCGGGTACGGGCGGGGGAGACGCTGGCATTGGTGGGGCCTTCCGGCGCCGGAAAGTCCACCCTGTTTGACCTGCTGTTGCGGTTTTACGATTGCCAAAGCGGGCGGATTGCCGTGGACGGCATCGATATCAGGACCCTGGCGCTGCGGGATTTGCGGGCCTGCTTTGCCATTGTCACCCAGGCCCCGGTGCTGTTCTACGGCAGCATTCTGGACAATATCCGTTACGGCCGCCCGGACGCTTCCCGCCAGGCGGTGGAGGAGGCGGCCAAGGCCGCCCACGCCCATGACTTTATCCAAACCCTGCCCCGCCAGTACGACACCCCGGTGGGAGATGCCGGCAGCGGCCTTTCCGGCGGCCAGAAACAGCGCATCGCCATTGCCCGGGCACTGCTGGTGGACGCGCCGATCCTGCTGCTGGATGAAGCCACCAGCGCCCTGGATGCCCACAGCGAGCAACTGGTACAGCAGGCCCTGGAGCGGTTAATGCAGGGCCGCACCACTCTGGTGATCGCCCACCGCCTGGCCACGGTGAAAAACGCCGACCGCATTGCGGTACTGAATCAGGGCCGGCTGGAAGCCATCGGTACCCATGAAGAACTGGAGCAGAGCAGTCCGCTGTATCAACGCCTGCACACATTGCAGTTCAAAACCGGATTCGACGTGCAGGCCAGTGGGGGCATTCCCTGAGCGGGCAGGAGCCTGTTAAGCTCAGACCCAGCGCAGTGGAGTTATCTCATGCATATTCCGTTTAAACATGCTTATGCCCAGTTACCCGCGGCCAGTTTCGAAAAACTGCCCCCGCGCCCGGTGCGGGATCCGCAGTTGATTCGCTTCAACTATGCCCTGGCGGCGGAGCTGAATATCGAACTGGAGGACGCGGACCCGGCGCACCTGGCTCAGGTGTTTGCCGGCAACCGCCTGCCGGACAATGCCGAGCCCCTGGCCATGGCCTATTGCGGCCACCAGTTCGGTCAGCTCAATCCCCAACTGGGGGACGGCCGGGCCATTCTGCTGGGGGACGTGATCGATCGTCAGGGCCAGCTGCGGGATATTCAACTCAAGGGCTCCGGTCGCACTCCGTTTTCCCGCGGCGGCGATGGTCGCTGTCCGCTGGGACCGGCGCTGCGGGAGTATATTCTGTGCGAGGCCATGCATGCCCTGGGGGTCCCCACCACCCGGGCCCTGGCGGTGGTGGCCAGCGGCGAACCGGTGATGCGCCGGGAGCCAGAGCCCGGGGCGGTATTTACCCGGGTGGCGGCCAGCCACATCCGGGTGGGCACACTACAGTACTTTGCTCTGAACCAGGATCTGGTCACCCTGCAGGCACTGGCGGACCACAGCCTGGAGCGCCACTATCCGGAACTGGATCGAACCGCGGAAGATCGCTATGTACAGCTGTTCGCGGCAGTGTGCGAACGCCAGGCACAACTGATCGCCCGCTGGATGGAGCTGGGCTTTATTCACGGTGTAATGAACACCGACAATATGACGCTAAGCGGCGAAACCATCGATTACGGACCCTGTGCGTTTATGGACGTCTACCGGGCCGATCAGGTGTACAGTTCCATCGACCAGTTTGGCCGCTACGCCTATCGCAACCAGCCGGCCATCGGCCAGTGGAATCTGGCCCGGCTGGCGGAAGCCCTGCTGCCCCTGTTTCCCGGTGACGACGAGCAGCGGGTGGAGCTGGCCATGAATGTGCTGAACCGGTTTCCCCAATGGCAACAGCAGGCCTGGGAAACCGCCATGGTGAAAAAACTGGGATTCCCGGAGCCAGAGGACGGCGACCGGGATCTGGTGGAAGAGGGGCTGGTCCTGCTGGAGCAGAGCGGACTGGATTACACCCTGTTCTGGCGCCGACTAAGCCAGCTGACGGAGCCCGGGGCATCCCGGCAGCCGGTGTTGGAGTTATTGACACTGCCTGGAGCCACTGACTCGAAAACCCAGCAACAAGCGCTGGAGCAGTGGCTGGACCAATGGCAGCAAAACCTGACCCGACGGGAACACCCGGCCACCGCCCGCCACCGGATGGAGCGGGCCAGCCCGGCCCTGATTCCCCGGAATCACCGGGTGGCGGAGGCCATCAGCGCCGCAGAGCAGGGGGACTATTCGGTGTTTGAAACCCTGGTGCAGGCCCTGGCGGACCCCTGGTCCGAGCTGCCCCGCTATCAGCATCTGCAGCACCCACCGGCGCCAGAGGAACGAATCCTGCATACTTTTTGTGGCACCTGAGGGAACAGGCAACGCAATCCAACAGGGAAAGTAGACCCAGCTCCCGCCATGTCTGGCCGTGGCAGGTTGACCCAGGTCATACTCCGGACCTTTGCCGGGTATCCGCCGGGGACGATCTCTGGTAATCCTTACAACGACGGATCGGATGAATTGATCATTGGTTTGTTGCCAGGTTGCACTTTTTCGGGGCTAATACAACGGTGTTTCATTGACCACGACTCATTTTCTCAATGCCGCCGCCGAGACGGCGGGAGTGGATGCCGACAGCGCGCCGCTTACCGGGGTACAGCAGGGGATGCTGGTATCGGGTCTGGGCTATCCCGCCCAGGGTTTCGAATTCGAGCAGCTGCAGTGGGAAATCCAGGGGCCACTGCAGGTGGACTGTCTGGCCAGGGCCTGGGAGCTGGTATACCAGCGGCACGATGCCCTGAACCTGGAAGTGCATTGGCGGGGACGGGAGCTGCCGGAGCAGCGCGTCTCTCACACCCAACCCAGGCTGGCGCTGGAGGTGGTGGAAGACACCGACCTCCAGCAACGGGCCCATACCCTGAAGGGATTCCTGACCCGGGACCGGCGGCTGGCGCCGGCGGCGGATCAGCCCCCCCTGTCCCGGCTGACGTTACTGCGCTTTGCCGAGGACGATCATGTGCTGGTATGGTCTTTCCTCCACCTGATACTTGATGGCCGCTCCATTGCTCAGGTGCTGGACGAAGTGGCCCAGGCCTACCTGGCCCTGTGCCGTCAGCAAACCCCTGAGCTGCCTCCGGCCTCCAGCTTTCTCCGCCACGCCCGGCAACGGTACACCCAAACCACGGTGGACCCGGATTTCTGGCGCGACTATCTGCAGGGCTTCCAGCAGCCCAACCCTCTCCCCACCGACCCCTCTGCCACGGCGGACAGGGAGCAGCGCGGCTATTGTGCCAGCCTGCAATTGCCCGAGGATCTGAGCGGACAACTGCAACAGGCCGCCGCCAATCTGGGAATCTCCCTGAATAATCTGCTGCAGGGCGCCTGGGCCCAGGTGCTGGCCAACCAGACCAGTGACGACGATCTGGTGTTCGGCAATATCCGCAGCTGCCGGCACGGCATCCAAGCCACCGCCTGCGGCATGTTTATGAACCTATTGCCGCTGCGGGTGCAACTGCGCCCGGGCGCTACCCCCCGCCAGATACTGGAACAGGTGCGAGAGGCCCAGCAACAAATGCGAACCCGGGAACTGACCCCGTTACAGGAGATTTCCGGGCTGCTGGATATCAATACGGAATCCCCCCTGTTCGCCACCCTGCTGGTGTACGATCGTGATCCGGTTTGGGGCCGGGCCGCGCAGCGTCTGGGGCCGGGCCATCGGTTCGTGCTCCATGAACAACCCCGCTGGCCCGTGAGTGTCAGTGTCACCGGCACTGACCAGTTGCAGATCCGCCTGATGGTGGATACTGACCGCCTTTCCCCCGGTTATGCCGAGCGCCTGACCCGGCAATTGGAGCGGGCCCTGGAACTCTATGCCCGCGCGCCGGACACACCACTGACGGCCCTGGACTGGCTGCCGCTCAGCGAACGGGACGCCACCGTCCACAGGCTCAACGCCACTACCCGGGATCTTCCCCACCGCACCACCCTGCACGCCCTGGCCCAGGCCAGCGCCCTGGCCAATCCGGCGGCGCCGGCCGTCATCACCGCCCGGGGCAGCCACAGTTACCGGGAGCTGGACGCCTATGCCAACCGCATTGCCCGTCAGCTACAGCAATGGGGCGTGGTGGCGGGTTCCCGGGTGGCGGTCCGGGTGGAGCGGGGCTTCGAGCTGGCGGCGGCACTGCTGGGGGCCATGAAAGCCGGCGCCGCCTACGTGCCCCTGGATATGGCCTGGCCCCCGGAACGGGTTCAGGCCATTGTAACCGCAGTGGAACCGGCGGCGGTGATCACCTGTAGCACCGGCGCGGAAACGCCATTGCTGGCGGGCCGTACCCTGGATCTGCGGCAGGCGGCCTCCGCTCTCGATGCCCTGCCGGATACCCCGGTGGAAAGCGCGACCACCCCCGACGATCTGGCCTATATCATCTTCACGTCCGGCTCCACCGGCCAGCCCAAGGGCGTTATGGTGTCCCATGCCGCCGCCGCCAACACCGTTCTGGACTGCAATGAACGCTTTGCGGTAAGTACCTCCGACCGCATTTTCGGTATTTCCTCCTGTGCCTTTGATCTCTCGGTCTACGATTATTTTGGGGCTTTCGCCGCCGGCGCCGCGGTGGTGATCTGCCCCGCCGCAGCCACCCGGGACCCGGGGGTCTGGCGGCAGCTGATTGCGGCCCACCGGGTCACCCTGTGGAACTCGGTACCGGCGCTGGCGGAAATGCTGATTGAAGGGCTGACCGGCGCCGCCCCCCAACTGCAAAGCCTGCGCCTGGTGATGATGAGCGGTGACTGGATTCCCCTGGATTTGCCCAGCCGGCTGCGGGAAACCTTACCCGCCGCGGAGCTGTACAGCCTGGGGGGCGCCACCGAGGCCGCCATCTGGTCCATCATTCATCCCATTACCACACTTAACCCCCGGCTGCACTCCATCCCCTACGGCCGGCCCATGGCCAATCAAAGCTGGTACGTACTGGACCCGGAACTGCGCCCCTGCCCCACCCTGGTGGCCGGGGATTTGTACATCGGCGGGGTGGGGCTGGCCCGGGGTTACTGGCGTGACCCCGAGCGCACCGGCAAGGCCTTTATCCAGCACCCGGAGTTCGGCCCCCTTTATCGTACCGGTGACCGGGGCCGCCATCTGGGGGATGGCACCCTGGAGTTTCTGGGCCGGGTGGATAATCAGGTAAAGCTGCACGGTTACCGTATCGAGCTGGGGGAAATCGAATCCCTGGCCAGTCAATTACCCTGGGTGCAGCGCTGCGTAACCGCGGTCAGGCATGGTGATCGCGGTCAACCCTGGCTGGCGGCCTGGGTGCTGTGTGACGGCGATGGGTTTGACCCTCAGGCCCTGCTGCAACACTGGCAGGCCCGGCTGCCGGAGTACATGATTCCCCGCACCCTCCAGCCCATCAGTCAGCTACCCCTGAGCGCCAATGGCAAAGTGGATCTGGGGGCACTGCCGGACCCCGCACCCAATGACCCAACCGGGGCCCCCACGACGACAGTCGACCCGCACCAGTGGCACCCCTGGGAACAGCGGCTGGCCGGCTTATGGGAGCGCCTGCTGGGTCAATACCCGGCGGGGCCCGAAAGTTCCTTCTTCGATTACGGCGGCAACAGTCTGCTGGCGCTGCGGCTGGTGGCCCTGGTGGAAAAAGAATTCGGCCGCCAGGTGCCGCCGGGGGCTGTGTTCGAGTTTCCCGGTCTGCGCCAGTTCCGATTGATGCTGGAGCGGGACCGCATGGTGGATGAACTGTTGATCCCCCTGCAGACCCAGGGTCATCGCCCAGCCTTCTTCCTGATTGCCGAGTATTTTGATATCGGCCGCCACATGACCCCGGATCAGCCGCTGTATGGCATCCCGTTGGGAGCCTCCATTCTGCTGGAACAACCGGAACTGGATTATCCGGCCCTGGCGCGGCTGTGCCTCAAAGCCATGCGCCGGGTGGCACCGGAAGGGCCCTATTATCTGGGAGGCCATTGTTTTGGCGCGGTGGTGGCGTTTCAGGTGGCCATGGAATTACAACGGCTGGGAGAAGCCGTAAACTACCTGGCCCTGCTGGACCCACCGGTGCCGGCGGGCATTGATGCCCCGCCTCAGGATCCCCTGGACCGGCTGCGCTACCACTGGCACCGCAGCCGGCACCTGGGTCCGGTGGGGGCACTGCCCTACCTCACCCGCAGCCTGGGCAATTTGTTCGGGCAATGGTGGAAAGCGGCCAGGGGCCTGGCGCCGGGACGGGTATTGGCGGCCTTTACGCCGGAAACCCTGGCGGTGAACACCCACATGATTCTGGCCCAACACGGCTACTATCGCTTTAAGCCGGACCAGGACCCCCGCCTGGCCTGGGGGCAGTGGTGCGGCGAGCTCACCGTCAACGATTCCCCGGGGGACCACGTGACCTTCTGCCGCGAACCCCAGGTGCAGGCACTGGCCCGTTATCTGTGCCAGGCATTGGCCGAGGTTGAGGCAACGGGTCCCGCACCGCTGCCGGAGCTCGACGGCGAGGCCCCGGCGCCGCAGTAGGGGGTCTTCGTCATGTCAACTGAAACGCCTCGATCCAGTCGGTTCATTTCCCGGTGCCTGGGAACGGTCGCCCTCAGCACTCTGGTCACCCTCACCGCCGGCTGTGGTGGTGGCGGGGGTGGCGGTTCCGGTGACGGTGGCTCCAGCTCCGGCGGCAACCCCTCCAATCAGGCCCGGTTTCTGTTTGACTGTGATCTGAACGGACAGACCGCGCAAATGACCATGGATATTGAAGCGGTGGCCGGCGGCGGCGTTACCTGGGGCCCCGGCCCCAACCCCGATATCACCGGTGTTATTGGTACCGGCAGCTATACCTTTTACACCGCCGGCGAAGTGATTTCCAATACCGCCTATTACACCTTCACCGGCGAAAACCAGTTCGCCGACTTTGTGGACCACACCTACAACGAGCGTTTTCGGGTGCAGTGGCAGGAAGTCCCCAACGGCCTCAATATGATCGTCAACCCGTTCGGACCCGGGCCGGCCACCCATTACTGTCAGCTCACCGACAGCTATTATCTTTGACCCAGGGATCCGCCGCAGAATCTGACGTGCTATAACATTCGTGTTATCTTTCCGGCCTGACTATTCTAAAAACTAAACGCATTCTTGTGAGGCCGCCGCCGGAATGAATGTACTGTGGATTTTGTTGCTGCCCGTGGCAGGCATTGCTCTGCCCGTGCTAATGGCCAGGGCCGGCCGCACCGTGACGGCCTGGGTTACCGCTTTGCCCCCTGCCCTGGCGCTGATTGTCCTGCTGCAGCGGGCACCGGAAGTATTCGCCGGCGAGATTCCGACTTTTTCCCTGGCCTGGGTGCCGCTGCTGGGATTGAATGTGTCGTTGCACCTGGATGGGCTGGCATTTCTGTTCTGCCTGTTGATTCTGGGCATCGGCCTGCTGATTATTCTGTACGCCCGATATTACCTGTCCGAGCGGGACAATATGGGGGTGTTTTACAGCTACCTGCTGTTCTTTATGTCCGCCATGCTGGGAGTGGTGCTGTCCAGCAACCTGCTGCAATTGTGGTTGTTCTGGGAGCTCACCAGCATCAGCTCGTTTCTGCTGATCAGCTTCTGGTGGCGCAACAGCGACGCCCGCAAGGGCGCCCGCATGGCGTTGACGGTCACCGGGGCCGGGGGCCTGGCGCTGCTGGCGGCCCTGTTCCTGATTGGTGATGTCACCGGCACCTACGAGCTGCGGGAAGTGCTGGCGATGGGCGATGTGGTGCGGGCCAGCGACCGCTATTACCTGATCCTCACCCTGTTTTTGTTGGGTGCCTTTACCAAGTCCGCCCAGTTTCCGTTTCAGTTCTGGCTGCCCCACGCCATGGCGGCCCCCACCCCGGTGTCCGCTTATCTGCACTCCGCCACCATGGTCAAAGCCGGCGTGTTTCTGATGGCCCGGTTCTACCCGGTAATGGCGGGCACCGAGGCCTGGTTTGTGGCGGTATCCCTCACCGGCATGGCCACCATGCTGCTGGGGGCTTATATCGCCCTGTTCCGCCACGACCTGAAAGGGCTGCTGGCCTACTCCACGGTGAGTCACCTGGGTCTGATCACCCTGTTGCTGGGCCTGGGCACCGACCTGGCCGCTGTGGCGGCGGTGTTCCATATTATCAACCACGCGGTGTTCAAGGCCTCGCTGTTTATGGCCGCGGGCATCATCGATCACGAATCCGGCACCCGGGACATGCGCAAGCTCAACGGCCTGTGGAAATACATGCCCTGGACCGCCACCCTGGCCATGGTGGCCGCCTCCTCCATGGCCGGCGTGCCACTGCTCAATGGCTTCCTGTCCAAGGAGATGCTGTTCTCGGAAACCCTGCATCAGGACACCCTGGGGGCCCTGTCCTGGTGGATTCCCCTGCTGGCCACCGCCGGTGGTGCCCTGGCGGTGGCCTACTCCCTGCGCTTTATGCACGATGTGTTCTTCAACGGCGAACCTATCGATCTGCCCCGCACCCCCCACGAGCCACCCCGCTATATGCGGGTACCGGTGGAGGTGCTGGTGGTGCTGTGCCTGCTGGTGGGGACCTTTCCCCAGTTTATGGTGGGCACGTTATTGAGCACCGCCGCCGGGGCGGTGCTGCTGGGCAATCTGCCGGAGTACAGTTTGGCCATCTGGCACGGTTTCAACCTGCCCCTGTTGATGAGTGCGGTGGCGGTGCTGGGAGGCGGTATTCTGTATCTGAACCGCCGCCACCTGTTCGAGTTTCAAATGCAGTTTGTGGACCGCGATGCCAAATACGTGTTCGAGGATCTGGTGCAGCGGTTTATCGGTCGGGTCACCCTGTTGCATCGCTGGCTGGATGACGGCTCCCTGCAGCGGGCCATGTTTTTGTTGGTGCTGCTGGCCCTGGTGGTGAGCGCCGCGCCGTTGTTCGACCTGATGCAAATGGTGGGCAGCCACCCGCAACTGCCCATCAACTGGGTGGTGGGTTTCTGCGCCGCCATGTTGGTGGCCGCCACTTTTATCACCCTGTGGTGGAGCCATCGCCGATTGGTGGCCCTGATCGCCCTGTCGGTGGTGGGCCTGATCGTGTCCATCGCCTTCGCTTATTTCTCCGCGCCGGATCTGGCGCTGACCCAGTTATCGGTGGAAGTGGTCACCATTCTGTTGTTTCTGCTGGCGCTGTTTTTCCTGCCCCAGCGCAGCCCGGAAATCGACAGCCCCTTGAGTATCATCGTGCGGGACTTCAGCGTGGCGGCCATGTTTGGCAGTGTGATCGGCACCATCTGCTATGCCCTGCTCACCCGGCCCCTGGACAGTATCTCGGACTACTTTATTGCCAACAGTAAACCCGGCGGAGGTGGCACCAATGTGGTCAACGTGATTCTGGTGGATTTCCGGGGCTTCGATACCCTGGGGGAAATCACCGTGCTGGGCATCGCCGCCCTGGGCATTTATAAAGTGCTGGCGCAGATGCGGGTGTATATGCCGGCGGCGGACATCAACGGCCATCGCTGGGCCAACGACCGGCACCCGGTGATGCTGGCAGTAGTGTCGCAAAGTCTGCTGCCGCTGGCGCTGCTGGTATCGGCGTTTATTTTTATCCGCGGCCACAACCTGCCCGGTGGCGGTTTCATTGCCGGACTGATTACCGCCATCGCCCTGATTCAGCAATATGTGGCCCACGGTGTGGTATGGATGCGGGAGCGAATGCCACTCAACTATCTGGCGTTCATCGCCAGCGGCCTGCTGATTGCCACCCTGTCGGGCATGGGCAGCTGGGCCTTTGGCCATAACTTCCTTACCACCTGGTTTGATTACTTCAAGCTGCCGGTGGTGGGCAAATTCGAGCTGGCCAGTGCCATGGTGTTTGATTTTGGTGTCTATCTTACGGTGATCGGCGCCACCTTACTGATCCTGGCCAACCTGGGTAAACTCACCACCAGCGATCGCTTGCGACTGGGAGACGATTGATGGAGTTCACTTTTGCCATGAGCGTGGGCGTACTCACCACCGCCGGCATTTATCTGATGCTGCGGGCCCAGACTTTTCCCATGATTGTGGGCCTCACATTGCTGTCTTATGCGGTGAATCTGTTTCTGTTCGCCAGTGGCCGCCTGACGGTGAATGGCGCTGCCATTGTCGGCAGCTCTCAGCACTACGCCGATCCCCTGCCCCAGGCCCTGGTGCTCACCGCCATTGTTATCGGTTTCGCCATGACCGCCTTCGTCCTGATCCTGGCGGTGCGGGCGCGGTCGGACCTGGGCAACGATCAGGTGGATGGCCGCCAGTTGCCGGAGCAGCGCTCCACCCTGGGGGACGCCCTGGCGGTGAAAATGGAGCAAAAACAAAGCCGAAAATCCGATAATGGTAAGAGGAAGCAGCCCTGATGTTGCAGCATCTGCCGGTTCTGCCGTTGCTGATCCCTTTACTGACCGGGGTGTTGTTACTGTTGCCACCCCTGTCTGACTCGCTGCCCCGGCAGCGCTGGATGGGGGCTCTCAGCGCCCTGTTGCAGTTAGCGGTGGCGATTACCCTGCTGCGGGAAGTTCATACCCAGGGCACCCTGGTCTATGCCGTGGGGGAATGGCAGCCTCCCTTCGGCATTGTGCTGGTGGCGGACCGGCTGGCCGCCCTGCTGGTATTGCTCACAGCCTTCCTGCTGCTGTGTGTACAGCTTTTCAGTTGCGCCGATGAGGATCAGAAGGGTCGTTTCCTGCACCCGCTGCTGATGTTTCAGGCGCTGGGGATTCAGGGGGCCTTTATCACCGGCGACCTGTTCAACCTGTTTGTGTTCTTCGAAATTCTGCTGATTGCCTCCTACGCCCTGCTGATCCACGGCGGCGGCGCCCAGAAGACGCTGGCCAACGTGCATTACGTGGCCCTCAATCTGGCGGGCTCGGCCCTGTTTCTGTTCGCCCTGGGCATCATGTACGGCACTTTTGGCACCCTCAATATGGCGGACATGCAGCAACGGGCAGCCCGGATCGAGGCCGACGATCTGTATCTGGCCAAGGCCGGCGCCATGCTTCTGCTGGTGGTGTTCGGCCTGAAATCCGCCATGACCCCTCTGCACTTCTGGTTGCCCCGGGCCTACGCCGCCGCCCCGGCACCGGTGGCAGCCCTGTTCGCCATCATGACCAAGGTGGGGGTTTACAGTCTGTGGCGGGTGCACGGCACCATTTTTGGGGCCGACGCCGGGGCCCTGGCCAATGTGGCCCAACCCTGGTTGTGGCCCCTGGCCTGGCTGACCCTGGTGGTGGGTATCATCGCCACCCTGGCCAGTCAGACCCTGCGGGCCCTCACTGCCAACCTGGTGATTGTTTCCGTGGGCAGTCTGCTGCTGATGGTGGCGCTGGACTCCCGGGAGGCCACCGCCGGCGGGCTCTACTATCTGGTACACAGCACCCTGGCCACGGCGCTGATGTTTCTACTGGCGGGGCTGATCATCCGCCAGCGGGGCAAGGCCGAGGATCGCTTCGTCCAGGCCCGGCCGGTGTCCCAGCCCATTCTGCTGGGAACCCTGTTCTTCCTCGCCGCTCTGGCATTGATTGGTATGCCCCCTGTTTCCGGGTTTATCGGCAAAGCGCTGATGTTGAAGGCGGCCCTGGTGGGCGAGCGGGCTCTCATCATATGGCCACCGATTCTGGTGGGCAGCCTGGCGGCACTGATCATGCTGTCCCGCACCGGTGGCACCCTGTTCTGGCGAATTCGCGGGGAGAACTCCGATCCTATCCGGGTCCACCCCAGTCAGCAGGTGGCGGTATGGCTATTGGTGATCACCCTGCCTTTGATGGTGGTGTTCGCCGGCACCATTACCGGCTACGCCGGGCTGGCGGCGGAGGATCTGCGGCGGGGTCTGCAGCTGCCCCAGCTGGCGCCGGCCCCGGCGCTGGTGCTGGAAACCGGAGGCGACGATAATGCTTAAACGTCTGTTTCCCATGCCCCTCCACTCCCTGATTCTGGTGTTGGTGTGGCTGTTGTTGAATCAGTTCAGCGCCGGCCATCTGGTGCTGGGGATCCTGCTGGGCATCGCCATTCCCTGGGTGGCGGCCCCCCTCAGCGATCCCCATGCCCGGGTGCGCAAACCCTGGCGCGCCACCCGCTATCTGTTGATGGTGCTGGGGGATATCGTGGTCTCCAATTTCGAGGTGGCCGCCCGCATCCTGCGCTCCAACCGGCATTTGCGGCCGGGCCTGCTGGCAGTGCCACTGGATCTTACCGGCCACCTGCCGCTGTCAGTACTGGCCAGCACCATTTCCCTGACCCCGGGCACTGTCAGCGTGGACTTTTCCGCGGATATGAAATGGCTCTACATTCATGCGCTGCACGTGGACGATGAGGCGCAGACCATTGCCCGCATCAAGCAACGGTACGAAGCACCATTGAGGGAGATATTTCAATGCTAGACACGGTGTTGCTGATGGTGTCGGTGATCGTGGGGCTGGCCCTGGTACTTAACAGTATCCGCCTGTTGCGGGGGCCTTCCACCCCGGACCGCATCCTGGCCCTGGATACCCTCTACATCAACAGTATTGCCCTGATCGTTTTACTGGGGCTGTATTTCGGCAGTGATATGTATTTTGAATCCGCGCTGTTGATCGCCATGTTGGGGTTCGTCAGTACCGCGGCCCTGGCAAAATATCTGTTGCGCGGCGATATTATTGAATAGAGGAGAGGGTTATGTTGTTCTGGCTGGAGCTGTTGGCTTCCTCGCTGCTGGTGATGGGGGGGTTGTTTATCCTCATCGGCGCTTTGGGCATGGTGAAGCTGCCGGATTTTTACACCCGCCTGCATGCCCCCACCAAAGCCACCACCCTGGGCATTGGCTGTATCCTGGTGGCCTCCATGGGTCTGCACGCCCTGCGCAGTGACGCTCTCACCGTGCACGAGTTGGTGATCAGTCTGTTTCTGTTCATCACGGCGCCGGTGTCGGCCTATATGGTGGCCAAAGGCGCGTTGCAACGCCGCACACCATTTGTGGAAAACACCCTCAACCAGAATCTGAGCCGGGATATTCTGCGCCGGCAGGCACCGGGCAGTCAGGATAAGCACGGCAGCTGAGGCCGCGTATCCACTGCTTCAGTTCTGCCACAACAATGCAATGGCCACCACGATACTGAGAAAGCAGATCAGCCAGAATACAATGGGGGCTGCCGCGCCGCGAAACTTTACCCCGGCGATGTCAAATTCCAGGGACCCGGTGGAGATCTGCAGAATCAGGGTAAGGAACAGCGCCCCCAGCCCCGCCATGGGCAGCCCCACCAGCACCGGGAATTGTTCCCGGATCAGACTGCTCCAGTAATCCCCCTCGGTCTTGTGCACCCCCGCCAGTTTCACCAGAAAATACATTCCCACCACGGTGAGGATACTCACCAGCACCCAGCTGAACAGTAGCCGCAGCCGCTCATTGGTGGTTTTGATGCGTGCCATATCGGCGGAATTCGATTGCTCCGGATCCATGCTCACCCTCGTTGTTTGGTAGCCGCCCCGACTGCCTGAGAGCATACCACAACCGGCTTTGGCGCCCACCCCGGCATCCCCGCGGCGCCGGCCGTGGCTACAGGGAATAGTCCGGGACTGGGGTCATCACTTGATTAATGGCGTGCCGCTCGCCGTATAATTGACTGAACGTTCACAGCAGGCGCCGGCCTCGCCAGTATTCCAGGGCCGGGGGAACCAACAATGGCTGGCGCCGGTATAAAGTATCAGTAACAAGAACAATCATCGATAAAAGACCAAAACAGGACGAGTTGTAATTCATGATGACAAAACCATCCATTTCGTTGATGGTGATTTGTTTGTTTCTGATCCCGGACACACCCGCCCGGGCTGATAAAACCGACCGAATCATCGCGGGAGAAAAAGCCACTATCCAGTCCGCCGTGGAATCCCAACAGCGGGTCAACCGCCTCAGTGATGAAACCCGCGCCCTGTTTCAGGATTTTCAACTGGAGCTGAAACGCATTGAAGACCTGAAAGCCTATAACGAACAACTGCGGCAACAGATCCAGCGCCAACGTCAAAGCCTGGCGGAAACCGAGCAGGCCATCGATGACGTGGCCATTGTGGAGCGGCAGCTGACGCCGCTGCTCAATCGCATGGTCACCTCCCTGGAAACGTTCATCCAGCTGGACATGCCGTTTCTGCTGGAAGAACGCCGGGAGCGGGTGGCGTTTCTGAAACACACGCTGAACCGGGCCGATGTGGACCTGGCGGAGAAGTTCCGCCAGGTGATGGACGCCTACAATGTGGAACTGGATTACGCCAACACCATTGAGGCTTACCGCGGCACCCTGGAAATTGGCGAACGGGCGCGGGAAGTGGAGTTCCTGCGGATCGGCCGGGTGGGCCTGATGTACCAGAGTCTGGATGGCAGCGAGATCGGTGCCTGGAACTCTGACACCGGGGAATGGAAAAGCCTCAGTAGCCGCTATGCCCGGGATATCCGGCTGGGGCTCAAGGTTGCCAAGAAACAGGCGGCGCCGGAACTGCTGCTGCTGCCCATGCCCGCACCGGAGCCCAACTCATGATTCTGTCACGCCGTTTACTGCCGCTGTTGGGGCTGCTGTGCTGCCTGCCGCTGCTACCCACTGCGCTGTCCGCCGAACCGGAAATCCGCTCCCTGGATGAGCTGCTGGAGCTGGTGAAACAGGGCCGCATCCAACAATCCCGGGAAAATCGTGAACGGGAGCAACGTTTTCTGCAGCAGAAATCCCGCCAACAGACCCTGCTCAATGAGGCGGTGGCCGAACGCAAGACCCTGGAGCAGAGCAGCGAAGAACTGGAGGCCAGCTACGACGCCAACAAGGAGCAGCTGGATCAGCTGACCCTGCGCCTGGAGGATCGCATGGGCTCGCTGAAAGAGGTGTTCGCCCACCTGCAGACCGCCGCCACCGACGTCACCAACCAGTTGCAGCAATCCATCGTCTCGGTACAGTTCCCCGATCGCTACCGGGAGCTGGAGGAGTTGTCCGACCTGCTGGGCAGCAGCCGCAATCTGCCCCGGATCGAGGAAATCGAGCAGCTCTGGTACCAGATGCAGCGGGAAATGGTGGAATCGGGCAAGATCAAACACCTGGTGCAGGAGGTGATCACCACCCAGGGCAATCCCATCGAGGCGGACGTGGTGCGGCTGGGCACTTTCAATCTGCTGTCCGGCAGCCACTATCTGCAATATATCCCGGAAACCGGCAAAGTGATTGATCTCAACCGCCAGCCCGCCGGTTACCTGCTGGGTTACGTGGAGGATTACACCCAGGCCCAGGCCGGCTTCAGCGCGGTGGGGGTGGATCCCACCCGCGGCGCCCTGCTGGACATGCTGCTGGACGCGCCGGATTTCGTGGACCGGGTGGAGCAGGCGGGGTTTATCGGCTACGTGATCCTGGTGGTGGGTGCCATCGGCGTGGTGCTGGCCCTGGAACGGATCATGTATCTGATCGTCACCACCCGCAAGGTGTCCGATCAGATCCGGATGGAAGAGGTGCGACGGGACAACCCCCTGGGGCGCATTATTCTCACCTATCAGCAAAACAAGCAACTGCCCCTGGAAAGTCTGGAGCTGAAACTGGGAGAGGCCATTCTGCGGGAGCGGGGCCCACTGGAAAAACATCTGACCCTTATCAAGATCGTCTCGGTGATCGCGCCTCTGCTGGGTCTGCTGGGCACCGTCATCGGCATGATCAACACCTTCCAGACCATCACCCTGTTTGGCACCGGTGATCCCAAACTCATGGCCGGCGGCATTTCCCAGGCCCTGGTGACCACGGTACTGGGGCTGTCGGTGGCAATTCCGGTGGTGTTCTTTCACACCCTGGCCAGCACCCGCAGCCGGGCGGTGATTTCGGTACTGGAAGAACAGAGCACCGGCCTGGTGGCGGAAAAAGCGGAGCAGGAGAGCCACTGATGTGGGCCCTGATGGAAGTGTTTGCCATCATCCGGGATTTTCATTTCGCCGGTGGGGCCGTGCTCTGGACCATTGCCGCCAATTCCCTGATTACCTGGACCCTGGTGAGCGAACGTATTCTCTATTATCGCTTTGGTCTGCCCCAGGAGATCAATCGTGTCACCCGGGCCTGGTTCGCCCGGGATGACCGCTACAGCTGGTATGCCCAACACATTCGCCAGCGACTGGTGGCCCAGATCAGCCTGCGGGCCCACTTTTCCCTGCCGGTCATCAAATGTCTGGTGACCCTGTGTCCGTTGTTGGGCCTGTTAGGCACAGTCACCGGCATGATTGAGATCTTCGACGTGATGAATGCGTTCGGCATGAACAATACCCGCTCCATGGCATCCGGCATCGCCAAGGCCACCATCCCCACCATGGCCGGCATGGGTTCGGCCATCGTCGGCCTGCCGGCGTACCGCATGCTGTTGCGCTATTACGAAATTCAGGTGCAGACCATCAATGATCAGCTGTCCCTGTCCACCCGGGGAGCCAAGGCATGAGACGACCGTTTTACCGTGTCACGGAGGAAGAGGATACCGGCATCGATATGACCCCGATGCTGGACATCGTCTTCATTATGCTGATCTTTTTTGTGGTGACCGCCTCCTTCACCAAGGAAACCGGAATTGAAGTGGAACGGCCGGCAGCCAAGACCGCCGTCACCAAGGAAACCTCCACCATCAAGCTGGCCATCGACGCCGACGACACCATCTGGATTGACCGCCGCCAGGTGGACCCGGGCACCGTGCGGCCGCTGCTGGAACGGCTGCACGCGGAGAACCCCCAGGGCGGCCTGATCATCCAGGCGGACCGCACCTCCACCAATGACACCCTGGTGCGGGTGATGGACGCGGCCCGCCAGGTGGGTATCGCCTCCATTTCCATCGCCGCCGAGGATCTGTAATGATTCTGTATCGCTATCTGCTGGGGATAGTGATGGCATGTGCCGTTGTCACCTTGATGTTCGCCATTCTGGTGACCCTGATCAAAACCAGTGTGGTGCCGGTGGATAACAGCAATGTGATCAGCGAAGTGAACTTTATCCGGGTGCAGCGCGATCGCCGGCTGGAACTGGAAAAAGCCCGGCCCAAGCCACCCCCGGAGCCGGGCAGGCCGCCACCGCCGACGCAACTGGAGATGAGCAGTGAAGGCCTGCAACCGGTGGCGGACGCCATGGCCTTTGAACTGGCCACCACGCCCGAAACCGGCGATATCGCCCTGAGTCCCGGCTTCGGCCTGGGGGAGGGGGACGGTGAGTATCTGCCCATCCACCGGGTGCCACCCCAGTACCCGCGCCAGGCGCTGATGGACCGGGTGGAAGGCTGGGTGGTGGTGGAGTTCACCATCGGCACCGAAGGCCAAGTGAAAAATCCCCGGATAGTGGATGCCCAGCCCCCTGGCGTATTCGAGAACGCCGCCCTGCAGGCGGTGCAGCGGTTTCGCTTCAAACCCCGCACCATGGGCGGCGAGCCGGTGGAGGTGCAGGGCGTGCAAAACCGCATACGATTCAGGTTGAAACGATGAAGCGGCCGGCGCTGACCCTGATTCCCGGGTTGTTCATGATGTTACTGCTGGGTGCTGGCCAGACTCTGCGGGCGGAAGCCGCGCCCAGCCTCACCGCCCTGGTGTACAAGAAACTGACTGAAGCCCAGCAGGCCCTGCAGCAGGAGCAGCCGGACAGCGCCGTCCGCATCCTGCAGCAACTGCAGAACAACCCCGACAACACCCCCTATGACAATGCCATGGTGTGGCATACGCTGGGTTATGTGTATTCCCGCCAAAACCAGTTAAGCCAGGCGGTAAAAGCGTTCGAGCAGGTGTTTGAGTTCGACATTCCGGCCGGCCTGCGGCGCAGCAATCACCGGATTCTGGGGCAGACCTACCTGTCCCTGGATCGCTACCGGGAGGCCTTGCCGCACCTTCAGGCCTGGCTCAACAGTGCCGGCGACGATCAGCAACAGGCCCGGGTATTGCTGGCCCGTTGCTATTACGCCCTGGAACGCTACCAGGCGGCCGCCGATCAGCTGCAGACCGTCATCGAGCAGCACCGCCGCCAGGGCCAGGCCCCCAAGGAGAGCTGGCTGAATCTGTTGCAAGCGGCCCGCGCCCACATGGACGACATCCGCGGCCGCATCGACACCATCAAGCTGCTGCTGGCCTGGTTTCCCAAACCGGAATACTGGCTGGCCCTGGCCAGCGCCTATGCCCAGTTGAACCAGATGAACAATTACCTGGCGATCCTGGCCCTGGCGGAGCGCAAGGAGCTGCTCACCACCGCCACCCAGTACCTGTCACTGGCCAGCGTTTATCTGGATCAGGGTGCGCCACAAAAAGCCGCGCAAATGGTGGAGGAGGGCATGGCCCGAGGCCTGGTGGCCCCCAAAGAGCGCAATCTGCGCTTCCTGGCCGGTGCCTATACCCTGGCCCGGGAGTACCAACAGGCCCTGGCGCCGCTACGCCAGGCCGCCGCGTTGACCTCCTCCGGTGAAGTGGACGTCCTGCTGGGCAATGCCCTGTTCCAGCTGGCCAGGTGGGAAGAGGCCAGTACCGCCCTGGCCCGGGCCCTGGAAAAAGGGCAGGGTGACGGCAAACCGCTGGCACGGGCCTTCAATGTCTGGCTGATGCTGGGACAAAGCCTGCTGAATCTGAAACAATACGAAGCAGCCATTGCCGCCTTTCAGCAGGCGGCCAGTGATGAGGAGCGGGGCGAGCAGGCACAGCAATGGCTGCAATACGTCCGCTACGAACAGGAACGACAGCGCGAACTGCAGCAGGGGGGTGCTTCATGAAAGCCATTGTCATCGACTCCGAACAGCAGCTGCTGTGGCAGGATCAGCCCGAGCCCAGCCCGGGTCCGGGACAGGTGGCGATCCGGGTCCGGGCCACGGCGGTGAATCGGGCGGACCTGATGCAACGGGCGGGACTCTACCCACCGCCGCCGGGCGCCAGCGACATCCTGGGGCTGGAGTGTGCCGGCGAGATCAGTGCCCTGGGCAGCGGGGTCAGCCAGTGGCGGGTAGGGGATCGGGTCTGCGCCCTGCTGGCCGGCGGCGGCTATGGCGAAACCGTGGTCTCTCACCAGGATCACGTACTCCCGGTCCCCGAGGGTCTTGATTTCTTCGAGGCCGCCGCCCTGCCGGAGGTGTTCGCCACCGCCTGGCTGAACCTGTACATGCTGGGAGGCCTGCAACCGGGGCAGAAAGTCCTGCTCCATGCCGGTGCCAGTGGCGTGGGCACCGCCGCCATTCAGCTCTGTAAAGGCCTCGACAACCCGGTGTTCGTCACCGTGGGCACCGAGGAAAAGCTGGAATTCTGTCGCCAACTGGGGGCATCCGCCGGCCACTTGCGCACGTCCGGGGACTTTGAGCCGGTGGTGAAAGAGTGGGCCGGGAAGGGCGGGGTGGCCGCAATCCTTGATCCAGTTGGCGGCAATTATCTGGAACAGAACGTAAAATGCCTGGGCACTGATGGCAGCCTGATCATTATTGGCCTGATGGGGGGTCGCAGCGGCCCGCTGGATTTGGGTCGGCTGCTGGTGAAACGAATTTCCGTAGTGGGCTCCACCCTGCGCAGCCGCAGCGACGCCAGTAAGGCCGACGTGGTGCGCCAGCTGCGGGAGCAGGTGTGGCCCGGGTTTGCGGAGGGGCGTTTCAGGCCGGTGATTCACAGCCGGTTTCCGATCCGGGAAGCGGGCGCCGCGCTGGCGCTGGTGGCAGACAATAAAACCACCGGCAAAGTCATCCTGGAGCTGGAATAATATCGACCCGAAACCATGGGCCGTGGACTGATGGAGACATCCGAGGGGGCATTACCGATGGAAGCAGCAACACTGGAACCGATGGATGACCTGGTGGCCACCGACGATCTGAACTATTTCTCCGACACGGAGGATCTGTTCAGTGCCAGTCTCGCCCCGGCATTTAACAGCGTGCGGCTGAATCAGACCATTAACTACTCCGCCCACCGGGCGCTGCAGGTGTGTAATGCCCAGGCCCAGTTGCTGCTGGCCAAATACCAGACCGACAACGTGGAAGACATGAAGGTGGCCCGGGTCAAGGCCGAGCACATCGCTTACGACCTGGGGGATGCCGAATACGAGCCCCATCAAAGCCGGGACAATCCCTTCGAAGAGGCCATTCTGGCCAAAGCCTGGCAGGCCGGTTACGAGTCCGCCCGGGAGGCCCGTCGCTTTCGGCCCATGGTGCAAATCGAAAAAAAATACTGGGAAGAGGGGGTGAACACCGAAGATGCCCGCTCCCAGTATGAACTCTGCGGGCTGCAACTGTTCCGCATCGCCTCCCGTCTGGCGAAAGGCGACCAGGCCGAGCGCGCCCGGCGTCTGGCCATGGAAATGTGCCGCTACCACGAAGGGGAAACCCCCTCCAACCAACGCCAACAGGAAATCGACCGCTTCATGGCCCGCCAGGCCGAGCGGCTCGCCACCAGCCTGGACTTCTGACCCGCCGGCACAGCCGTCCCCAGCGCCCCAGACCGGCGCCGCCACTGGCATGTACCGGTAAAGCTCCTACACTTATAACAAGTGGTGCATGTCAGAACCCGGCACGGAGCCCCCATGGCGTTGGATCTTATTCCCTATCAGAAAATGAGTGTGTTGATCATAGAGGATCTGGCAGAGATGCGTTCCTCCATGAAATCCATGCTCACCAACATGGGGGTAACCAAAATGGAGACCGTCAATAACGGCGAGGAGGCCCTGGCCAAACTGGCCCTGCACAAATACGACATTGTGTTTTCCGACTACGAACTGGGGCGGGGCAAGGACGGTCAGCAGATCCTGGAGGAAGTGCGGCACTCCGGATTGATCCCCGCCTCCACCGCCTACATCATGGTCACCGCCGCCCAGACCGTGGAAATGGTCATGGGCGCCCTGGAGTTTGAGCCGGATGGTTACATCGCCAAACCTGTCACCCTGGAAATCCTCCGCACCCGTCTGAACCGGATCATGCGTACCAAGGGCGTGTATCGGGAGATTAACCGCGCCATCGACAAGAAAGACATCGACGGCGCCCTGGAGGCCTGCAACCGGCTGGCCCTGGAGCAGCCCAAATTCGCCTTGCCCGCCTATCGTATCAAGGGCAAATTGCTGCTGCAGGAGCAGCGCTACGAGGAAGCCCGGGACATTTACGACACCGTGCTGGGCATCAAGCGGGTGGCCTGGGCGGTGCTGGGCATGGGCAAAGTGGAATACTTTGACGGCCATTACGAGGAGGCCCAGAAGCTGCTGGAGAGCCTGGCCAAAACCCGCGCCCAGTACGTGGAGGCTTTCGACTGGCTGGCCAAGGTGCTGGAGGCCCAGGGTAAGTTCAGAGCCGCCCAGCAGGTGCTGGAACAGGCGGTGACGGAATCCCCCAAAGCCGTGGTGCGGCAGCAGGAGCTGGCCCGGGTGGCGGAGCTCAATGGCGATATGGACGCCATGTACCGGGCCTGCCGCAAGGCCACCGGGTTGTCCAAAAACTCCGTGTTCCGCAATGCTGACAATCTGATCCGCTATGCCAAATCCCTGCAGGGGCGAATCAAATACGGCAGTCTGCGGGAACAGAAACTGGCCAGCAAAGAGGCCTTCAGCCTGTTGGAAGCGGCGAAAACCGAGTTTCACCTGACCCTGCCACAAATGATGAAATGCAGCCTGGTGGAGGCCCGCACCCTGCATCATGCCGGCAAAGTGGAAGAAGGGGAGATGGCCTACCGGGCGGCTCAGGCCATGATCAGTGACGAGGCCGGCCTGTCTCTGGACGACCGGCTGGACCTGCTGGCAGCCAAGCTACTGTATGAGGATCCGGTGACCGCGCAAGCCTATGGGGACGAGCTGCTGCGCCAGATCGGCGGCAACCGGCGGCTGCAAAGCAAGTACTTCAACCTGATGGATTTCCATCTGATTGGCCAGCCCGAGGCCCGGCTGGCATTACTGTATCAGCGGGGCAGGGATCTGCTGGCCCTGAAGGATTACGAGGAGGCCTGGGACATACTCCACCGCGCCTGCCAGCTGCCGGTGGCGGACACCGACTGCCAGCTCGCCGCCCTCAGCGCCGCGGTGCAGCTTTACAAACAGGGTCAGTGCAACGGTGAACGTCTGGATCAGGCCAACGCGTTGTTCAACCGGCTGCAATCACTGGAGCCGGCCGATCCCCGCTTTCCCACCCTGGAAAAACTGCGCCTGCAATGGTCTGAACAGGTACCCGATGACTCAAACTCCGCCACTGGCTGACCGCCTGCTGGCGGCCTCCATCCATGAAATCAAAAACCGCTTTGGCCTGGTGTTCTCGCAACTGGACCAGTTACTGGCGGATTTACCCCTCAGCGACGCCCATGGCCAGCAGGCGGAGCAGATCAAAAGCGAGGCCCAGTTTATCGGTAGCGAACTGGTGCGGGTACTGGTGAGCTACAAGACCCTGGAGAGTGAGGATCTGGTGAACCAGGGACAGCAGTTTGTGGTGGATTTTCTGGAAGAGAAAGTGGCCCGCCACGCCAACACCGCCCGCGCCCATCAGCTGAGCCTGGATTTCGACTGCGACGAGGAACTGGACGCATTTTTCGACGCCGGCATCGTCAATATCGTGCTGGACACCGCCATCTACAACGCGGTGAAAGAGGGCGCCAAACGCATTCTGCTCAGCGCCGACCTCACCGACGATTACTACCTGCGGCTTCAGATTCACGACGACGGGCCCGGGTTTCCCGCCGCCATGCTGGCGGCGGAACCGGCCCCCGGTGCGGTGAACAGCGATAGTCAATCCACTGGACTGGGCCTGTACTTCGCCCGGCGCCTGATCAGCCAGCACCGGGAGGGCGACAAACAGGGCCGCCTGGAACTGGGCGCCAGTGATCGGCTTTCCGGGGCCTGTGTGAGCCTGTTTTTACCGCAGTAAAGCCACTGTTGCTTAGAACTTAACGTCACTTAAGCCACTACCGCCCCCATTAAAATTGGCAAACTGCAGGACAGTGCCGGTGGCATCCGGTTGCCCCATGCCAGCAGAGCCAATAAAAGCAGGTGTCCAACTGTTGCTGTCCCGCACGCTGTCCCCGGCGGTAGCGGGTTCTGCGTCCGGTAAAGCCACCACCGCTCGAATGGCGGCCACCTGATGGGCTTTTTCCACACCGAAGTTATCACTCAGGAACTTACTGTTGCACATCTCGTTTCGGGATAGTTTGCGTTTACCATCAGCCGCCGCAAAATACTTCAACATGGCCCAGGCGGTAACAAAGGTGCCCGTGCGCCCCTGTCCGTAGCCACAATACACCAGTACGCCACCGCCGCCGGAAATCGCTTGTTGCATCCGGTCAGCGGCATTTTGCAATTGGAATTGGGAAGGGGCCCGCATATCCTTAACCGAATAATGGTGATAGGCAATGTTGGCCTTGGTGAGATTGTTCTGGGAGTCAGTGTCAATACCATATTCGTTGGCACTGATGATACAGCGGATGCCTTTGGTCTTAAGGAACATCACCTGCACCATCGAGATCTTTTGCACGCCATCATGGCCGGTGTAGCCCGGCTGAGAAGAGCGAGCGACTTTACCGGGAAGAACCCATTGAAAGTTAGTGAAGCCCATTTCAGTCCTGGAATGATTGGCGTAGGGGGTCAAGCCGTAAAGCGTATCAGTCATGGTAACGTCCTCTTGGTGTTGGATGAGTTACCTGTATTTACGCCCCCTCACACCAAAAGTTGCGGTCATGTCAGTGGTAATTTTTGGCATTTACCCCATCCACCGGATAATCAATAAAATTTACGCAATTCCGACGCAACCGCATCCAAGTATCGAAGCTTTCATGGTGATCAGGCTATAATGGGCGCCTTTTGAATTTGAGCGTACCCGACCCGTCGATCGCGCAAAATCGAGGCCGGCAGGGGCGGGGTATCACCACAGAAGGCGATTCAAGGTTTTCCATGAGCGAACAAACCCCCGGCCAGCAGCAAGGCCTCACATTCCAGGAACTGATCCTCACCCTGCAGAACTTCTGGGCCTCCCAGGGCTGCGTGGTGGTACAACCCTATGATATGGAAATGGGGGCGGGCACCTTTCACACCGCCACCTTCCTGCGGGCCATCGGCCCGGAAACCTGGAACGCCGCCTATGTGCAGCCCAGCCGCCGCCCCACCGACGGCCGCTATGGGGATAACCCCAACCGGTTGCAGCATTACTATCAGTTTCAGGTGGTGCTGAAGCCGTCTCCCGCCAATATCCAGGAGCTGTACCTGGAATCCCTGCGGCTATTGGGCATTGACACCAGCGCCCATGATGTACGTTTCGTGGAGGACAACTGGGAGTCCCCCACCCTGGGGGCCTGGGGTCTGGGCTGGGAGGTGTGGCTCAACGGCATGGAGGTCACCCAGTTTACCTATTTCCAGCAGGTGGGCGGGGTGGAGTGCTATCCCGTCACCGGGGAGATCACCTACGGCCTGGAGCGCCTGTGCATGTATCTGCAGGGGGTGGACTCGGTCTACGACCTGGTGTGGACCGACGGCCCCTTTGGCAAGGTCACCTATGGTGATGTGTTCCATCAAAACGAAGTGGAGATGTCCACCTACAATTTTGAACACGCCAATGTCCCCAAACTGTTCGAGCTGTTCGACTATTACGAGGCGGAATCCAATAACCTGATGCAGCAGGACCTGCCACTGCCGGCCTATGAAATGGTGGTGAAAGCCTCCCATACCTTCAACCTGCTGGACGCCCGCCGCGCCATCTCGGTCACCGAACGGCAGCGCTTCATCCTGCGGGTGCGAACCCTGGCCCGCAACATCGCCAAGAGTTACCTGCAGGCCCGCGCCCGCCTGGGCTTCCCCATGGCGGAGGCGGCTCTGCGGGATGAAGTGCTGGCGAAGCTGGCACAGGAGGACGCGGCATGAGCACCCGGGATTTTCTGGTGGAGCTGGGCACCGAAGAGCTGCCCCCCAAAGCCCTTACCACCCTGGCCGGCAGTTTTCGTGAGGGTATTGTGAAAGGTCTGGACCAGGCGGGCCTGACCCATGGCGAAGTGCACAGCTACGCCGCCCCCCGCCGGCTGGCGGTGCTGGTGAAAGCCCTGGCCACGCAGCAGCCGGACCGGGTGCAAAACATCGACGGGCCGCCCCTGCAGGCCGCCTTCGACGCCGAGGGTAATCCCACCAAGGCCGCCCTGGGCTTCGCCCGCAAGAATGGCGTGGAGGTGGCGGATCTGGATCAAAGCGGACCCAAATTACGCTACGTGAAAGCAGTGAAGGGCCATCCCGCCAGGGATCTGTTGCCGACTATCGTCGATCAGGCCCTGCAGGCCCTGCCCATTCCCAAGCGCATGCGCTGGGGCGCCTCCCGGGTGGAATTCGTACGCCCCACCCAGTGGCTGGTAATGCTGCTGGGCAGCGACGAGGTGGATTGCGAGATCCTGGCTCAGCGCGCCGGCCATGAATCCCGGGGCCACCGTTTCCATCATCCGGAAAAAGTCCGTATCAGCGCCCCGGCCAACTATCTGGAGGATCTGCGGGCCGCCTGGGTAGTGGCGGATTTTACCGAACGCCAGGAACTTATCCGGCAACGGGTTCACGAACTGGCGGCCGCTGAAAACGGCACCGCTATCGTCCCCGACGATCTGCTGGACGAAGTCACCGCCCTGGTGGAATGGCCGGTGCCCCTGGTGTGCTCCTTCGAGGAACGCTACCTGGCGGTGCCCCAGGAGGCATTGATCCTTACCATGCAGGACAATCAGAAATATTTTTGCCTGCTGGACCTGGATGGCAAGCTGCTGCCCCGGTTTATCACCGTGGCCAATCTGGAAAGCACCCGCCCGGATTATATCGTCATGGGCAACGAAAAAGTGGTGCGGCCCCGCTTGAGCGACGCCGAGTTTTTCTTCCAGCAGGACAAAAAGCACGCCCTGGAAGCCAACAACGAGCGGCTGCGCCAGGTGGTGTTCCAGGCAGAACTGGGCACGGTTTATGATAAAGCCAGCCGGGTGGCCAAACTGGCGGGCTATATCGCCCGCAAGCTGGAGGCCAATACCGACCTGGCGGAGCGGGCCGGCCTGCTGAGCAAATGCGATCTGGCCACCGAGATGGTGGGGGAGTTTCCCGAGCTGCAGGGCATTATGGGCACCTATTATGCCCGCCACGACGGTGAAACCGAGGAAGTGGCCCTGGCCTTGAATGAACAGTATATGCCCCGCTTCGCCGGCGACGAGCTGCCCGCCACCGCCACCGGCCAGGCTCTGGCCATTGCCGACAAGGTGGACACTCTGGTGGGCATCCTGGGCATTGGCAAACATCCCACCGGCGACAAGGACCCCTTCGCGCTACGCCGGGCCGCGCTGGGGGTTTTGCGAATTATCGTCGGCCGGGAACTGCCACTGGATCTGCGGGACCTGGCGGAGGAAGCCGCCCAACTGTACGGCGACAAGCTCACCAATGCCCAGACCCTGGCGGATTTTATGGCCTTTATGAACGGCCGCTACCAAAGTTGGTTCGTGGAGGAGGGCATCCCGGTGGATGTGGTGAAGGCCGTGCAGGCGGTGAACCCCACCGCGCCCCTGGACTTCTACCGCCGGGCCCGCGCGGTGCAGGCATTCAAAGCCCTGCCCCAGGCCCAGGCCCTGGCCGCCGCCAACAAAAGGGTGGGTAATATTCTGGCCAAGCGGCAAAGCGCCGAGCCATTGCCGGCAGTGGATGAAAGCCTGTTGCAGGAAGCCGAGGAACAGACCCTGGCCAGCGCAGTTGCCCTGCATCAGAGTGATGCGCACATGGATTACCCGGCCCGGCTGGAATCCCTGGCGGCGCTGCGGGAACCAGTGGATGCCTTTTTCGATAAAGTGATGGTCAATGTGGAAGACCCGGCCTTACGCAATAATCGCCTGGCCCTGCTGGCCCAACTGCAACAGTTGTTTCTGGCGATTGCCGATATCGCCGAACTGCAATAGAGGCGGGCGCCCGACGGCCGTCTTTGGGGGAGTATGAACAGCGTTCGTGGATTCTTGTTCAATATGTTCTACAGTCTCAGCGTGGTGCTGCTGGGCATTCCCTTTCTGATTGTCGGGCCCTTTATCGGCTTTCGTGGCCGCACCCGCCTGTTCGCCTTCTGGACCCGGGTGGTGCAGTGGATTCTGCGCCTGGTCTGCGGCATCCGGGTGCGGGTGGAAGGGGCGGCGAATATTCCCGATTATCCGGTGGTGGTGATCGCCAACCACCAGAGCAGCTGGGAAACCTTCGCTTTCTACAACCTGTTCTACCCCATTTGCACCGTGCTGAAACGGGAGCTCACCTGGATTCCGGTATTTGGCTGGCTGTTACGCTGGTCCCGCCCCATCATCATTGACCGCCGCCGCAAAACCACCTCGCTGAAGGAAATCCTGCGCCAGGGGCAGGACCGGCTGAAGGCGGGTCTTTCGGTGATGATCTTTCCCGAAGGTACCCGGGTGGCACCCGGAGAGCAGAAGGCCTACCTGCCCGGAGGCGCCATGCTGGCGGTGAAAGCCCAGGTGCCAGTGCTGCCCATTGCCCACAATGCCGGCGAACACTGGCCCGCCCACCGCCTGGCGAAGATCCCCGGGGAAATTGTGGTGAGCATCGGCGCCCCGTTGCCCACTCAAGGACGCAACGCCAAGGGGCTGAACGGGGAGCTGGAAAACTGGATCAATGGGGAGAAGAAACGGTTGACAAAGGAGCCCGAAAGTTGAAGCTCCCAGCGCTTTGTTTCTTTTGGTAACAGACTTATCCACAGATTTTAGAAACGCTCAGCTAACTTGATTATTCCAACCTATGGTGTGAGTTGTCACTTACGCCAAACCCCTCAGAAATCCACAAGACAACCTTAAGTCATTGAAATAATTGAAAATATTTCTGAGCAAGCTGGGATCAAATGAAACCTTTGGCAAAAGTGATCACTAACAAACGGTGAACCTCCCATAATTTATCTTAAGAAGTACCCACATTTTTATCCACAGACTTTTCCAACAGCCCCTGGATGACTTCCAGGTTTACCGGTTTCAATAAATGGTCATCGAAAACCGAATCCCGACGCTCGCTATCGCTCATTTCATAGCCACTGAGCAATACGATAGGCGGGCACTCCGGCTCCAGCTGCCGCAGTTTCTCCGCCAGCTCGTCCCCCCGACAATCCGGCAGGCTCATATCCATCAGCACCAGCTGGGGCCGTACCCGCTGATAAGTCTCTTCCGCTTGAGCGCCGGTTTCCGCCTGGTCCACCTGCCAACCCAGATTTTCGATCAACAGGGCGGTAATGGCCCGGGCATCGGCGTCGTCCTCAATCAGTAACACCCGGGGCGAGGTGGTGTCCTGATCCTCGAGCCGGGATTCCAGTTGATAACAGATACATTGAATCAGGCTGGATTCGGTGATGGGCTTACTCAGGTGATCGTTACAACCGGCGTCCAGACAGCGTTCCCGCTCCCCCCGCATGGTGGCGGCGGTAAGGGCTATAATCGGCTGTTGCAGCCCCGCCGCCCGCAAACTGCGGGTGGCATCCAGCCCGTTCATGCGGGGCATCTGCACGTCCATCAGAATCAAATCAAAGGGTTGACTGTTCTGCGCCGCCAGCGCCTGCTCCACGGCATCACGACCATCGGCGGCAAACGCCACCTCCGCCCCCAGGCCACTGATGATCTGGCCCAACAGGGTACGCAGTTCCTCCACATCATCCGCCACCAGAATACGGGCCTTCAGCTGCGGCAGTGAACGATCACTCACTGTTTCTGAGGGTTGCGTTTCCTGCAGCTCACCCCATTTCACATCCTCCGGAATAATCACTTCCACGGTGACCGTGAAACAACTGCCCTGGCCGGGGGTACTGTCCACTTTGATATCGCCCCCCAGGCGCTGGGCCAGCCGGTGACTGATGGCCAGACCCAGGCCAGTGCCCTCGTGGCGGTGTTCATCCCCCAGTTGCGCCTGGGAGAAGGGTTTGAACAGCCGGGGCAGATCGTCCGGCGCGATACCCACACCGGTATCCCGGATACGAAATTCCAGCAACACGGTGGGCGCCTCGCCGACCACGTCAATCTCCATTTCCACTTTACCCTGGTCGGTAAATTTGATGGCGTTGCCCAGGATGTTCAACAGTATCTGCCGCAGCCGGGTGGGATCGGTCCGCACCAGCCAGGGAATGCCCCCGTCCGCGCCGAAACAGAGTTGAATGTCCTTGTCTTCCGCCCGCACCCGCAACAGGTGATAGAGATCGTTGAGCAACTGGGGCAAATCCACCATCTGGTCTTCAATATCCAGTTTCCCCGCTTCGATCTTGGACAAATCCAGAACGTCGTTCAACAGGCTCAGCAGATGATGGCCGTTACGTTTGATGATATTGAGGTATTCCACCACCTTGTGCTGGGGCTGGCGCAACAGCAGGTCGGTGTACCCCAGAATGGAGGTGAGTGGGGTACGCAGCTCGTGACTGAGGTGGGCCAGAAATTCCGACTTGGCACGGTTTTCCGACTCTGCCCGTAAACGCTCAATGCGCTCCAGTTCCATTTCCCGCCGCGCCACCGCATACCGAATGGCCCGTTCCAGCCGGGATTTGGTCAGCACGGATTTCACCAGGTAATCCACCGCGCCGGCGGCCAGGGCCTGTTGATCCAGCACGTCATCGTCCTGACCTGTGAGCATAATAATGGGCCGGGTGAAGCCCAGGGTCTGCGCCTCTTTCAGCAACGAAATCCCATCCACCGCCCCCAGGGCATAATCCATCAGGCACACATCGTGGGCATTCAGCTGCAACAGATCCCGGGCCGTGTCCAAATCCTGGGCCCAGTCCAGCCGGTAGCGATCGCTGGCGATGTCCTCCAGCAAGTCACGGGTGATGATGTAGTCGTCCTCATCATCCTCGATCAGTAACAGTTTGATTTCACCCATAGCCCTGATCATGCGTCATTTCACGCTATTATTCGACCCCCTGGGTAATTCCACGAACTCCACCCAGTAGGTACCCACCGCTTTCATCAACTTCACCAGACCATCAAAGGTCACCGGTTTGGTCAGGTAGGACGCCGCACCCAACTCATAACCGTTCAGCATGTCCTCTTCCACTTTGGAGGTGGTGAGTATGACCACGGGGATCCGTCGCAGTACCGGATCGGCCTTGATTTCCGCCAAGGCCTCCCGACCGTCCTTGCGCGGCATATTCAGGTCCAGCAGGATCAGGCCCGGCCAGGGGTTATCCTGTTCGGCATATTTGCCTTCCCCACGCAGGTATTCCATCAGTTCCACCCCATCATCGACGATGATCAGCTGGTTGGCTACCCGGCTTTCATCCAGGGCGTCCTTGGTGAGCAGCTGATCGTCCTTGTCGTCGTCAGCCAACAAAATCACAATGGGATTGCGCTCATCAGTCATAATCGACCTCGTCTATGGGCGCCACCTCCGGTGGCGGTTTCTCTGGCAGAGTGATAGTGAAGGTGGTGCCCACATCCGGCTGACTGCGGGCGGTCAGGGTGCCGCCGTGGCGCTCGACGATGCGGCGGCAAATGGCCAGGCCAATACCTGTGCCCTCATATTGCTCTTTGCCATGCAGGCGTTGAAACGGTGTAAAAATTTTCTCCAGGTACTGCTCGTCAAAACCGATACCGTTGTCTGCAATATCGATGGCATATCCACTATCCTGCGGCCGGCAGCTGATGCGTATTTCCGGCGTTACGCCTGGCGCCATGAATTTCAGGGCATTGCTGAGCAGATTCTGTAACAGTTGTTTAATCTGGGAGGCATCCGCCTCCACTTGTGGCAACGGCTCCCGCTCAATACGGGCTCCGGTTTCTTCAATCCGTACCGACAAATTTTCCAGGGTTTCATCCAGCAAATCATTCAGGGCCACCGGCGCAAAGGGCCGGGCCCGGGTGGAGACCCGGGAAAACGCCAGCAGATCCTCAATCAGCGCCGACATCCGCACCGCCGCCCGCTGCATCCGCTCCACATAGTCACTGCCATCCCCCAGCTGAGTGGCATAGCGGTCCTTCAGCCGGTCGCCAAAAGCCCGGATCTTCCGCAGCGGCTCCTGCAGATCGTGGGATGCTACAAAGGCAAAGTCCTGCAATTCCCGGTTGCTGCGGCGCAGCTCCTCGGCATAGCGGTTCAGCTCGCGGGTGCGTTGCTCCACCAGTGCCTCCAGATGATAGGCCTCCATCTGGTGATGGTTGATGGCGCGATACAACAGAATGGCGATCACCAGCACCATCAGCAGACTGACTCCATTGGCCACGACAATGGTACGCATCACTTTATTGTGGCTGAGCCGTGCCTCCTGGGACTGGGCCTCCAGCAGGCGATATTCAGCGGCTTTCATGGAACTGACCAGATTGCGGATATCCGTGAGGCTCTCATGACTTTCGATCATATTGATCGTCGACACCCAGTCCAGATCCTCCCGATCACTTTTCTGGTTGATCTGGTCGGTCATCGCCTCCAGGCGTGCCAGTATCGCCTGCTCCAGATGATTGGTTTTCTGTTTCTGCTCCGGCAGCTCCGATTCATAACTGCGCAAAGTGGATATGTGCTGCTGTACGTTTTCCAGCGCGGTAAAGTAGGGACGCAGGTGATCGGCCTTGCCGGATATCAAGAACCCCCGTAATCCCAGCTCGGCGTCCTGCACTGAGGAAAATACATCGGTAAGGGTGCGCAGGATGGCTTTGGTGGTGGCGGCACGACGTTCATTATCCACCAGCTCCTTGATCGCACCGTAGGATTGAAAGGCATTGATGGCGATCAGCGCCAGAATGACCAAAATGCTGAGCGCCCACACCCGGTGCAGGACACTGACTTTCCTGGGCATGCAACCTCGTTAGTGTCAGCCGTCGATATGCTCGTTGAGGTAGGAGGCGCAATCCTTGCACTCCGTCAACATACGCTCAATGCTGGCGATCACCTGGTCCTCGGGGATGGCCTGTTGAATCTGCAACTTAACCAATTCAGCATTCATCGTAATATTGTTGATTTTGTTGCGCAGCTGGTGACGATCCCAGACTTCGGGTTGTTGGTCACTCACGTAATGCCTCCTAACCGGATTCCATCGAAAGATCCGACGAATCCTGATATTGGTTGAGTCTGTTATACAGGGTTTTCAGGCTGATACCCAACATTTCAGCCGCCTTGGGTTTATCACCATCCGTGGCTTTGACGGTGGCCAGGATCAGTTCTTTTTCCACCTCCTGAATAGTGGAACCGGCCTGCAGCATTGCCGGCGCTTTCGACTCCTGGGAAAACGGGGAGCCCAGATCATCCGGCAGCCGCAGGGTCTCGGTCTCGAAATCGCTGAGAATAAATGCCCGTTGAATGGCATGTCTTAATTCCCGGACATTGCCGGGCCAGCTGTATTGCTGCAAGCGTTTCAACGCCGGCTCAGTGAGCTGATAGTTAGTGCCCTGCTCCTGATTAAGCTCATCCACGAATGCCTGCGCCAGCAGGGGAATGTCCTCCGGCCTTTTTTGCAACGGCACCAGTTCGATGGGAAACACCGCCAGCCGGAAATAGATATCCTCACGCAGATAGCGTTTCGAAGCCAGATCCTCGCGACTACGGTTAGTGGCGGAAAGCACCCGGCACTTGACATCGATTTCCTCACTGCCGCCAACCCGCACCACTTTGCCGGTTTCCAATACCCGCAACAGGTTAGGCTGCAGGTCCAGGGGCATTTCCGTGACTTCATCCAGAAACAACGTGCCGCCGTTAGCCCGTTCAAACAATCCGATCTTGCGGCTCACCGCACCGGTAAAGGCACCTTTTTCATGGCCGAACAGCTCACTGGCGATCAGATCGGTGGGAATGGCACCGCAATTGGCGGCCACAAAAGCACCATCACACTCCGAGGCATTATGGATAGCCTTGGCCACCAGCTCCTTGCCGGCACCGCTGGGACCCTGAATCAGAACGTTGGCCCGACTCTCCGCCACCCGGTCAATCATATTGTAGAGCTCCCGCATGGCCGGGGATTCGCCAATCAGCACCCCGAAATGCCGGCGGATACCCAGTTGTTCAACACCGCCCTGGGGCGCCACCCGACTCAACAGTGCCTGGATTTTTTCCAGGTCAATGGGTTTCAACAGAAAACTGACATCGGGCCCGGCTACGGAACGGATAATATTCTTTACCGCCAGGTGCCCGGTAATAAATGCAATATGGGCGGAGCGGTTATGACGATAAATACTCTCCAGCACTTCAAAGCCACTGCCATCGGGTAACATTATGTCCAGCAGCACCACATCGAAGGTTTCCTGCTGCAGACACTGATTGGCCTGCTCAACACTCCCAGCCACCCGTACATCGTGTTTCAGCAACTGGATAATCTCGGCGGTCGACCGGGTAAAACTTTGATCGTCATCCACCATCAGGATATTGGTCACGGCGCTATCTCTCTTGGTTCGTACGCTGGTGGACTAGATATACCACATCAGGGTATGAAAGTTCCATGCCAGCTTGTAACTCTTGCAAATTGCTTGAAAAGTTGCGCGATTCCAAAACGGTTCTGTCCTGCATGACGGCAGCATTTGCAAACCACCGGGCAATCTTTACAAGGACACGCCCATAAAGGCACAGCGGAAGCCCACAATGCTCAGAACTCCACCGGGGTACCGACGGGGAACCATTTGGCACAGAATTGGCAATGACCCTCCCGCACTGTTTTTTCACCCAGGAGGTACAACATGAAAACTGGAGCACTTTCCAAACTGTCTCTGGCCATGATCATGGGAGGTCTGCTGGTCACCGGTTGCAGCACAACCACGCAACCCTCCGATGACGAACTGTTGAGCATGAAAGCCGAAAGCGGCGAGCAGAATGTCATGGCCGGTCGTCCCGCCTATGTCGCAGAGCCGGTAGAAGCGGAGTCTGATGACAGCAGCGCCCAACAAGCCAATAACACCGGCAATACCAACACCGTAACAGCAGTGGAAATGGAGCCGGTGTTGGCGGTGCACGAAGAGACCGTACACTTCGCGTTTGATTCCGCTGAGCTGACTCAGGAAGCCGCCACGAAGCTGATCGAAATCGCCAAAACGGCGCAAGCCGTGGCTATGGATAAAACCGAAATATTCATCGGCGGTCACACCGATGCCATTGGCAGTGACGAGTACAACCGGCAGCTGGCCCGGGAACGCGCCAAAGCCGTGGAAGATTTTCTCCGCATTCATATGAACTCCGAAGAATGGGAGATCAAGAGCTATGGCGAATCCCAGCCCATAGCCACCAATGATACAGCGGACGGTCGGGAAAAAAACCGACGCGCCGTTATTCAATACACGGCAGCTGAAGATTCTGTCGCGTTAAACCAGTAATGGAGTTAAACCACAACACTAGGGAGAAAGATCATGTTTAATTGGGCACTTGTTTTTCTGGTATTTGCCATTATTGCCGGCTTATTGGGTTTTAGTGGTATTGCCGGCACAGCTACCCACATCGCCTGGATTCTGTTTGTCGTAGGGCTGGTGATTGCCATCGTACTGGGCGTAGCCGGAAGAGCCGGAGGTCGACCGTAGTCGATTTCACTGCAGAGTTAAAAAAAGGGCTGGTTAAAACCAGCCCTTTTTTGTGGCTAATTTGCACGATTTACAGTGTTGATTGCAACCGAGTGTATTGCGGCCCAGGCACCAGGCTTATAGTGGTAAACCAAGTACACAATAGGATGGTTTTATCGGGCTTGGTTCACACTTTTTGCCCCGTTTTAAGTTGGCACAGTTATTGTTACTACCTTTCTGTCACTCACACACAAGGAGATAATCATGAGGATTTTACTTTCCGTGTTGGCACTGATGTTCACTCTGGGTCTTACTGCCTGTGACATGAATGAAGGTCCGGCTGAAGAAGCGGGTGAGAATATCGATAACGCCATGACCGATGCCGGTAATGCGGTGGAAGATCTGTGCGAAGATGCCAAAGAAGGCATGAACGCAGAAGATGAAGATTGCTAAGGAACTGGCGCTGCACCACTGCTCAAGCAATAAGGAGATTATTTATTTATGAACAACTGGATTCGATTTTCTTTACTGGCAGCGCTTGCTGCTCCCACCTCGCTGGCATTGGCTCAACCCAATGATGAGATCGGCTTTTACGCCGGTGCGAGTTACGGCTTACTTAAGGTCAAAGGCGATGACGAATTTGACGATGACCAGGACGCCTATCAGCTGCTGGCCGGCGCCACCTTCCACAAATATTTCGGTGTAGAAGGCAGTTACATTGATTTCGGTAGCTATGGTGGCAATCTGGCGAAGGCAGACGTGGATGGATTTACTCTGGCTGTAAAGGGTATTCTGCCGGTGACTGACTTCTTTTCTGTCTACGCGAAAGGTGGCCAACTGTGGTGGGACGCCGACTATGATGTGCTGACCTATGATGGCGGTACGGATGGAGATGAGCTGTTCTGGGGTCTGGGCGTTGCATTCAGCGTGGCTCCCCAGGTAGACATCACTCTGGACTACACCCGCTACAATGTTGAGTTCGAACGGGACGAAATAGGACTGTTGGCCAGCGATAACATTGATACGGATACCGATCTGGATCACGCCAGCGCTGGTATTGTATTCCGTTTCTAGTGTTGACTCTTTGAGTGAAAAAGAAAACCCTATAGCCCAATTCCTTGAATTGGGCTTTTTCTTTAAGGGGTAGAGAATGGTGTTACGCAGCGTAATCCTGATTACAGTTATAATGTTAGCTTGGGGCCAGGTGCTTGCGGCTGAGCCATCGAATACCGCCGGGGCCACAGAAAATCTCGATGAGCTGATTACCATACTGGAGAGCAAAACCGGCCGCCAGGAACTCATTGAGCAACTGAAAACCCTGCAGAAAGCCAAACAGCAAGTCAAAGATTCCAACGATCCCGGCCGGCTTGTGGATTGGTTGGACATTGACGAACAAAGCAGTACGCTTACCCGGGAAATCGCCCGCCAGCTGGAGCGCTTCGAAATTGGCGAGAACGAATTTTACCGTTATCTGGCGGCAATAGCCGCGGTACTGGTCTTCTGTCTGTGGTTGTACGCCAATCGGTTACTGGCGAGATTCAGCGAAAAAAAGCTAGTGAAATTACGCCGCAAGTGGCAATTGGGGCATCACCGTTTTGGTCTTTATGTCCGCATTCAAAAACTGTTTGGATGGGGCTTCGGGCTATTGTTATTACTATACAGTCTGAACCAGATTCTGGAAATCAGTGAGGGCGAGCTGATCCTGGGATTGAGCCTCACAGAACTGATGAGCCAGTTTTTTACCCTGTTTTTCATTATCCTGTTGTTCGCCAGTATTTGGGAAACGGCCAACACCCTGATGGAACTGGCATTGTCACGCAGCCCCCATGGCCGCAGCAGTCGGGTACAAACCCTGATGCCGGTTATCCGCAATATCCTGTTGGTGGTATTGGGCACCCTGGCCGCACTGGTGATCCTATCGGAACTGGGCATTGATATCATGCCACTGCTGGCCGGGGCCGGGGTGCTGGGTATCGCAGTCGGCTTCGGCGCCCAGACTCTGGTTAAGGACTTTCTCACTGGAATTACCATCATTCTTGAGGATTTACTGCAGATCGGCGATGTGGTGGAAGTGGGTGGCCGTATCGGCGCTGTTGAGAGGATCAGCATTCGCAAGATTCAGTTACGCGATCTGGAAGGGATTGTCCATACGGTCCCCTTTGGGGAAGTCACCATCGTCGATAACTACACCAAAGAGTTCAGTTACTATCTGTTTAATGTCGGTGTCGCTTATAAAGAGGATACCGATAAGGTTATCGAACATCTCCTGCAAATCGATAAAACACTCCGGGGAGAGGATAACTATAAAGATATGATCCTTGAGCCCCTGGAAATTCTCGGTGTAGACCAATTCGCCGACAGTGCGGTTATCATCAAAGCGCGGATAAAAACCCGGTCCCATGATCGCTGGGCTGTGGGCCGTGAATTCAATCGTCGTATCAAATACACGTTCGATGAACACAACATTGAGATCCCATTCCCGCATCAGACACTGTATTTTGGCAATTCCAACTTGCAGATCAAGAACGCTGAGCCCAGCGAACAACCTAGTGAGGGAAAGTCACAGCGTCAGCAAAAAGCAAAGCGAGGCAGAAGAGGCGACTCACAAGACGAAGTAGAAGATTGACCAGCCACAAAAAAGGCTAACCCGAAGGTTAGCCTTTTTTGGTGCCTGATCTCAGATTCCGTACATTAAGATACAGAATCCAGCAGCTTACGAACCTGCTTCTCGGCTTCCTCTTTGGCGTAGCCGTATTTTTCCTGCAGCATACCCACCAGACGGTCATTACTGCCGTCTACCTGTTCAACGTCGTCATCGGTGAGTTTGCCCCAGTTTTCACGGAGTTTACCTTTCACCTGTTTCCATTTTCCTTCCATTACATCATTACTCATGACGTCCTCCTGGTTAGTCATTATCGCTTGCTTGCAGTTGCTTGCTCGCCTCTGGAGACGTGCATTTTGCGTTCCATTTTTCCAGCTGGCGAAGCGAGCAATTTATACGGCACTATGGATAGACTGCGCGAATTCCTTGTAGCATTTACAAGCCTGAAGGCCCCCGCACGGTAAATTTGTCAATCAATACAACCAGCGACAGCCTTTCAGCACCGCTGATTCACGCAGCACCCTGGGCGTTGGTGATTTGGCATGAGCTTCGCTTGTGTACCAGCAGTACGACACCCTAGAGTAACGACAAGGAGAATGCTTATGAAACCTGATTCAGCGTCCCGGTCTCTGACTTTCACAGGCCTCGCTGCCGCTGTGGCACTGGCTGTTGGCAGCCTGACAATTACTCCGGCCCTGGCGGACACCGACGACACTCTGGACAGTATGCAACACGAAGTAAAAGAGATGTCCGCTGAGACCCAGCGGTTTTTTCAGAACGGATTGCGCGAAGGCAAAATTGAAACCGCGTTGCTGTTCAACGAAAACCTCAACAGCTTCAAAATCGATGTGCAAGTGCGTAACGAAACAGCCGTTCTGGAAGGGAAAGTTGAGAACGGAGTAGAGCGTGAACTGGCCGAAGAAATTGCGCTGAGTGTGGATGGCATTGATGAAGTGGATAATCGGATTACGCTGTCGGAAGATGCGCGGGAAGGCAATCCGGAGCGTAACGAAGACGGCTTTATCGCTTCCATCGAGGATGCCACTATTACCGCCAAGGCGAAGATGAAACTGCTGGCCAATGATTTTGTGGATGGCACTGACGTCAGTATCGATACCCAGCAGAAAACCGTGGTACTCGAGGGTGAGGTCAGCACCCAGGCGGAAAAAGATCTGGCGGAGCAACTGGTGAAAAACCTGGACGGTGTCGGAGGCGTGGACAACCGTTTGCAGGTGAAACCCAATCATTCATAACCCCAAGCTGTCCGGCGCCGGAGCGTAGCGTTACCCAGTGATTGGAATGGTAATTGCTATATGAACTCCGGTGCCGGGGAACCAAAACCCTCGCAACCTTACAGGAAATCTATAAACGTCGATGCAAGGAGATGCATACCATGACGATTAACCACAAGAAAACCTTACTGGCCTTCAGTTCAGCCGCCGTGTTAATGGCGGCCAGTGGCCTGAGTTATGCGGAGACTGGCGGCAGCAACGGCATGATGAATTATGGTAACGAGTCCACCGGCGGCAAACCGGTGGCCGATGCACCGCTGCAACTGGCACAAATGGACGCCGATGAGTTTAAGGACGAATACAAAGACGCCAAAGAAACGGAGATGGAAGCCGTTAAAGTGGCAAGCCAAATGACGCAGGACACCAATCTCAAACAGTTGTTGAGTCAGGCCAAAGGTGTGTTCATCATCCCGGATTACGCCCGTGCCGGCCTGGTGGTCGGAGCCAAAGGCGGTCAGGGTGTGTTGATGTTCAAGGAAAACGGGCAGTGGCAGGGTCCGGCGTTTTATAACATCGGCGGTATCAGCCTGGGTGCCCAGGGCGGTGTGGAAGCCGGCGCCATCGCCATGATCCTGATGTCTGACAAGGCTCTCGATAATTTTGATGACACCCAGAACTTTTCGCTGTCAGCGGATGCCGGGTTAACGATCATCAACTACTCCAAGCGGGCCCGTGCTTCAACCACCGATGGTGATGTTATCGTCTGGTCCGATACCGAGGGTGCCTGGGCAGATCTGGCGGTGGCGATTCAGGATGTGATCTGGGACGCCGAAGAAAACCAGGCGTACTATCGCACCGCCGCGATCACCCCTGACACAGTGGCCGGTTTGAAAAAACAGAAAGAATCCAGTGAACTTGAATCTGCACTGGACTAGTGAAAATCCTGGCAATCTGATTCAGTCAGAACTGTCAGTAAGAAAGCGGCCTTAACAGGGCCGCTTTTTCTTTCCGAGCTTTACTGAAGCAATTGTTGAAGCGCCACTGTCGCCAATGGCTTGGCCCAATCCGGCATCGGGTCCGCAAATTCCGTCACTAAACGACCCGCCTCCAGCGCGAACAAAACCTGAAGTTGGGCCAAGGTTCCCGAATTATCCAATACCCGAACCGCCTGGCAGCGGGGCAATAACGTCATGAAATTGTGAATGGAATCCGTGCAACGCTCGCGGATCTTTGCCTCGGGAATCGGGTGACCACCCTTTTTCACCCGCGCCGCCACCCGCTCAATGTGCAGTTCCGGACTGCCCAACCCACAAAACAGAATACGTACATCGCGGCCGATATCCATAGCATGATGCAGGCGTAACGTAATTGTGGCTCCACCCAGAGTGGTTTCAAAAATATAGTTAGAGCCTGCTCATAAAGTTACCGGCTCCCGATGTGTGGTGCCGGTACTTGCTGCTGGAATTCATGTGGCCACCACTTTTAAACACGCCTCGTGATTA
>NZXG01000022.1 GCA_002701845.1 Pseudomonadales bacterium
TCAGGCTGTTTTCAGTATTATTTATGAAAACCATTATTTCTATCCAGAATTGTCGGCATTCAATGTCGAATGTGATTTCTATTTTTAGGTTATTTTCAACAAGCTGTTAAGGAAAAAGCCTATCCCCTGACAAAGAATGGTTCGCCGACATGAGAAGAAGATTACCAGAACGGATGAGGTGCGTCACCCTTGGGGAAAACTTTCTTGGAGGAGTTTGGAGAAAAGCGGTAAGGCTATCGCGTGGGATGAAGCTTCAACTCCATCAAAGCTTTTCAGCGAACAAAGAAATCACGCATATGTTCAGCGATCGCCAAGGCACATCGAATACGCTGTCATCAGGCGCCAGTGAGTGGCGCCTGGGCAGATTGGGTTTGCTTAGCGAATCACCGTATCGGATACGGGACCACGACCGGCCATCTTCAGCTGCACCGGAAAATCCGCCGCCATCCAGGAATAAAATCCTTCGCGGAAGTAATACACGTTGCTGTAACCCCAGTTGGAGGCGAAGAAGCTGGCCATGGCGCTGCTGACATTCAGCGGGCTGCTGGTGTAAAACACGATGGGCGTCTGGCGGTCCAGTTCTTTGGAGATGTAAAGCACAGCAAATTCACTGGCGTTGAAGTCCAGGTTCACCGAGCCCTCAATATGCCCCAGGCTCCAGGACTGGGCGTCCCGCACGTCGATGAATACCGCGCCGTCATCGAACAGGTTTCTGGCCTGGGTAAGATCCACCGTTTGCGCGCCCATCACTTCATGGGGCGCCTCCGCCAGGGCTGTTACCGACCACAAAACAAAAATCAGACTGCTGAACATTCGCGCCAAAAACTTCATACTCACATCCCCTGACGGACACTGCTGACTACTCTTTTGAGTATAGGAGTGAGGGGGCGGTGGAATTGGAATATTTGGCTCTAAGAATGCAAAAATCTATTCGCAAGCAGTTGAATTTTATAGAACTATTTTTGCGCGAACGTCAAACTAGCGGGCACACCGAAGCGGTTTAGTCTGACTGCTTGCGAGCGCCGCCCACCAGCGCCATTAATTTGGCTTCCGAGCGGCTGGGGGTTTCTTCTTCCGTGGCCGGCAGCGGCCGGCCCTGTAGTACCCGATCCGCCTGGCGGCGAAACAGTTGCTCGGCATTATTCTGGGTGAGGCTGTCCTGACGCTCCCAGGCCTGGTTCAGACGTTTTTCCGCCTGCATCAGCCGTTGCCCCATCCCCAGGGTGCCGGTATTAAGAAATTCCACTTTGTTTTCCAGCGTACGCAGCCGGTTTTCCAGGCTCTGGCGTTCCGCCAGCAACCCACGCTGGCGGCGCTGCAGCAGCATCACCTGCCGACCCAGCCATGCTACGCTCAGAATCAACACCACCGCCGCCGCTGCAGCCAGTCCCAGCCAGAATTGATCATCCATCTTGCCAGCCTCGCGCTAAAATCCCATGGCCATACCGGCGCCGCTGCTGGAGGATTCGATCATCCGTTCCAGACCAATGAGGATCAGCAGCTCGTCGTTCTTGTTGCAGACACCGGTGATAAATTTTGAAGTTTCGTCGTTGCCCACGTTGGGGGCCTTTTCAATTTCCGATTCCCGCAGGTAGGTTACCTCGGCCACGCTGTCCACCAGCATGCCCACCACCTGTTTGTCCACTTCCACGATTACAATGCGGGTGTTGTTATCGATTTCACCCGGGGTGAGGCCAAAACGGGTACGGGTATCAATGACGGTCACCACGTTACCCCGCAGATTAATAATGCCCAACACAAAGTAAGGCGCACCGGGCACCGGGGTGATTTCGGTGTAACGCAATACCTCGCGGATCTGCATTACGTCCACGCCATAAATTTCTTCGCCCAGACGAAAGGTACCCCACTGGGTCACTTGATCGTCGGAAACGGCTTCTTGTCTGGCCATAATCAATGATTCCCGCAAGCTTTGCCGGCGTCAAAAAGTTCACGCCGACCCGTCAACAACAGTAGCGATGCACCAACCATGCCAGACTCCGGCATCAGATGGCTTCCAATTCCGCCCACTCCTCGTCGGTGAGCAGCTTGTCCAGGTCCAGCAGGATCAGCAACTCACCATCTTTATGACACACGCCCTGAATGTAACGGGCACTGTCCTCGTTACCCAGGTTGGGGGACATTTCGATCTCGGACTGCCGCAGGTAAACCACCTCTGCCACGCTGTCCACCAGAATACCGATCACATGAGAGCCCGCCTCGATAATGACGATACGGGTGTTATCCGTGATGTCCCCCCGGGGCAGGCCGAAGCGCAAACGGGTATCGATCACCGTCACCACGCTGCCCCGCAAATTGATGATGCCCAGCACATGAGGGGAACCACCGGGCACCGGCGCAATATCACTGAAGCGTAGTACTTCCTGCACCTGCATCACATTGATGCCATAGGTTTCACCGGCCAGACGAAAGGTAACCCATTGAATTATCGGATCGTCACTGGAACGGGTCTGAACTGTATTTGCCATAATCCAAGCCACTGTAATGATGTACCGGCGGCGTCCACCAACCGTTTGTTTTATAACTATAGATCAGGGCCCCAAAGGCGCCAGTGACGGGACCGTTCAGGCATCGGGCTGGTGGGCGTTAATGATGGCGGTGAAACCGGCGGTATCCACCAGCGAGCACATATGCTCCACCACGGTACCCGCCAGCCAGGGGCGTTTACCCCGCTGAGTGCGCCACTTGACCTGCTCCGGTTCCAGAGTGATGGACTTTTCAATGCTGTGGCAGGCCAGCCCCCAGTCAAAGCCATGGAGGGTGATCACATAGGCCAGCCCCCCCCGGGAGGCAGGGTTATAGCGCTCGGGCATTACGCAGACACCGGTGTCCAGTACTTTGATATTAACACCGGACCCGGTTTGTAAAATCCCCAGGAACCAGTCGTGCTGACCAGGCAGACTGTGGAACCGGCGGTCGATCTGGTGCACGGCGCCCAGGCACACCAGGGGCACCGCCAGTTGCAACCCGTCCACCTTAAAGATCAGGCATTCAAAACGCGACTGGGCCCAGGCGGGTCGCGGGGTCGGAATCGGCTCCTGCGCCGGCTCCACCGATCGTGCCGGGGACGACGGCGACTCTGAAGTTGGCGTGGCGGCGGACGCCGGCGATGGATGGACGTCCACAGACGGGACGGGATCGGGCTCTGGCGCCGTCACCGGTGCCGGCGGAAGTGGTTCGGGAATGGGCTCAGGCTCTCCCTGCGGCGGCGCCGGAACCCGGAACAGGGCTTCGGTCAGCAGCGCCGGCCGTTTTAACAAAGAGCGGGAAACCACTTCGGGCGCCGACTGCCGGACCTTGGGCGCAGGCGCCGGAGAAGGTCGTGGCTCCCGGCGGGTGCTGACTTCGAGAGGCGATGCGACTGGCGCAGACACTCCTGCCGCCGGTTCCCGCAGCATTGCCTCAAGGTAATCATATATCACGTCATCCACGCCACCGGTGGTTTCCGTGTCGTGCTCTGTGTCGTTCATAACCTGACTGCCGCCGGCGTCAGCGCCCACAAATCAGGAGCTGACTTGCTGCATGGGGCGCACTTCCGGCTCCTGGCTTAACAGAAATTTTAACAAAGAGCTGTAAGCCGTCACGGCCCGTCCGGCGGGATCATAGACATGGGGCGGCACACCGGCGCGGCTGGCATCCCGTAACCGGGTATCCACCGGAATGGCGCCGGGCCAGATACACTGGTCGTAGGTCTGCCGCAGCAACCGCAGACTGCCAACCGAGGCTTGAGTGCGCCGATCAAACATAGTAGGCAACACCACATAGGGCAGTTGCCGCCGCTGGGAACGCATCACCATTTGTAAGGTTCGCATCATCCGCTCCAGTCCCTTGATGGCGAGAAATTCGGTCTGTACCGGCAACAGCAGCCGCTCACAGGCCGCCAGGGCGTTAATCAGCAACACTCCCAGTATCGGTGGTGTGTCCATCACGACATAATCGTACTGCTCAGCCACAGTGGCCAGTGACCGGGCGATCACCAGCCCCGCACCTTCGCGACTGACCGCCTGCCGCTCCAGCATCGCCAGAGAGGTGGCCGCCGGCAAAAAGTCCAGGGCGTCCGTGCCGGTGGGTAATCGCACCGACTGTACCAAGCTTTGAAGCGGCTGCCCCGCATCCTGGAACAGCTGGTACACCGACATCTCCATGCTGTCGGGGTTATGCTTGAAGTAACTGGTGAGGGAGCCGTGGGGATCCAGGTCCACCAGCAGTACCCGCTGGCCCCGGGCGGCCAGTAGCCCACCCAGCGCCACCACGGTGGTGGTCTTGCCCACGCCGCCTTTTTGATTGGCCACCGCCCAGACCTTCATGGCGCGGCTCCGGATGTGGCGGTGGCGTCGCCTTGCGCCGAAAATAACAGGCCGCCGTCCTCCAGTCGTATAATGCGCAGTGGCACTTCGGTTTCCTGTCGCTCCCGGCGGGAAGGCGCGGTGGATTGAGCAGGGCCGGTTCCGAGTTTGTAGTCCGGGCCGCTATCATTCGCTTCGTTCTGATCTTTGGCTGCTGCGGATTTGGAAATCACCAGGGCGATACGACGATTGCGCGAGCGCCCCTCCTCGCTGTCGTTATCGGCCACCGGATGGTACTCCCCATAACCAACCGCCGCCATCTGCGAGGGATTAATACCCTGCTGTTCGAAGAAGCGTACCACTGACGCCGCCCGCGCGGCTGACAGCTCCCAGTTGGAGGGAAACCGAGCGGTGGATATCGGCACATCGTCGGTGTAGCCTTCCACATGAATGGGATTACTGCGATTCTTCAATACATCACTGACCCGATCCAAAACCTCGCGGGCCTCGGGAGCCAGGGTGGCGCTGCCACTGGGGTACAGTACGCTGGCTTTGATATTCACTTCCACCCATTCGTCATTGCCGCGAATTTCCACCACGTCGTCCTTCATCTGCTCCTGCAACTTCATGGCCAGCTGCTCGGTAATCTTTGATAACCGGTCCACTTCGTTATCACGCATCTCGCCCTGACGGGCCGCCCGGTTCTCCACGTCATCGAACAGCCCTTCGACACTGAAACGATAATCCTCTTTGCTGGGGTAATTGCTAGGCACCGGTAATTTGATCAGCTGGTCATTACTCTTCAATACGTCCTTATCACCCACGGTGAGGGGATCGAAGGTTTTGGGTTGCGCATTGAAGACGTTCACCAGGGAATCGGAGAGCACTTTGTATTTACCCTCGTTCACCGATGAGATGGAATACATCACCACAAAAAAGGCGAACAGCAGAGTGATAAAATCCGCGTAGGAAATAACCCAGCGTTCGTGATGTTCTGCTTCTTCCGGTTGTCGCCTGCGCATATCCCACCTTCCGTCAGGTATCCAGGTACCCTTCCAGTTTCATTTCGATAGTGCGCGGATTCTCACCGTCGGCAATGGCAATCAGACCCTCTATCACCATTTCCCGTTGATTGCTGCGAGCCTTGATGGTGGTTTTCAACTTGGCGGCAATAGGCAGGAAGATCAGGTTGGCGGCACCTACGCCATAGATAGTGGCCACGAAAGCCGTAGCGATGCCGGCACCCAGCTTACTGGGATCCGCCAGATTACCCATTACATGAATCAGTCCCATCACCGCACCGATAATACCAATGGTGGGGGAATATCCGCCCATGGCCTCAAACACTTTGGCGGCCTGCAGGTCTTTGTCTTCTTCGGTAATCAGTTCCACTTCCAGAATACTGCGGATGGCCTCCGGTTCACCACCATCCACCAGTAACTGCAAACCCTTGCGGGCAAATGGATCCGGTTCGGACTCGGTAATGGCCTCTAATCCCAGCAAGCCTTCTTTGCGGGCGGTCATACTCCAGTGGATGACGCGATCGATTTTCTGCTTCATGTCCACCACCGGTGGGAAGAACGTCCACCGCAGCACATAAAATGCATGCCGGAAAATTGGCATGGGGGTCTGCAACATGGCCGCACCCAGAGTACCGCCCAGCACAATCACCGCCGCCGGGCCGTTTGCCAGGCCGGATAAGTGCCCACCCTCAAGCGCATTACCGCCGATGATAGCCACCATGCCAATTAACAGACCCAGAAAACTCAGAATATCCATTAGCTCAGTGCAACTCGCTCAGGTACATACCGGCTTCATTAATGTCGACCTCCGCATCGGACATGCCCGCCGTGGCAACCGCCATGGGCATGCCATAAACCACACAGCTGCGTTCGCTTTGAGTCCAGATGGTGGCGCCGTTGCGTTTTAACAAACGACAACCTTCACGCCCGTCCGCACCCATACCGGTAAGCACCAATGCAAGAAGCTTGCCTCTTACGTTACGGGCGGCCGAACCAAAAGTGACATCCACACTGGGGCGGTACTGGACCTGGTCGGTTCCAGCAATAACGGAGACCGCCTGACCATTGGCATCCAGCAACATCTGTTTCCCGCCAGGGGCCAGCAAGGCGGTACCGGGTCGAATCAGATCGCCATCCTGTGCCTCCTTCACTTGAATCCGGCAAAGGCGGTTTAATCTTTCCGCATAGGCGGAAGTAAATGTCCCCGGCATGTGCTGAATTAACAAGATGGGAAACGGATAGCCGGCGGGCAGTCGTACCAGAATGTCCTGAATCGCCACCGGGCCGCCGGTGGAGGCGCCGATCATAATCAACCGCGGACGCTCCCCGTGAAGGGTGTCCAGGGGCGAGGCTTTGGCCGAGTCCTTTCTTGTGGCGGAATTCGATGCCGTGCCGTCGGCAGCACGGGGTTTATTGGCAATACTGCGGCGTGGTGACGCTGCGACTTCGGTGCTGGGGGCCGGTTGTCGTTTTAGCGTGCTACGCCGCGCTATGGCAAGCACCCGCTCCTGCAACTGTCGGGCGCTGTCTCCGGCATCCCCGGACATGGATTCAAAGCTTTTCGGTAAGTAATCCAGGGCTCCGGCATCCAGCGCGTCCAAGGTGACGCGGGCGCCTTCGTAACTGAGGGAGGAAAACATCAGGATGGGGGTCGGTTGCTCCGCCATAATCTGGCGTACTGCGGAAATACCATCCATTAATGGCATTTCGTAATCCATGGTAATCACGTCTGGTTGCAGCGCCCTTGCCTGCTCAACGGCGGTTCTGCCATTGTCCGCAAAACCCACGACCTTCAACCGTGGATCACGCTCCAGAATATCTTTGATTCTACGCCGAAAAAATGCGGAGTCGTCTACAACAAGCACCTTGGTTGACATGCAAGATCTCCGAATCGGCAACACCTGGCCGCATTGATCACGTTCGCTGTGCGTAGGCTTTCAGCATACTGGGTATATCCAGAATCAAAGCGATCCGACCGTCACCGGTGATAGTGGCACCGGCCATGCCCGGAGTACCGTGTAACATTTTGCCTAAGGGTTTGATCACCACCTCTTCCTGGCCGATCAACTGATCCACCACAAACCCGACCTTTTGTGTGCCCACGCTCACGATCACCACGTGAGCCTGTTGATCCTTGTCCTCGACGCCCCGGATCAACCAGCGTTTGAGGTGAAACAGTGGCAATGCTTTTTCTCGCACCACCACGACTTCCTGGCCATCCACCACGTTGGTGCGGGACAAGTCCAGATGGAAGATCTCGTTGACGTTCACCAGCGGCAAAGCAAATGCCTGCTGGCCCAGCATGACCATCAGGGTGGGCATAATAGCCAGAGTCAGGGGCACCTTGATGGCGATGCGAGTGCCCACGCCTTGCTCTGAATGGACGTCGATGGTGCCGTTGAGTTGGGTGATCTTGGTTTTCACCACATCCATGCCCACGCCACGGCCGGAGACATCGGAAATCTGTTCTTTGGTGGAGAAACCGGGATGGAAAATCAGGTTGAAGGCTTCAGCGTCACTCAACCGATCCGCCGTCTCCGCATCCATCACGCCTTTTTCCACCGCCTTGCGACGCAGCATATTGGGATCCATACCACCGCCGTCATCAGCAATGGACAGCACAATATGATCCCCTTCCTGCTCCGCCGCCAGTATCACTTTACCAGTGCGGGGTTTGCCCATTTGCTCCCGCGTATCCGGCGCTTCAATGCCATGGTCCACACTGTTGCGTACCAGGTGCACCAGCGGATCCGCCAGCGCCTCCACCAGATTTTTATCCAGATCGGTCTCTTCCCCCTGCAAATCCAGGGTGATTTCCTTCTTCAGGTTACGAGCCAGATCCCGTACCACCCGGGGAAAACGGCCGAATACTTTCTTGATGGGCTGCATTCGGGTCTTCATGACCGCCGTCTGCAGGTCGCCGGTGACGACGTCCAGATTGGCCACCGCTTTGGCCAGGTCCTCGTCCGCCGTGCGCAGGCCCAGCCGCACCAGCCGGTTACGAACCAACACCAGCTCACCCACCATGTTCATGATTTCATCAAGCCGCTTGGTATCCACACGGACGGTATTCTCCGCCGCCGGCGGGTGCGCTTCTTTGCCCCCCGGGCGCGGCGGCGCTGCTTTTTTGGCGGGCCCTGAGCCACCGCCAGCCACCGCCGCGGCAGGGTCCGTGGTAGATCCGGAGTTCGAAGCGGAGGCAGGCACAGAGCCAGCCTTCGGCCCGGGCTTGGCACTGGCTGCGGACTCCGCTGATTGAGACTGGGCCGGGGCCTTGGCGGCTTTGGTTGGGCCTTTACCCTTGCCGTGCAGCTCATCAAGCAGGGACTCAAATTCGTCATCACTGATCAGCTCGGAACTGGAAGCACCCCCGGCATCAGCCCCCTGATCACTGTCGTTGGATTGCTTTGGGGTTCCGCCGTGTTTGCCCTTGCCGTGCAGCTCGTCCAGAAGTGACTCAAACTCGTCGTCGGTAATTTCATCGGCTGACTGAGAGGAAGTCTTCTCTACATTCGCGGATGCTTCGACGGCGGCGGCAGGCACACCACCAAACTTACCCTTGCCGTGCAGCTGATCCAGCAGTGCCTCAAACTCATCTTCGGTGATTTCATCGGCGTGATCGGCGGCCGCCACCTCTTCATCCCCGGCGAACAACTCCACGGCGCGGGCATTGTCCGCCCCAGCATCGGCGTCCGCCTTGGAATCATCCAGGGCATCCAGAAACTGCTCAAACTCCTCGTCGGTGATATCCCCCTTTACCGCCGGTTCGGTCGGTGGCTCAGCCACTTCGGTGGCCTCCTGCTGCACCACGGCAGCGGGCGCCTCGCCTTCAATAATGGCATGCAGGGCGCCCATCAACGCCCCGTCGGCGGCTTCCGGATATTCCCGCGCATGGACCTGTTCGAACATGGCGTTGACGGCATCCAGCGCCTGCAGCACTACATCCATCAGATCGGAATCCACATGCAGTTTGCCATTACGCAACAGGTCAAATACGTTTTCGGCGGCGTGGCAAAGGTCCACCAGAGTATCCAGCTGCAGGAAGCCGGCCCCACCCTTGACCGTGTGAAAGCCCCGAAAAATAGCGTTCAGCAGATCAGCATCGTCAGGCCGGTTTTCCAGATCCACCAGCTGCTCTGACAGCAGTTCCAGGATTTCGCCGGCCTCGACCAGAAAGTCCTGTAATATTTCCTCGTCACCGTCGAAACTCATCCACGACTCCTTTAGAACCCAAGACTGGACAGTAGCGCGTCCACGTCATCCTGACCCGACACCACATCATCGCGCTTGTCAGGGTTGATGACCGGGCCCTCGGGACCAATATCTTTTTCCACGCTTACCGGGGCTTTTTCGGTAAACTCGTGCTTGACGCCGGTCAGCTGATCAATATTGCTGGCCATGGCCACCAGTCCGACCAGGCTATCCTCCACCTCTTTCACCAGTTGGATCACCCGCTTGATTACCTGCCCGGTGAGATCCTGATAATCCTGGGCCAGCATGATATCGGACAGGTTGGAATCAATACGGGCGGATTCATCCACCGCCGAAGCCAGAAAACTGTCTATTTTTCGGGTCAGGGAGCGAAACTCCTCAGCGCTCATTTCCCGTCGCATCAACCGGTCCCACTCGCTTTTCAGACCACTGGCGCTGGCGCGCAAATCCGAAGATACCGGCATGGTCTGTTCCACCAGGTCCATGGTGCGGTTGGCCGCCTGTTCGGTCTTGTCGATCACATAATTGAGCCGTTCGGAGGCGTCCTGCATGCGCGACATTTCTTCCTGGACCCGGCTGTTGCCGGCATCGATGGCGAAGTTCTTGATGGACTCGTGGAGGCTACGGGTGAGCTTGCCCACTTCCTGGAACAGGATGTGGTCCCGCTGCTGGTGGAGGGAGGCAATGGTCTGCATTGCCTCTTTGGCATCACCGCTTTCCAATTGTTCTACCAGGGTTTTGGCATATTCCACCAAATTCTCCTGATGGGCTTGTTCCGTCATGCTCATCTCACATCTGCTGCCGGCGGGTGAGTTAGATCAGGCGTCCACTCGTTCGAATATTTTCTCGATCTTCTCTTTCAGGGCCTGAGCGGTAAAAGGTTTCACCACATAACCATTAACCCCGGCCTGCGCCGCTTCAATGATCTGCTCGCGCTTGGCTTCCGCGGTCACCATCAGCACCGGCAGGCTCTGCAGCTTTTCGTCCGAGCGCACGGCTTTCAGCAGATCGATACCGGTCATCCCCGGCATATTCCAATCCGTGATAAGAAAATCAAAATCTGACGATTTCAGTAATGGCAAGGCCGAGCTACCGTCATCCGCCTCCTGGGTGTTGGTGAATCCCAGGTCGCGTAGCAGGTTCTTGATAATCCGTCTCATCGTGGAAAAGTCATCGACGATGAGGATTTTCATGTTCTTGTTCAAGGTTGCCTCCAATGAACCCAGTTCACTACGTTCATGCCCAAACCAGTTTGCTGACCCCCACCGCCGGGTCCGGCAGTTTTGTGGAGCAAATCACGGTGTTATGTCCGGTGGCGGTGTCTTTCCCCTAAGTCTAGTATCAGATCCCGGGGCATCCAGTTTTTGTGCGCGAATCAGAGCCAGTCCTGCAGCCGGGCGCGCAGCCGTTGGGCCGCCTGGCTGTGGATCTGGCTGACCCGGGACTCGCTGACCCCCAGGACTTCCCCGATTTCCTTAAGATTCAGTTCCTCGTCGTAATACAGGGACAGGACCAGCTGCTCCCGTTCGGAAAGCTGTTCAATGGCCCGGGCCAGATGGGTGCGGAAAACCCCGTCCTGGAGTTGCGCCAGAGGGTCCTCCGGGGTTTGCTGCTGCAGGCCGCTGCTGATGGTGTCTTCCCCGGTATCCAGCTCGTTAAGGCTGAACAGACGGGTGGCCATGCTGTCCTGGAGCATGCTGTGGTATTCTTCCAGGCTGACCCCCAGATGATGGGCCACATCCTGATCCCGGGCGTCACGGCCGGTCTCATGCTCGACGCTGCGAATGGCCTCCTGGATACGCCGGCCATTGCGATGCACGGAGCGCGGCGCCCACTCCCCTTTGCGCAGCTCATCCACCATGGCACCACGGATACGGATACCGGCATAGGTTTCAAAGCTGGCACCCTTGCTGTTATCAAAGCGCTTCAGGGCGTCCAACAAACCCAGCATGCCAGCCTGATAAAGATCCTCCACCGCCACCCCTGCGGGCATACGGGCCAGCATATGATGCGCAATGCGCTTCACCAGGGGGGTGTGCTGCTCCACCAGTGCATCCAGTTGCGGCGCCGATTCTTCGTTGTACATAGCCTGTCGCTTCGTACCCAGCATGGGATTACCTTGGATGCTAGCGGGCCACCGCGCCCTGCACCAACCGATCCACAAAGAACTCCAGATGGCCGCGCGGATTGGATGGCAGCGGCCAGCTGTCCACTTTATTGGCCAGGGTGCGGAATGCCAGTGCTGCTTTGCTGCGGGGATAGGCCTCCACCACCGGCTTTTGCCGCATTACCGCCTTGCGCACGCAGTCATCCATGGGAATACAGCCGGAAAACTGCAGCGCCACATCCAGAAAACGGTCGGTAACCTTGGTCAGCTTGTTGTAGATCTCACGGCCTTCCTGTTGGGTGCGGACCATATTGGCCACCACATTAAACCGGTACAAGCCGTGCTTCTGGTTCAGGATTTTCATCATGGCATAGGCATCGGTAATGGAGGTGGGCTCATTGGTCACCACGAACAGACTTTCCTGGGCCGCAGTGACAAAGCTCATGACCATCTCTGAAATGCCGGCGGCGGTGTCCACCAGCAGCACGTCGATATCCTCACTCAGCTCACTGAACGCATGGATCAGACCCGCGTGCTCCCGGGGGCCCATATTGACCAGCTCCTGAGTACCTGAGGACGCGGGCACGATTTTGATCCCCGCCGGCCCCTCCACCAGAATGTCACGGATGCCGCATTCGCCTTTCAACACATGGGACAAGTTTTCCTGGGCGCTGATGCCAAGCAGAATATCCAGATTGGCCAGCCCCAGATCCGCGTCCAGCAGCACCACACGCCGGCCCATTTCCGCCAGGCTCACACCCAGATTGATGGACACATTACTCTTGCCGACACCACCTTTGCCGCCGGTGATGGCGATTACCTGTACGGGATGATTATTCATAGACCTGTTTGTTTGCACCTTGCTGTGTCCCGATTATCCGTAGGCCAGATCCGAAGTCTGGTCTGCCATGGCATCCGAGTACATATCCGCCACCAGCTCATCGTCAGGACGATATTCCTTGGCCAACGCAATAGCATGATTGATCAGACGGGTGGCCTGGGGCCGGGCAATATCATCCGGAATGTTCTGTCCGTCCGTAATATAGGCGATGGGCAACTGCGACTCGATCGCAACACTTAAAGCCTCGCCCAAACTGGCGGATTCGTCCAGTTTTGTAAGGATACAACCCTCCAGATTCAGGTGTTTGTATTCATTAACGGCCCGATCCAGGATGCGCCGCTGGCTGGTGGATGACAAAACCAGCCAGCGCTGCACCTGAGCACCCATGGCACTAAGCATAGCCATTTGTTCCCGATGTACCTGATCTTTATGGCTAAGGCCGGCGGTATCGATCAACACCAGTTTTTTGCGACTCAGGGAGCGCACCAGTTGTTCCAGGGAGTGCTGCTCGGTCACCACCCGCACCGGCACGTTCAGAATCCGCCCCAGAGTGCTCAATTGCTCATGGCCGGCGATGCGGTAACTGTCGGTGGTAATCAGCGCCAAATTTTCGGCGCCCTGTTCCAACACAAAACGAGTGGCGATTTTGGCGATGGTGGTGGTTTTGCCCACCCCCGCCGGCCCCACGAAGGCAAACACGCCCCCGTGAGCAGTGATGTCCTCCGGTAACAGTGGCAGATCCTCCCCCAGCTCCAGCAGCGCCTGACGCCAGGCCGCTTTCATATCCGCCTCCGGCTCCAGGTTGCGAATCAGCTTGCGACACAGCGCGGGGGCCAGTCCCAGCCGCGACAATTTTTTGAATACCGACGCCGCCAGGGGATTGCGCTGGGAAAAATTGCCCCAGGCCACGTTGGCCATCTGCATATTCAGCATCTGCCGCAGCTGTTTCAACTCGCCCCGCATGGCGGCCAGCTCCGGGTCCGGTTGCAGGGGCGGGGCCGGCTGATAGCGAGCCGGCTGCTCCTGGGGAACGCGGCTTTGCTGGGTTCGGGCGCGGGCGCTGATGGCAACCCGGGGTTCGTCGTCCGCCATCTCCGTGGCATACGCACTGCCGCTATCGGCCTGCTCCCGGCGCCGCAGTGCCTCCAGCACATCAGCCCGGGCCTGCCCGGCCAGCGGTTCCCGGGTACCGTCTACCACCCGACTGGGATCCCCCTGGGCCGGCGGCGCCGCCGAATCCGCCATAAACTCGGGAATATGCCGCTGCTGTCGCTCCCGGGCCCGGTGTTGTTCCACAAAGGCATCGTAATCGGCCGCGGCCACGATTTCGATGCCGCCTTCCACTTTGCGGTTGGACAGTATCACGGCGTCGGCGCCCAACTGTTCACGCACCAAGTTCAAAGCCTGACGCATATCGGCTGCAATGAATTTTTTGGTGTTCATGATCGTCTTATCCTCGTTGCCTGCGCAACCTGTATTCCCGTGTTATTGACCCACAGAAGCGGTGATGGTGATCTGCTTGTTGTCCGGAATTTCGTTGTAGGACAACACATTCAAACCCTGCACACTGAATCGCAAAAATCGTGACAGCATGGGCCGGATGCCCGCGGAGACCAACAACACCGGCGGATTCCCCGCCAGCTCCTGCTTCTGCACCGCATCCGCTACCGAGCGTTGCAGTTTCTCCGCCAACCCCGGTTCCAACACCGCGTCACTGGCGCTACCGCCAGAATTTATGGCCTGTTGTACTGCCTGTAGCAACAACTGTTCCAGCTCCGGTTGCAAGGTGATCACGGGCAGCTCCCGCCCCACGCCATAGATGGTCTGGACGATCAGGCGGGACAACGCCACCCGGGCGGCGGAGGTCAGCGCGTCAGTGTCTTGACTCTTGGGGGCCTGCTCCGCCAGTGCTTCGGCAATGGTGCGGATATCCCGGATGGGTACCGCTTCCTGCAACAGGTTCTGCAGCACTTTATGCAGTTTGCTCAGCGGCAGCGGGTTGGGTACCAGGTTTTCCACCAGTTTGGGGGACTGCTTCTGCAGATTTTCCAGCAGCTTCTGAACCTCTTCGAAGCCCAACAGCTCGTGGGCATGTTTTAACATCACCTGATTGATATGGGTGGCCACCACGGTACTGGCGTCCACCACGGTGTAACCCATGGTCTGGGCCTGATCCCGTTGGGTGGGCTCAATCCACACCGCGTCCAAACCAAAGGCCGGGTCTTTGCATTCAATGCCGTTGATTTTTCCAAACACCTGACCGGGGTTAATGGCCAGCTCCCGGTCGGCGTGAATTTCCGCTTCGTCGATGGCCACCCCCATCAGAGTGATCCGGTAACCGTTGGGCAGCAGATCCAGGTTGTCCCGGATATGCACCGATGGCATCAAAAAGCCAAGCTCCTGCGAGAGTTTCTTACGGACACCTTTGATCCGTCCCAACAGTTGGCCACCCTGGGCCTTGTCCACCAGCGGTATCAGCCGATAGCCCACTTCGAGACCGATAGCATCCACCGGCTGGACATCATCCCAACCCAGTTCGCGGAATTCGTTTTCCTGTTGCGCCGCCACCTCATCCATCCGGCGGGCCTCTTCTTCCGCATCCGGCGCCAGGCTGGCGGCGGCCTGACTGCGATAGTAAATCCAGTAAGCGCCACCGGCACACAGGGTACCCAGCCCCAGAAACGCCATATGAGGCATCCCCGGAATCACCCCCATCACCCCAAGAATCACCGCGGCAATGGCCAGTGCCTGGGGTGAGCCAAACATCTGCATCATTACCTGATTGCCCAGATCCTGGGAGCTGTTCACCCGGGTCACGATGATCGCCGCCGCCGTGGACAGCAGCAGCGACGGAATCTGCGCCACCAGGCCGTCACCGATGGTCAGCAACGCGTACACCCGCAGGGCATCACCAAAGCTCAGGTTGTATTGAGCCATACCAATGGCCAGGCCACCGATGATATTGATCAGCAGAATCAGAATACCGGCGATGGCATCACCGCGCACAAACTTGCTGGCACCGTCCATGGCACCGTAGAAATCCGCCTCCTGGGACACCTCGGCCCGCCGCTTTTTAGCCTCATCCTGATCGATAATACCGGCGTTCAAGTCCGCATCGATGGACATTTGCTTGCCGGGCATGGCATCCAGGGTAAAACGTGCACTGACCTCGGAAATCCGGCCGGCGCCCTTGGTGACCACCACAAAGTTAATGATCACCAGAATCAGAAACACCACCAGGCCCACGGCGTAGTTACCGCCAATCACCACTTCACCAAAGGATTGAATCACTTTACCGGCGGCGTCCCCCCCTTCGTGGCCCCGCAACAACACCACCCGGGTGGAAGCCACGTTCAGGGCCAGTCGTAGCAGCGTGGCCACCAGCAGTACCGTCGGAAAAATGGCGAATTCCAGCGGGCGCAGGGTGTATACCGACACCAGCAGCACCACCAGCGCCAGGGCAATATTGAAAGTGAAAAGCACGTCCAGCAATACCGCTGGCATGGGCAGGGTCATCATGGCCATGATGACCAAAAGGAAGATCGGCGCTCCCCAATTACCGGACCGGAGAATACTTCTGGACTGTGCTGCTACCCCGACTGCCATACCTTCCTGCTCTTCTGCTAACGGTTTATTGACGGTTATTCGTCTGTCACAGAAGTGGGGCAAAGATCGTGCCGTGAGCAGGCTTATGCGGGCAGATCAGGGATCCCGTCGCAGATCCTCCGGCACCGGAAACTCAGGAACCCCACCGGGATTGGAGCCTTTCCCCTGTTGAAACTGCTGTAACTGATACACATAGGCCAGTACCTGCGCCACCGCCAGAAACAGACCCTGGGGAATCTCCCGTTCCAGTTCCGTATGATAAAAAATAGATCGGGCCAGGGGCGGCGAATTGAGAATCATCACGTCGTTGGCCAGCGCCACTTTTCTGATCTGCAATGCCACATGGTCCGCCCCCTTGGCCACCAGGATCGGTGCCAGCATTTTCTGGGGATCGTACTTCAGCGCCACCGCATAGTGGGTGGGATTGGTGATGACCACGTCCGCATCGGGCACCGCCGCCATCATCCGGCTTTGGGCAAACTCCCGTTGTTTGGAGCGCTGCTTACCCTTCACTTCCGGTTTGCCTTCCGTATCCTTGTACTCGTCCTTGACTTCCTGCTTGGTCATTTTTAACTGCTTGTTGTGCTGGTACAACTGAAACGGCACATCGATGGCGGCCACCACCAGCAGGGTGCAGGACAACAGAAAGAACGCCCAGGCCACAATGGAAATCCCCTCCGCCATGGCCTCATTGGGTGGCAGAAACCCCAGTGTCATAAAGCGTTCCCGATTGGACTCCAGGATCAGGATGGCCGCCGTGGCCACCAGGGCAAACTTGGCGATGGATTTCAGTACCTCCATCAACGACTGGGCGGAAAACATTTTTTTCAACCCCTGCAAGGGATTGAGTTTGCTTAACTTGGGCATTAAAGCCTTGCTGGAAAAATTCAGCCCCCCCACCATGGGTGGAATCATGGTGGCCGCCAGCAACAGGGCAATATAAAAAGGAATCAAAGCCAAGAAGGCTTTTTTGGCGGAGGCCACCAGCGACACCATCATGACATCGGGATTCAGCAGCTCCGCCCGCGAGAGATCGTAATTCATGCTGAACACCTGATGTGCCGTGTTGTAGAGCATGTCACCGGACATCAATAATCCGGCGGCGCCGAAGATCATCACCGCCACCCCGCCCAACTCACGGGAACGGGGGATCTGACCCTTTTCCCGGGCCTCCTGTTGTTTTTTGGGGGTGGGGTCTTCGGTGCGTTCCTGGCCGTCTTCGTTCTCTGCCATAGCTACAGTACCATGGTCCGCATGTATTCGAAGGCTTCATCACTGAGGCGCTCATACTGGGGCAGTATATTGGACAGGGTCAGCCAGATAATCACCAGGCCCAACACCATGGTAAAGGGAAAGCCCACGGCAATAATATTCATTTGCGGCGCCACCTTACTGATGACACCAAAGGCAACATTCACTACCAGCAGGGCAATAATCGATGGCAGCGCCACCAGAATGGCACCGGAAAACATCCAGCTTGCCAGATCCACCAGTTCACCGTAGTTAGCCACCGCAAACCAGCGCTCAGCCACCGGCAACTGCTCAAAGCTGGTACCCAATAAGTACATCACCGCCAGGTGGCCGTTGAGGGCAAAAAACAGCAGATTCACCGTCATCAGATAGAGCTGGCCGATAGAGGCCACGTTGACCCCGTTTACCGGATCCACCAGTGTCGCAAACCCCAGCCCGTTCTGCATGGCAACGATCTGCCCGCCCACCACAAAAATCTGAAATAACAACTGCAGAACAAAACCCATGGCCAGGCCAATCAGAATCTGCTGCAACACGATTAAAAATGAAGGTATCGACAGCAACTCAATACCGGGCACCCTGGGAATCACCGGCGCCACCACCAGGGTCACCGCCACCGCCAGCCCCAAGCGAATACGAACCGGTACCAGCTGAGTACTGAGGATCGGCATAATGGTGAAGAACGCAGCAATCCGGCAGAACGGCCAAAAATACTGGCCGATCCATTGGTATATCTGGGATAGAGAAAGCTCCAGCATGGCTTACCCCAGGAAGGTGGGCATATCCACAATCAGCTTGATCGCGAAATCGTGCACCAGCCCCCCCAGCCAGGGCCCCATGATCACCAGCGTCATCAGAGTCACCAGCAGCCGGGGCAGAAAGCTGAGAGTTTGTTCGTTGATCTGCGTGGCGGCCTGAAACACCGCCACAATCAGGCCCACCACCAGACTGGGGATGATGATCACCGACACCAGTACCATGGCGATAAACAGGCCTTCGCGCATCAAATCTGATACCACGTCCGCGGTCATCGCCGGCTCCCTATATTCCAAAGCTGGCGGCCACGGTGCCCACCACCATGGCCCAGCCGTCAATAAACACAAACAACATGATCTTGAACGGCAGTGACACAATCATGGGCGACAGCATCATCATACCCATGGCCATTAATACGCTGGCCACCACCAGATCGATGATCAAAAAAGGAATAAACAACAGAAAACCAATTTGAAACGCGGTTTTCAGTTCACTGGTGACAAAAGCCGGAATGATAATGGTAATTGGCACCTCGTCCAGGGAGTTATACGTCTGATCATCCCCCGCCAGTTCCACAAACAGATTCAGGTCCGTTTCCCGGGTCTGGGCCAACATAAACTGGCGCATGGGAACACTGGCGGCTTCCACGGCCTCCAGCGCTCCCATTTCCTCATTCATATAAGGCTGCACCGCCTGGGCGTAGACTTTCTCAAATACCGGCGCCATCACAAACACCGTCAAAAACAGCGCGAGACCGATCAGAATCTGATTGGAGGGCGTCTGCTGCAAGCCAATGGCCTGACGCAGAATACCGAACACCACAATAATCCGGGTGAAGGCAGTCATCATCATCAGAATGGCCGGGATAAACGACAGCATGGTCATCAAAATGACCACTTGTAAGGTTACCCCATAGCTCTGTGAGCCATCGTCATTACTGGTTACGCTGATGGCGGGCATGGACAGTGGATCCGCCGCCAGTAGCGCCGGCGCCAGGATCATCAGCAACAGCCCCACCAGCGGGGGCAATGCGCGCCTAATCATGACCGGAGACTCCACTTTGCAACAACGCCTGCATGCGTTTGGCAAACTCATTGCCTTTGGTCGCCCCCCCTGCGTCTGACGCCGATGATTCAGCGCCGGATTGATTCGGGTACCGCAAAATCAGGTTGACTGACTGCGGTGTCACACCCAGCAGCAGCTGCTCACCCTGGACTTCCACCAGCAACAGTTTTTCCTTGGGCCCCAAACTGAGGGCGCTGCGTACCACCATACTCTGGCCGCCACTGGCGTGACCGATATTGAAGCGACGACTGAGCCAGGCCAGGCCCAGCACCAGAGCCAACACCGCCGTTAGCCCCAGCAGCATGGTCAGCACATCACTGCCGCCACCTCGACCCTGGCTTTGTTCCACTTCATCCTTGAGCCGGAATACAGGCTGCGGCGACTGCTCAGATGCCGGGGCTGCTTCCGATGTATTGGCGGTGACGGCGCCAGCGGTATCGGCGCGGTCAGCCACCACCCGGTCAGCGACATCAGCAGCCGGCGGTTCGTTGGCTGGTAACGCACTGGCCGCGCCGGCCGCACACAGACTCAACAACATTAACAGGATCGGTCGTAACACAGTCTTAACCCAGCTTGCGGATTCGTTCGGTGGGGCTGATAACATCCGTGAGACGGATCCCGAATTTTTCGTTCACCACCACCACTTCACCGTGAGCAATAAGCGTCCCATTCACCAACACATCCAGCGGTTCGCCCGCCAGCCGATCCAACTCAATTACCGAGCCCTGGTTCAACTGCAGCAGGTTGCGAATACTGATATTGGTGCTGCCCACCTCCATGGATAGCGTCACCGGAATATCCAGAATCACTTCCATATTGGGGCTGTTTTCCGCGGCGAAAGGGGTACCGTGATCACTCAGGTTCTCCAATGGCGCCGCCTGCACCTCGTCCTCGTCGGTGGAATCCTGTTCCGCCAGGGCCGCCGCCCATTCATCGGCCAGGGCATCGTCATCAACCGGTTTATCACTGTCACTCATTGTCTGTTCCCCGCACCTCAGGCTTTTGCCTTGGTTTTCGTCTCTTCTTCCAGAATCTGTTCACGCATCATTTCCAGTCGTGCCTGCTTACCGGAATCGGCTTCCGGCCGCTCCACCTTGCCAATTACCTGCAACGCCAGATTGCCGTTGGCCTCACCCAGCTTGCCGCGAAAAGCGGGAATACCATTGGCCAGCATCAATACGCTGTCTGGCATATCAATGGGGATGATGTCGCCCTTGCGCAAACCTGCCAGCTCCGTCAGGCGCATCTTCTTCTTGCACAGCCGGCCCTTCAGCTCCACCGAAGCACCCATGATTTCCTCCCGCAGGGATTTCATCCAGCGCTCATCCTGATCGCCCACGTCGCTTTGCACGCCGGCGTCCAGCACTTCCCGCAGCGGTTCAATCATGGAGTACGGCAGAGTCAGATGCATCTCGCCGCCGCCACCATCCAGCTCCACATGAAAGGAGTTCACCACCACCACTTCACTGGGGCTGACGATATTGGCCAGAGACGGATTCACCTCAGCGCTCAGAAATTCAAACTTCACCGGCAGCACGGCCTTCCAGGCTTCCTGCATATCCACAAAGGCCTGTTCCAGCACCATCTGCACCACCCGGTTTTCCGTGGGGGTAAATTCCCGGCCCTCGATCTTTACGTGGCGCCCTTCACCGCCAAAAAAGTTATCCACCAGCTTGAACACCAGCTTGGCATCCAGGATAAACAGCGCGGTGCCTTTTAAAGGCTTGATACGAATCATGTTTAACGAGGTGGGCACATACAGGCTGTGAACGTATTCACCGAACTTGATCACCTGCACCCCGCCCACGGACACATCCGCCGTGCGCCGCAACAGATTGAACATACTGATGCGGGTGTAACGGGCAAAGCGCTCGTTGATCATCTCCAGGGTGGGCATGCGCCCCCGCACAATGCGGTCCTGGGTGCTCAGGTCATAGGACTGGATACCGTCATCCGGCTCATCACCGCCGGTTTCAATATCGCCATCGTCCACGCCATGGAGCAGCGCGTCGATTTCGTCCTGGGATAATAGATCCTGTACTGCCATGGCTATTGCATCACGAAGTTGGTAAACAACACCTGCTCCACCGCAGGCTCACCCATTTCTTCCGTCAGTATCTTCTGCAGTTCCTCCAGAATGGACTGCCGCAGGGCTTCTTTACCTTCCGGGGTCCGCAGCATCTCAAAATCCTGCGATCCCAGAATCATCACCAGATTGTTGCGCACCAGGGGCATATGGGTATTGATGGTTTCAATGGCCGCCGGATTCCGGGTCATCAACGACAGGCTGATCTGCACATAACGCTGGCGCCCCTTCCATTGATAATTCACCACGAACGGTGGCTTGAAATCGAAATAAATGGCTGGCTGCTGAGTGGGCTCCGCCGCCACCTCCTCGGCTGAGTCATCACCGCCAGACATCATTAAAAACGCGGCCACCCCGCCCCCGATCAACAGCACCACCAGCACTATGATGATGATCAGCATCAGCTTGGATTTGGGTTTCGCCTGTTCTTCTGTGTTGTTCTCTTCGTCCGCCATAACCACCTTCCGGAACCGTTCCGCCTGAATCCATTAGCAAGCCCTGTACCAATGATATTTATGCCTAAATATCAACGAGTTAACAAACACCGCTGGTAAATCTCCCGGCTAACGTCAAAAATCCGGCCTACTCCGGCAAGTGTAGCCAAGATTTCACAGAGCGCCCGTCAAAAAGCCGCCAAGTACAGGATATGCCAGGGGAAAATAAAAACCCCCGGGGCCTGGGAAAGGCTGCCGGGGGTTGTCAGTGAGAATTCATCAGAGTCATTCGCGGGGGCGGTAAGCGCCGCTCAGGCGTAGTAATCCACCAGACCCACCGCCTGCCGGGTTACCGTGGGGGACTGGGTTTCCTCCGCCGCCGGATCGGCCGAAGATCCGCCACCGGAATCGCGCCCCGTTCGCTGTTGTTGCTGGCCGGATTCACGGGCATCCTGCTGGCGCACATCCACGTCCCCCAAAGCCACGCCGTTCTGTTCCAGCATCTCCCGCAACCGGGGAATGGCCTGTTCCAACGCATCCCGGGTGGGCGCGGCGTGGGAGGTAAACGTCACATGGGCCTGATCCTGCTGCAGCGACACCTTCACGTCAATGGGCCCCAGATCCCGGGGATTTACCTGAATCTGCGCGCTGTTGAGCTTGGTGCTCACCATCATCATCAGACGCTGCCCCATCTCTCCAGCCCATTCCCGGCTTTGCAGGGGGGCCTGCAATGGCGCCCCCAGGGTACGGGGCGCGCCCGGCTGCGGCCGGCTCATCTGTTCCAGGCTGCGATGGAAACCGCTGGCCTTACTATTGTCAGCGGCTTCCGTCAGCGCGGTGGCTTGGCCCCGGCTTGCCGGTTCCCGGGTGGACTTGTCCAGCGCCTTGGCCAGCGCCGCCAGCCGCTCCTGCACCGGGGTCACCTGGGGATTCTCCAGGCTCTGCATGCGGGCCAGGGCCTTGTCACCAATCAGATTGAGATCGGCTTTCTTATCCAGTTTCGCCTCCGGTGCCAGGCCGTCCTTCGCGGCCTGGGTCAGTTCGGACAGGGGCAGCTCCGGCTTGGCGGAATCCCCCCCCTTGGCGCCTGCCTCCTGCTGCATCTGCCCCATCTGCGCGGCCAGCGCCGCCGCCTGGCCATTGGCCGTGGCCCGGGCAGTGGCCGCTGCGGGTTGGTTGGCCCCCTCCCCGGCATTAGTGACTGTGGGCTGCGTGCCGACGGCCGCCGGGGCAAGAGCGTCCGCCTCGGTCAGTTCAGGGAACCCGGCACCCTCAATGGGCTGGCTCTGGGCGGTGGCTTCCTCCAGCGCCGCCAGCTCCTCATCACTCAGGGCCGCCTCGCGTTCCAGCTCACCGTCAAGCTTCCCCTGCAATGACTGGGGCTGCGCATCGGATGCCTGGGGCTTGGCGTTGGCCGCTAACTCGGGATCAATGCGTATGTCAGTGGTTTTATCACCGGTGTCAGCGGCGTCCGGCTCCGCCGTTGTTCCGTCGGCCACCTTCGCTGCCGTGGCATGGGCCGCAGCTTCAGGATCGACCTCCGCAGCCACCTGAGCCTGACCCGACGACTCACCGGCACCCTCCACCTTCTGCGCCGGCTTGTCAGACGCCGCCGTGGTCGTGGTCTGATCCTGGCGCGCGGCGCTTTCGTCAGCCTCGTTATCAGACTTTGCATTGGCTTGGGCAGCGGCCTGCTCCCCGTTGCGCTGCGTTGCCCTCTGCTCATCAGCGCGGGCCTCGGTCTGCCCCTGACGTTGTGCTTCCCGGTGTTCCTGGGCCCGCTGCTCCTCTACACGCTGCTCCTCTGCCTGCCGGGCTTCGGTCTGGCGCATTTCCGCCTGATCACTGGCCCGCTCATCGGCGGCACGTGCCGCCTGCCGCTGATCCCGCGCCAGATCCTGCCGCTCCCGGGTGGCTTCCTGGCGTCTCTCGGCCTGAAGGTCAGCCTCCCGCCGTTGCGCGGCGCGCTGCTCCGGCAAGGAATTGCCGCCGTGGGGTTCGCTGTTCGCCCCCCGTGCCGCACTGTCAGAAGTGCGATCCTGCACCTGCTTGAACAGCAACTGATCAAACGGCTGAGACGGGCCGCCAGCGCCAAGTACCTGATTATTAGGGGAAGCACTTGCAAAAGGGCGCTGACTGGCAGCGCCGGCGGCCGGTTTGGATGACAGATTATCGGTGTACATCGACACCCTCCTTCATGGGTTATCCACAGAAGGAGAGCAAGGCTTATGCCAGGGCGAGTGAGGCGTTATAGCCCCATACTGTTCAGGGTATTGATGATCTGGTTGAACACCCGGGCAATCACCGGATGGGCCTCTTCGTACTGGATCACCTGCTTTTCCAGCTCATCCATCAGGCCCTCTTCCCAGTGCTCCGTGGAGCCATTCATCATCATCTCCAGGCGGGCGGTCAACTCCTGCAGAGCCACCTTATCCTCACTGGTGACCGCTTCGTTGGACTCCAGATGTTCCTTCAGCTCGGTCACTGAATTCTGCAATTTTTCCTTTGGCATGGGGCACCTCGTTGAACTCTATATAGTCATTATACGTGGCTTGGGGGTGGGAAAGAACTGATAAGTGGCCTTGAATTGCCCAGGGTTTTTACCCCGCTGCTGTCTCTTTTGATGGATTGATCCGCGTTACCGCTCACTTCAGGAGACAGCTATGCCCCCATCAGCCCGAATTGGTGATTTTCATGTCTGCCCCAAAACCAACCCCGGGCCCGTGCCCCACGTGGGGGGGCCGGTGGCCACGGGCCAGCCCAATGTCATCATTGCCGGCATGCCCGCGGCCAGACAGGGGGATATGGCAGTGTGCGTGGGCCCGCCGGATAAAATCGCCCAGGGTAGCTCCTCAGTCATTATCGGCAATAAACCCGCAGCCCGCCTTGGGGACAGCACCGCCCACGGCGGCAAAGTGGTTATGGGCGCCCCCACCGTCCTGATCGGGGGCTGAGGGTGGCCCCTTTGAGATGCTGACCACTGGCGGACTAACCTAATGACACAATCCGCCAACTATGCACGCTTTTTGTTTCGGATTCCCCGCCTATCGGTCGAATTGCGGGTGGTGGGGCTCGAGCTGACGGCGGCAATTTCACGCCCTTACCGCTGCCAGGTGGAATTCGCCTGTGAGGACCCTGCCCTGGATCTGGACAATTTACTGGGCAAGGCAGCAACACTGACGCTGGCAGATCAAAGCCACCCTCAATATCTACACGGCGAGATAACCCGGTTGGAGCAGGGTCCCGGCGGTAAACGTTTTACCCGCTACCATGCCACCCTGGAGCCGAAGCTGGCCTGGCTGCGCTGGCGGCAGGACTTTCGAATCTTCCAGCAGCAAACTGTGCCGGCGATAATACGCACGGTATTACAGGACGCCGGGCTGACAGCGGACGATATGGAATTCGCACTCACCAGGGATTACCCCGCCCGGGAATACTGTACCCAGTACCGGGAAACGGACTTTGACTTCGTCAGCCGACTACTGGAGGAAGAGGGATTATTCTACCTTTTCCGCCAGCGCCCCGACGGTCAGGTGCTGGTGATCTGCGATCATCAGAAGGGTTTCACGCCCATCGACGGTGACCCGGTCCTGGGCTACAAACCCCCAACAGGTATGACCCCTACCCACGAGTCCGTGCACAGGCTGCACCTGAACCACAGTATCCAGCCAGACCGGGTAACCTTGAGGGATTACCACTGGCCCAAGACCCAACTGCGGCTGGAAGCGTCGTCCCGGGGCAAAGACCACCCGCAACTGGAGCAATACCACTATCGGGGAAACTTCAGCAAGCCCGCCGCCGGTACCCGCTATGCCCACTTACGCCATGAAGCCCATCAGGCCCAGGCGGAGACAGTAACCGGAGCCGCCGACAGCCCCAGACTCTGGCCCGGCCGACGGGTCAGCTTTCATAGCCACCCCTACCGCGACCTCAATATCGAAACCACGCTGACAGCAGTGACCATGCGGGGCCGCCAGCCCCAGGCCCTGGAGGAGGATGCGCCAGACGAAGCCAGTCATTTCAACTGCGAGTTCACCGCCATTCCCGCAAAAGTACCCTATCGGCCCTTGCTGCAAACCAAACCACCGCGCATAGAAGGCACTCAAACCGCGTTTGTCACCGGCCCCCCCGGAGAGGAAATCTACACTGACAAAATGGGTCGGGTGAAAGTCCAGTTTCACTGGGATCGCGACGGCCGTGCTAACGAAAGAAGCAGTTGCTGGCTGCGAGTAAGCCAGGCACTGGCGGGCAACCAATGGGGAGCACTGGTGATTCCAAGGGTGGGCCAGGAGGTCATCGTCGCGTTTCTGGAAGGCAACCCCGACCGCCCGGTAATCACCGGCACCCTTTACAACGGCGCCAGCAATCCGCCCCATCCCCTACCCAAGCACCAAACTCGAACCACCTTCAAAACTCACAGCAGCCCAGGGGGCGGGGGCTTCAATGAGTTGCGTCTGGACGACAAAAAAGACCGCGAACAAATCTACGTCCACGCCCAGCGGGACCTGGACCTGCATGCCAACCATGACTGGCGGGAATCCATCGGCTCCCAACTGCACCAGACCGTGGGCCGCCACCTGCATCAGACTATCGGTGGGGACGCCCATACCCGTATAAAACAGCACCGCAGCCTGAAAGTCGCCGGTGATCATGCCCAGCAGGTTGGCCAGAACGCTGAACTGAAAATCGCCGGATCTTATATTGAGGAGGCGGGCCGGGACATCGCGCTTAAAGCCGGCACCGAGCTGGTGATCGAAGCCGGCGTGGAGCTTACCCTGAAATCCGGCGGCAGCCTGGTAAAGCTGGACCCCTCGGGAATTACGGTGAAAGGCCCAACGGTGCGGATTAATAGTGGTGGGGCCGCATCAGTTGCGCCGAATCCCGTTACGCCAGCGCCGCAAGAGGCAACTGCAGCAGACCAGGGGGGCAAACCTGGTCAGGCCAGCGCTCCGGCGATGGCGAATCAGGTGCCTGTGATGAAGACGGAAAATCGGGGTAAGATAGAAGGTGCCGTAGTATCACCGCGTTCGAAAGCTGGCTCTAGTGCCACGGTTGGATCAGAGCCAGAAAAGGAACGCAGGTCTAGGCCTCGTAGAAGGGAGTTGCAGGGGGCTGTTGGTGATGTCGAGAAGAGTGATGTTGCAGACAATAAGGCCATTATGCCTGATGAAATTGTTTCAGTTTCAAACAGCACTCCCAACGTAAATTTGATTGGCGATACAAGTGGGTTTAATGCCCTTGGTATTGCTGTAGATCCAAAAGCTTCTCAACAGGGAAGGCTTTTAATGAAGCAGTATCGACAACAGTATCCAGATATGACACCTGTAGAAATTCAAAGGTTAGCCAGATCAACATTGGAAACAGGCGATACTCTCCCAAATGTGTCGGTTGCTAAACCAGGTGATACTTTCTATAAGCTAATCCCCACAAGTGAAACTCGTGGTCCAAGCCCTGGTACTGTGTATTGGATGGACGGCTATCAACTGGATGAATTAATGGCAGATAAAATTGACATAGGTTCTTCTTTTGGATTGCCGAATCAAACAACTGCCAGTACATATAAGGTTTATCAGACATCCGTGAAAGAAGCCCAGGCTCCGTTAATATTTAGAAGCAATATTGCACCTGTGGTAGACGACGGTATATTTAAGACTGGTGGTCAAAACCAGACGCTACTGCCTAAACGTGCTGCATTTAGCGAACCAGTGCAAATCTTGGATGGGAATGGTAATCCACTGATAATTCGGTCGAGGTAAAGACAGCTTATGGAGACATTCAATAAAAAGGCTGTTATGGAAACAGCTTCTAGGTTAGAGAAGTTGTTTCTCAAATATCAAAGTTCCAGCGGAGATGTTGCGGCAGCCTATAAGCAGTGTAAATCTCTCATTGATCGAGCGAAAAATGGAGAGATTGAAAAGGCTACTGATGAGCGGTTGCCTGGAGGCTATTTCTCTACTGAGTTTGAGTTAATCAATATTCGTGATTTATACAAAACTGCATCTGAACTAGATATGTACTTGGAAGGTTGGGAGTCAGAAGAAGCTTTTAATGAGCATATGAAAGACATTCTTGGAGAGTAGTTCCAGACTAGACTGCACTTGGAGCAAGAGGCACATATAGCGGACGGGATTTTGATCCCGATTTGGCTGGCGGACCACTAAGAAACTTATATAACGACAAAATTAAATTCACTGATCGTGGTGTTGATGTTGTAGAAGAACACACTACCCACTTTGGTCCAGACGACGCCAATCAATATATGATTGATCGACTACGGTAGATTTCTCGAGGTCAGGTTGAAGCGACATAAGTTGACCGAAATTTCTAGTCACATGAGTTGCGAGAATACGTTCGTTATCGATAGTTCAGCACCATATTAAATTCAATGGTTAAACAAAATGAGTTAGGACACACTGGGATGTATTAGGGGCTATTGTCACCACAGTCGCTTGTATGATTCAAAAAAGCCCAATTTCCTACCCAATCGTAAAAGCGATAAAGTGAGGCTCAAACCTGTTGCAGCAGGTTTTCAGCATGGTAGCCCGGTGCAGCACTGGCGCCGATCTATCGAGCCCGTTAACAAGCGTGGGCGCCATGCTGACTTCAATTTTAACTCGAACAGTCGAAGGAGCCTCGAGCTCGAATGTAGCAAGGGTGAGTTATGAAAACAACGTCCAAACCCAATATACATCGCAACGGTCGCCATGTAGGAATTGATGTCAGCAAGGCCACTCTCGATATCTGTGTTCTGGAGTCCGACTTACACTGGACAGCAGATAATGCTGAAGCTGGGATTAAACACCTAACCTCAAGATTGGCGCGTTACAAACTCAGTCGTATAATTGTTGAAGCTACCGGAGGCTATGAGCGAAAGCTGGTTGCACAACTTGCCGCTAAGGGCTTGCCCGTGGTGGTGGTTCAACCGGTCCAGGCCAGGCAGTTTGCCAAGGCACAGGGTGTGTTAGCTAAAACCGATAAGATTGACGCGCGTATCCTGGCTCAATTCGGTGCCATTATGAAACCGGACGTTCGGCCTATTCAGAGCGCCAATATTCGAAAAATCAGGGACTTACTGGCCAGAAAGCGCCAATTATCCGAGAGTAGAACCCAAGAGCTCAATCGTAACCACAAAGCTGAAAAATTGCTCAGGCCATCTCACCGGCGACTGATCAAATTCCTGGATAAGGAAATCAAGTGGGTTGATTCTTGCCTCCAAAAAGCGGTTGCAGACGTAACCGAATGGAAAGCCACTTACAATTTGCTCATCTCCGTTCCCGGCGTAGGTGATGGAGTTGCTTACACCTTGCTTGGCGAGCTACCGGAGCTGGGTTCTCTCACTTCCAGACAAGTAGCGGCGTTATCCGGGCTTGCTCCCTATAATCACGATAGTGGAAACATGCGAGGAAAACGACGCATACGGGGTGGACGTGCTCCCATTCGCACCATGCTCTATATGGCTATGATGTGCGCCATACAGCACAACCCCGTTATGAAATCCTTTTATGATCGTCTCGTGAGTCAGGGCAAACATAAGAAAGTCGCTTTAACCGCCTGCATGCGAAAACTTGTGACTATTTTAAATGCCATGGTCCGTGATGGGAAAGCCTGGCAACAAGCTTAAGTACTGAGACTATAAATAGAGCCTGCTCAAATAATCTAAGTCACTGTTTGTAATATGAAATATGAGCTTCGAGGGTTACAATAGTGCACGAAAACCAAGCCA
>NZXG01000023.1 GCA_002701845.1 Pseudomonadales bacterium
AAGCCGAGCCGAGTAAGAAAGTATTTTGAACATGACAAAATCAAATATGCCGCTTAGCAGATATATTTGAAAGCCGGGTTAATAGTTTTGGCACCGATACTGTTTGTCCTGGGTCTGGTACTGGTGAACAGTCTGGCTGCGAACCATAAAAAGCCCATGCAGCTGGTGGGTTACCTGCTTATGGTGGCGGGGGTGCTGGCATTGTTGCTGAGTGTGGTGATCACAGTACCCGCGGGTCATGTCAAGGTGGCGACACTGTTCGGCAAGGTGCAGGATGACACCTATCATGAAGGGTTGCATCTGGTGAATCCGCTACTGGATTTCACCACCTTCGACCTGCGCCAGAAGACCCATATGGAGACCGCGGGAATTCCGGCGGAGGATAAGCTGATCACCAAGATGGATGTATCCGTACAGTATCGCACCATGGGCGAGATGGCACCGGATATACTGCGCAATACCGGCACCACCGATGCGCTGATCCAAGTGCATATGATTCCCAAGCTGCGCTCGATTTTGCGGGAGCAGGGTAAGGGGGTAGCCATGTCCCAGGACTTTTTCAGGGAGTCCATCCAGCGCCAGTTACAGGAAACTTTGCAACTGGGGTTAGCGGAGTTCCTGGCACCCAAGGGCATTCAGGTGGAGACTGTATTGATTCGGGATGTGGAATTACCGGCCGTCATTCGCACTGCAATCACGGAAACCAAAAAGCGGGAGCAGGAGGTGCTCAAGCAACAGGCGGAATTGCAACGCTTTGCCACCGAGCAGGATCAGAAAGTAAAACAGGCGGAATCGGAATTAAAGGCAGCCCGGCTGGAGGCGCAAAAGATCAAAGAGCTGGCGGATGCCGAAGCCTACAAAATCAGCGCAATCAATGAAACCCTGGCTAAATCCCCCAACTATATCGAATTGAAAAAGGTGGAACAGTGGAATGGCGTGCTGCCGGTTTACGCGGGTGGGGAGAACACTCCCATGCTGGATCTGCGCAAACAGTCCCGTTGATTATTCCACCCAGCGGATTTCATATTCACTCTGCAGTTGTGCCAGACGTTCGTCGATGGCGCGGATTCGCTGCTGGCGCGACCAGTCCACCAGCAGTCGGGATCGTATCTGATTCAACTCCGGCAAACGCGGGGGTTGGTAGTCAGTCAGTCGCACCAGGGCCGGCCCCTGCCGCACGCTGACTTGGTGCCAGGGGCCGTTTACCTGGGATTGTTCCAGTTGGCCTAGCAGGGCTGGTCCCCAACGGGCGGTCACCGCTGGGGCCGCCTGTTGCTCGAAGTGCAGCGGAATGACGGATTCCGGCGCTCGACCATCATTGAGTTGTGCTAAAAGAGCCGGAACAGTCTGCGTTGGATGCTGCTGAGGGTTCAGCGGGATCAGGTTAAAACTGTAGCGGGCCGGGAGCTCATAGCGCTCGGCCTGGCTGCTCAGGAATTGTTGCAGGACAGTATCTTCCGGAGTAGTGGCCGTTTCACTTCCGGCATAGAGTAGCTGGGTCTTTTTAATAATCCGTTCCCGGATCACCGGGTCGTGCTCCGCCAGACCCAGGGCCAGCCCCCGGGCATAGAGGATTTCCTCCCGTACCCAGTTCTGTTCGAATTGCGCCATGGTTTCGGGGGGCGGTGGTTGCCCATGTCTCTGTTCATAGTCGGCCTTGAATTGTTCCAGCCGTTGTTCCGACAACAGGATAGTGGTGCCGGCCTGGTTGGTGTGTGGAGCCGACGCACTACTGCTCCCAAGCCAGGCGTCCAGCATAAACACCAAGGCCGCCAGCGTCAGAAATTGCATCAGTGGTTCCCGAATAATGCTTGCCATTTGAACAATCAACTCCGAAACAGAAAGCGGACCTCTCATAGTCTGAGCGCCATATGACATCTGTGTTAAGGGTTGGCTATCCGGTAGACGAATCGGTTCAGATTCATGAAAAGTACTACCAGTTGCAGCCTCCGTTTCACAAAATTGACAATGAATCTTTAACAAACTGACCTAGGTACGCCATTTGCCTTGCCTAACCTGTGTCTCGCCGCAATGGCATCCACTCTTCTTTCCACTCAATCAGACAGAAGCGAGACAGGACAATGAAACCAAAACAGCTAAGCTGCCTGGCGTTGAGCGTGTCGGCCATGGCCTTCACCGCTTACGCCGATGCCACGGGATTTGAGCGTGACCACCACCGTGAGTTCAAATGGGGCTTCTTCGGCGGCGATTATCAGGCCGAAGTGGAAGTGATTCCCTCCCGGAACGGGGTTAAAACCAAGGATTACGTCACCGGTTATGTGTTTAACGACCGTGACCGTGATGGCAGGATGGATCGCCGGGAACGGGGCATTGCCAACGTCATGGTGTCTAATGGTTACGACGTGGTAAGAACCGACCATCGCGGTTTTTACAAATTGCCCGCCAAGGCCCGCGGCCTGGAGGACTTTACCGTGTTTGTCACCAAGCCGGCGGGCTATCAGGTGCCCACCGACGCGGACAACGTACCGCAGTTTGCCTACCATCATCTACCCCACGGCTCGCCGGATTTACGCTTCGGTGGCCTTCCCGCCACCGGCCCGCAGCCGGAATCCATTAATTTTCCGATGGTGCGCAGCCAGTATAAGAAGAGCTTCAAGATTGCGGTTTCCGGCGATCCCCAGCCCTACTCCAATAATGAGGTGGGCTATGTGCGTGATGCCCTGGCCAATGAGCTGGCGGCGCGCAAGGATCTGGAATTCGTGATTATCGAAGGTGATGTGATGGGGGATGATCTGGGCCTGTATCCCCGCTTTAAAAAAATCATGAGCGCGGCGGACATTCCGGTCTATTTTGTGGCCGGAAACCACGACCTGGATTTCGATGCCCCCAGCGACAAACACAGCCTGGATACCTTTAAGCGTGAGTGGGGCCCGGCTTACTACTCATTCGACGTGGGTGACGTGCACTTTGTAGTGCTGGACAATATCCGCTATCCCTGCACTCCGGAAGTGGACAACGTGGATGGCAAGCACAGTTTCTGTGACAATCCGGACACGGCACCCACTTACAATGGCATTATCGATCAGGCGCAAATGGAATGGCTGGCCAATGATCTGGCCCAGGTGCCGGACGACAAGCTGCTGGTGTTCAATATGCACATTCCATTAGTGTCGTTCGTGGATATGGAAGCCACCAAGCATCAGACCGATAACACCCAGTGGCTCTATGATCTGGTGGGTAACCGGCCGGCGGTGGCGCTCAGCGGCCATACTCATACCCTGGAAACCTTCATGCCCGGTGAGTACTACCAGGGTTGGGAAGATGCCTTGGGCCTGGGGTCCACCCCCTTTCCTCAGATCATTACCGGTGCCACCTCCGGCTCCTGGTGGTCTGGTGATATCGACGAGTACAATCTGCCCATGTCGATACAACGCTTGGGTGCGCCCCGCGGTTATCTGATCTTTGAATTCCATGGCAATCGCTTTGCCAGTCAGTTCAAGGCGGCCAACAAATCCGCCGAGGAGCAGATGTCCGTGGACTTCCTGTCCCCCACTTTCCTGGGCTGGTACCACGAAATGAAAGACTGGGCCAATATGCCCGCCAGCAGCCGCCCCGAAACACCGCCGGTCAACATTAACGACCTGCCGGATACCAGTATCCTGACGGCGGACGATCTGGCTGGCGGCACGCAGGTGATGGTAAACGTATGGAATGGGTCCCGCGATTCCAAAGTCTGGGTGCAGATTGATGACCAGCCGCCGGTGCTGGCGCAGCGCACCCAGGCTGGCATGGGCGAAGGTAAAAACGTCACTCTGGATCCGTTTGCTTTGAAAAAGCAGATGTACGTTTTCCGCTATGCCGCCAAGAGCCGATCCGGGAACGAGCGTACCCAGGGTTTTGAAATGTTCCGCGGGTCGCGGTTTGGCACCGCTGATCCGCAGCCGCTGGAGGGATGGATCTGGACTGAAGCCTCCAATCATATCTGGGCCGCGGATGTTCCCGCTGACCTGGAGGATGGCGTGCATGTGATGAAGATCATGACCAAGGACACCTACGGTAAATTCTATAAGACCACCAAAACCTTTGAGGTGATGGATCAGCGCCCGGCGCCCTATTTCCGCCACGAAGTGTTTGAGTAAGCCGGCGCGGTAACGTTCGCCGACCAGAGCCCGGTACGGGCTCTTCCCGGCGCGGGTCTGTTCGGCCCGCGCCGTTTTTTGTCCTGGGTTTTATGTTAGTCTGGTGATAAACAAAGGCTGGCAGGGGGGTGTGGTGGATCCCGAGGCAATACTGGATTTCTGGTTTCACGAAACCAATCCCCGTTACTGGTTCCGTAAGGATCAGAAATTTGATCAATTGATAAGCTCACGGTTTGGTGCCCTGTTGAAGCAGGGATGTCGGGGTGAGCTTTTCCAATGGCGTGATACCGCCCGCGGCAGGCTGGCGGAAATCCTCGTGCTGGATCAGTTCTCCCGCAATATCCATCGGGGCAGTGCCCTGGCCTTTGCAGCGGACGGTATGGCCCTGGTGCTGGCGCAGGAGGCGGTGGCTGCAGGGTTGGACCGGCAACTGGAAGCCCGGGAAAGAAGTTTTCTCTACATGCCCTACATGCACAGCGAGTCGCTGGCGATTCATCGCCAGGCTGTGCAGCTGTTTCAGCAACCGGGCCTCGAAGACAATTTGAAGTTTGAGTTGAAGCACCGGGAGATACTGGAACGCTTTGGCCGTTACCCCCATCGTAATGCGTTGTTGGGACGGGTATCCACCCCCGAGGAGCTGGCGTTTCTGCAGCAGCCGGGCTCTGGCTTCTAGGATCCGGCTTCCAGGCTCTGGCCTCCAAACAGCGCTGCTGACTGACGTGAGCGAAGTGATGCCCACTGGCACCCCCCATCCTCCGGGCAGCGAACCCATCCGATTGACTTCAGTCTAAGGCAGTAAAGGGGTAGGCTAAGATGACAGCCGTCCCCGGGTGTCGACGCATCAGTGCACCAAATTGCTGTCCCCGCCTTTTGGTGGTGCGCAGCAACCCCGGTCCGGTTGACGCCGAGCCCTGGCGTGTACATGCTAGAAGACTGATTTAATAGCGGAAATCCGGCTTATGTGCTGCCGTTGCCGGGCGCTCTGGCAGTGGGTGGAACAACCTTTGCAGATGCACCGATATATAACATACGCACTGTTAATGAGCCGGGTCTACACTGACGGGTAGAGTACATCCAAGCGGGAGGACAGTATGGTGGACCGGTGGCAGGAGAATGTGGCTTTCGCCGAGGAATTTCGCAGAAAGTTACATGCCCACCCGGAACTGAGCTGGCAGGAACATCAAACCGCCTCCGCCGTGCGGGAGGTGCTGGATCAACTGCAGATTCCCTGGCGCCCGTGCGCCCAGACCGGCACGGTGGCCTGGCTCAACAGCGCCGCCGGCGGCCCTGCCATCGCCCTGCGCGGGGATATGGATGCGCTGCCCATCTCGGAGCAGACCGGCAAGGAATATCAATCCCGCAACGAGGGCTGTATGCACGCCTGTGGCCACGATGGCCATACCGCCACCCTGCTGGCCGCCGCCCGCTGGCTCAAGCAACACGAATCCCAATTGCCGCAACCGGTGGTTTTGATCTTTCAGCCCGCGGAAGAGGGCGGTCATGGCGCCCGTGAAATGATTCGCGACGGTGCCCTGGAAGGTGTCGGGGTGATTTATGGCTGGCACAACTGGCCGGCATTACCCTATCGCGCCGTTGCCTGCCCGGATGACCTGGTGATGTGTGGCAACGGCACGTTCACCATCGGCTTTCACGGTAAGGGTGGCCATGCCAGCCAGCCGGAACTCTGTGCCGATCCGGTGCTGGCGGCCAGCGCGGTGAATCTTGCCCTGCAACAGATTGTCAGCCGCCGGCTGTCGCCCCAGGCGGCGGCGGTGGTCAGTGTCACCCAGTTCAACGCCGGGACCGCACCCACGGTGATTCCGGAATACGCGGAGCTGGGTGGCAGTATCCGGGTGCCGGACGAGGCAACCCGCAAGGCCGTGAATCAGCTGATCGATGAAGTGGCCCGGGACACCGCGGCGGCCTGGGGGGTGCGGGCCCAGGTGGAGCACCAGCCCCGCTATCAGGCTACCATCAATCACCCCGGGCCGGCGGCGGTGGCGCGCGAGTGCTGGCAGTCGATCCATGGTGAGGAAACCCTGCGTCATGGCCGCCCCATGCCGATCATGGCCTCCGAGGATTTCAGTTATTTTCTACGGGAGATCCCCGGCGCCTTCGCCCTGATCGGCAGTGATGACGGTCAGGATCACCACATTCCCTGTCATAGTCCCCATTATGATTTTAATGACCGTCTGATCGCGGATGTCTGCCGGTGGTATTGCCGCCTGGCAGGATTGACGGCGGTTTGATTCCGAGTGTTTCAGGAGGAGAGCAAGCATGAATATATTTGAGCAACGGGAATCCAGCATTCGCGCTTACAGCCGGGTTTATCCGACGGTTTTTGCGAAAGCGCAAAATGCCCGTCAGACCGATGAGAACGGTAAGGAGTACATTGACTTCTTCGCCGGTGCCGGTGTGTTGAATTTCGGTCACAACAATCCCCGGATGAAGCAGGCACTGATCGACTACCTGCAGGATGACGGAGTGCTGCACAGCCTGGATATGCAGACCACCGCCAAAGCCAAATTTATGGAGCGGTATACCGAGGTGATTCTGCAACCCCGCAACATGCCGCACCGGATGCAGTTTATGGGGCCTACCGGTACCAATGCGGTGGAAGCGGCGTTGAAGCTCGCGCGCCGCGCCACTGGCCGCAACGAGGTGGTGGCTTTCAGTCACGGTTTCCATGGCATGACCCTGGGGGCCCTGGCGGCCACCGCTAATCAGTATTTCCGTAACGCCTCGGGGGTGCCACTGCTGCACGTGCGCCATGAACCTTTCGGCTGTGAAGTTCAGTGTCGGGGCTGTGAGGCCAATTGCGGCATCGGCGCCCTGCAATCGCTGGCGGCCCGCTATCGGGACAGCTCCAGCGGCATGGCACCGCCGGCGGCGTTTCTGGTGGAAACCATTCAGGCGGAAGGTGGGGTGAACGTGGCGTCCAAAGAATGGATGAAAGCCCTGGCGGCACTGGCCAAAGAACTGGGTTCGGTGCTGATTGTGGATGACATCCAGGTGGGTTGCGGCCGCACCGGTAATTATTTCAGTTTTGATGATCTGGATATCGAGCCCGATATCGTCTGCCTGGCCAAGGGCATCGGTGGTATCGGCACGCCGCTGGCAATGAATCTGGTGCACCCTGATCTGGATCGGCATTGGTCCCCCGGGGAGCACACCGGTACCTTCCGCGGTCAGAATCTGTCGTTCGTGGCGGGTACCGAAGCCCTCAGCTATTTCGAGACACCGGAGTTTATGGAGCAGGTGGCGGCCAAGGCGGACGTGATGCGGGAGCACTTGCAGCCCCTGCTGAAATCCGACAGCTCCCTGCAATTGCGCGGTAAAGGCATGATTCTGGGGCTGGATGTGGGTAACGGTGAGCGGGCCGCAGCGGTGGTGAAACGCTGTTTTGAGGATGGCCTGTTGCTGGCCACCTGTGGCACCGGTGGCCGGGTGCTGAAACTGATACCGCCTCTGACCATTCCCGAGGCTGATCTGTTGCAGGGCCTGGGAATTATGTCCGATGCCGTTCGTGCCGTGATGGAGGAAGCCGCATGATTGAACGTGATGATATGACGTTCCCCTTTGCCGAATACCAGCGCCGCATTGCGGAGTTAAGACAGCGCATAGCGGAGCGTCATCTGGATGCGGTGGTGATCACCGATCCGGAAAACATTACCTACCTAACGGACTACCAGACCACCGGTTACTCGTTTTTTCAGGCGCTGGTGGTGCCCCTGGAAAAAGAGCCGTTTATGATTACCCGGGCGCTGGAGGATTCCAACGTCTGGGCCCGCACCTGGGTGGAGCTGACCCGGCCCTATCCCGATACCGGTGACGCCATTCAGATGCTGGTGGATGCCCTGCGGGAATTCGGGTTGAACGACAAGCGCATCGGCTACGAGCGTAACAGTTATTTCTTTCCGGCCTACCATCAGGACTGCATTCATACTTCGTTAAAGGATGGCAAGCTGCTGGATTGTTTTGGCATTGTGGAGGAGGGGCGCATCTGTAAGTCTCCGGTGGAGATCGAAGTGATGCAGCGGGCGGCGGTTGCCGCCGAGGCGGGCATGCGCGCCGGCTTGGAAGCCTGCCTGCCGGGTGTGACGGAAAATGAAATCGGCGCCGCCATCAGTGCCGCCATGTTCCGTGCCGGAGGCGAGACCCCGGCGGTGATGCCCTATGTGACATCCGGGCCCCGTACCATGATCGGTCACGCCACCTGGGAGGGCCGCACGGTCCAGCCGGGAGAGCATGTGTTTTTGGAAGTGGGCGGATGTTATCGACGTTACCACGCGGCGCTGATGCGCACCGCGATTCTGGGTGAGATGTCGGACGCCATGCACGAGGCCCAGGAAACCATGAAGCGGGCCCTGGATGCCATCCACACCGTGGTGCAGCCTGGTATGACCGTGTCGGATGTGGACAACCTGGTGCGCAAGATTATCAGCGACAACAAAGTGGGTGCCCGGTTGATTACCCGCTCCGGCTATTCCATCGGAATCGCCTTCCCCCCCAGCTGGGACGAGGGTTATATCATCAGTATGAAGCAGGGCAATTCGGCGATCCTGAAAGAGGGGATGACCTTCCACATGATTCCCTGGATGTGGGGCGTGGAAGGGGACAAAACCTGTGGCATTTCCGATACCATCGTGATCACTGCGGATGGTTGCCGCTCTTTGTTTAACCTGGAGCGGGATTTTACCGTCAAACCGGAGGCCGGAAAAAAAAGTGACTGCATTCCCCTGCAGAGTGCCCGCAAAAGTGGTGAGGGGGAGAAAGCCAAAAAAGACAAGCAGGGTAAGCAGGACCCAAAAGACCAATCACAGGATCAAGCGGTGTCACCGGTTTGAGGAGGATAGATGTTACAGGCGATTAACCCCACCACCGGGGAGCAGCTGGCGGAACAGGATGCACTGAGTGCGGAGGCCGCCGCCGGTGTGATCGAACGGGTGGCGGACGGCTTCCCGGACTGGCGCGCGTTGTCCATGGCGGCGCGGGCGGAGCGTTTGCACGCCATGGCCAAAGCGTTGCGGGACAACAAGGATGAACTGGCGGATCTGATGGCTCTGGAGATGGGCAAGCCGCTGGCAGAAGGTCTGGGTGAAGTGGAGAAAAGCGCCTTTTGCGCGGAATATTACGCCAAGCACGGGGCTGACTTTCTGGCCTCTGAAACCATTGCTTCCGATGCCAGCCGCAGTTTCGTGCAGTACCCGCCCCTGGGTACCGTGCTGGGTATTCTGCCATGGAATGCGCCCACCTGGCTGGCCCTGCGGTTTCTGGCGCCGGCCCTGATGGCGGGTAACACCTGCGTGATGAAGCCCGACCCCCATGTGCCCGCCACGGCCCGGGCCCTGGAACGGATTTTTCATGAATCCGGGCTGCCGGAAAACGTGATGGCCAATCTGCCCATTACCAATGACCTGGTGGCGGATTTGATTGACCACCCGCGGATCAAGGCGGTTTCATTCACCGGCTCCAGTGGCTCCGGCCAGAAAGTGGCGGCCCGCGCCGCCGCCGGTCTGAAGCCGGCGGTGCTGGAACTGGGTGGGTCCGATCCCTGTATCGTGATGGCGGATGCGGATCTGGATAAGGCGGCGGATATTGTCACGCTGTCCCGCATGATCAATGCCGGTCAGTCCTGCATTGCCGCCAAGCGTCTGCTGGTGGAACGCCCGATTTATGAGGCATTCTGTCAGCAACTGCATGAACGCTTCAGCGCGCTTACCCTGGGTGATCCCCGGGATACCAATAACAAGCTGGGCCCTTTGGCCCGTGGTGATTTGCGCGACCAATTACACCAACAGGTAACTGAATCCATGAAAGCCGGTGCCCGCTGCCTGCTGGGTGGCGAGCTGCCGGACGGTCCCGGTTTTTTCTATCCCCCCACCCTGTTGCTGGACGTGGCGCCGGGGATGCCGGTGTTCGAACAGGAAACTTTCGGCCCGGTACTGGCGGTGACGCCGGTGGACAGCCTGGAACAGGCCCTGGAGCTGGCGAATGCGACAGAATATGGCCTGGGCGCCAGCATCTGGACCGGCAGTGAAGACACCATCAATACGGCAGTGGCGCAACTGGAAGCGGGACAGATTGCGGTGAATGGCATTGTCAAAACCGATCCCCGGCTGCCTTCGGGTGGTATTGGCAAGTCCGGTTACGGCCGCGAGCTTGGCCCCCATGGTATCCGCGAATTCGTCAATACCCAGCAGGTCTGGATTGCCTGACCTGCGTTTGCCGAGCCCCCATCCGCCTGCAAGGTTAATGTTCACCCAGCCCTCTGGAGTGTAAGTGTTATGTCGTCTTTGCGGAATGCCGTGCAACTGATTTGTTACCCCAATCGCATGGGAAGTAACCTCCATGATCTCTATGTCACTCTGGAGCGCCACCTGTCCGATGCCGTGGGCGGGGTGCATATTCTGCCCTTCTATCCCTCCAACGCCGATGGTGGTTTTTCGCCCCTGACTCACGAGGAAGTGGATCCCGCCTTCGGGGATTGGAAAGATATCGAAAAAATTTCCGCCAAGTACGATCTTTGCGTGGATCTTACGGTGAATCATATTTCCGATGAGTCCATGGAGTTCCGGGACTTCGTGGAAAAAGGCTTCGCATCGGAATACGCCGACCTGTTTGTACATGTGGAAGCGTTTGGCGAGATCACGCCGGATGACCTGGCCAAAATTCATATCCGCAAGGAAAAAGAGCCGTTTCGCCGGGTGACCTTCGCTGATGGCTCCACCGCCTCAGTGTGGTGCACCTTCACCGAGCGGCAGATCGACCTCAATTACCAGTCGGAACAAACCTATCGCCTGATGGAACGTTACATCCGGTTTCTCACTGAGCGGGGGGTGAAACTGTTTCGCCTGGATGCCTTTGGTTACACCACCAAGAAAATAGGCACCAGTTGTTTTCTGGTGGAACCGGATGTGTATCGGCTCCTGGAATGGATCAATGACGTGGCTTTCAAATACGGGGCCGAATGTTTGCCCGAGGTGCACGACCACACCAGCTACCAGTACGCCATTTCCCGTCGCAACATGCATCCCTACGGCTTTGCCCTGCCACCGTTGTTACTGTATTCACTGCTGGACGCCAACAGCGTATATCTGAAAAACTGGTTGCGGATGTGCCCCCGTAATATGATCACCGTGCTGGATACTCACGATGGCATCTGCATACCGGACGTGGAAGGGGTATTGCCGGACGACAAAATCAAGGACCTGATTGATAATATTGACAGCCGCAGCGCCGATCCCATCCTGCGGCGTTCGGCGGCCAACGTTCACAGCGTTGGCGCAATTTACCAGCTCACCTGTACTTTTTACGATGCCATGATGCAGAACGATGATGCCTACATCGCTGCCCGGGCCATTCAGTTTTTCGCCCCGGGGATCCCCCAGGTGTATTACGTGGGGCTGCTGGCGGGCAAAAATGATCGCGAACTGATGAACACCACCGGCGAGCTGCGGGACATTAATCGTAAATTCTACACCCTGGAAGAAGTGGACGCGGCCATGGAGCAACCGGTGGTGCAACGATTGCTCAAGCTAATGCGGTTTCGTACCAATTACCCGGCGTTTCAGGGCCGCTTTGAACTCAATTATTCCAATGATTCCAGCGTGGCCATGGCCTGGCGCCATGGTGAACACTATTGTTACCTGTTTGTGGACTTGAATTTTAATACCGCCAACATATCTTATATAGACGAGTCTGACGGCACGAAGCGTTCATTTCAGTGCTGACGACTTGTCCCTGCACCGGCTGATCTCATCTCCTGGCCCTGCGATACCGGTGCACGCAGGGCAATGAGAAGCTCCGGCCCGGACATCACGGGTCCCGCAGGCATTGCTGTACAGCCGCGTCAGGATGGTGCATTTTTTGCTTTAAAAAGTTATAGTGTCCAGTGTCTGGAGCGTGGAACCTCGGATTGTGCGCTGCCCCGTTCATCAGCGCCTTCGGCCGTTAACTTCCAACGCTCGCAACGAATGCCCCTTCGTGCCACTACAGCGCTCTGCCCGTGGCTGCCTGAATTCCTGACACTGGCATTGTGCTGCCGGCACCCCGCGCCTGCAATCCGTGAGCGTAGCGTGCCCCAATCAGGAGGAGAACATGCTTTTAGCAACCGATCTAGACGGTACCTTTCTCGCCGGAGATCCCGACAGTCGTCTGAAGCTGTATCAGCTGGTGGTGTCCCATCCGGAGATCAAGCTGGTATTTGTCACCGGGCGTGGCTTGGAACTGGTGTTGCCGTTACTGGCGGACCCCACGCTGCCGGAGCCCGATTACATCATCTGCGACGTGGGTGGCACACTGGTGGACGGCCATACCCAGCAGGCGGTGCAACCGATCCAGGGGGAGATTGACCGGTTGTGGCCTGGCGAGCGGATGGTGGAAGAGGCTATCGCGGACTTTGCCGGACTGCAGCGGCAGGAAGTACCTCAGGAACGCCGTTGCTCCTACTTCTGTGAAGAGGAGGCGGTTACCGATGAGCTGCGGGCAGCGGTGGAAGCGCTGGGCTGTGATCTGGTGTACTCCGCCAACCGGTTTCTGGATATTCTGCCCCGGGGTGTCAACAAGGGTGGAACCCTGCGCAAACTGGCGGAGCAGTTGGGGGAGGATGAAGCCCACGTACTGGTGGCCGGGGATTCCCTCAATGATCTGGCGCTGTTTCAGCAGGGCTACACCGGCGTATGCGTCGGCAATTCCGAGCCCGGGCTGATTCAGGCCACGGAAAATTCCACCCGGGTATTACACGCCAGGGCCCCCGGCTGCGGCGGCATCCTGGAGGCATTCGAACATTTCGGTTACCTCGGCAACAAGGGCATCGCCGCGGAGACCCAGGAAGTGCTGGAGCCCGGCCAGTCGGACCTGGTGATTGTTTATCACCGCCTGCCTTACGAGGAGGTGATCGAGGATGGTCGCATGGTGCGCCGGCGACCCACCTCCCCCAACGGTATCATTCCCACCCTGCTCAGTTTCTTTGCCGATGGCAAACCCGGCTCCTGGGTGGCCTGGTCCGTCCATGAGGGCAAGGCGTCGCAGTTTGAGACTCATACCGAGGTGGACGCCAAACAATATCCGCATCTGGTGGCGGCGCGGGTGCCGCTGACCAAGAAAGAGGTGGATATTTTTTACAAACGGTTTTCCAAGGAAGCCTTCTGGCCCACCCTGCACACTTTCTGGGAGCGGGCCAATTTCCGGGAGGATCACTGGGAGGTGTTCCTGCAGGTGAACAAAGCCTTCGCCGAACGTACCGCGGCGGAAGCGGCGGAGGGCGCCACCATCTGGATTCACGATTACAATCTGTGGATGGTGCCGGCATTCCTGCGGGAAATGCGACCGGACGTCACCATCGCCTTTTTTCATCACACCTACTTCCCCTCGGCCGATGTGTTTAACGTGCTGCCCTGGCGTAAACAGATTATCGGCAGCCTGATGCAATGCGACGTGATCGGCTTCCATATTCCCCGCCAGGCGGAAAATTTTGTGGACGTGGCCCGGGGGGTGATGCCCCTGGAGGTATTGTCCCGCAGCAGTTGTGCCCCCCGTTTTCTCACCTATGGTTGCGCGGTGGGGCTGGACGAGATGACATCGGAGATCAAAGTGTATGATCGCCGCATCCGGCTGGTGGCACACCCCGTGGGCCTGGATCTCAATCGGGTGAAGCAGGCTTTGGACGACCCGGCGATTCAGGCGAAAATGGCGCAGTTACGTTACGAGTTCAGCAACACCAAACTGATTCTGTCGGTGGAGCGGCTGGACTACACCAAAGGCATTCTGGAGAAGCTGGAAGCCTACGAGCGACTTTTGGCGGAGCATGACGAACTGCAGGGCAAAATCTCCCTGTTTATGGTATGTGTGCCCGCCGCCCGGGAAATGACGGTGTACCGCAAACTGCAGTCCCAGATTGAGCAGGCGGTGGGGCGCATCAACGGTCGCTTTGCCAAGGTGGGCTGGACGCCGATTCAGTTCTTCTTCCGGGCTTTCCCCTTCGAGGAGCTGGTGGCCTATTATGCCATTGCCGATATGATGTTTATCACGCCGCTGCGGGACGGTTTGAACCTGGTGGCGAAAGAGTATATTGCGGCCCAGGGCCTCACCAACGGCAGTGGGGTGCTGGTGCTGTCGGAATTCACCGGCGCGGCGGCGGAGCTGCGGGGGGCGGTACTGGCCAACCCCTATGATCAACACGAAATGGTCAACGCCTGTTATTTTGCCCTCAGCATGAGCAAAACCGAAGCCCGCAACCGGATTCGGGAGGCTTTTGATATCGTCTCCCACTACGATATCCAGCAATGGGGTGAGGATTTCTTTGCCGCCGTGGAAGACATGCAGGGTAAGCTGTTGGAATTTGAGGAGAGTGAAGGGGACAGTAATCCCAAAGTGGCCTGAGGGGAAGAGGGTGCGTCCCGCGGCCTGAAGTCAGGTTGACCTGAACCGGACGGGCCCGAAACTCACCCCGCTGCGCTGTACGCAGGCGGGGTGAAACGGGCGACTGGCTCAGGCGTCCAGCCGCGCCAGCAGAGCCTGGGCCGTGGCCGCCGACGATGCCGGATTTTGCCCGGTGATCAGCAGGTTTGCGGTTTCCACATGGCTTTCCCAGTCAGCACCTTTGCGGTAATCACCGCCCAGTTCCTGCAACATATCCTCCACCGAGAAAGGTACCACGTCCGTGAGTCCCACGGCTTCTTCCTCACTGTTGCTGAAACCGGTGACCCGGATACCCTTGACCACCGGTTCTCCCGCAGCGTCTTGCGCCCGGCGGAACACGGCAGGCCCGTGACACACCGCAGCCACCGGCTTCTGCACCTTGAGCATGGCCTGGATCAGGGCGATGACATCAGTGTCTTCCGCCAGGTCCCACAGGGGGCCGTGGCCGCCGGGGAAGAACAGGGCGTCGAACTGTTCCGGGTCAATCTGCGCCAGGGGTTTGGTGTTGGCCAGGGCTTTTTGTGCATCCGCATCATCGTGGAAACGGTTGGTGGAATCGGTTTGTCCTTCGGGGGTGTCGCTCTTGGGGTCCAGGGGCGGTTGTCCGCCCTGGGGTGAGGCCAGGGTCACTTCGGCACCGGCGTCGATAAAGGCGTAATAGGGGGAGGTGAACTCTTCCAGCCAGAAGCCGGTTTTTTCCCCGGTATCCCCCAGCTGATCGTGGGAAGTAAGCACCATCAATATTTTCATGCTGTGTTCTCCTGCGTGGCTGGTTCCCTGTTGAAGACACCGTAAAAGGTAATGCGTTCACCTGTCCAGCTTTGGTGGCAGATCGGCCAGCGCCTGCTCCAGATTGGCCACGGTGCGATCAATACTGGTGAGCTTGTCCAAACCAAACAGGCCAATGCGAAAACTTTTATAATCCGGCCGTTCATCACACATCAGCGGCACTCCCGCCGCCACTTGCAGGCCCTGTTCCAGGAACGGCCGGCCGCTCTGCATGGATTCATCGTCGGTGTAAAACACCGCCACACCCGGGGCGGCGAACTCCGGGGCCGCCACACTTTGGAAGCCATGCCGGGCAAACAGTTCCCGTACCCGGTGTCCCAGTTCCCGTTGTTGTTGCCGCAGGTCGTCCAGCCCCAGCTCCAGAGTTTCCAGCATGGTATCGCGGAACCGTTGCAGGCTGTCGGTGGGCATGGTGGCGTGGTAGGCGTGGCCACCCTGCTCGTAGGCGGCCATGATCTCCAACCATTTTTTCAGATCGCAGGCGAAACTGCTGCTTTGGGTGTCGGCGATCCGTTCTCGGGCAGCGGGACTCAGCATCACCAGGCCGCTACAGGGGGAGGCGCTCCAGCCTTTTTGCGGCGCCGAGATCAGGATGTCCACCGCGCTGGTGTCCATGTCCACCCACAGCGCGCCGGAAGCCACGCAATCCAGCACGAACAGGCCGCCCACTTCGTGAGTGGCGGTGCCCACCGCCCGCAGATAATCCTCCGGCAGCAGAATGCCGGAAGCGGTTTCCACATGGGGGGCAAACACCAGCCCGGGCCGCTCCCGCCGAATGGTTTCCACCACCTCTGTCAGCGGTGCCGGGGTGAAGGGCGCCCACGCCCCCGCCGCCACGGGACGGGCCTTCAGTACCGTGCAGCTGCGGGGAATGCGGCCGACATCAAAGATCTGACTCCAACGGTAGCTGAACCAGCCGTTACGCAATACCAGGCAATGCTGATCCTGGGCCAACTGGCGGGCCACCGCCTCCATGGCGTAAGTGCCACCGCCGGGCACCACCACCACCGAGTGGGCCCGGTACACTGATTTCAGGGTGGAGGAGATATCCCGCATCACCTGTTGAAACTGCTGTGACATATGATTCAGGGAGCGATCGGTGAAGACCACGGAATATTCCAACAAACCGTCGGGGTCGACATTGGGCAGCAATCCGGACACGATAATCTCCTGCGGTACGGGGTTTGGCTGGCACCTGGATCACTGGTCAGCCTTGCTGGGATTCAGGGGTTTCTCAGGAAAAAGCTTGGCACAAAAGCGGTGCCGGATAAACGTTAGCCGATGCGTTTCTTCAGTTGCCGCAGAATGCCGCCCAGCACGGGAATTTTTTCATACACGCCGGCGGCGGCATCCCAGTAATCCACGTGACGCTGGACCCGGCCATCGGCGGCGAAGTGCAGCAGACTGCCACCGTGAATGCTCTGGGGCCGGCCCAGGATACGAAAGTGAAAGTCCCAGGTGACAAAGGCCTTATCCTCCTGCTGCAGTTGCTCGCGGAATTCGAATCGCAAGTCTTGCAGTTTCAGCATATCGGCAAACAGTTCGTGCAGCTGATCCCGGTTGTGCACTTCATTAAACGGATCGCGGAAGTAGCAGTCCTCGGTGTAGAACTGATCCAGCCGTTCCAGGGCGTGGGCATCGAAGTGTTCAAAAAAATTCAGCAGTGCTTGCATGGCATGTCCTCCGCGGACGTCAATAGGCAGGCCCTAAAACAATTTTCCGGGGTTTAACAGATTCATGGGATCCAGAGCTTTCTTGATAGCCGTCATCACCGCCACGGTGGTAGCGCCCTTTTCCTGTAACAGAAAGGCTTTTTTGCCCAGGCCAATCCCGTGTTCGCCGGTGCAGGTGCCACCCAGGCTGTGGGCGCGCTCCACCAGCCGCTGGTGAATGGCCTCGGCCTGGGCCCGGCGCTCAATATCATCCGGGGCGATGCTGAACAGCAAATGAAAATTGCCATCCCCCACATGTCCCACCAGAGGGACCTGGAGCTGTGCCGCCGCCAGATCCGCCTGGGTGGCCTCGATGCATTGCGCCAGCCTGGACAGGGGCACGCAGACATCGGTGACCCAGCCCTGCCCGTGGGGCACCTGGGCCAGGGCGGCATAGTAGGCCTGGTGCCGGGCATGCCACTGGCGTCGCCGATCCTCTTCCTGCCGTGCCCATTGCAAGCCGGTACTGCCCTGGTCCCGGCACAGGGTCTCAGCGCAGGCAGCCTGTTCTGTGGTGGCGTCCAGGGTGCCGTGAAATTCCAGAAACAAGCTGGGTTGCTCAGGATAGCGGGTGCGGCAGTACTGATTCACCGCCGCCATGGCGGCGCTGTCCAGCAGTTCGAGGAGGGCCGGGTGCAGGCCGTGCTGCAGCATGGCGATAACCGCCGCCACCGCCTGGGCAACGCTGGGAAACCCCACTTGAGCGGTGGTGACATGCGGCGGTATGGCATGCAGTCGCAGCCGCAGGCCGGTGATCAGGGCCAGGGTGCCTTCACTGCCGATCAGCAGTTCTGTCAGATTATAGCCGGCGCTGGATTTGCGGGCAGCGCTGCCGGTTTGGATCTGTGCGCCGTCCGCCAGTACCGCCTCCAGCGCCAGCACATTGGCCTTCATACCGCCATAACGCAGGGTGGTGGTGCCGGAAGCACCGGTGGCCGCCATCCCCCCGAGGGTGGCGTTGGCGCCGGGATCCACCGGAAAAAACAGGCCCTGATCCCGCAACGCCAGATTCAATTGTTCCCGGGTGACGCCCGGCTCCACCAGGCAGTCCTGATCCCCGGGGTTGATGGCCAGAATCCGGTTCATGGTCGAGAAATCCACTGCCACGCCACCTTGCACACACTGCAGCTGGCCCTCCACGCTGGTGCCGGCGCCGTGGGCGATCATTGGTGTTTGTTGACGATGACAGGCCCGGGCCAGGGCCAGCACCTCGGCGCTGCTGGTGACATAAGCCACCGCCGCCGGAGGCGCCGGGGTATGATGACTTTCACCCCGGCCGTGCTGCTGCAGAATCGCTGGCCGGGTGCTATAGCGGTCGCCCAGGATGGATTCCAGGGTTTCCTCCAGGGCCGGCGGCAGGGATGCGACGGGTGGGGACGTGAGCGACATAAACCTCCTTTATCCAGGTTCCAGGTTCCAGGTTCCAGGTTCCGGCTTCCCGGTTGCGGACAGCGTCTTCCGGCGACCGCTGGCCGGTTTATAACAGGTTGCCATGTCATCAGCTTAACACAGCGCTCAGCTATGGTAACTCAATTCCCCGGCGTGGGGGCAGCCCGGCCGCCAAGCCTGTGTTTGTCTGGGTGGGATTTGACAAGTGTCGGGCAAGTCTTCACCATGAGACAGACTTAGTTTCCCGCTCTCAGAAACCCGGAAACGGGTTTGCTGTCTATTTATTGGGGTTGTTGCAAGACGGCCTGACAGCACCATGTGGTGCATCTAAATTAAGGAGGGTTTCTATGTCTGCCACCGGTGAAGATTCGTTTGGAGTTCGTGATGAACTGGAGGTTGACGGCGCCACCTACCGTTACTTCAGCCTCGCCAAACTGGAGCAAAACGACAACCCCAGCGTCAACCAGCTCCCCTACTCCCTGAAAGTGCTTCTGGAAAACCTGCTGCGGAATGAGGACGGCCGCTCGGTCACGCCCGCGCACGTTGAGGCGATTCTGGCCTGGCCCGAAACCCGCAGCTCAAAACAGGAAATTGCCTATCGCCCGGCCCGGGTATTGATGCAGGATTTTACCGGCGTGCCGGCGGTGGTGGATCTGGCAGCCATGCGGGATGCGGTGGCCAATCTGGGCAAGAACCCGGCTGTCATCAACCCGTTAAGCCAGGTGGATCTGGTGATCGACCATTCGGTGATGGTGGATCACTTCGCCGACCCTTCCGCTTACCACGACAACGTGGCCATCGAGATGGAACGCAATAAGGAACGCTATCAGTTTCTGCGTTGGGGGCAGGCAGCCTTTAATAATTTCCGGGTGGTACCGCCGGGCACCGGCATCTGCCATCAGGTGAATCTGGAATACCTGGCCGAGGTGGCCTGGAACAAGGAAATCGACGGTGCCCGCTATGTGTATCCGGACACCCTGGTGGGCACTGACAGCCACACCACCATGATCAATGGCCTGGGGGTACTGGGCTGGGGCGTGGGCGGCATCGAAGCGGAGGCCGCCATGCTGGGGCAACCGGTATCCATGCTGATTCCGGAAGTGGTGGGCTTCGAGCTCAGCGGACAATTGAGGGATGGCGTCACCGCCACCGACCTGGTGCTCACGGTGGTGCAGATGCTGCGGCAACACGGCGTGGTGGGTAAGTTCGTGGAATTCTACGGCGATGGCATGGATCAGCTGCCGCTGGCGGATCGCGCCACCATCGCCAATATGGCGCCGGAATACGGCGCCACCTGTGGTTTCTTCCCGGTGGACCGGGAGACCATCAATTATCTGGAATTGTCCGGCCGGGATCCCCAGCTGGTGAAACTGGTGGAAACCTATTGCAAGGCCCAGGGCCTGTGGCGGGATGAATCCCACCCCCGGGTCTATAGCAGCACCCTGAGTTTGGATTTGAATCAGGTGACCCCCAGCGTGGCGGGCCCCAAACGGCCCCAGGATCGGGTGGATCTGCCGGATCTGGGCAAATCGGTGATGGAAATTATCAACCTTTCCGGCCGCATGGAACCGGAAGCAGTACCGGTGTCCGGTGAGGATTACAAGCTTAACGACGGGGATGTGGTGATTGCCGCCATTACCTCCTGCACCAATACGTCCAATCCCATGGTGATGCTGGCGGCCGGGCTGGTGGCCAAAAAAGCGGTGGAGAAGGGTATTTCCCGCAAGCCCTGGGTGAAAAGCTCCCTGGCCCCCGGTTCCAAAGTAGTAACCGAATATCTGCAGGCCGCCGGTTTGCAGACTTATCTCGACCAGTTGGGTTTCAATCTGGTGGGGTATGGCTGTACCACCTGTATTGGTAACTCCGGCCCGTTGCCGGATCCCATTGAAGAGGCCATTGAGGGCGGCCAGCTTACGGTATGCTCGGTGCTGTCCGGTAACCGCAACTTCGAGGGCCGGATTCATGCCAAGGTGCGGGCCAACTGGCTGGCTTCGCCGCCGCTGGTGGTGATTATGGCCCTGGCAGGTACCACGCTGAAAAACCTGGACGAGGATCCGGTAGCGGAAACCGACAGCGGGGATCCGGTTTACTTAAAGGATCTGTGGCCCAGCAATGCCGAAATTAAAGAGGCCATGGCCAGCGTTTCCAGCACCATGTTCAGCGAGCAGTACGCGGATGTATTCACCGGCGACGAGCAATGGCAGGCGATTAAGGTGGAGCCCAGCAAAACCTATCCCTGGGATTCCAATTCCACCTATATCCAGAACCCTCCGTTTTTTGAAGGTGCTGAGCCGGTATTGCTGGAGGATGTGAAAGGGGCCAGGATTCTGGCGCTGCTGGGAGACAGCATCACCACTGACCATATATCCCCGGCCGGCAGTATTGCCGAGGCCAGCCCGGCGGGCCGCTACCTGGTGGAACACGGCGTCCAGAAAAAAGATTTCAATTCCTACGGCTCCCGGCGGGGCAATCACGAAGTGATGATGCGGGGCACCTTTGCCAACGTGCGCATCAAGAACGAGATGTGTCCCGGCGTGGAAGGTGGCGTTACCAAACTGCAACCGGAAGGGGAGCAGATGCCGATTTACGACGCCGCCATGAAATACCTGGAACAGGGCGTGCCTCTGGTAGTGATCGCGGGCCGGGAATACGGCACCGGATCCAGTCGCGACTGGGCCGCCAAGGGTACCCGCCTGCTGGGGGTCAAGGCGGTCATCGCCGAAAGCTACGAGCGTATTCACCGCTCCAATCTGGTGGGCATGGGCGTGTTGCCCCTGGAGTTCCCCACCGGCGTCAACCGGGAAACCCTCAAACTGGACGGCAGTGAGCAGATCCATTTATCCGGTCTGTCGGAACTGGCCATTGGCTCCGCGGTGGTGCTTACCGTGGAGCGCAGCGACGGCTCCCGGGAAACCTGCGAGCTGAAATGTCGCCTGGATACGGAGGATGAATTCCAGTATTTCGTCAATGGCGGCATTTTACAGTATGTGTTGCAGCAGCTGACCGCGGAGGCCTGAATACAGGTCACAGGGAGCGTTATGGAAACGCGAACGGAAACCGATGCCCTGGGCCCGGTGGAGGTACCGGCCCGGGCCCTGTGGGGCGCGCAAACCCAGCGCGCCCTGAATAACTTCCAAATTGGCAGTCATCAGTTCCCCCCCGAATTTATTCATCGCTTTGCCTTGCTGAAAAAAGCCGCGGCGCTAACCAATCTGGAACTGGGCAAGCTCAGTGAGGAGCTGTCTGGTTATATCATCGCCGCCTGCGATGAAGTGATTGCCGGCGAGCACGATGACCAGTTTCCGGTACCGGTGTGGCAAACCGGCAGCGGTACCCAGGTCAACATGAACCTCAACGAAGTGATTGCCAACCGGGCCAATGAGCTGGCCGGCGAGCCCCGGGGGAGTAAAGCGCCGGTCCACCCCAATGATCATGTGAATCTGTCCCAGTCCTCCAATGACACCGTGCCCACGGTGATGCATCTGACCGTGATGCTGGGGTTGGAACAAAAGCTGATGCCTGCCCTGTATGCCCTGGTGGAATCGCTGCAGGACAAGGCCACGGAATTTGCCGACCGGCTTAAGAGCGGGCGTACGCACATGATGGATGCCACACCGGTGACTCTGGGGCAGGAATTTGCTGCCTACGGGGCGCAAATCCAGTATGCCCGGGAACAACTGCAGGCGCTGTATCCGGCCCTGCAGCAACTGGCCATCGGCGGCAGCGCCGTGGGCACCGGACTCAATACCCACCCCCGCTGGTCCGGCGCGGTGGTACAGAAAATTGCCAATCTCTCCGGTACCCCGTTTCAGCCGGCGGATAATAAATTTATGGCGCTGGCGGGGCACGAGGCTTTATTGGATTGCCACGGTCGTCTGCGGCTGCTGGCCACCGCTCTCTACAAAATGGCCAGTGATTTGCGGCTGATGGGCAGTGGCCCCCGTTGCGGTTTGGGGGAGATTCGCCTGCCCGCCAATGAGCCGGGCAGCTCCATTATGCCGGGGAAAGTGAATCCCACCCAGATCGAAGCCCTCACCATGGTTTGCCTGCGGGTGATGGGCAACGACACCACCGTGGCCATGGCCAACAGCCAGGGTCAGTTTGAACTGAATGTTTACAAACCTGTTATTGTACATTGCCTGTGGGAGTCCATTACCTTGCTGGCGGACGCCATGGAAAGCGTGCGGGTTCATTGCGTGGTGGGCATCCGCCCCAACCATGATAACCTGGATCAGTTGGTGGAGCGGTCGCTGATGCTGGTGACGGCGCTTACTCCGCGTATTGGTTATGATAAAGCCTCCCAGGCTGCCAAATGGGCGTTTGAGAATAATGCTTCATTGCGGGAGGCGGTGACCCAACTGGGTTTTCTAAATGCCGACGAGTACGATAAATTAGTGGTACCTGCCAATATGCTGTCACCCTGACAGCAATGCTTAAGGGGTTTTGAATGATTCGTCGTACCAAGATTGTTGCCACTGTCGGGCCCGCCTGTGACAGCAGCGAAATGCTGAGTACGCTGGTGCGCGCGGGGGTGGATGTATTCCGCTTGAATTTCTCTCACGGCACGGCCGAGCATCATCGCACGGTGGCGGAACGGATTCGTGCAGTGGCGGAGGAGGCAGGCAAGAGTGTGGCCACCCTGGTGGACCTGCAGGGTCCAAAGATACGCATCGACCGGTTTCGTAACGGCAAGGTAAAACTGGAAAACGGCGCGGCGTTCACTCTGGATGCGGCCATGGATGAAAACGCCGGCGATGAACAGGGGGTCGGGCTGGCTTACAAGGAGCTGCCCCAGGATTGCAGCGCCGGTGACACTCTGCTGTTGAATGATGGCCTGATCGAGCTGCAGGTGGAAGCAGTGGAGCAGACCGCCGTGCATTGCCGGGTGGTGGTGGGCGGTGTGCTTAGTGACCGCAAGGGCCTCAACCGTAAAGGGGGCGGCCTCACTGCCCGGGCCCTCACCGACAAGGATCGCAACGACATCAAACTGGCGGCGGAGTTGGATGCGGATTATCTCGCACTGTCCTTTCCCCGGGACGCGGACGACGTGCGCGAGGCGAGGGAACTATACCGTCAAGCCGGTGGCCACGGCGGTGTGGTGGCCAAGATCGAACGGGCGGAGGCGGTGGCCAACCACTGCACTCTCGACAGCATTATGCTGGCCTCGGACGGGGTGATGGTGGCCCGGGGTGATCTGGCGGTGGAAATCGGTGATGCCGAGCTGGTGGGGGTGCAGAAACACGTCACCTGGCGCGCGCGACAGCTGAACCGGTTTGTCATCACCGCCACCCAGATGATGGAGTCCATGATTAATCACCCGCAGCCCACCCGGGCGGAAATTTCCGATGTGGCCAACGCGGTGCTGGACGGCACCGACGCGGTGATGTTGTCGGCGGAAACCGCCACCGGCGGCTATCCGGAAGCCACCGTGCAGGCCATGAACCGGATTATTCTGGGGGCCGAGCATTCCCACCTGATGAGCAGTCTGCGGGAACAGGACAGCTATATTCCGGAGCGCATCGACGAGGCCATCGCCAGCGCCGCCATGTTTGTGGCCAACCGCCTGCCTGGGGTCAAGGCCATCATTGCCATGACCGAAACCGGCTCCACCCCCATGATGATGTCGCGGATTCGTTCCGGCCTGACCATCGTGGCATTCACGCCCCATGCCCGGTGCCAGCGGCGGCTGGCGGTCTATCGTGGTATTAAACCGGTCAGTTTCGACAGCGCCGCTATCGCGCCCACGGATGTCAACCAGAAAGCGGTGGCGCTGTTACTGGAACTGGGCGTGGTGCAAAGCGGTGACAAAGTGATTCTCACCAAAGGCGATTATGTCAACGTCAATGGTGGTACCAACACCTTGAAAGTGGTGGAGGTGGGTGGTCTGATCCACTGACCGGTTACAGCCGCAGCCCCCAATAGTCGAACGCCTGTCGGGTGAGGGTCTCCCGAAATTCCGGATGGGCGATTTCGATCAGGGCGCGACTGCGTTCCCGCAGGCTGCAGCCCCGCAGGTTGGCCACTCCAAATTCCGTGGCCACGTGATGCACGCTGCCCCGGGGGGTCACCACCCCCGCGCCCTGGGCCAGCACCGGCACGATGCGCGAATATTTCCCACCCCCGGCGGTGGCGGGAAAGGCAATAATTGAACGGCCTTCCGGCGACAGGCTGGCGCCCATCACAAAATCCAGTTGTCCGCCCACCCCGGAGTAAATCTGGGTGCCCAGTGAATCGGCGCAGATCTGCCCGGACAGGTCCACCTGCAGCGCGCTGTTGATGCTCACCATGTTAGGGTTGCGGCAAATGGTTTCGATGCTGTTGATGTACTCGATATCCAGAAACGCCACCTCCGGATTATCGTCCACAAACTGGTAGACTCGTTCACTACCCATGACAAAACCGGTGACCAGCTTGCCCGGATGCTTGCGCTTGCGACTGTTATCAATGGCACCGTTTTCGCACAGGGGCACCACCCCGTCGGAGAACATCTCAGTGTGAATCCCCAGATGCTGGTGATTGCCCAGGCAGGCCAGAGTGGCGTCGGGAATATCACCGATACCCATCTGCAGACAATCGCCATCTTCGATCAGCGCCGCTACCCGCTCGCCGATCTGGCGGGTCACCTCATTGTGCTGGGACGGCGGATGCATCGGCAGGGGCACACTGGCTTCGTAGGCGACGTCGATCTGGTTCAGATGAATAAAGGCATCGCCATGGGTACGGGGCATATGGGGGTTGATATGAGCCACTACCATCCCCGCCACTTCACAGGCCGCGCGGGTGGCTTCCACCGAGATGCCCAGGGAGCAGATGCCATGGCGATCCGGTGGCGCCACCTGAATCAGTACCACATCAATGGGCTGTTCGCCGCGCCGGAACAGGCGGGGAATCTCGGACAGGGAAATGGGAATATAGTCGGCCTTGCCCTCGCGAATCAGCTGCCGGTTGTACTGACTGGCAAAGTAGGCCCGGGGTGCGATATGGCCGCCATCCACGGCCCGGGCCAGACCTTCGGCGTGCTCCAGATGCAACTGGTAAAGCTCAATGCCAGTGTGTTGCAGTGAGTGTTCCGCCAGTGCATCCAGTAACACCCAGGGGGTGGCGGCCATGGAGTGAACCCAGACACTTTGATAGGAACGGATGCCGGCGACGGCCTCCAGTGCAGAATTAACGATTCGGGTCATTCCGGTCTCCCGCTCACAGGCCCAGCATTGTCGCTTGCTGCGGTGAGTTGCGAATAGCTGATAAACCGCTCCACGGCGGCCAGATCCTGCCAGATATTGTGGGCCAATCCATACTGCAAATCAAAGGGGTGCAGACTGATGCGCAGCGGGATGCCGGTGCTGCCGGCGCGGGCGCGTTGATAGCGGTTGAACTGACGCAAAAACGCCACCCGCAAGGGCGTGTCCGCCTCATAGCCGGCGAGGGGCAGCGATTGGAGGTTGCCTTGGGCCAGGTGTGTCACTCCCCGCAGGGTTTCCAGTTGCTGGAACGGTAAGGCCTGCCAGTGTGATAGGCGCAGACATCCGGCAGCCCAGGCCGGTGGCACGTACAGGTCCGGTGGTGGCAGCCGGTGATCTCGAAACCAGTGAAAACAGGCGTTGATGCGCTGTAATAATTCCGGCGCCGGGCGCGACAGATGTTCCGCCGCCCGCCGCGACAGCAGCAGGCTGTGGCACCAGTGATACAGGCTGCGGGGCCTGGGGGAGCGGTGGCTCCAGCCGTGGCCCGCCAGGGGATGTCCGGCATCCGCCAGTTGCTGCAGCCAGTGCAGGTCCGGCTCACTCCAGTCCTTACCGGGCACCACCAGCAGCGTGGTGTGTGCTGGGGTTAACGCAGGAACCTTGTGTTGCAGGGCCTGCAACATGGCGCTTACCGGCGCCCGGGTCGCCGGCATCACATCGTGGATGCTCACCAGGCCACGCAACATATCAGGATTGAAAGGCCGCCAGCCGTCGCAGCAGGGCAAAAGTGGCGGATGGCATGGGCCGGGGCAGGCTGTGCGCTTTGGCCGCGGTGAGGCTGAGCACTGACAGCCACTGTTCCAGGGTGGCATTGTTCAGGGCCAGGGCTGCCTGGTGGCCGCGCTGAATGACGTGTAAACGCCGGGTAGCGGGCCATTGTTCTATGCGTTGCAGGGTGGCACCCAGGGTTTCATCGGGGTCCATGGACACCAGTCCGGCGGCGAGATCCCGCCATTGGTTGATGCCGCAACCCGGCGCAGTCACCACCAGCCGCTTACGGGCCATGGCTTCCAGCGCCACAGTGCCGAAGGCTTCCACCGCCGAAGGCAGCATCAGCAGGTCGTGGGCGTCCAGCTGCTCCCGCACCACCGTGCGGGAACACCAGCCGAGAAATGCCAGGTTATGGCACTGTCGGGCCTGGTTTTCCACCTGCTGTCGCAGGGGGCCGTCACCGACGATGGAAAATTGCAGATCCGGTCGTTGCGTGGCCAGTTCCAGCAACAGGTGCAGATTTTTTTCCGCCGCCAGCCGGCCCACGAACAGAATCCGTCTGACGTGAGCGCGGGGCTCTTGAATGGGGGCGTCGATAAATTCCGGTGCCAGGCTGGTGCCTACCAGAAACGGGTGACCGATACCCTGCTGCCGCAGTTGCTGTACCAGGGATTCGCTGATGGTGGCCACGGAACTGCTGCCGCGGAACATCAGCAGGTTGGTCCAGGCCAGCATGGTCTGGGCGAAACGACCGGTGATGCCGCGCCAGTATAAATTCACCAGTTGCGAGTAATCGGTTTGGTGAGTCAAACAGACCGGAATGCCCAGTTTGGAGGCCAGCCAGAATCCCGCCAGCGCAAACACCCCCGGCCCCGGCACCACGATGACATGGGGTCGCATGGCCACTGCCAGTTGGGTCAGGCGGCGCATGCGCGGCAGGTAAACCCTCTGGGTGGGGTCCCCGGGCATGGGCAGGGAGGCTCCCTGACAGGGGTGGGGCTGCCCCAGGCGGGGCGCCACCAGCTCCACGCGCTCCACCCGGGGCTGCAGGTGGTCGGCCAGATCCTGAAAATACGTGCCGACGCCATTACGCCCCTGGATTGCGTCCATCACCAACAGTATGCGTAGATCTGTTTTCATCATTGGTTAAATTATTGCCGGTGTTTATGGCGTTTTTGTTAAACCTGTGGCGCCGTTTTGTTGCAAATTATTCCGCCGTACCGTAGCGAAGCTGGCGGTAGGCAAAGTCAAAGTGGCGGGCCAGATCGCCGCGGGAAACGCCCAACCGATCCGCCGCGTACTGATGTCGGCTTTGAAAGCGCCGTGATTGTTCGGCCTGGGTCTGCAACCAGGTCACATAGTCCGCTGCCGGCGTCATCCGCAATTGCTGGTACATGGCCAGTACCTGGGTATCCGGTGCCTGCACCAGGTCCTCCATCCGGATCCGAAACTGGCGCTGTGCGGGTAGCTGCGGCAGCGCCTCCAGCAAATGGCGGTAATACCATACCAGCATCTGTAACAGTTGCTGCCGCCACCAGCTGGTTTCCACCTTGCCACTGAATAATCTGGCGCCCACCAGAATGGAGTTGATTTGCGAGGGCACGGCACGATCGGGGTTGCGGACGCAGGCAATGAAGCGGGCGTCAGGGAACGCCTTTGCCAGGGTTTCAAGCATGGGGGTGAAGCTGGGGTTTTTGGACAGGAATTGCCGGTGGGCGCCGTGGTAATACAGGTGCCTCTGAATCAGACCGCGATAGTGCCTGATAAAACGCGCTTTCTGACCGGCACTGGCCTGGTGGTCAAACCGGGTGAGTTCCAGTAACCGGGGATCACCGAATGGCACCACCAGCAGAAAACAGTACAGGGCCGGTATCAGCGCCAGGTAATCTTCTTCCGGATCCCTGAGGCGGGTGGCATGCACATCATCCAGGGCGGCGAATACCCGGTCCTCCACCCATTGCACCAGGCGCCGGCCCCAGCCCCCCAGGGCCCGGTCCAGCAGTATGAGGGCGTGCCAGAATTTGCGTTGCACGATGGAGGGGGCGAAGATCAGTTCCGCCAGGGTGGGGGTGGTAAAACGTGGCTGATCGCCCGCCAGCAGCCGATGCAAAAATGTGGTGCCGCTGCGGGGGATGCCCAGCACGAAAACCGGTTGCCGCACCGCCAGCCGGCGAAAGCCGGGAAACAGCAGATGATCCAGGGCCAGGCTCAGCCAGGTGACGGCCAGATAACTCAGAAACAGCGGCCAGAACGCCAGCATCACCAGCCAGCGCTGCAGCGAAATCCGCGGATAGGCGCCGTCCTGCAATGGCAAAAAGCTGTAGCCAAGCAGCCGTGGCAGAGAGCTGAGTATCTGTCGCAGCATGGTCACCCCGGGAGTCAACTTTCAGGTGACCATCATGGGGCATTTTTGCGACAGGATGATGACAGGACCCCGGGGGTTGGCACCGGGGTTGGGGCCGGGTAGCTTCGATCAGCCCAGTTTTATACCCGACAGATAGGGATGCGCCAGCAGCAGCGCCGTGAACAGCACGCCCCCCAGTATCAGAGTCAGGAATTCAATCCAGACACCTTTCACCGGGGGCTTGACCCAGGCCTCCTGGCGTCGATTGATGGCAAACATTTCCACCAGGGACCAGATCAGCAGGCCGCCGAACAGCACCAACGAACGGGAATCGCCATTGGCCAGCAGGTGGCCGCCACTCCAGAGCGCCACCGCGGCCAGCTGCGGATGCCGAATCAGATGTTTGAGCCGGGTGGGCAGTTTGGCGGCCACAAACAACACGCTGGCAAACACCATCATGGCAATGGTGAGCAGTTGAATGGTTTCCGAGAGTGTGTACAGATAAACCGGTAATGCCGAGCGCCAGCCAATGATCATCAACCCCAGCGCCGCCAGTATCAACAGGGAAAAACTGCCCTTGTAACCGCCGTTGCCAAGGGCGCTCTGCCAGCGTCGCTTCAGACCCGGGGCCAGGGCGGGAATCAGGTGCACCCCCGACCATAAAATCACACCCAGTACAATTAGTGTCACAGCGATTCCTTAGGCACTGCTTAGCGATAGTACTCAAGAGTAGAGTGTGGGTGTGACTACCGTCAACCTCGCAGGCGACGGCTCAGGGTCAGGGTGGACACAGGTACTGTTGTTCCAGTCGCTGCAGATTCAGCCGCTCTACCCGGCGTCCGGTGAAGCGGGCAACGCCCCGTTGTTCGAACAGCGAGAGAATCCGGCTTACCGTTTCCGCCGCCAGGCCCAGGTTGTCGCCAATATCCTTGCGCGACATGGGCAGGCGAAAATTCCGCAGGGGCTGTCGCGCCGGTCGGCAATGCAGGGCACAGCGCAGCAGCAGATACGCCACCCGCTGTTCGGCGTTTTTCCGGCTCATGACCGCAATCATCCGCTGCTGGTAGGTGATTTCACCGGCCATCAGTGTGAACACCTGGTGTTGAATATCCGGCAGGCGGCAGGACGCCTGTTCCAACTGGCAAAAGGGAATACGGCTGATGCGGGTGGGTTCCAGGGCGTAGGCGGAGGTGGTGTGGCGAAAGGTATGGATACCATCGAGCCCCATTAATTCGCCGCTGAAATAAAAGTTGCTTAGCTGCTCGGTGCCGCCATCGTCCACCATGAACGTTTTCATCGCACCCTCACGCACCAGGTAAAGCGCATCGAACCTGTCTCCCTGATTGAACAGAGGCTGCTGGTTGGCCAATGTGCGGCTGCCGGGGGATACCAGTTGTGCCAGCCGATTGGCCCGGCGCAGGCTGCCAAAATGAGCCAGGTAAGCGGGAATTTCATGGGGGGGTAGGGTGATGTTGCCGGTTTCGAACGGTTGCGGGTTGAGATCCCGGGTAAGCTCGCTGGCATCCTGCATGGGCGCGCTCCACTTTCCGTGGTGATTATTAAGGTGATGGCATCAGTGTAGACCGCCCTGGGGGAATTACCGAAATTCTTCCTGGCTATATATGCCCGCTGGAAGAGCCCGCCGGCGCCTGCGATGCTTTTTTATTGCCGGCAATCAGGTTTTCCACTCCGGTCAGGATCAGATCCATGGCGCCGACAAAAGCCTGCCGCGGATCTTTCAGGTCTTGCACCATGGCCTGACCGCAGTGCAGCAGCCAGGGGTAATCTGCCACAATGTTCTCAGCGGCATGCAGCGCCTCCGGGGCCGGCACTGTAGCACTGGCCAGCGCCTGCCAGACCCCGGGAAATGCCTGTTCCAGGCCCTGTTCCCGCATTGGCCGGAGGATGGTGTTGCCCACCGCCAGTTCCGACAGTGTGACCAGGGTGGTGACCGCCTGCCGTGGCTCAAGCCCGGCGCCGATCATGACGCCCAGGGCTTCGTTCTGCCAGTGCAGAACCGCCGGCCCGAAACGGGTGGCATGGGTCATGTAGGGAATCATGTTGGGCACGCTGGCATAGGTGTCCCACATGCGCAGGTAAGAAGTACGGATCCAGTTGCGCCAGTCGTCGGGGCTGATTTGTTCCGGAATCAGCCGGCTTTCCAGCATTTGTTTGTCCATCACCGCGGCGGTGAGGTCTGCTTTGTCGGTAAAGTGTTTGTAAATCGCCATGGGCGTGACCTTCAGTGCCTTGGCAATGCGGCGCATGCTGAGTGCGTTCAGAGGATCTTCCCGGGCCAGGTCATAGGCTGCATCAACAATGCGTTCGCGGGTGAGAGGGGGGTTGCGTGGGGTTTTCACAGCCATGGTGTTGTAATTCTCTGCAGCGGGTATAGGGACAAGCACCTGGCGCGGTAGCGACTAAAGGGATAAAGGCCACGATGGCAGTGCTGCCGGAAACCATTGATTGTAACGAAAACCGGCAAATACCTGCAAAAAAGTGAACCCGGCAGACTGGCCACGCAGAAGTCAATGATAAAGTCGCGCCAATAACGCGGGCAGCGCCGTTTCCACCCGCAGAATCCGCGGTCCCAGGGTAATGGCGGGCAATCCCGCCGCCGCCAGTTGCTCCACTTCATAGGGAATAAAGCCGCCTTCCGGTCCCACCGCCAGCACCCCCGGTTCCGGCACAGCGCTGGGACAGGGTTGCGCGTCCGCCACCGGATGGGCGGTCCAGCCCACTTTTCCCTGCAGCAGCGCCGGCAGCTCGTCCTCCACAAAGGGTTTGAAGCGGGGGCGCAGGTGCACCTGGGGCAACCGGGTGTCCCGGGCCTGTTCCAGCCCCCGCAGCAACGTCTCCCGCACTGCCTCCGGTTGCAGGAACGGTGTTTGCCAGTAACTTTTTTCCACCCGAAAACTGTTGAGCAGGTAGATCTCCTTGACCCCCAGCGCAGTGATACTTTGCAGTGTGCGTCGCAGCACCTTGGGCCGCGGCAGTGCCAACAGCAGGGTGACCGGCAGCGGGCGGGGCGGGGTGCTGTGCAGGTTCACTTCCAGCCGGGTTTCCCGGGCATCGCAATGCAGCACCCGGGCATCCCCCAGCGGGCCGTTGAGTAATCCCACCCGCAGGCGGTCCCCCGAGGCGGGCTGGATGACCTGGCGGATGTGCCGGTGACGGTGGTCATGCAAGCTGACAGTCCCCGCGGAACAATCTCCCTGCCATTCATAGGGTTGTATCAGGATGATATTCATGGCGCGCATTATCCGTGCTCCCAGGCCAAATCCAAAGCTGAAAATGGCGGATAACTGTGGGATAATGGCCGCCTTTTTACGCGTGGGGGAAGTCTGCCACCGGTGGTGCCACTCCGGGTGCGAGCCGCCATTGGGCCCTGATGATTGACTGCAGGGTCAGCCCGGCCAATAATGCGGCACCTTCACCAGACAGAATGTTCGGGGTCAACCCAAGTGTCTGATCCCCTGCGGCTTTTTAACCTATCAGGTGGCCTTTGCCGCAGCGGGGCCGCCCCAAAAACCATTCATCGCCATATCGATTCAGTGATTTAACCAAAGAGTGTGTGACACATGGGAATACATAAGAAGCTTGTGCCATCCTTGGAAAACCCCTTCCACGAACCGGAAACCAAAGAATTCAAAATCCCCGGCGAGATTGCCCGGGAGCCGGGTATCTACGAGGAATCCCTGAAAGAAGGCTGGGAGATCATGCAGCGGCCGGAAACCGCCGCCGGTGTAAAAGCCATTGAGAAGCAGCACCTGAAGAAGCGGATGACCGTGTGGGAGCGGATCGGCGTGCTCACCGACAAAGACCCCATTGTGCTGTACCAGAACTGGGGCAAAAACCTGGATGGCGCCTCCATCGTCACCGCCATTGTTAATATCGACGGCCGGGATGTGGCCCTGTATGGCCATGACTTTACCGTGCGTGCCGGCTCCATGGATGCCACCAACGGCCGTAAGCTGGCCAACCTGATCCGCATGGCCGGGGAGCGGGGCATCCCCCTGATCGGCATGAACGATTCCGCCGGCGCTTTCGTGCCCGCCGGGGTGGGTGGCCTGGACGGCTACGCCGAAGCCTTTACCGCTTTGCGCAAAATCAGTGGTGTGGTGCCCAGCATCATGTGCATGTTCGGCTACAACGCCGGTGGTGGTGCCTACCTGCCGCGGCAGGGCAGCTTTATGATTCAGCCCCAGAACACCTTTTTCGGCCTCACCGGCCCCGGGGTGGTGAAATCGGTGCTGGGTGAGGATGTCACCGCCGATGAACTGGGCGGGCCCGGGGTCCATGGCCAGTCGGGGGTCACCGACTTTGTAGTGCCCGATGAGGTGGCGGCCCTGCGCAAGGCCAAGGAACTGTTGCGCTATTTCCCCGACAACAACCACAGCATGGCGCCGCGCCTGGACACCTCCGATCCCCTGGACCGCAAAACCTGGGACGCGGACATTCTGTTCAAGAAAGCCTTCAACTCCTCCTCCGGGTACAACACGCCCATCGATATCCGCATTCTGATCCAGCAGATCTGCGATCACGGGGATTATCTGGAATTTCAGCCGGACCGGGCCCAGAACACCATCTGCGCCTTCGGCCGTCTCGGCGGCAACGTGGTGGGTATCGTGGCCAACAACAGTGCGGTGGCCTCCGGCCAGATCGATATTGCCGCCTCTTACAAGAACGCGCGTTTTATCCGCTTCTGCAATCTCTACAATATTCCCGTGGTGTTCATTGAGGATACCACCGGCTTCCTGCCCGGCACCGAGCAGGAACGCATGGGGATCGTCCAGGCCGGCCGCGCCATGCTGGACTCCATCATCGATCTGCGCACGCCACGGATTCTGTTGATCGTGCGTAACGCCTTCGGTGGCGCCTATGCGGCCTTTAACAGTTATGCCACCGGCGCCGACGTGGTGCTGGCCCTGCCCACCACCCGTCTGGCGGTGATGGGGAATGCCGGTAAAGAGTTCGTGTTCAAGAAAGAACTCACCGCCATGCGCGCCACCGCCAAGGGTAAACTGGCGGAGCGGATCAATCAGCTGCAGAGTGCCGGTGCCGGCGAGGCGGAGGCCCGCGCTCAGGCGCAGCAGGAAATCGCTGCCTGGGTCAAAGAGCAGGAGGCCACCTATTCCTCCCTGTACGAAAAAGAACTGATGAATCCCAAGGAGGCCCTGAGTCTGGGTTCCATCTCCCAACTGGTGATGCCCTACGATCTGCGGTCCAGTCTGTCGCAAAACCTCAACTTCCTGCTGCGCCATTATGAGCCCTCCCCCATGGGCGGTGTGCAGCGCGAGTTCCATTAATCACAACCCGACAGACCGACAGGAATTAACAGGATTTAACCCATGAGCAAGCAACAGTACGCCAACAACCCTCTGGTGAATAAAGACCGCCGTCGCAAGTCCACTGACTCCCCCTGGGTGCGCCAGTTTGACTGCAGCGACATGAAACCCCTGATCATCTGCCGGGGCCCCATCCGTAAGGAAGTGATGGATGTGTGGGAGGAAATGGGCATCACCGAATACGGTATTCTGCTCTCGGAAAAGGATTCCATTACCTACAACAATGCCCTGGCGCCGGAGCTGCGGCAGATCGCCAACCCGGACCGGGTACATCGGGTGCCGGACTACACCGGTGTGGACAAAGACGAGCGTACCCAGCGCATTCAGCAGATCATCGATATCGCCCGGGAAAACGGCCATGACTCGGTGTTTGCCGGCTATGGCTTTATGGCCGAGGACGAGGCCCTGGTAAGCGCCCTGGAGCGGGCGGGCCTGAACTTTATCGGCCCCTGTTCCGCTACCGTGCGGGGCGCAGGCGCCAAGGACGAAGCCAAACGCACCGCGCTGCAGAATGACGTTTCCACCACCCCGGGTATCGACAACCTCACCAGTCTTACTCTGATTCGCAAAGTGGGGGACCGTGCCGGACTGAAGGCCCTGGCTCAGGAACAGGGGCTGGACGTGGACGCCGCCAACTGGGCAGAGAGTGTGCCCCTGGAAGATGCCGCCGATGCGGTATTGAACGCCTCCTACGCCAAGTCCATGGACATTATCACTACCGACGAAATCTGTGCCGAGGCAGCACTACAGGTGGCGGAAATGTTCAAGCGCTATCCGGAGAACCGGGTACGATTGAAGGCCATCGGTGGCGGTGGCGGTAAGGGCCAGCGTATTCTGCAATCGCCGGCGGCGTTTCAGGGGGAACTGGACGACCGCATCAAAACCGCGGCGGACAAAGCGCCCGAGAAGCTGATCGAAATTCTGCAGGAAGTGAAAACCACCGGGGTGGGGGACAACAAAAACGTCCTGATTGAGCTCAATATTGAAACCACCCGGCACCAGGAAATCCAGGTGATCGGTAACGGCGAATGGTGTACCACCCTGGGGGCCCGGGACTGCTCCCTGCAGATGCACGAACAAAAACTGCTGGAGGTGTCGCAAACCGGCGAAATGCTGCAGGACGCCATTGCCCGCGCCGAGCAGGCGGGCAAAACCGCGGAAGCTGAAGCCCTGAAAACCGATCTGGCCATCCTCCAGCGTATGGAAGCGGAATCCGAACGCTTCGGCCAGGCAGTGGGCCTGGATTCCGTGTCCACCTTTGAGTGTATCGTCGATAAAGACAGCCACTTCTTTATGGAGATGAACACCCGGATTCAGGTGGAGCACCGGGTATCGGAACTGTGCTACTCACTGAAGTTTGCCAACCCCGATGATCCCAATGATTTTCTGCTGGTGGATTCCCTGGTGGAGGCCATGACCCTGTTGGCCCGTCACGGCAAGAAGCTGCCCAAGCCGGAGCGGGTGCCCCGGGAACGGGCTTCGGTGGAAGCGCGACTGAATGCCACCAACGCCGCCCTCAAACCCCATGCCGGCGGCGTTATTGAGCACTGGTCCAGCCCCATTGAAAACGAAATCCGCGATGACCAGGGCATCAGTGCCCGCAACCCGGACACCGGCCAGTTTATCAAATACCACCTGGCGGGAGCCTACGACAGTAATATCGCCCTGTTGCTGACGGTGGGGGAGAACCGTCAGCACAGTTACGAGGAAATGGCGGAGTTGCTGCGCCGTACCCGCATGAGCGGCGAGAGCCTGGCCACCAACCTGCAGTTCCACTACGGGCTGGTGCACTGGTTCCTGGCGGAAAACGTGCACGCCAAATCCACCACCAAGTTCGTGATGCCCTATCTCACTCTGGTGGGGCAGGTGAAACAGGCGGTGGCGGATTTCGATCTGGAATATGCGTTCAATCACGTCAAGGCCATCTACAAGCGGCAGATCGCCGAGGCTCACGGTACCGGCGACAGCCTACAGCCGGCCATGCAGGCCATGGAAGCCGCCATGGAGCGCAAGCACACCTTATTGCTGCGGGCCATGGAAATCCTGGTGGAAGATCCCCATGTATTTGCCGGTTGGCTGAGTTACAACAAAGCCAGCGTCCAGATCAACGAGGGCAAGGTACATTGGACCCGTAACCCCATGGCGGTACTGGCGGACACCTATCACTACCTGAACATGGATTACCGGGCGGACCTGCCGGCGGCGGAATGCGTCTGGAAGCAGGATGAGGAAGTGCTGCAGAAAGCCCTGAAATTCTACGCCGAGCTGGAGGACAAACTGGGTGAATCCAGTTGGCCCAAGCTCAATGAGCTGCTGACCCAGGATCAGGCCCAGGGCGGTCTGGACCAGGCCACCTGGGATCAGATACAGGCCGCCCATTTGGGCTTCCAGGCGGGTATGGAAGTGTTGGGCTGCCTGCCCAAACTGGCCTGGGAGGCCGGCTTCTATCAGCTCAAAGTGAACGAGGATCTCACCATCCATATTCCCGAACACCTGCACGACGAAGAGCTGCAGGCCCGCATGATGAAGGTGCTGGTGCCACCGCCGGCCACCCGGGCGGACGAGATCGTGGCCGCCACCGGTGGCATGTTCTACGGCCGCGAGGCCCCCGGTACGCCGCCGTTCCTGGAAGAGGGCGATCACGTGGAAGCGGGCCAGCCCATTTACATCATCGAGGTCATGAAGATGTTCAACAAAGTGGTGGCCCCCTTCGCCTGCACCATCGACAAAATCCTGCTGGATAATATCGATGGCACCATCGTTAAGCAGGGCCAGCCCCTGTTCAAGGTGACACCGGACGAGAAAATCGAAGAGGTGGATCCAGCCCAGGTGGCCAGGCAACGCCGGCAGCGCACCGACGCGCTGCTGGAAGGCCTGTTGTAGGGTGCTGTGGTGAAAGAAGCGTTGTGACAGGAGCGGTGCAAATGACGCATCTGGATCAGGTGCGGCGCAAGCTCCAGGAGCAGGTGCCGCTGATCAGGCATATGGGGGTTGAGGTGGTGTCCTGGGATGGCGCCACCGTAGTGGTGGAGGCCCCCCTGGAGCCCAACCTCAACACCCATGGCACCGCCTTCGGCGGCAGCCTGTACTGCGTGGGCGCCATGACCGGCTGGAGTGCGCTGCATCTGACGTTAATGGATGCCGGCCATCACCCCAGTGTCTGGGTTGCCAAGGGGGAGGTGGTCTATCTGAAACCGGTTAGGGGCATCCTGCGGGCAACGGCCACCATCACGCCGCAACAGCGCGATAACATTTTGCAAGCATATGCCAACAAAGGCCGTACCAAAACCCTCATTGATATCGTTATCAAACAAGGCGATGATGATGCTATGACTCTGACTGCCACGTACGCAGCCAGGCGTCCGGAAGATGAATAGATAAAAGGGCGCGCAAACCATAACAAACTATCTGCGCACCACCCGAAACAATAACTCCAGGCAAATAAACAAAACGAATAAACAACAAGTAGAAAGGCAGTCGGGGCACATTATGAAACGAATCTTTTCGTCACATCGGTGGATTTTGCCCGTACTCTCCGCGGCGCTACTGGTGGGTTGCTTTGCCACCGCCGCCCGGTGGATGGTTTATGTGGCGGTGGACCCGGATCATTTCAATCGCGTGTTGGTGGATTCCAGTGGTCAGGTGGTGCATGTCTATGAGCCGGATACCGGTCTGCACCTTACCACCTATGCCGCCGATGGTGCGGTTGTGCAATCCTCTCAGTCCACTGCCAGCGCCACCGGCTACACCGGCACTCTGGATATCAGCAATCAGCAGCAACTGATTATCAAGGCCACCCTGGCGGAATCACTGCTGGTGAACGCCGATACTCATCAGGTCACTGCCCTGGACAGCAGCCTGGTGCCGGCGGCCACCGCGACCTGGCCCCTGACCGGAGTGGCCAGTGCCCTGGATGGTAAAGTGGTGGCCTTCGGCACTCAGGACAGTCAGGGGTGGCTGCTGATTATGGATTTCACCACCGGCGCCAGTGAACTACTGCAGCCGGCGGGAGTGGCGGCGATCACCACCGTTCATGGCGCCAGTGGAATGATGCTGGAAACTGCCGCGCCCCGGCAGGTGATCAGTTACGACACCGACCTCAACGAACTGGCGCGTTACAGCCTGAGCGATGGCAATGAAACCCTGATCGGTGACTCCCTGGGCCGGCCGGTGCTGTTTAATACCAGCAACCACGACCTGCGGGTAACGGATACCGCCGGGGTGACGATCTGGACCTTTGAGAACAGCGAACTGGAAACCATCGAAGGCCACCAGGTGGGCCCGGATGGCGGCATATTGCTCTGGGGTGACAACAGCAACCTCAACCCCCTGCTGGGCGTGCGACTGGACAGTGCCCACTTCCTGCGGGTGAGCGCCACCGGCGAGCTGCAGTATCACTATCTGGGGGGCGGAGATATGGCCCAGATTCGTTATACCCACGTCAAGCAGTTTGAGGACGGTCTGGCGCAGATCAGCTACCAGGGCTCCAAGGGGCAGCTTACCGGGTTTGTGCTGGGCAACGATCTGGCCACGCCCTTCACCATCACCCGGGAAGTCTTTCATGATTTTGTGTCGCCCCTGGGTAACCGGGTTCGCTACATGCGCGAGCCACGCCGCAGTGAAACCTATGCTCAGTGCGGCAGCATCTGCGTCAGCCTGTTGGATGACGTGGAAGGCCACTGCGACAATCTGGATGTGACTACCATAGATCGCGCCTCCCTGGCCAGCGTCAGTCAGGTCTGCGGCGCACTCAGTGAAGAGGGCATGCTGTTGCCGGATACCGTTAAGGTCAGCCTCTACTAAAGCGGTTACCTAACCCTGGGGCGCCAGTCCGAATGAACATGTTTCGGGCCGGCGCCTCCCGGCTTAATGCGTCCCGGACTGGCGCGTCCCGGACTGGCGCCGTTCGCTGAATCCAGCATTCACCAGGGGCAACAGCAGCAGCCCCCCCAGGGTCACCACGGCGCTCCAGCCCCAGTGATTGTAGGCAAAACCGGCCACGGTAATGCCCAGCCAGCCCCCCACATAATAGAACAGCACATACAGGGCATTGGCCCGCCCCTGGCCGCTGTCCAGCTTGCGGTTGATGGCCCCCACCGCCCCGGCATGGACGGTAAAAAATCCGCCGCACACCAGCAGCAGGCCCAGCACCACCGCCCACACCGCCGGTATCAGCAGACACAACAGCGCCAGCCCCAGCACCGTTGTCCCCAGCAGCAGGGTAACGCCGCCACCAAACCGGTTGCTGACCCGGCCCGCCAGCGGGCCCATAAACACCCCCATGACATACACCAGATACACCAGGGTGATCTGTTCCGTGGGCAGATCAAATGCCGGCTCACTCAATCGAAAGGGCAGGAAATTAAACAGCGAGGAAAACAGTCCGAAACCGCCGGCGGCACACAAAAACAGCGACAACAGCTCCGGCCGCCGTAGCAGTTGCCGAAAGCTGACCGTATCCTGTTGCTGTTTGCGTAGCGGGGTGCGGGGCAGATTCCAGAACGCAAACAACGCCGCCAGCACCAGAAACACGCTGGCGCTGACAAATGCATAGCGCCAGTGCAGGGGTGGATGCACCCAGCCCCCCAACAGCCGCCCACCCATGCCCCCCACCACGGTGGCCGATACGTAGTAGCCCATCACCACATTCAAACGTTCGGCGGGCAGGGATTTGGCCAGATAGGCCGCCAGGCAGGTGGTGAGCGCCGGCGCAAACAGGCCCTGCAGAAAGCGGGCGGCGATCAGCAGCCATAGCTGATAGGTAAAGATACAAATGATGGCCCCCGTCAGAATGGCGCCGGCCCCTGTCAGAATAATGGGCCGGATCGGCAGCCGGTCCGCCAGCACCCCAAAGGGCAGATTGGCCAGGGCAATACCCAGAATCACCGCCGAAATGGTGAAGGACACCGTGACGCTGGTGGCCTGAAACTCCTCCTGCAACACCGGCAGCACCGGTTGGGTGATATAAATATTGGTGAAACAGGCCGTCACCAGGCCGAAAACCGCCAGTTGCAGTCGTCGCAGTGCAAAGTCCGTCATGGGGATACCGCCATCAATGATTCCGCCCCGACTGAAAAGCCCGCTATCCTAGCGCAGCCCCGGGGGAATGGGAAATGTCGCCGAAAACCTGCTTAAGTGATTGATTCTGGCCCATTTGCTTCCAGCCACTGGCGGTTTAGGCTACAGTAAGCGGGGAACCGACGGGAGTGAATTGAATGCAGGTACTCTATCCAGAGATCAAACCCTATCGGGAACACAGCATGATTGTGGATATGCCCCACCGCCTCTACGTGGAGGAAAGCGGCAATCCCAACGGCATACCGGTAGTGTTCCTGCATGGTGGTCCCGGTGCCGGCTGCGAAGCCTTCCACCGGCGTTTTTTCGATCCGGAAAAGTACCGCATCGTATTGTTCGATCAACGGGGTTGTGGCCGCTCCGTCCCTCACGCCAGCCTGAAAAACAACTGCACCCAGGACCTGATCCGCGATATGGAAACCATCCGCACCGCGCTGGGTATCGAGCAATGGGTGGTGTTTGGTGGTTCCTGGGGTTCCACCCTGGGCTTGTTGTATGCCCAGGCCTACCCGGAACGGGTGCTGGGCATGATTCTGCGGGGCATTTTTCTGTGCCGGCAGAAAGACATCCATTGGTTTTACCGGGAAGGCGCCAATCGCATTTTTCCGGATCAGTGGCAGGAACTGTTGCGGCCCCTGAAAGGCCAGGGCACCGACGACATTCTGCCGGCGTTTTACCATCTGTTGAACAGCGACAACGAACTGCAACGGATGGCGGCCGCCAAAGCCTGGTCCACCTGGGAAGGCAGTTGCGCCACCCTGCGCCCCAACCACAGCGTGATGGGCCATTTCACCGATGGTCATACCGCCCTCAGTCTGGCCAAGATCGAAGTGCACTACTTCGTCAACAATGCCTTCATCGAGGAAAATCAGATTCTGGACAACATGGCTGCCCTGGAGGAAGTCCCCGGTATTATTGTCCACGGTCGCTACGATATGATCTGCCCCATGGACCAGGCGTTGACCCTGCACCAACACTGGCCCGGCTCCGAACTGAACATCATCCGCGATGCCGGCCACTCCAGTCTGGAACCGGGCATCGTTAACGCGCTGATCAAAGCCACCGATGAAATGGCCCGCAAGCAAAGCAACCGCGCCTGAGGCCACCCCCGATATGCTACCCCATGGGGGATGCCGATGAAGGCTCTGATCCAGCGCGTTACCCAGGCCCGGGTGGAAGTGGCGGGCAAGACGCTGGGTGCCATCAATAGTGGGATACTGCTGTTGCTGGGGGTGGAAAAGGCGGACACCCCGGCGCAGGCGGACAAACTGCTGCACCGGGTGATCAACTACCGCATTTTTGCCGATAGCGAAGGCAAGATGAACCGTTCCCTGCTGGATACCGGCGGCGGGCTGCTGGTGGTATCCCAGTTCACTCTGGCGGCGGACACCGCCAAGGGTATGCGCCCCAGCTTCTCCTCCGCAGCGCCACCGGAACAGGGCCGGGCATTGTATGAGTATTTTGTGGCGCAGGCGCGACACAAGGTCAGTGAAGTGGCCACCGGTGAATTCGGGGCGGACATGCAGGTGTCATTGATTAATGCGGGGCCGGTGACGTTTTTGTTGGAGGTGGGGTAGGCGCACCCCGCTCCAGGTCACCCATGACTCGCCACCTTGCGCGTCAATACCACCAGGCCAGCGGCTCCAGCCAGACAGCAGACAATCAACGGCGCCGCCGGTAAATCCCAGTACAGGGATGCCAGCAGTCCGGCCCCGTACCCCACCCAACCCAATAAAAGAGCCAGCAAGGTACGGCGCCGCCGAACATTGACAGTGGCCAGTGCCGGAATCACCAGGGAGGCGAACACCAGATACACGCCCACCAGTTGCACGCTGGCGGTAATGGCGATGGCGAACACAAAGTAAAACCCGCGGCCCTGCAGTTTTTGTTGCAGCAGCCACCAGATCAGCGCTGCCCCCAGTAATATCGAGCCGCTTACCAGCAGGTGCATCTCGCCCACCCAGAGTATCTGGCCGGAGAGCATGGTTTTCAGGGATTCGCTGCCGTGGGGATCGCCCGCCAGCAGCAGTAATCCCAGGCTCGCCGCCAGCACAAACAGCACTCCGATCAGTGGTTCCTGACGGTTGCCCAGGTGACGTTCGGTGAGGGTCAACAGCAGGGCCCCCGCCAGGGCGGAGCAGGCGGCGAACAGTTGCACCGCCCAGGGTGAGTGAAGCCCCAGCAAGCCGGCGGCGATGATGCCCACCCCGGCAATCTGGGCGATGGCCAGGTCGATAAAGATAATGCCCCGGCGCACCACTTCCTGGCCCAGGGGAACATGGCTCAACACCACCAGCAGCCCTGCCACCAGGGGCAGGGTCAGCAGGTTCAGGTCTGTCAGACTCATGGCGCCACCTTGCGGGTTTGCAGCAGCAGATGCAGTGTGCGCTGGAACAACTCAGACAAGCCGTTGCTGTGGGAATCCCCGCCCACGGTGTAGGGCAGGGTCACCAGCGGTACTTGCAACCGCTCCGCCAGCCAGCGGGCTGCCTGCGGATTTTGATAGCCGGCGATCAGTATTGCATCCGGTGGTTGATCCGTTAATGTTCGCAGCAGGCGTTTCTGGTCGGCGGCGCTGGGGGGGATACCGGGTCGGGGTTCGATGGTGGCCACCTGATTCAGGCCCAGCCAGTGATTCAGGTACAGCCAATCCTGGTGATGCACCACCACCTTTAGCCCGGACAGAGCCTGTGCCTGCTGCTCCCAGTGCTGGATGCGCCGCTGCCAGTGTTGGGCAAAGTCATCCAGCCGTTGCTGGTAGTGAGCCTGGTGCGGGGGGTCCACTTGCTGCAGGCGTTCGGCCAAGGCCCGGGCGATGCTGAGCAGACGGTGCGGGTCCAGATGCACATGAGGGTTGCCGGCACTATGCACGTCGCCGTGAGACCGATCCAGGGTCTCGGGGATATTCAGCCGGGGCACGCTCATGGCGGCCTCGAAGTAGCCGGGCTGATCCGTCTGGACATTGGGGTTGCCGGAGCGGCGGATCAGCAGTGGCAGCCAGCCCACCTCAAGTTCAGCACCGGTACACACCACCAGATCGGCCCGCCGCATTTTGGCGATCAGGGAAGGGCGTGCCTCAATATGGTGGGGGTCCTGATTGGCGGTGGTGGCCACGAAAACCTCGGCCCGATCCCCCGCCAGTGCGTTGGTGAGAGCGCCCCATTCCGGTTCGCAGGCGAATACCTGCACCTGGCCGTGGGCCAGGGCAGGTAGCAGAGTTGTTAACAACAGTAAAAATAACGTGCGCACTGCTGCCTCCTCAGAATCCATGGGCGCCGTGGCTGCCCAGGCTCATGTTGTATTGCAGTACCCAAAGGTCGTCGCGGTTCTCGCCCCAGTCCCGGTGGTTGTACTGCAGGCGCAGGCGGGAAAATTCACTATGATTGTATTCCAGCATCACACTACGACGTTCAATAGGCTCGTTACTGCCCAGTTCGGTTTCCTCCAGAAACTCCTCCAGGTCAATGCCGTTGCTTTCCAGTACCCGGAAGCGGTTGTCCGCCTCCACACTGCCGTAGCGAACCCCGGTCCGCCAACGGGGATGGAAGCGATACAGCGCCTGCACGTAGTAGCCATCGTGCTCGCCGTCATACGCGCTGACGATGCTGTTGTCTTCTTCGCTGAAGACCGCATTGGCGGATTCATCCCGTTGCAGATATTCCGCCTGCAGCACCAGTTGCTGCTGGCGGGCGTTACCGGTGGGCGCCCATTTCCAGACCGCGTCCACCCCCAGGATGTCCACCTCGCCATCCTCCATCACCAGTTCCGCATGATGTTCCTCTTCCTCGCCGTGGCCGTGTGCGTGGCTCTCGCCGCTGCGCTCATGAAACGCAGTGCGGTAAGCGGAGGCCCCCAGCTGCCAGCTCTGGTTACGGCCCAGATCACCACCCAGCTTGACGAACAGGGCTTTGCCTTCGTTGCCATCATTTTCGCCACCGGGAAAGGCATCGCCCCGGGTCAGTTCCGCGCCCAGTTCCAGATACAGATCGGTGGGGGCCAGCCAGCGCAGCTGCAGGCCGTCATCGTAAAGGGTTTTGCCGAACATGGCCTGATACACCAGCGGCGCATCGTAGAAAGACCAGCTGTGTTCGTGCTGTTGGTTGAGGTAACCGATCCAGGACAGGAAGCGGCCGAAGCGCACGCTGGCACCCCCGCCCAGCCCCAGGGTTTCCAGATAGGCTTCCTCCAGCTCCACTTCCGTGGCGCCCTCGTGTTCGTGGAGAGCCAGACTGGCGCTGCCATAAAAGCGATCATCCACGTTGGCGCTGAGGGTCAGTTCGCTGTGCCCCAGGCTGAAGCCTTTCTCGGGCAGCTCGGCCTCCGGGCCGGCCTGAAACCCGGGTAGTTCCATGGCGTCGTTGTATTCGGTGTAGCGGCCATCCAGGATCAGGCTGATGGCGGGGTTGAATTCATTACCGCTGATATAGCCGGTTTGGGCTCCAGCCACAGGCGCAACAGCGCAGGCGGCCAGCGCGCAGGCGCGGGCAGGTGTGAGTTTGAACATACTCTGTTCCTCAATCCAGATTTACATTGATTCGGTGCTGTCGTTGCTTGGGATCACACCGATCGGGGCGGCGCCCGGGCCTGGTATTGAGGTAAACATCTGGCGACATTGCACGAGGGCAACGGCACCGCTTCAAGGTTTACAGGGGGGATGTACTGGGGAAGCTGAAAGTCTGTGAGCAGCGCAAAGTGATTACCGCTGGCGGCGGCGAAGTTGTCACACTCAATGGTGTGGTCGTGAAACTCGTGGGTGGCGTCATGGGCGAGCACCAGCACCTGGCTGCATGCCAGCCAGCACAGAAGCAGGAGCCCTATCAACTTGTGAGAGTTGGTAACCGACATGACGCTACCGATAAAGACAATTCGGTCGCTGAAGTTACCACAGGGTGCCGGCACCCTGGCAAGTACTTTATTGTTCGTTAATTGTCTGAGCAGAACTTGATTAGTCATCGCCTGCCAGCTAATAACGCCAGGTGTCAGGCCGCTACAAACCAGTGCCGGGTACGATTGACCACGTAGACCAGGGACAGCATCACGGGCACCTCCACCAGTACCCCAACCACGGTGGCCAGTGCCGCCCCGGAGTGGAGGCCGAACAGCGAGATGGCGACCGCCACCGCCAGCTCGAAAAAGTTGGAGGTACCGATCAGGCAGGCGGGGCCGGCCACGTTGTGGGGCAGCCTCAACAAGCGGGCGGCGCCGTAGCCTAAGGCGAAAATGCCATAGGTCTGGATCAGTAACGGGATCGCAATCAGCAGAATCGCCTGCGGCTGATTCAAAATGGTGGTGGCCTGAAAGCCGAATAACAGTACCACGGTGCCCAGCAAGCCAATCACTGACCATGGCTTCAGGGTGTGCAGAAACGCGGTCAGGCGGGCGTCGTTACCGCTGGCTTCCAGGCGATGGCGGGTGACCACGCCGGCAATCAGTGGCAGCACCACATAAAGCATTACCGATAGCAGCAGGGTTTCCCAGGGCACGGTAATATCGGTGACACCCAATAAAAACGCGGCGATAGGCGCAAAGGCGAAGATCATAATGATATCGTTCACCGATACCTGCACTAAGGTGTAATTGGGATCGCCCTTGGTGAGCTGGCTCCAGACAAACACCATGGCGGTACAAGGCGCGACGCCCAGCAGGATCATACCTGCGATGTACTCGTTCGCGCTTTGCGGGTCCACCATGTCCGCAAAAACGAATTTGAAGAACAACCAGCCCAAGGCGGCCATGGTAAAGGGTTTGATCAACCAGTTGAGCACTAAGGTGAGCAGCAGTCCTTTGGGTTTTTTACCCACATTTTTGATGACGCTGAAGTCAATCTGCACCATCATGGGGTAGATCATTATCCAGATCAGTACCGCCACCACCAGATTCACATGGGCCCATTCCAGCGACGCAATGAAAGCGAATTGGGCAGGAAACACAGTCCCCAAGGCGACGCCGGCGGCAATACTGAGTGCCACCCAGACCGACAGGTAACGTTCAAAAATCCCCATGTGACAGGGCCCCCTCAATTCTCGGATTTGCGCATGCCCCCAGGCAAGACTGCAGACTACCCCTGGCTTCCTTCGCTCTCTTCCCGCGAGCGGGCTTTACTCTGGAACAGGCGCCCAAACAGCAAGCCGATTTCAAACAGCAGCCACATGGGCAGGGCCAGCATGGACTGGGAAAAAGGGTCCGGGGGGGTCAGCAGCATGCCGAACACAAAACAGAACAGAATCACGTAGGGACGCTTGGCGCTCAGGTCTTTGACGGTGGTAACGCCGGACACGATCAGGATCAGGGTGGCGATGGGAATCTCGAACGCCATGCCAAAGGCAAGAAACAGCTTGAGGGCGATGCTCAGGTACTGGGCAATGTCCGGAGTGACGGTGACGTTTTCCGGACTGGCCATGACAAAGAAGTTCATCACCAGGGGAAAGATGACAAAGTGGGCGAAGGCGATACCGGCATAGAACAACAGTACGCTAAGGATCACCAGGGGCAGGGCGTATTTGCGTTCGTGATCGTAGAGCCCGGGGGCAATAAAGCGCCACAGTTGCCCCAGCACCACGGGCATGGCCAGAAAGAAGGCCACCACCAGGGTCAGCTTGAACGGCGCAAAGAAAGTGGAGGTGACGTCGGTGGCGATCATGCTGGTGCCTTCCGGCAGTTGATCGCGGATGGGTTTGGCCACCAGTTCGTAGATATCGTTGGCGAAGTAAATCAGCCCCAGAAAGATTACCAGGATCGCCAGCAGGGACTTCATGATGCGATCCCGCAATTCCACCAGATGGCCGATCAGGGTCAGGTTGGCGGCCGGGTCTACGGCCTTTTTCTGTTTGCTCATGCTTTTTTCGATTCGTCGTCTGCGGCGGGGGCCGGTTCCGGAAAGGGTTCCGGTTCGTTTTCCGGGCTGGGGGGATTGTGGCGGGTGTCGGGGTCATCGTCCGGGTCCGGCGTTGGGCCAGCCTGGGTCAGGCCGCCGTCGATGCGGTTTTCCTCTGGTTGCAATTCGGGGCGGGGTTGAGACTCGGACTGGGGCCGGGGCTTGACCTTGGACTTCGACGCCTGGCCCTGGCTGTCGGCCTCCACATCCTGCCGCAGTTGCTGCAGCGCCTGCCGGGTTTCCTCCAGGCCGGCGTCATCCATCTGCTGTTTAATGCGCTGCTGGGTTTCGTGCAGGTTCACTTCCCGCTCGAATTCCTCCCGCACGCTGGCCACCGCCCGCCGGATTCTGCCCATGTAGGCCCCGGTCATGCGGATGGCGTGGGGCAACCGCTCGGGGCCCAGCACCAGCAGGCCCACCACGCTCAACACCACCAGCTCAAAGAAGCCTATATCGAACATCCGTCAGCTCCGGAACGCTCAGGCCTGGTCTTTCTTTTTCTCGGCGGTGGCGTCGATCACGTCACCCTCTTTTTTTTCCTCGTTCAGCTTGGCCTGCTCGGCCTTTTTGTCTTCCTCGCTCATGGCTTTCTTGAAGCCCTTGATGGCGCCGCCCAGGTCACCGCCCAGATTGCGCAGACGTTTGCCGCCGAAGATCAACAGCACGATGGCCAGAACGATCAGTAATTGCCAGATTCCAATACCACCAAAACCCATGGGGTTACTCCCGTATTACTTGTTGCGATTGGCTTTCTCCACCAGCCCGGATAAATCAAAGCGGCGTTCCAGCTCGGTTAAGACCTCAGCCGAGGACAAATCCAGCTTGTGCAGCATCACCAGGGTGTGAAACCACAGATCCGCGGTTTCACTGATCAGCTCGGCGTGTTGCTGACTGCGCTCGGCATCTTTGGCCGCCAGCAGCGTTTCGGTGGCTTCCTCGCCCACTTTTTCCAGGATCTTGTTGAGACCCTTGTGGTAAAGGCTGGCCACGTAGGATGAGTCGGGCTGGGCCTGCTTGCGTTCGGAGAGCACTTTGTCCAGTGCGGCTAATATGTCATTCATAAAACATTATATGAGATCTATGTGACAGACGTGCAACCTGTGCTCCATCTGATGAAAAAATATCAATGCCCGACTTAATATCAATCCCGGCGCGGGCTGCGCAACCGGCTGAGCAGCAGGCCCAGGCCGATGCCGCCGACGATCCAGGCGCCGGCGGGAGTCTGGCTCCAGTCCGGCACCCATTGCGGCTGCACCGCCCACAGCAGCCCCAGCCCTAAGCCGATAAGGCCCAGCAGGGTCAGCGCGCGATCCCGCCGCCGCAGCCGCAACTGGCGTTCCTCCACCTGTTGCAGCAGAGCCTGCTGATTCTTGCTCAGTGTACGCATTTCCTGCAGCGCATCCCATGCCAATTTGGGGATATGGGGAATTTGTTCGATCAGGGCCGGGCCGTTGCGCTTGATGGTCTGCATGATGGCGCCGGGGCCGATCTGATCCCGCAGCCATTGTTCCAGCAGGGGCCGGCCGATGGCCCAGATATCCAGCTCCGGATACAGCCGCCGCCCCAGACCCTCCACATGGATCAGGGTTTTCTCCAGCAGCACAAACTGGGGCAGGGCCTGCATCTCGAAGCGGCGGGCGGTCTGGAACAGGCGAATCAGTATGGGGCCGAATTCGATCTCGTGCAGGGGCCGCTCCAGCACCGGTTCCAGCACCGTGCGCAGGGCGTTCTGGAATTCGTGAATGCGGGTATGGGGGGGCACCCAGCCGGCCTCCACCATCAGCAGGGCGATCTGCTCGTAATCCTTGTCCAGCAGCGCCATCAGCTGACGCGCCAGCAGAAAGCGTTCGGCTTTGCTGAGAGTGCCCACAATGGCGCAGTCCAGGGACAGATACCGGGGGTTGTCGGGATCCCGGATATCCACCATCACATTGCCGGGATGCATATCGGCATGGAAGAAATTGTCCCGGAACACTTGGGTGAAAAAGATTTCCACTCCCAGCTCCGACAGGTATTCCAGGTTGACCCCGGCGGCCTGCATGCTGTGAATATCCGACACCGGCACCCCGTACACCCGCTCCATGGTGAGCACTTTATTGGTGCTCAGCTGCCAGTGGATTTCCGGGACATACAGCAGACCTGAGCCGGCGAAATTACGGCGGAACTGGGCGCCGTTGGCGGCTTCCTGCCCCAGATCCAGCTCCCCCAGCAGAATATGGCGGTAATCGGTGACCACCTGCACCGGGTGAAAGCGGCGGGTTTCCGGCACCAGCCGCTGCAGCCAGCGGGCGCCGGTGAGCAGCAGGTCCAGATCCCGGGCCACCACCCGCTCGATGCCGGGGCGAATCACTTTCACCACGATTTCCCGGCCGTCGGGGAGGGTGCCGGCGTGGACCTGGGCCACGGAGGCGGAGGCCAGGGGCTTGCGCTCCAGGGTACCGAACAGGCGGGCCACCGGAGCTTTCAGTTCCCGTTCGATGATGTCGAAGGCGGCCTGTTCAGAGAACGGCGGCACGTTGTCCTGCAGGTTGGACAGGTCCTCAATGGCTGTTTCCGGCAGCAGATCATGGCGGGTGGACAGCAGCTGACCGAATTTGATAAATACCGGCCCCAGTTGCTCCATGGCCAGCCGGGCCCGGGCCCAGGGGTGCGCGTCGGTGCTGGCGCCCCAGGCGGCGGGATGCAGGCGGATAAGCAGTTTGAGCAGGCGACCGGCGGCATGGTCCGGCAGCAGCTGGTCCAGCCGGTAGCGGGCCAGCACAGTGTAAATGGTAAGCAGTCGGGCCAGGCGTCTCAAGATTCAGACTCAGTTTGCTCAGCGGGTGGTTGCAGGCGGCGTTGTAGCCGTTGCAGTCTGGCCTGCAGACGGTCGGTATCCTGCCGCAGGCGGTTCACCTCGCCTTCGAACGTGTCCAGGCGGCGGGGGGTGAGGACCCATTCCACTTCTTCCCCCAGCCAGTGGCGGGATTGCCGCACCAGGGTGCGGGTGGTGGTGCGGAACCAGTCCCAGCCGGCCCGGGCCACGCCGCTGAACTGGTGCGCCGCCACGTCGCCGATCAGGTCCCCCAGGGCGGTTTCCAGATCCAGGTCCAGCTCCTGCAGAATTTTCATAAACTGACTGGCCAGCTGCTGATCGCCCTCGATTTCGATGCCCGCCTGCATCAACTCGCCAATGCCCACCTCCCGGGCGGGCAGTTGCCGCAACAGGCCCAGGGCGGGCCCGCGGATGGTGACGTCGGCGGGCTCCTCCCAGTGGCTGCGAAACCCCAGAGTGCGGCGTTCCACCTGAATCAGCAGGCGCAGGGGCGGGCGCTGCAGCTCCAGGGCCAGAGTGCGGCCCTGCAGGGGGCGCAGTTGCAGGCGGGTGAGGGGAGCATAGCGCAGGGCGCGGTTGGCGGCCCGTTCCAGTTGCTCGGTCACCAGCACCGGCAGCAGGGAGCGTTGCGGTTCCGTCATCAGTATTTGAATCCCCGGTGCAGCGCCACGATGCCGCCGGTGAGGTTGTGGTAATCCACCCGCTCCAGGCCGGCTTTGCGCATCATGTGTTTCAGCGTGCGCTGATCCGGGTGCATGCGGATGGATTCCGCCAGATAGCGGTAACTGTCCGCATCATTGGCCACCAGTTTCCCCAGCAGCGGCAGCACACTGAAGGAGTAGCGGTCATAGACCCGCTCGAAAGCGGGGTTCACCGGCTTGGAAAACTCCAGCACCAGCAACCGGCCGCCGGGTTTCAGCACCCGGGTCATGGATTCCAGGGCCTTTTGCTTGTCGGTGACATTGCGCAGGCCGAAGGCGATAGTGATGCAGTCAAAGCTGTTATCGGCAAACGGCAGGCATTCGGCATTGGCCTGTACGTATTCGATATTGCTGGCGTAGCCGTGGTCCAGCAGCTTGTCCCGCCCCACGTTGAGCATGGCGGCGTTGATATCGGACAGGATCACCCGGCCCTCATCCCCCACAATGCGGGAAAACTTCATGGTCAGGTCACCGGTGCCACCGGCCAGGTCCAGAATGCTGTGTCCCGGGCGCACGCCGCTCATCTCGATGGTGTAACGCTTCCACAGCCGGTGGATGCCCATGGACATCAGGTCGTTCATCAGGTCGTACTTGCCGGCGACCGAGCTGAACACGTCGCCCACGTACTTCTGTTTTTCCCTGAGGGGCACGGTGCGGTAACCGAAGTGGGTGGTTTTTTCGTTGGACATCAGGGGCCTCCAGGTGCGGGGGCTATCTTCGCGGATTCAGCGCCGGGACGCAAGACTGGGGCCGGCGGGGAGACCGAACCCCGGAGCCCGAGGATACAGAGTGTCACTAATCGTGACCGGATATACCATGGAAAATCCCCCCACATTCGTTATAGTGGCACATAACCGGCATTGACAGGACAATAACAACGAGTGCGCGGCATGTTGAGTGATCTATTCCAGACAGTAAATTCCGTGGTGAGCGGCGGGGAGCGTTATCTCAGCGCCACCCGGGGGGGCTTTGAAATCGAGCAGACCTACCGTGCGTACCGCAACCGGGCCTCGGATCTGTCGCCCCTGGAGCAACGCAAGCTGCTGGCCCAGACCCATCACCAGGGTGCCCGCAAACTGACCCAGTTGTTCCACGATAATGGCGCAATCTGGGTGAAATTTGGTCAATTTCTCAGCTCCCGCTCCGATATCCTGCCCATGCAGTACGTGATGGAGCTGGAAAAGCTGCAGGATGATGCCAAACCGGTGTCCTTCAGCAGTATAGAGAGAGTATTGCGGCGGGAGTGGGGCTCCCAGTGGCGCCAGCAATTCCAGAGTTTCGATGAGCAACCGGTGGCGGCGGCCTCGGTGGCTCAGGTACACCGGGCGGTGCTGGCCACTGGCGAGGCGGTGGCGGTGAAAGTGCAGCTGCCCCATGCCCGCAAGCTGTTTAACCAGGATTCCCTGGTGTTTCGTGCCCTGGGCACGGTGGGTGCGCCTCTGATCAGCCAGTTCGATCTCAAGCAGGTTACCGATCAGATTATTGACATGACTCTGCAGGAGCTGGATTTCCTCAGTGAAGAGGCGAATCTGCGCAAGTTCCGGGCGCTGCCCCACGATTCACTGATCTATGTGCCCACCATGTATGAGCAGCTGAGCACCAGCCGGGTGCTGGTGACCGAGTGGATAGATGGTCTGCGGCTGACGGATTACCTGAACCGCAATCCCCAGCGGGCGGAGGGCCTGCTGCGGCAGTTGCTGAGCTGTTACGTGCAGCAGATCACCCAGTTCGGGGTCTATCATGCCGACCCCCATCCGGGTAATTTCCTGGTGATGGCCGATGGCCGGGTGGCGGTGCTGGATTACGGCGCCATCGGCGAGCTGACGCCGGAGGAAACCCAACATTATGCCACGTTACTGCAGGTGCTGTTTGGCAAGCTGCATACGGACCAGCCCCTGGGGCAGCTGTTCCGCAAGGCCGGTTTTGTGGCCCGGGATCAGGCGGTGTTCGAGGAAGTGGCGGACCTGGTGCTGAAAGAAAACCTGCGCAATCACGAGGCCACGGACATTCTGGGTATCGCCCTGGATCGTATGCGCAACCTGAAAGTGAGAATTCCGGATTCTTTTGTGTCCCTGGCGCGGGTGGTGCTGACCTTTGGCGGCCTGTTGAAGACCTATCGTATCGCCGTGGATTGAGCAGAATCTCAAGAGGTGGCGGGTGCGGTTTTCTCTTCCCCGGTGGGGATGGCCAGTGCCGGTTGCTGCGTTTCCCCTGTAGTTTCTTCCGTGCCCGGCCGCACCGGGGCCGGCTTGCGCATATTGATAAAGGGTCGCTCAATCAGGGCAAAGGTGCACAGGCTCACGGGAAAGGTCACCAGCACCAGGGCCGCGAACACCACCATAAACCACCAGTAGTCAAACGCCGGCTCCGCGCCGTAGTAGGCTTTGGCGGTATTTACGGCGCTTAGCACCAGGGGAATCGCCACCATGTAATGGAACAGATACATGGAGTAGGAAAGCTGGGCGAAGGGGAACCAGACCCTGGCGCCGAAGAAGCGCCCCAGGGAGGCCCCCAGGCCCGCCGGTGCCGAACACATCAGAATCAGCCAGCACAGCAGAATCCCGAACAGGTTGCGGTCCGCCACCAGCACCAGCCGCGCCAGGGTCAGGGAGTCCCCCAGCCAGTGCTTGTTGCCGTTGAGTAATACGCCCCCCACCATCAGCGCCAGCGCCAGCACCGTGAGCCAGGTACACAGCCGCCGGCGTTGCAGCAGCCGGTCCAGGGCCGGCTGGTAATAGACAGTGAGGTAGGCCAGGATCACGCCGCACAGCAGAGTGCCGTAACGGGTGGGCAGATTCACATACAGGGTATCGAAGTAATGAATAATGGCGGCGGTGCTGTTGTACATTTCGCTGTAGGGGCGATCCCATAACTGCGCATCGCCACTGGCCACCAGGCCCCGAATCACGAAGGATAGGGCGAACAGGCTCAGTAACACCGCCAGGGGGCTGCGGGTGGCGAACACCAGGGTCAACAGCAGCAGGGGAAACAGCAGGTAGAACTGCTCCTCCACCGCCAGGGTCCAGGTCCAGGGCATGGACATGGACTCCAGGGGCAGGAAATTGTTGATGTAGAGGATGTTGGCCCACAGGGTCTGGCTGTGATTCGGCGCCAGCAGATAAAACACGCCGATGGCAAACAGGTACACCGGCGTCAGCCGCAGGTAGCGCCGCCAGTAAAAGGTTTTCAGGTTCAGAGTGCCGGTTTTGCGGTGTTCCTTGAACAGCATACGCCCGATCAGAAAGCCGCTGATGACAAAGAATACATCCACGGATTTATCCAGACCCCAGATCCAGGTGAGCAGGAACGGGGTTTCCTTGACGAACTGGGCGAAGCGTTCGAAGGGGATAAACAGATGCAACAGGAAAAAACTGTGGTAGAGCATGATCGCCAGGCAGGAAATAGCCCGCAAACCGTCGATGGGGGCGATATTGTCATTGGGGCGCACAAACGCTGCCCGAAAGTTGCCTTTGATTCCTTTCTGGGCGGGTGACCTGGCCATGGGGTCTGGCTGCTCCGGCGTATTTATTGTTATGGATTTAATCTATCGAACTATCAGGCTCGGAGGCAAGGCAATAATGCCGATGTTTGGTGACAGTCTGTAGTGCATTTGTAGCCCCGGGATCCGGCGGCCCGCCGCCCGGCTTATTCCGGACGCCAGCTGCCGATCAGCTCCGGTTCCCGGCGGGCGCCGGCAGCCTCCAGCTGCTGCAGATAGTCCGCCCACAGGGCGTCTTTTTGGGTGCAGAGCTGGTGCAGATAATCCCAGGTGTAGATGCCGGTGTCATGGCCGTCGTCAAAATGGATCTTGATACCGTAGTTGCCCGCCGGGGCCAAATTGCGAATGGCGACAAAGCGCTTGCCGGTCTGCAGCACCGGCCTGCCATGGCCACGCACTTCCGCCGAAGGGGACAACACCCGCAGCAGCTCAGAGCTGAGGCGGTAACTCTGCTCACCCCAGGCCAGCTCCAGCTCCTGGGATTGGGTGTGCAGCCTGATGGCGCCGGGTGCCTGCATGGTAAGCGCTTCCGTCACAGAATATAGCGGCTCAGATCGTCGTCGCCGGCCAGGGAGCTGAGGCGGTCGTTGACATAATCCGGGGTGATGACAAACGGGTTTTTATCCTCACTCAGGGCCAGATCGGCGGCATCGAAGGAGATGTCCTCCAGCAACCGTTCCATCACCGTGTGCAGGCGCCGGGCGCCGATATTTTCGGTGCGCTCGTTGACCTGCCAGGCCATTTCCGCCAGCCGCCGAATGGCTTCCGGCTGAAACTCCACCCGCAGCCCCTCGGTTTCGATCAGGGCCCGGTATTGTTCCGTCAGGGAGGCATTGGGCTCGGTGAGAATACGCTCAAAGTCATCCGCGGTGAGGGCGGTCAGCTCCACCCGGATGGGCAGGCGCCCCTGCAGCTCCGGCACCAGGTCCGAGGGCTTGGCCAGGTGGAAGGCGCCGGAGGCAATAAACAGGATGTGGTCGGTTTTCACCATGCCGTACTTGGTGCTCACGGTGCAGCCCTCGATCAGGGGCAGCAGATCCCGCTGGACGCCCTCTCGGGAGACATCGGTGCCGGAGGTTTCCGAGCGCTTGGCCACTTTGTCGATTTCATCGAGAAACACGATGCCGTTCTGCTCCACGGATTCCACCGCGGCAGCTTTCAATTCGTCCTCGTTCACCAGCTTGGCGGCCTCTTCATCCCGCACCAGCTTGTAGGCTTCCGCCACTTTCATCCGGCGTTTTTTCTTCTTGCCGGAATTGAGGTTGGAGAACATGTTCTGCAACTGGCTGGTCATTTCCTCCATGCCCGGAGGCGCCATAATCTCAACCCCCATTGAGGCGGCGGCCACATCGATTTCGATGTCCTTGTCGTCCAGCTGACCTTCCCGCAATCGCTTGCGGAACATTTGCCGGGTGCTGGATTCGTCGTCCTGTTCCACATTATTGCCCCACTGATCCCGGGCCGGGGGAATCAGGGCGTCAAGGATGCGGTCCTCGGCGGCGTCCTCCGCCTTGGCGCGATTGCGCACCATCTGCTCCTCCCGCAGCATCTTGATGGCGCTGTCCACCAGGTCGCGGATAATGGATTCCACATCCCGGCCCACGTAGCCCACCTCGGTGAACTTGGTGGCCTCCACCTTCATAAAGGGTGCCCGGGCCAGCTTGGCCAGGCGGCGGGCGATCTCGGTTTTGCCCACCCCGGTAGGGCCGATCATCAGAATATTCTTGGGGGAGATTTCGCTGCGCAGGGCGTCCGGCAGCTGCATCCGGCGCCAGCGGTTGCGTAGGGCCAGGGCCACCGCCCGCTTGGCCTCCTGCTGGCCAATGATGTGTTTGTTGAGCTCGTCTACGATTTCCCGGGGAGTCATGTCCGACATTAGGCGCAGTCCAATTCTTCAATGGTGAGATTCTGGTTGGTGTAAATACAGATGTCCGCCGCGATTCGCAGGCCTTTCTCCACCACGTCCCGGGCCGGTAGCGTGGTATTTTCCAGCAGTGCCCGGGCGGCGGACTGGGCGAAGGGGCCGCCGGAGCCGATGGCAATCAGATCCATTTCCGGCTGGATCACGTCGCCGTTGCCGGTGATGATCAGGGAGGCGTCCTTGTCCGCCACCGCCAGCAGAGCTTCCAGCCGGCGCAGGGCGCGATCGGTGCGCCAGTCCTTGGCCAGTTCCACCGCGGCCCGGGTGAGGTTGCCCTGATGCTTCTCCAGCTGTGCCTCGAAGCGTTCGAACAGGGTGAAGGCATCAGCAGTGCCGCCGGCGAATCCCGCCAGCACTTTGTCGCCGTAGAGCCGGCGCACCTTGCGGGCATTGCCCTTCATCACGGTATTGCCCATGCTCACCTGGCCGTCGCCACCGATGACCACTTTGCCGTCGCGGCGGGCGGAGAGAATGGTGGTGCCTCGATATTGTTCCACAGAATATCCCTACTGCTGGTTATGCCGAATGTCATACCTGGGGGCGAATCTCACTTTTTCAAGCGCAGCACGATATGTTCGATATCGTGTTCCGCCAGCGTGGATTTGGCCTGTTCCAGGGCTTGCGGAGAGGCGAACGGGCCCACCTGAACCCGGTGCCAGGCTTCCCCGGGGTCCAGCTCCACTTTTTCGATGTTGACATCCAGCCCCATCAGAATCAGTTCCGCCCGCCGGTGATCCGCCTCCTGGGCGGAGCGGAAGGAACCGGTCTGGATCACATACTGTTGCTCCGGAGAGGGGACTGGCGCAGGCTTGCCCGGTTTGCCGGGGGTGGTGGCTTCCGGGGTGGGGGCCACCACCTCGTGGTCCGGCAGCAGGGTGTAAAAGTCAAACTTGGGTTTGGCGCGGCCCGAACCGGTGTCCGGCGCGATTTTAACCGCCATCTCCTTTAACTCCTGGTCCGTGGGTTTGATCCCCGCCAGGTAATAGAGAAATGCCAGGAACAGGCCGGTCACCACGCCGGTGAACAGCCAGACCCAGGCCGGTATGGCATCGGATTTTGACACAGGTTACTCCTTTGCGGTCCGGCTACATTTGCTCGGGCGCGCTGACCCCCAGCAGTCCCAGCCCGTTGGCGATGATGTTTTTCACCGCGATGGCCAGGGCCAGACGGCCGTTGCGCAGGTTATCGTCCTCCACCAGCACCTTGTTGCCGTTGTACCAGGTGTGAAACTCCTGGGCCAGGTCCCGCAGGGCATAGGTAAGCTGGTGCGGTGCCCGGTTGCGGGCGGCGCTGGCCACGGCTTCCGGCCAGGCCCCCAGGCGTTTGGCCAGGTCCTCGGCGTTGGGTTCCGGCAGGCTGGACAGGGCCTGCAGGCCGGCTTCCTGGTCGTAGCTGAGCCCGCGCTGGTCCAGTTCCCGTTGCATGCTACAGACCCGGGCGTGGGCGTATTGCAGGTAATACACGGGATTATCGGCGCTCTGGGAGCGGGCCAGATCAATGTCGAATTCCAGGTGCTGTTCCGGGGAGCGGGTGAGATAGAAAAAGCGGGTGGCGTCGTTGCCGACCTCTTCAATCAATTGCGCCAGGGTGACGAAATTGCCGGAGCGCTTGCCCATGCGGCCGGAGGACAGGGTGACGAACTGGATCAGCGCCACATGAAACAAATCGCCCTTGCCGGTAAGGGCCTCGATGGCGGCCCGCACCCGGGCTATATAGCCGTGGTGATCGGCGCCCCAGACGTCGATCAGGTTTTCATAACCCCGGTTCAGCTTGTCCAGGTGATAGGCCACATCCGCCGCAAAGTAGGTATGCAGACCGTTGTCCCGGATCAGCACCCGATCCTTCTCATCCCCCAGGTCGGAGGTGCGCAGCCACACCGCGCCATCCTGCTGGTACACATGGCGCCGTTCCCGCAGGCGATCGATGGCTTTCTCGATGGCACCGCTTTGTTCCAGGGAGCGCTCGGAGAACCACTGATCGAACTCCACATTGAACGCTTCCAGGGTGCCGTGAATGGCGTCCAGCTGGGTTTTCAGGCCAAAATCCTGCACCGCCCGGTAGCCGTCCCCCAGCAGGTTGCGCACCTTGTCGATCAGCGCATCCAGGTAGCGTTCCCTGGCCATCTTGGCGCCGTCGTCATCGCTGTCTGGATCTTCCGGCAGCCCTGCCGTCACCGCGCTGAAGGGGTGATAATACTGGCGCCCCACGGAATGAAACAGGTTGGCCCCGCACTCCCGCACATAGTCTCCGGGATAACCCCGGGAGGGAATGGCCACGGTTTCGCCGCAGGCTTCCAGATAGCGCAGATATACCGACACCGCCAGCACGTCCGCCTGGCGGCCGGCGTCATTGATGTAGTACTCCCGATGCACCCTATAACCGGTGGCCGCCAGCAGATTGGCCAGGGCCGAACCATAGGCGGCGCCGCGACCATGGCCCACGTGCATGGGGCCGGTGGGGTTGGCGGAGACATACTCCAGCAGCACCTTTTCCCCCGCCCCCACATCCGGTGAGCAGAATGCCGCCGTGTTGGTGAGCGCCTCCCGCACCGCGGCAAACCGGGCCGCATCATCCATAAAAAAGTTGATAAATCCGGGGCCGGCGATCTCCAGCCGGGTGATGGACTGGTTTTCCGGCAGGTTGTCCACGATCAGTTGCGCCAGCTCCCGGGGTTTGCGCCCCGCCGGTTTGGCCAGCATCAGGGCCAGGTTGGTGGCGAAGTCACCGTGGCTTTTGTCCTTGGTGCGGTCCACCTGAATCCGTCGTGGCGCGTCAGCGGGAATAATCTGTTGGCTGACCAGACTGTCGAAGGAGGCTTCCAGCAGCGCTTGCAGGGTTTCTTTCATGGAATTCGTGATGTCGGTGGCTGGGTGGAGTGGCGTTGTGTTCAAAAACAGTGGCGTATTATGGCGGTTTGCGGCGCTGAAAGCCAGCCGCCTCCGGGTGTCGGTGGGTTTTACAAACGGCGGCGGCCGGATTGGGGGTGTCAGGCTAATGGTCTGTAAATCATAAGAAAATGACTTTTGGCCCTGATTGTGCACAAGAATTGTGAAAGAGAGATCGTGCGAGGGGAATTTGCGGGAGCCGGGTCTGATTCGCGCCGGTTTTGGGTGAGTCGGGTCTGCTCCGGGCAGGCCGGTTTCCCGCGCACGAGAGTTGCACCACAGGTGAGCCATGAGAGGTGAACCATGACAATGTTTCGAAGCTTTATGCTGCCGCTCCTGTGCATGCTGCCGCTGCTTTGTGGCTTGCTGACAGGTGCCGTCCAGGCGTCGGTATTCATGCTGTTGGGGATTGGTCTGTTGGGTCTGATGGTGACCCGCCGTTATTGGCTCTCCTATTGATTGATTGGTTTGTTTGACCGGTTTTCGCGAGTGTTACAGGCCCGCTTTGGCGGGCTTTTTTTGCCCGGAAATTCGCACCCTGGCGTAACTGGGTTAGGGTTAAAGTGTAGTGGTAACCGAAGCTGCGCCGGCCCTGGTGAGATGGGACCCGGCCCCCACAGTGACTCGCATTGGTGATCAAATCTCATGGCGTCGAACTGGTTAACAACAGAGCCCGGGTGGCGGCCTGAGGTGACTATCCTCGCCCGCTTTCTGACAGCGCCGGCAACTGCCTGGCCGGCACCGGTGGGGGTGGCACTGGCCGGCGCCCCCGGTGCCGGAAAGTCCGCCGCCCTGGCCCGGCTGTGGCAACTGCTGGAGCCCGCCGCTCAACCGCGGCTCTGTACCTGGATCAGTGCCCGGGCGGCAACCTTACCGGAGGCCCCCGGGAAGATGGAGCGACTGCTGCAGCGCCGGCTCGGCGCCCCCCGGTGGCTGAACGTGCTGGGTGACCGGATACGTCCACAGCAGGGCCCTGCCGTGGCCCCACCACCCCGCCGCTTCCTGTTTGTGGATGAGCTGGAGCACCTGCCCGGCCCAAGGCTGATCACCTTGTTGGCGGCCCTGGCGCCCTGGCAGCAGCTGGGGGTGACCCTGATCTGCACCCTCACGCCGGAGCGGCTGCTGGCCACCCTCAGCGCCGCCAACCAGGAGTTGACCCATCATTACCCCGGTGAGGATCCGGGGGCCTGGGCCCGGCAACAGCTGGCCAAGTCTGTGGATCTGGTGCTGGATCTGGATCGTTGCCGGGAGGTGGGTCCGGGGATTCGTTGCGAGCCGGCGAAGGATTTGTTGCCGGTGCCGGAGCGCTTGTTGCACAAGTGGCTGACTCACTTCGGCCTGGGCAACCCCCGTCAGTGTCGGCGCCTGGCCCTGGCCGGCATCCTGTTGCAGCAGCTGGCCGAATCCGCAGCGGATGGAACCCGCCAGGACAGGCCCGGCCAGGACAGGCCCGGCGCTGTGTTACCGGAGAGTCTGACCCCGGATCTGAAGGCTGCCGGGCTCATCAGTCTGGTGGCCCTGGAATATATCCTCAGCCGTCCCGATCCGAAGCTGCGGGCGGCCCTGTTGCAGCGGGCCGCCCGGTTTCGGGAACGCCCCTATGTGGAGGAAACCGAGGTGGACCACCAGGTACAGGATCCGGAGGGGCGGTTGACGGATGACATCCTGGCGCTGCTGGCCCAGCCCCTGCCGGAGGGCCGCCAATGCTGGCTGGATCTGGCCCAAGCCCTGCTACTGCCCGCGGTGATACCACCGGGGCCATGGTGAATCCGCTCAGTCCAGCGTCACCGGGTCCACATCCACGCTCCACTTGATGCGGTGGCCCGCCGCCTCCCCCAGGTGCTGTACAGCCCGGGCCAGCAATTGTTGCAGTGCCGGCCGTTGCTCTCCCCGCAGCATCAATTGAAACCGGTAGCGGCGGGCCTTTCTGGGCATCAGCGCCGGCGCCGGTCCCCAGAGTTCGATACCACTGGCCTGAGCCAGGGGTTGCAGCCATTGCTCCACCTCATTGAGAAAACCCGAGGCCTGTTGGGGGTCGGTGCTTTCCGCCCGCAATAGTGCCAGATAGCCGAAGGGTGGCATGCCCAACAACCGGCGTTCGGCCATCAACTCAGTGGCGAACTCGCCATAGCCGGTACTGAGCAGGGTTTGTAACAAAGGGTGGGCAGGCTGGTGCGTCTGCAGACATACCAGCCCCGGCTCCCGCCCCCGGCCGGCGCGCCCCGCCACCTGCAACAGCAGTTGCGCGGTATGTTCGGTGGCGCGGAAATCCGCGGCAAACAAACCACTGTCCATATCGCAGATGGCCACCAGGGTTACCTTGGGAAAATGATGGCCTTTGGCCAGCATCTGGGTGCCCACCAGGATGCAGGGCTCGCCGGAATGGATCCGCTCCAGATGCCGGCTCATGGCCTGCTTGCGCTGGGTGGTGTCGCGGTCGATGCGCAGTACCGGAAATTTGGGAAACAGGCTGGTCAGATTATCCTCCAGCCGCTCTGTGCCCTGGCCGATGGGGCGCAGATCCGTGCTGTTGCAGCGGCCGCAGTGGCGCGGGATAGGCTGCTGATAGTTGCAGTGATGGCAGTGCAGATGGGGCGGGCTGGCATGACAGGTCATGCGCTGATCGCAGTGTGGGCACTCCCGGTACCAGCCGCAGTCGTGGCACATCAGCACCGGGGCGTAGCCGCGGCGGTTGATAAACACCAGCACCTGCTGTTTCTGTTGCAACCGCTGCTCCATTTCCCCCAGCAGCTCTGGCGCCAGCCCGTGGGTAAGGGCTTTCTGGCGGATATCCAGTACCCGGAACCGGGGTGGGGTGGCGGACCCGGCGCGGCGGCTCAACTGCAGATGTTCGTAGCGGCCGCTGCGGGCATTGTGCAGGGTTTCCAGGGTGGGGGTGGCGCTGCCCAGTACAATGGGAATGTCCGCCTGGCGGGCGCGAATCACCGCCAGATCCCGGGCATGATAGCGAAACCCATCCTGTTGCTTGTAGGACAGATCGTGTTCCTCGTCGATGACAATCAGGCCCGGATTTTCCAGGGGGCAGAACAGGGCCGAGCGGGTGCCCAGCACGATGGCGGCCTCCCCCTGGCGGGCCCGGCGCCAGCTGGTGAGCCGCTCCCGGTCACTGAGCTGGGAATGGAAGCTGACCACCGGCACGGCGAACCGGTTCTGGAACCGATGCAGTGTTTGGGGCGTCAGGCCAATTTCCGGCACCAGCACCAGGGCCTGGCGCCCCAGGCGCAGGCAGCGCTCGATGGCCTGCAGATAGACTTCGGTTTTACCGCTGCCGGTGACCCCCTCCAGCAGCAGGGTGCGAAAGCCGGCCCGGGCGTTGATCGCCTCCAGGGCCAGGCGTTGTTCATCGTTCAGGGTCAGTGGGCTCTCCGCCAGAATGCGCTCCTGCTGCCAGTGCTGGCGCCGGGGCCGGTCCTGATGCTGCTCCAGCAGGCCTTTTTCCTGCAGCCCCTGCAGACTGGCGGGGCTGATGCCAAACCCCTGTAGCAACGGCTGGTGCAGGCCATCCGGGTGTTGCCGCAGGATTTCCAGGGCCTGGCGCTGGCGCCGGGCCCGGGCCAGCTGGTCCAGACCGATGAGCCGCCCCTTCTGGGTCAGTTGCCAGCGGCTGCTGACTTCCTCCCAGCCGGCGTCCCGGCTGCGCAGCAGGGTGGGCAGGGCATGGGCGTACACTTCCCCCAGGGGGTGTTGGTAATAGGTGCTGGCCCATTGGCACAAGGCCAGCAACGGCGCCGGTACGGCGGGCTCTTCATCCAGCAATTGGTGCAGGGTCTTGAGCTTGTGGTCACCGTACTCGGAGTGGGGGATCACTCCATGAATGATGCCAATCAGCTGGCGTTGGCCAAAGGGCACCCGGACCCGGGTGCCGGGCTGCAGCAGGTTCACCGGCAGGTCCGGTGGCGGCAGGTAATCGAAGGTGCGTCGCAGCGGCACCGGCAACGCCACCTGGACAATGGTGTGGGATCCGGGCTTGCTCATGGGTCAATCGGGGAACGGCTCTGGCGCAAAACAGCGCTACAGGGTAATGCTTCGCTTGCCAATTTGCCACACTTTGGTATGATTCGCGCCCCGGCTGGCTTTGCGGCCCGGCGGAACTCCCTAACCAGTACGCGGTGCCCGGCACGGGATCGGGTGGCGGCGTGCACGAAAGAGCAGGTAATCTACCATGAAACAAGGCATTCACCCGGAATACCAGGCCATCAAGGCCAAATGCAGCTGTGGCAACGTGATTGAAACCCGTTCCACCCTGAAGGAAGACATTCAGCTGGATGTCTGCTCCGCCTGCCACCCATTCTACACCGGCCAGCAGAAGGTGGTGGACACCGGTGGCCGTATCGACAAGTTCAAGAAGCGTTTCGGTTCAGTGCGGCGCAGCAAGTAATGCCGCTGCGCCCCATGCCGATGCTGAAAAAGGCTCCCCCGGGGGCCTTTTTTATTGCCTGGCTGTTGCTGCTGGGCGACGCCTGGGCGTTGTGTCCGCCGGCAGCCGAATCATCGCTGCAGCGGGTGACAGTGGCGGCGGTGGTGGATGGCGACACCCTGCGGCTGGCGGATGGTCGCCGGGTGCGCCTGGTGGGCATCAACACCCCGGAGCTGGGTCACAACGGGCAACCTACCCAGGCCCTGGCGCAACAGGCGCAACAGCAGTTGCGGGCGGCGCTGGATGAAGCCGGGGTGCGGCTGCAGACCGGCAAAGACCCGGAAGACCGCTATGGCCGGGTGCTGGGCCATCTGTTTACCGCGGCCGGCGACAACATCACCGCCCGCCTGTTGCAACAGGGGGCCGGGTTCCAGGTGGCAATCCCCCCCAATCTCGACTATCTGGAATGCTATCGCCAGGCCCAGGACCAGGCCCGGGGTCGGCGCTTGGGGGTCTGGGGACACCCGGATTATCAGCCGCTGGCGGCCACCGATCCGGCCCTCAGTGGGGGCTTCGCCCATATCCGGGGCGAGGTGGAAACGGTGGAACTCACCGGCAAAGCCATCTATGTTGAATTAAAAGGGGCGCTCAGTCTGAAACTGGAGCAACGGGTGGCACGGTATTTCGAGCCGCAACTGCTGGACCGTCTGGTGGCGGTTTCCCGGGCGGCACCGGGGGCTACCGGTATCCGGGTGGTGGCCTGGGGCTGGGTTTCCGATCGGCTGACCTGGCGCGGCAAAACCCCCGAACTGGTGCGTCAGGGCCGGCGCAAACGCTTTCAAATGAAGGTGACCCATCCCGCCATGTGGCGGATTGACGTCTGGCAGCGGCCCTGAATTTGTCGCCTGCGGTGATGGCATTAGTCGCCGTGACCCACCGGACCCTTGACAGCGGATTCTTTTATTGAGCGCTGAGGGTGATTTCGCTATGCTACTCCACCCTCTCCCGGCCCCGTAGGGGCCAGTTCCGGTGGCATGCCGGCCGGAGAATAACAACAGGTTTCGCCAACCCAGAAACGGGAAGCAGAGTTCTATGTCCGACTTCAAACAAGCTGCGCTGGATTACCATGCCAAACCGCGCCCCGGTAAAACCAGCGTGGAGCTCACCAAGCCCACGGAAACCGCCCGTGATCTGGCTCTGGCCTACAGCCCGGGGGTGGCGGAACCGGTGCGTGAGATCGCCCGGGATCCGGAGCTGGCCTACCAGTACACCAACAAGGGCAATCTGGTGGCGGTGATCAGTGATGGCACGGCGATTCTGGGTTTGGGTAATCTGGGGGGCCTGGCCAGTAAGCCGGTGATGGAAGGCAAAGGGGTGCTGTTCAAGCGCTTTGCCGGCATTGACGTGTTTGATATTGAAGTGGACGCGGAGAATCCCCAGGCTTTTATCGATACCGTGAAGCGGATCTCCCCCACCTTCGGCGGCATCAACCTGGAAGATATCAAGGCACCGGAGTGCTTCGAAATCGAGCGGGTGCTGGTGGAGCAGTGCGACATTCCCATCTTTCACGATGATCAGCATGGCACCGCTATTATCGCCGCCGCCGGCCTGGTGAACGCCCTGGAACTGCAGGAAAAGAAGATCGAGGACATTTCCATCGTCTGCATCGGCGCCGGCGCTGCCGGGGTGGCCACCCTGAAACTGATCATGGAAATGGGCGCCAAAAAAGAGAACATCTACGTGCTGGACCGCAATGGGGTGATCCACTCCGAGCGCACCGATCTGAACCAGTACAAGGCGGCCTTCGCCCACGAAACCCACAAGCGCACCCTGGAAGATGCGCTGGAAGGGGCGGACGTTTTCATCGGGGTGTCCAGTGCCAATCTGCTGACCCCGGCCATGCTGAATCTGATGGCACCCAACCCGGTGGTATTCGCCCTGGCCAACCCGGATCCGGAGATCCGGCCGGAGGTGGCCTATGAAACCCGGGACGATGTGATCGTTGCCACCGGTCGTAGCGATTATCCCAATCAGGTGAACAATGTGCTGGGCTTCCCCTACATTTTCCGCGGTGCCCTGGATGTGCGGGCGACGGAAATCAACGAGGAAATGAAAATTGCCGCAGTGCATGCCATCAGTCAACTGACCAAGGAGCCGGTGCCCCAGGTGGTGCGGGATGCTTACGACGGGGTGGAATTGGAGTTTGGCCGCGATTACATTATCCCCAAGCCCATGGATCCCCGGTTGTTGGGGGCCGTATCCTCAGCGGTGGCGCAGGCGGCGGTGGATAGCGGTGTGGCCACCCGACCCTATCCCGAACATTATCCGTTGGCCACGGTGGACGATATTCGCCACGCCTGAGCCTGGGAGCCGGTTTTGCCGGGCACTGAAAAAGCCGCTGTGAGCGGCTTTTTTGTTGTCTGCGGCGCGGAATGAGAGTGGGGGGCGGCCCGGGTCGGCGGTATTTCAGGTCAGCGGGTGCCGTACACCACCATGGTTTTGCCTTTCACCTGAATCAGTTTCTGCTCTTCCAGATTCTTCAGCACCCGGCCCACCATTTCCCGGGAGCAGCCCACAATACGGCCGATTTCCTGGCGGGTGATTTTAATCTGCATGCCGTCGGGGTGGGTCATGGCTTCCGGTTGCTTGCACAGATCGATCAGGGTACGGGCCACCCGCCCGGTCACATCCAGAAATGCCAGGTCCCCGACTTTGCGGGTGGTGGCCCGCAGCCGGCCGGCGATCTGGGCGCTCACCGCAAACAAAATGTCCGCGTCCTCTTTCGCCAGTTGCTTGAACTTGCTGTAGCTGATCTCCGCCACCTCACATTCGGTTTTGGCCCGGATCCAGGCGCTGCGCCCGGCGGCCTCATCGAACAGGCCCATTTCCCCGAAAAAATCGCCTTCATTCAGGTAGGCCATGATCATTTCGCGGCCATCGTCATCCTCAATCACCACCATCACTGTGCCTTTGATGATGTAATACAGCGCATCGGAGTCGTCACCGGCGTAGATCAACGTGCTCTTGGCGGGATACTTGCGCCGGTGGCAGTTGGCCAGGAAATGTTCCGTGTCCGGAATTAAACGATTAGGTTGTAACGTCATTGGTTGACCCGATATGTTGATGATCCTGTGAATGTGCTTGACTGAGGCGACAGATCTTCCCTGCTTTTTTCATTATGGCCCCAAAAGTCGGGGTCCGCTACTTTGAGCAGTCAATCAGGGCTGGGGTTCGCCGCAGTCTTTGGTGGCAATGATCAAAAATCAAAGCGTATCAGTAAATTATAACGCAGAATTTGGTGGTTGGATGTGAACCGCTGCCGTGTTTTCCTGGGTAAAACCAGGGATTTTTTCAGTGGCGGATTAATCGAGCAAAAATCGACCTACAGGGTTTAAAAATTTTGCCCCAAATAATCGGCTTTGTGTTATCGTGGCGCGCCTGACGGGGCCCCGGCCCCAGTGCTGACGCCGTAGGGGAACCAACCATGAAAGCAACCATCCGCTGGGCCGGTAAGGTCAAGTTCGAGGCGGAATCCGGCTCCGGACATACCGTGATGATTGATGGGCCGCCGGACCATGGGGGCGAAAACCAGGGTGTGCGCCCCATGGAGTTGATGCTGTTGGGGGTGGGGGGCTGCTCCGCCTTTGATGTGATGCACATTCTGAAAAAGGCGCGCCAGGATGTGACCGATTGTGTCACCGAAGTGAGTGCCGAGCGGGTGGACGAGGTGCCGGCGGTGTTCAAATCCATTCACCTGCATTTCGTGGTCACCGGCAACAACCTAAAGGAAGCTCAGGTCAAACGAGCGGTCTCCCTGTCAGCGGAGAAATACTGTTCAGCCTCTATCATGCTCAGCCGGGCAGGAGTGGCGGTGACCCACAGTCACGAAGTGAGGGCCACCGCCTGATGGCTGGTCGGCCCGGCTGCAACCGGTGCGCGTTGTGTGCCGCCCGCCATGGGCGCTACAATAGGATTCGGTATTGTCGCGCCCGTCGTAATCCCATCGGTGTCGGCATCAGTTGTCCCTGAGCCGGTCCTCTCTGTAACCACTCATATTCACCAAGCTCCCCTAGCGAGATCTGATTGATGAACGACGAAATTCCTCACAAATTGAAACTGCACGGATTCAATAACCTCACCAAGTCCCTGAGCTTCAATATTTACGATATCTGCTACGCCAAGACGCCGGAGCACCGTCGTGAATACCGTGAGTACGTTGATGAGCTGTACAATGCCGAGCGGCTGACTCAGATTCTGACCACGGTTACCGAGATTATCGGCGCCACGGTGCTGAATATTGCGCGTCAGGATTACGATCCGGAGGGTGCCAGTGTCACTATGCTGATTGCCGAGCACCCGGTGGCGCCGGACGTGGATCCCACCAAGGAGGAGCCGGGCCCCCTGAAAGAGTCCGTGGTGGCGCATCTGGATAAAAGTCATGTCACTGTGCACACCTATCCGGAAACCCATCCCGATAATGAAAACGGTATCAGCACCTTTCGGGTGGATATCGACGTGTCCACCTGTGGGGTGATTTCCCCGCTGAAGGCCCTGAACTATCTGATCCACCAGTTTGACTCCGATATCGTCTACGTGGATTACCGGGTACGCGGTTTCACCCGGGACGTGGACGGGGTGAAGCACTACATCGATCATGAGATCAACTCCATTCAGAACTTCTTCCTGGATGAAACCCTGGATCTCTACGAGATGATCGATGTGAATGTCTATCAGGAAAATATTTTCCACACCAAAATGCTGCTGAAGGATTTCGAACTGGACAATTACCTGTTCGGCACCGGGGTGGAGGATCTGTCGGAGGAGGAACAGGGGCAGATCAGTCGCAAGCTGCGGCGGGAGATGCTGGAAATCTTCTACGGCCGCAATATGTCCAACTAGCAATGACTGTCGGCGCCGGGGGGCGGCTCAGGGCCCCTCTCAGAGACCCTCCAGGTGAGCCACGCAGTTGAAGCGGATCAGCTCCGGCGGTTCCCCCAGCCGCACCTCGGTCACCGACGTGTTCATAAAATAGTACTGGCCCCAGGCGTACCAGTCCTGATGGAACAGCCCCGCCAGTGCCAGCGCCATGGCGGCGCCGTGGCTCACCGCCACCACTTTCTCTCCCGGGTGCCGATCCAGGAATGACTGCAGTGCCTGAGTCACCCGGGTGCCCACCTGGGCGATGGATTCGCCCTGCTCCGGGGCGTAGTGGGGATCGGCCTCCACCGCCTTGAAGAAGCCGTGTTTGCTGTGCAGATCGGCAAAGGTTTCCCCCTCCCAGATCCCGATTCCGTATTCCTTGATCCGGGGTTCCTCCACCACGTCCAGCTCCAGAATATCGGCAATCAGCCGTGCCGTCTGCTGGGTGCGCCGCAGGGGGCTGGCATAGATGGCGCTGATATCCGGGTGCTCCCGGTGCAGGCGTTGGGCCACCCGTTCGGCCTGGGCGATCCCCAGTTCGGTAAGGTGGCTGTCGGTCCAGCCGTGCCAGCGTTTGTCTACATTGGCCTGGATCTGGCCATGACGAATCAGAATCAGGTGAGTGGTGTTCATAACTGCTCCACTAACAGGTAGCCGCGTATTCTAACAGGCCGCTGCCCCCGGGCACACCGTGCTACAGTTAGTGTATTGATCCAGGAATTGGCAGTATGCGGAAAATAAAGAGCACCAACACCCATTTACACAGTGCGTTGGTGCTGTCCGGCGGCGGGGCCCGGGCGGCGTATCAGGTGGGCGTGTTGAAAGCCATTGCCCATATCATGCCCGAGTCCACCCGCAATCCCTTTGGCATTATTTCCGGTACCTCCGCCGGCGCCATCAATGCCGTGGCGCTGGCGGCCCATGCGGATAATTTCCGCAACGCGGTTTACAACATTGAATCGGTCTGGAAGATGTTTCGTCCCCATCAGGTGTACCGCTCCGACCCGGTGGGGGTCTTCACTAACGCCATGCGCTGGGTCGCCAGTCTGGTGTTTGCCTCCCGCAACCGCTCCTCACTGCTGGACAATCGTCCCCTGGCTCACCTGCTGGAACGCATGATCGGCTTTGAGCATATTCAGGATGCCATTGATAACGGCTTCTTACGGGCCATCTCGGTGACCGCCTCCGGCTACAATTCCGGTCACTCGGTGGCGTTTTTTCAGGGTTCGCCGGATATCAGCGCCTGGAAGCGGTTTCAGCGTATCGGGCTGCGCACGCATCTGAAAATCGATCACCTGATGGCCTCCAGCGCCATCCCGGTGGTGTTCCCGGCGGTGCGTATCAACCGCGAATACTTTGGCGATGGTGCCGTGCGACAACTGGCGCCGTTGAGCCCGGCTTTGCATCTGGGGGCGCGCAAGGTGCTGGTGGTGGGGGTCAGCGGCAACCGCTCGGCGCCGGAAGTGAAGCGACCGCTGACCGGATATCCCTCCCTGGCGCAGATCGGCGGCCATCTGATGAACAGTATCTTTCTGGACAGTCTGGAATACGACGTGGAGCGCATGGACCGGATCAACAACATGCTGGCGGCGATCCCGGAGCACGTGCGCCGCAAGGCGCAGGGGGAATTGCGCCCGGTGGACAACCTGGTGATCTCACCGTCCCAGTGCCTGGATACCATCGCCGCCAAATATCTGCACATCCTGCCCCTGAGCATCCGGGTGTTTCTCCACGGGGTGGGCGCCACCCGCAGTTCCGGCTCCAGTATTCTCAGCTATTTGCTGTTTGAGCGCAGTTTCTGTCGGGAGCTGATCGCCCTGGGTTATCACGACGGCATGGCCCAGGCCGATCAGATCGCGGCCTTTATGCTTGATGATTGATACGGCGATGCTGTGCACCGGCGGTGGTGGGCAGGTTGTCGAGGCTGTTGGGGTGGTGCTGCACGTAATCGGTGGAAGCGGGAGTGTTGCCATCGATGTATTTGAACAGGCGGGAGCGCTGTTGACAGTATTCACCGCGCCAGAGGCCCGGGATATAGTGGTCATTGAGTAAATGGCCGCTGCGCTCCGGCAGACAAAACACCGGGCCGGCGGTGTTCTCGCTGTGGGCCAGCACTCCGATCCGGCAAAAAAAGTCCAGGCCATTGGCGAAGTGTTCCACGTAGGGCACATTACGGCCAAAGTGATCGCTAAGTTCCGCGTCAATGCGGAAACTGTCCGCCACCCCGGCAATACAGTAGATTTCCAGTTTCGGCGCGTGATGCCGGTAGCGCTTGTCCTTTAACAGTTTGCGGGCAATATAGCTGCTGACGATGGTGCCCTGGGAGTGTCCCAGCAGCACCACTTTGTCGTGGTGGGCCAGGGCCTCCTTCACCACGTTGTAGGCCGGCCGGGACAGTTTACCGTCCTTGCGCAGGGTGCGGGCGGTGACCGAGTCCCACAGATCCCAGACGGCGCCGTAGGTGGGGGTATGGATCAGGTGAATGGGCCGATGGAAGGCTTTGGCCAGCTCCAGGCCGTTGAGGATGGCGATGGGGGGCGAGGTGCAGATGCCATTGATGAAAAACCACTTCTCCCGGCTGGCGCTGGCGGCATAGTGTTCCGGGTAGCAGGCGATGGTACCGGGGCTGTAGGTGCGCCGCTCCATGGGAATCAGAGTCTGCAGGCTGAGATTGATCACGTCGCCCCAGTTATTGTAGCTGTAGGGGTGCAGTTCGGACTGGGTCAGCGCCTCCGCATTCCAGGGTGCCCCCAGCAGGGGGAGGGTCCAGGCGTGGCGCAGCGCCAGCGCCAGATCCTGCCGGATATGCTGCCGGTTGTTGAGAATCCGGCGGGTGAACTTGGTGACGGGCTGATAGATCCTGAACATATTGACTCTGTTATGATCTTTTCAGTATAGGTAAAATTTCGGAGCCCGGCCCCTGGCCCGGGGCAATTTCTGATCAAATTTGCTATAAAATCATAACCTTGTGGACAACCACGGCAGACGGGGAGTAATCATGAAAGCATTGCAACGGGTTTGGCTGGGGCTGATGATCCTGGCGCTCAGTCCAGCGGCGCTGGCCTTCAGCATGGAGCGGTTTGTGGAGGGCACCCATTATGAGGTGCTGGCGGATCTGCCCCGGGAGGAGAACAAGGTGGTGGAGTTTTTCAGTTTCGGTTGTCCCCACTGCTTTCATCTGGAGCCCGCCGTGGAGGCCTGGCTGCACAACAGCAAACCGGACGCGGTGACCTTCGAACGGGTTCCGGCCACCTGGAATAGCAATTTCGAAACCCTGGGCAAACTCTACTACGTGATTGAGGAGTTGGGGGTGGCTGATAAAGCGATGCCGGCGGTGTTTGCTTATATTCACGAACAAAACGAAACCATTTCCGGGCGTGAAGATGCCAAAGCTTTGCTGACCACGCTGGGGGTGAGCCCGGAAGCCTTTGCCGCCGCCTGGTCCGATGAGCAGGTGACCTCCCACACTCTGCAGGCGGGGCGCGTATTTGCCCGATACAAAATCCGCGGCGTACCTGCGTTCGTGGTGAATGGGCGCTATAAAACCAGTGTCCGGGATGCCGGTGGTGAACAGGCGCTGTTCGAAGTGATCAACTTCCTGCTGCAGAAGTAAGCCGCCAATAGAGGATTAACTGTCCACTTCCGGATAGGGATCGGTGGTTTCCGCCGGCGTGGCCGGTGGTGGCGGCATACCGGCGTCGCTGTCGGATTCCAGATCCGGTTCATTCACCGCTGCCGGAATGGGTTGGGCCAGCTGTTCCTCGGTGGCGATACTGCCGATGTGAAAGGTGGCGAACCCCGGACTCACCACCTGGTCAAAGGCCCGTCCCAGAACGATCCCGTCCAGGGGCGACAGGATATCGCTGCTGGTATTGGTGATGGGGTCGATCACCCGCCCCAGCAGTTGGCCCTTTTCCACTTTTTCATTCAATTCCACCTGGGACAACATAATGCCCCCCTGATTGGAGCGGACCCAGGTGGACTGATAGAACACCGGCTGTGGGATCAGCCACAGGCGCATGGTTTTGTGCATGCCCAGATTGTGCAGCAGGTTCTTAATGCCTTTGACGCCGTGGGCCACCGCTTCCTGATCCAGAGAATGGGGGCCGCCGGTTTCCATGACAATGGCGGGGATACCGGAGTCCGCCGCCGCCCGTCGCAGGGTGCCGCTGCCACCGGGATGATGGAGCACGCCCATTCCGCCAAAGTGCCGGCTGAAGGCAAGAATCATGGGGTTTTTCAGGTCCCCCCGCAGTTGCGGCAGATTGGTGCGTAAAAACGAGCCGGTGTGAATATCCAGCAGATAATCGCAGTGCAGAATCACCTTGTGAAACAGCGAGTGGGCCACGCGGGAGGCGTAGCTGCCATTGGGATTGCCGGGGAAGTACCGGTTCAGGTCCCGGCGGTCACTCATATAGCGGGAGGCGCGGCGAAATCCGTCCAGATTGACAATGGGCATGCCAACCAGGGTGCCGTTGAGATCCTCCGGCTCCACCTGATGCAGCACTCGCCGCACGATTTCAATGCCATTGAGCTCATCGCCGTGGATGGCCGCCGTCAGGCACATCACCGGCCCGGGGCCGGCACCATGGGCCACCAGCACCGGTACCGGCGTGTTCAGGCTGGACATGGAGAGGCCGGGGGACCAGTGCAGGGTGCGCAAGGTACCAGGGGCGATGGTGCTGTTTAACAGGGCGAAGGGTTGGGCGGATTCCTCCGGCGCCGGGTTGGTGGTTGTCGCGGCGGGCGCGCTGGCGGTGGCCCCTGCGGCCGGCTCTGACGACGGGGTCCGGGGTGGCTCGGAGGTGCGCACCGGCACCGACTCCGCCACCGGTTCGTCCGGCTCCGTCTCTGTGGCCTGCCCGGGCGCGGCGAGTAGCAGGCCAAACAGCAGTGCTGGCAGTAAATATCTCATGGCCGGTGGCACCCTCCGTATTGCCCTGGATCGAATCTCAGCATAACAAGCAGATACTGTGCCGAACTCCTCTAAGATATTGAAAACCATGGCCCACACAGGGGATTTCGTTACTGCCATTAAACGTCACGATCACTCCAGACTGAACTACACTGATGGGATAACCGAGATAGCAGCCAGCAGTGCGGGTAACGCCAGAGTGCGATGGACAGACTTTAAGATAGTTAAAAAACAGGAAAGTTTCAGTGCCGCTGTGGTCGGCTGTCTGGCGCCATTGCTAAGTCCCGCCGCCCGGGCCATGGACGAAGTGGAAGTGCTGTATGAAGGTGGCCGCAGCAGCTGGTTCGAGCACAGCTACTGGGTGGCGCTGGTGCTGGGAATCCTGTTGCTGGTGGTGGCCCTGCTGTGGGCTTTGTATCATTATTTCCGTCAGGCTCTGCTGGATCGGGAGGAGGTGCTGGACAGTATCCGGGAGCGGCTGCAGGAAGCTCAGGCCATCGCCCGGGTGGGCAGCTGGAGCCGGGACTTCTCCACCGGCCAGACCTTTTGGTCCGACGAGGCCAGGCAGGTCCTGGGCATGGAAGCGGGGGCCACCGGGTTTCATTATGAGAGCCTGATTCACCCCGCTGACCGGGAACGGGTGACCGAGGCGGTGGCCAGCGCCTACGTCACAGGCGGTGTATATCATTGCGATCACCGGGTGCGTTGCCCCAACGGCCAGGAAAAGTACGTGCACCTGGCGGGCCAGGTTTTTCTGGGCGATGGCTACACGCCAGTGCGGGAGACCGCCACCGTGCAGGACATCACTGACACCAAACTGGCGGAAATGGCCCAGCAACGCAATGAGCATCGCATGCAGGCGATCCTGGACGCGGCCCCCTATCCCATTCTGATCGTGGAACTGGTGGAGGAATACCCGGTGCTTTATGCCAATCAAAGCGCCTTTGAATTGTTTGATATCGATCCCAATACGCCCTGTGATGAATTGCGTTCCCGGGAATTCTGGTCCCGGCGGGAGGATCGCACCGGCTTTTTCCATGATCTGCAACAGCAGCAACGCCTATTGGATCAACAGATGCTGCTGCAGGTCCAGAGCGGGCGTACTTTCTGGGCCGCCCTCACCGGTAACCTGATGGATTTTGCCGGGGTAAAGGCGGCGTTTATTTCCATCATGGACATCACGGAGCGCAAACGTCTGCAGCAGGAGCTGGAGCGGCTCACCATCACCGATCCGCTGACCGGCGTGCTGAACCGCCGCAGCTTTTTTGAGTTCGCCCACAAGGAACAGCGGCGGGCCTGTCGTTATCAGCAGCCGCTGGTGATGCTGTTGATGGATATTGATCGCCTCAAACAATGCAATGAGCATTTTGGCAATGCCTTCGGCGACAGTGTGTTGCGCCGGTTTGCGGAAGTGGCACGGGACAATCTGCGGGAAGAGGACGTGCTGGGCCGGGTGGGCGGGGAAGAGTTCTGTGCCCTGCTGGTGGCCTCGCCGGAAGGGGGTGGTTACCTGGTGGCGGAGCGTATTCGCCGGCGTTGGATGGAAGAGGTTTTCACCTACGATGGCCAAGCCCTCAGCTTCACCGTCAGCATTGGCGTCACTGCCAATATCGATGAGCGGGAGCAGGTGGAGGATCTGATGGAGCGGGCAGACGCCGGTCTCAATGCCGCCAAGCACGCGGGACGGAATTGCGTTATTGTGCAAAGCGGTGATGGCCGCCGGCCCCATATCCACAGCGGTAAACCATAAGCCGGGGTTGGCGCCCAGCGCCTGCCGTTGACGCAGCGGGGTTATTGCAGTGGCCGCCATATGCGGCTAACGTCTGGCTCAACGAACCAATGCCGGGGGCAACCTCGCCACTGAACAGTCATCTTCAAGGAAGAGATTCTGGTGAAATTCAAGGCTGTTATCGCCGTGTTATTGGCCGCTGGCTTGCTGGCCCTGGTGATGATTTCCAAATCCCTGGAGCGCTCCAGTGAGGCAATGTCCCGGGAGTTGCGTACCGCCCTGGACAATCAATCCGGGGTCAGTCTGGTGATCAATGAGCTGGGCTATACCGGTTTTATTCACAATTTCAAAAACTACGTGCTGCGCGGCGACGAAGCCTATTACCAGGCCGCCAGCGCCGATTTGAGGCGGCTCAACGGTTTGTTCGCCAATTACCGTCATCTGCAGCAGGACCGCAGCGCCGCCATGCAGGCGCAGATGCATATCATTGAACGCACGATCGGTGAATACGCCGTGAATCTGGAGCTGGCGCGGCGGTTGCACAGCCAGAATCTGCCCGTCTCAGTCATTGACCAGCGGGTGCGGGTGGATGATTTACGGGCCTCCCAGGCCCTGCGCAATCTGATTGCCCAGCACCAGCTGCAGGCGGTGGAACTGTTGCGCAGTCAGGAGATTCGTCAGCGGCAGGTCCGGCGCCTGTTTGATCTGGCACTATTGTTGGGGCTGCTGTTGATTGCCTTGCTGGCGGTTTATAACTGGGGGCTGCGGCGGGATTTCCAGCGTCAGCGTCAGCGCCAACAAACCATAGAAGCGCACCAGCCGTTACTGGATGCGATCCCCAGCCCCACCCTGGTGGTGGCGGAAAGCGGTCAGGTGGTGGTGGCCAACGATGAAGCCGGTAAATTGTTGCAAAGTCCCGCCGACGAGGTGGTGGGCCAGCCGGTGGAAACCTTTCTGCCGGCCCTGGTGCGGCCGGAGGGCGGTCGCCTGCGACACCTGTTTGCCGGCACCGACACCGGAGAGGAAATCAACAGCGCTGTTACTCTGGCCACCGCGCAAGGGCGGTATCGGCGGGTGGAGGTGAATCTGGGTTTGTATCCCCTGAACGAGGAGCGCTATGCGGTATTGAATCTGGAGGATGTTTCCCGGGTGGAGAATATTCAGCGCCATGTGGCGGAAATGGAGCAGACCTTCCGTTCCATCTTCGAGCTGGCGCCGGTGGGCATCGCCCAGTTAAGCCTGGAGGGGAACTTTATTGCGGTTAACCAGCATTTTGCCACCATGTTCGGATACCGGCGGCGGGAACTGGAGGGCCGCTCCATCAATATCATCAGTCAGCCGGAGGAGCGGGACGCCAACCGCATTGCCTTGCACCGGTTGCTGTCTGACAACCGCGATCATGTGCGTATCGAGAAGCGTTTTGTGGATCGCAAAGGCAACGACGTGTGGGGAATTCAGACCCTTTCCCTGTACCGCGGAGAGGTGGACAGCCCAGACTATGTGATCGCCATTTTTGAGGATATATCCTACCGCAAGGAATTTGAGCAGGAGTTGTTGGCCTCCGAGGCCAAGTTCAAAAGCATTGCCAACCATGTGAATGGCGTGGTTTGGATGGCCACCCCGGGAATCGAGAAAATGTTGTTCATTAACAACCGGTTCGAGGAGATCTGGGGGCGTTCCATCGCCAGCGTGATGCAACATCCCAAGAGCTTTCTGGAAGCGATATTGCCGGAGGACCGGGAGCGGGTGGAAGCGGAAATCGAACGTCACAAACAGGGCGTCTGGTTTGTGAATTACCGGATTCGGGCCCGGGACGGGTCGATCCGCTACATTCACGATGAAGGGACTCCGGTGCGGGGGATGAGCGGAGAGCTGTTGTGCGTGGTGGGGCTGGCAAGGGACGTGACCGCAGAACACGAGGCCAGGGAGCGGCTCAAGCAAACCAATCGCCAACTGGAGCAGCTGGCCAAGTTTGATCCCCTCACCATGGCGGTGCGACGACCCTATTCCACCAGTGACCTCAATGAATCTATTGCCCTGCACAAGCGCTATCAAACCCCGGCCACTTTGATCTTTATTGACCTCAATGATTTTAAGGAGGTGAATGACACCCATGGTCACGAAGCCGGTGATCAGGTGCTGGCTGAGTTTGCCAAGTGCGTGCGCAGCAACACCCGGGAAACCGATTCCTTTTATCGTTATGCCGGGGATGAATTCCTGTTGTTACTGCGGGAAACCGATCACCGGGAGGCGCAGCGGTTTTTGCGCAAGCTGGAGCAGGCACTGAGGGCCATTGAGCTGCCGGATTACCGCAATGTCAGCGTGACCATTTCCTATGGCGCGGTGGCCCTGGGAGGCGAGGCTATCAACGAGGCCGGGGACTGGGTGAAACTGGCGGACGAGCGAATGTACCGGCATAAGAAGGAGCACAAACGCCAGCGGCTGTAACCTCAGCGGCTGTAACCCCCGCATCAGGAAAAAAGCTGACGGCACAGGGCCAGCCACTGGTCGACGCCACTGGTTCGGTACATCTGGCGGTGAAGGATAAAATAAAACTGCCGGCGCAGGTTGCGGTGGGGTGTTTCCAAAGGCACCAGCGAGCCTCGCCTGAACGCCTCCCGCAGCGCCAGCCGGGACAGACAACCCAACCCCAGATTGGCTTCCACCGCCCGTTTGATGGCTTCGGTGTGCTGTAATTCCAGCAGAATATCCAGCTCCGGCAGCAGCCCGTGCATGGCCCAGTCGAAGGTCTGGCGGGTGCCTGAGCCCTGCTCCCGCAGAATCCACTGTGCCTGCCGGATGGCCTCATCATCCAGGACCCGGGTACGGGCATAGGGGTGTTCAGGGGCACAAAAGGCCACCAGTTCGTCTTCCATCCAGGGCTCGATTTCCAGGGCCGGATCCGCCAGTTCCCCCTCTATCAGCCCCAGATCCAGCTCAAAATTTTTCACCCGCCGGGCAATGGTGGCGGTGTTGGCCACGTCCAGCTCCACCCGGGCCCCCGGCGCATCCTGCAGGTAGCGGGTCATGATGTGAATCGCCAGGTAATTGCCAATGGTGAGGGTGGCGCCCACCCGCAAATGGCTGGCGGCGGAGTGTTGTTGCAGCGCCAGGTCCAGCTCTTCCGCCTGTCGCAGCAGGCCCTGGGCCTGGCCCCGCAGCGCCTGTCCCAGGGCGTTCAGTTGCAGTCGTTTCCCCACCCGGTCGAACAGCTTGATCCCATACTGATGCTCCAGCTCCGCCAGGGCACTGCTGGCGGCGGACTGGGACATGGCAAGGCTGGCCGCCGCCCGGGAGAGATTGCCGTGGTGGGCGGTGGCCAGAAACACCTGTAACTGCCGTAGACTGTACTTCATATCGGAAAAATCGATTAAATATATAAATAATACCCATTTTACAGATATGTGTCCCCTCGTCTATGGTGTCACCACATTTGGATATGGCGGAGTCAGTTATGGCCAATTTGATTACCGAACGGGTGACCGCAGTGCATCACTGGAATGACACCCTGTTCAGCTTCACCACCAGTCGCGACCCCGGTTTTCGCTTCAAGAACGGTCATTTCACCATGATCGGCCTGCAGACTGAGCAGCGGCCGTTGTTACGCGCCTACAGCATCGTCAGTGCCAATTACGAGCCACAACTGGAGTTCTTCAGCATCAAAGTGCCGGATGGACCGCTCACCTCACGGCTGCAGCATCTGCAGGTGGGGGATGAGGTGTTCGTCAGCACCAAGCCCACCGGGACCCTGATTGTGGATCATCTGCTGCCGGGCCGTAACCTGTATCTGCTCAGTACTGGCACCGGGCTGGCGCCGTTTATGAGCATCATCAAGGATCACGAAGTCTACGAGCAGTTCGAGCGGGTGATACTGGTGCACGGGGTGCGTCATGTGGCGGACCTGGCGTACCGGGATTACATCACCCGGGAGCTGCCGGACAATGAGTTCTTCGGCGAGCAGGTGCGGGAACAACTGATTTATTACCCCACCGTGACCCGGGAGCCCTTTCCCAACCGGGGCCGCATAACGGACCTGATGGCCACCGGCAAACTGTATGCAGACATCGGTTTGCCGGATATGGATCCGGAGCGGGATCGGTTTATGCTGTGCGGCAGCCCCGCCATGCTGAAGGATACCGGCCGCATTCTGGATCAGCGGGGGTTCGCCGAAGCCCGCCACGGTGACCTGGGCCACTATGTGATTGAGCGGGCGTTCGTGGAGAAGTAATCAGCGGCCGCGCCAGTTGAGGCTGTAAAGGTCGTGGCGCCGGTCCTGCAGGTTTTTCACCGTGCCGTTGTTGCGGGCCATCATTAAGGTTTCCGGCCGCAGGTCCGCAAAGGCGATCATTTCCACGTTGGGGGTGGTGTCGGCGGCGATCCCGTCCCGGGCGAAGGGAAAATCACAGGGGGTGAGAATACAACTCTGGGCATATTGAATGTCCATGTTGTTCACCTTGGGCAGGTTACCCACGTTACCGGACATCACCACATAGAGTTGGTTTTCCACCGCCCGGGCCTGACAACAGTAGCGTACCCGCAGATAACTCTGGCGCTCATCAGTACAGAAGGGCACGAACAGGATGGAAATGCCCTGGTCTGTCAGATGGCGGGCCAGCTCCGGAAACTCCGAGTCATAACAGATCAGCACCCCGATGGGACCGCAGTCGGTCTCAATGGCTTTGAGGGTATTGCCGCCCTCGATGTTCCACCAGTACACCTCGTTGGGGGTGGGATGGATTTTGGGCTGTTCATGGATGGTGCCGTCGCGCAGAAAAATATACGCAATATTTTCCACCCGGCCGTTGGGCATGATGGTGGGGTGGGAGCCGCCAATGATATTGATGTTGTAGCGCAGTGACATGTCCCGCAGTGCTTCCTTGAACTGAGGGGTATATTTGGTCAGCGCCTCAATGGATTCCATGGGCGACAGGGCCTGATCCTCGATGGACAACAACTGCAGGGCGAACAGCTCCGGGAATACCACGAAGTCGCCCTTATAATCCGCCACCACATCCACAAAGTATTCAACGATGGAAAGAAATTCCTCGAACGAATGTACCCGGCGCTGCATATATTGCACCGAGCCGATACGAATGGATTCCGGTACCCGGCCGCCGTATTTCTTGCGGGGGGCGCTGGTCTCTTCCTTGGGCACCTTGGGGTTACGCCACAACAGATGTACCGCATAACCCCGGGATTGCACATCCGCGTCCAGGTAATGGGGGATAATGCCGATCACTTCAAAACCATTGTGCAACTGGAATGACAACACCGGATCCCGCTGCTTCTTGTTCAGCACCTGCTCCACATAGGCTTCCACCGAAGCAAACTTCTTCAGGCGATTGGCCAAAGAGGGCAGGCGACCGCCGAACACAATGCCTTTCAGCCCCAGATTCTGGCACAGCTTTTTGCGCTCGTTATAAAGCCGTTGCCCAAGCCGGTAGCCCCGGTAATCCGGATCCACCGCCACCTCCATACCGTAGAGCCAGTCGCCCTCGGGGTCGTGACGTGAGGCATAGCCGTTGCCGGTAATTTCGGTCCAGTTGTGGGATTTCAGTGCCAGTTCCTCGCCAATGCGAAAGGTGGCGCAATACCCCACCACATGATCCTCGATGGTGATGACAAATTGACCCTGGGGGAAGTGATTGATCTGGCCGGTGATGGCCCCTTCCGAATAACCGTACATGCCGGTGCCGGCGTAGACCTTGTCAGTGAGCGCACAAATGGCCGGGGCGTCCTGCAACACGGCATTGCGGATGGTGATCTGGCTTTTGGGGTTGGCAAGACTGTTTTTGGTGGCCATAGACTACCTGGTGGCTGAAAATTTAGCTCAGTATAAAGGGTTTCGCGCCGAATCTCGACGCCCCGCTATGGGCGTCCAGGATATTACTCATCCAGGGGCGGGATCAGTTTGCCTGCAAAACCAATGTCGCGGGCGGTTTTGCAAAAGGCTTCAAAGTCCGCCACGTCCGCATCCTGCTGTTCCAGTAATACCAGGGCTTCCACCAGGCAGCCGGGAATGGCGCTGTTGTTCCAGCCGGGCATCCGCGGCCACATATGAAAGTCGGCGTGGACCAGTACGATTTTTTCCACACTGATCTCCCGCTGGCCCATTTCCTGGCGTACTTCCAGGCTGATACAGGGGTGAGTATCATCGGCCACCACGGACCCCGGCGGCATGTGTTGCGCCAGGGGCCGGATCACATCGCCATGGTGAGTGAGGGCAATGTACAGGCGACACTGCTCGAACACCTTGGGATCGTTGCTGCGGACGATTTTTCCCAGTGGGGTATAAATCTGTTCCGGCTCGGTGTAACGGGGATCAAAGGCGATCACCGTGCGATAGATCCGGGTCAGATCCTCGCAGACCCGGTTGCCGATCCGGCCCGCGCCCCCCAGTACAGTAATGGTATTCTCCCCCTGCTGCTCCGGACGCAGCAGCAATTGCCGGGCGATATCGTAGATCATATAGCGGGTACCCATGGAGCCGTCCACGAATGGGGGCGCAATGGGTTCCCCGGCCTTCATCACGAAGTTGGGCAGCCGCCCCACCAGGGCGATGGTTTTTATCCGCGGGAACTCCGCCCGCAGATGCTGCAGATAGGCCCGTACCTTGGTGGAGTCCTGGGCCAGCTCCTGCTCGTAAAACTTGGAGGCCACCAACAGCCCCCGGCGGGAACCGTTGCGGATCACGCCCCCCAACAGCAGGTCCGGCATCAGCCGCACCATGGCCGGTGTGGTGTAGGTGGCTACGTCACGTTCAGTGCCGTACACTGCAAACAGAAAGCTGGGACGCACCAGCCGGATAAACAGGGGGCGCAGCAGCGTGTTGCACAGGAACAAACTGATCCGCCGGGTGTTGCGCCAGAAACTGCGTCGAATGCGCAGGCGCAGCCGCTGATGCCAGGGCGCGGTTTGGATGATGTTGCCCACCTGATTGTCGGACAGCGGCGGCGCCAGAGCCACCTCGATATCCTGTGCCGAGACCCGAACGATGGTGGCTTCCACTATCAGGTGTTCGTCATCCTCAAAGGTAAGCCGGACTTTCTGGCCCGGCTTCAGTTGACGCTGCCCATTATTGGGCAGCGCCACCCCGCTGGAGAAAATACCGCTGGTATGAGTGATAACTGGTTCCGGTTCGAGATTCATGGACACGGTCGTTTTGATTCGGCTGCGTTGATGGCGCCGGTGTTCTCCCTGAGATGTTTTCATTGTTCAGATCCATCTATACTGTTCCTGATTGACTTATTTTGGTTAAAAATCTGCTCGCGTCAAAGCCGGAATCATGAAATTTGAATGAAGGTGGCAGCATGGACAACTTTTTCCGCCATCGTGGCCGCTTTGGGTGGTTGCCGCTGCTTGGTCTTTTTTTGGTCAGTCCGTCGCTGATCGCTGCGGATGCCGTGGTGGTCCAGGACGACCAGTACGAATATTACAATCTCGATGCCTATCTGAGTTACCTGGTGGATGGCAGTGGCCGGGTGACGCTGCGGGACGCGCTGGCCAGTGACCACTGGCTCCGCAACACCAGCGGCGGCGTGCTGAATTTTGGCTTTGCCGAACAGGCGGTCTGGCTGCAGGTGCCACTGGTGATCACCAGCCCCCCCCATCGACGCTGGTATCTGGTGATACCCTACCCGCTGCTGCAGAACGTCAAGCTGTATCTGTTACGCCAGCCGCAGGGCACCCTGGTTTGGCAAACTGATCTGCGGGCTTTGCGCAGCGGCGAGCAGCGGTTGCGGGCCAATAAACTGGCTTTTCAGCTGCCGGAACAGCTGCAGGGCCAATTCACCGTGTTGTTGCGGGTTCAGTCCAGCACCTCCCTGCAGATTCCGGTAGAGCTTTGGAGTCGTGATTATCTGGTGGAGCGTCAGATACTGGAGGCCTCGTTGTGGGGAGTCTATTTCGGCGTGATCCTGGCGCTGTTGTTGTACAACAGCTTCCTGTTTATCTCCATGGCGGACATCACCTATGGTTTCTATGTGCTGGCCATGCTGTCCCTGGGTGGGTTGATGCTGGCGATTTCCGGACTGGGGGGTAACTACCTTTGGCCCACCCGGGCTTATACCCGGGAGGTGCTCGCCATATCGGCGGGATTTTCCCAGTTCTGGCTGTTGTGTTTCTGCCTCAGTTTCCTCGGCGGTGACCGCTTGCGACCGGTTATACGCTGGGCCTTGAAGCTGATGTGTCTGGTCAATCTGTTGATCGTCGCCGCGGTATTCTGGGTGCCTGAATCCGGGGCCTTTCTGGCGGGCTGTGCCGGGCTGGTGACGGTGGCTCTGGTGATGCTGGCGGGGGTAACCGCGCTGTTTTCCGGCGTGGAAATCGCCCGCTACTTTGTATTTGCCTCGGCGGCGCTGGCGGTGGGGGCATTATTGTATCTGGCCACGGTGTTCGGGCTGCTGGAGCCTTCCACCCTGACCAACCATGCACTGCAGGCCGGCTCCATGGTGGAGGCATTATTGTTTTCCTTTGCCCTGGCCCACCGCATTAAGGAGGAGCGCCGACACAAGCTGATTGCCATGGCAAAAATGGAAGCCGCGCAGCAGGCCACTGTCCAGGTTCAGGAGCAGGCCCTGCAGCAGGCGCTGCACGACCCCATCACCCGTTTCCCCAACGAGGCGCTGTTGCAGAAGCGTCTCAATGAGATGGTCGGCTCCCGCGCCGAGTATGACTCGTTTGCCCTGGTGTTGCTGTATTTTCCCCAGTTTCGTGACATCTCCTCCTCCATGGGCCGGCGCCTGGCGGAGGACATGTTTACCAGTATCATTGAACGCATCAATGGCGAGCTGAACAATGATGTCCAGTCCATTGCCATTGAAGCGCAACCTCCGGCGCAAGTGGCGGTGACTGAATTTGGCAGCCTGGCCTGTCTGGTGCGAATGGGGCAGGGGTATCGCCCGGTGCGGGACTTTGTCAGTCGGGTGATGCAGATTCATGGCGGGGCGGTGGAAGTGGCCGGCACCGCTGCCCACATTAAATCCTACTGTGGGGTGGCCATGTACCCCAAACACGGTGAACGCCCGGACCTGCTGATGCAGCATGCCAGTGCGGCGCTGGATTACGGCCGTCGGGTGCGCGAGGTGCTGACCATCTACAGCTCCGATATCGATGCCTTTGGCCGCCGCCGGCTGGCGATGATGGGGGAACTGCTCAATGCCATCAGGGACCGGGAGTTGGAGTTATACCTGCAACCGCAATTCGACTGCCGCCGTAACGAGGTGTGGGGTGTGGAGGTGCTGTTGCGCTGGAACAGCGCCAAATTCGGCGTGGTGCCGCCGGTGGAGTTTATCGAAGTGGCGGAGGAGGCCGGGCAGATGGCCCAGTTGACCCGCTTTGTGATTACCGAGTCTTTTGCACTGTTGCGGGAATTCAATGCCGCCGGTCACATCCTCAGCCTCAGTATCAACCTGTCGGTACAGAACCTGATGGAGGCCAAACTGATATCGTTCATTACCGCCGAAGCGGATAAGCAGGGCATCAATTTACACGACGTGGTCTTTGAGGTGACCGAGACCTCGTCCACTGAAAACTTCAATCTGGTGATCGACAATCTCAATCAGCTGGCATCCATTGGTTGTCATATCGCTTTGGACGATTATGGCACCGGCTATTCCTCCCTGGCCTACCTCAGTCGGCTGCCGATCCATGAACTGAAAATCGATCGCAGCTTTATCGTGCAAATGGAACACAAGGAGAGCGATTACCGTATCGTTGATAACACCATCAAGCTGGCGCGGGCCCTGCAACTGCAAACGGTGGCGGAAGGGGTGGAAACTCAGGCGGCGCTGGACAGCCTGGTGCGGCTGGGCTGTGATCGGGTGCAGGGGTTTTATCTGGCCCGCCCCATGCCGGTATCGCAGTTCCGGCAGTGGGGCTTGCGCACTACCCCGGGAAGCCAGCAACGGTTACAGGCGCCGGGTGATACCGTCGATTGACAACCCCAGCAGCAGGCCCCGCAGCACCACAAAGCCCACGAATGCCAGCCACAGTCCGGTGTTGCCCAGGGCCCCCAGACCCCACACCAGGGCCAGAAAACCACTGGTGGCCAGAATCGATGCGTTGCGCAGTGGCGCCGTGGTGGTGGTGCCGATAAACAGTCCGTCCAGCTGAAACGCCACAAAGGATAGGGTGACGTACAGGCCACACCAGATCAGGAATTCCTGTGCCCGGGACTGGACCTGGGGCAGATCCGTTAGCCAGGCCAACAGCACCGGCCCCAGGAACAGGATGCCCGCCGCCAGTGCCAGGGCAGTGATGGCCGCCAGCAGGGTGGTGCGGCGCAGGACCTGGTGGAAGCGGGGCCGATCCCGTTGTCCCAGGGCCTGGCCCGCCAGCGCTTCGGTGGTGTAAGCGAACCCGTCGAGAAAAAAGGCGCAGAAGGAAATAAACTGCAGCAGAATATGATTGGCGGCCAGGGTGATGTCGCCATAACGGGCGCCCTGATCGGTAAACACCGCAAACCCCAGCAACAGAAACAGGGTACGGATCATCAGGTCCAGATTCACCCGCAACACCGGTAACAGTTTGTGCCAGGCCAGCAGTCCCCGCCATGGCAGCTGGTCGAGGCCGGGCCACTGGGTGTGCTGGCTTTGATGCCGCCATACCAGCAGAAGGGCCAACCCCAGAGTGATCCATTCCGCCAGCGCAGTACCCAGAGCAATACCCCGGGCACCCCACTGCAAGTAACCGGCGAACCCGATGTCCAGCAGCATGTTGAGGCCGTTCAGCACCGCCTGCACCAGCAACAGGGTGCCACTCATTCCCCGGCCGATGAAATAGCCCAGCAGTACATAGCTGGCCAACACCGCCGGCGCACCCCAGATGCGAATCCGGAAATAATCGCCGGTGATGGTTTCCACCTCGTTACTGGCCCCGAACAGGGACAGCGACAGGATTCGCAGGGGCCACTGCAGCAACAATAAGCCGACCCCGATCAGGCTGGCCATGGCCAGGCCCCGCAGGATCACCTCGCGGATGCGGGCTTCGTCCCGCCGGCCGGTGGCCTGAGCCACGAAACCCGTGGTGCCCATGCGCAGAAAACCAAAGCCCCAGTAGACAAAACTGAAAATTAGCGAGCCCAGGGCAACGCCACCCAGATGCTGGCTGCCGGCGGTATGCCCGATCACCGCGGTGTCCACCAGACCCAGTAACGGTGTGGCGCTGTTGGCCAGAATCACCGGCCAGGTGAGACGCCATATATCGCGGTATCGGGGAGCAGTGCTGGTTTCCATGGGTGCCTTATTCGCAACCGGGGCCGGGGGCGGAGTCGCTAAGGCTATTGCGTCCACCCACGGTTTACAATAGGGTTCGCCAGAGTCAACAGCACCAGCGGTGAGGTCACTATGGAACAAACCATTGATAAAACCAAACCGGTCCTGGTCACCGGCGCTTCGGGTTATATTGCCAACTGGATCATTCTGGATCTGTTGCAAGCCGGTTATACCGTGCACGGTACGGTACGGGATCCGGACAACCAGCGCTCCGTGGGGCCCTTGCACAAGCTGGCGGCCCGGGCGCCCCAGGGGCGGCTGCAACTGTTTCGCGCGGATCTGCTGGAGCCGGGCAGTTTCGATGCTGCCATGGAGGGTTGCGAGGTGGTGCTGCACACCGCGTCACCGTTTGTGATTCGCGGTTTTGACGACGCTGAGGCAGCGCTGATCCGGCCGGCGGTGGAGGGTACCCGCAATGTGCTGGAGGCGGCCAATCGGGTTGCCTCGGTGCAGCGGGTGGTGCTCACCAGCAGTGTGGCGGCCATCTATGGCGACAATGCCGATCTGCAGGAGATCCCCCGGGACTGTTTCACCGAGGAGGACTGGAATTTTTCCAGTGGGGTGTATCACCAGCCTTACTCCTACTCCAAGCTGTTGGCGGAAAAAGAGGCCTGGAAGATTCACGACGCCCAGTCACGCTGGCGCCTGGTGTGCATCAATCCCAGTATGGTCTGCGGCCCGGCCCTAACCCCCTTCAGCCAGTCCACCAGCATCGACACCCTGCGCAGTCTGGGCACCGGGAAAATGTGGCCCGGGGCACCGGAGTTGCGAATGGCCTGGGTGGATGTGCGGGATGTGGCCCAGGCCCACCTGGAGGCGGCTTTTCGCCCGGATGCCAATGGCCGGCATATCGTCAGCAATGGCGAACTCAGCTTTCTTCAGGTGGCACAAATTCTTAAACGGCATTACGGCAGTGGTTATCGGTTTCCGGTATTCGAATTGCCCAAGTTCGTGGTGAAGTGGTTTGGTTGGATGCTGGATTCCAGTGTCAAGCCGAAATTTGTCGAGCGCAACGTGGGGCATGCCATCTGTTTCGACAACAGTCGTGGCCGCAAGCGATTGGGCCTGGAGTATCGTCCGCTGGAGCAAACCTTTGTGGATCACTTTCAGCAGATGATCGATGATGGTCTGATTCGCGCGTGAGTGGCTGGTGCGGCAGCCACCTGGTGCGATGAATAAACGGCTCGGGCCGGCTCAGATTACAACGGCATACCGGTTCGCTGACCGGCTTGCAGCCGGCGGCTAAAATTTGCGATCCAGGGACAGCGTGATGATATAGGCGGTCACCTCGTTGCGGAACGGAGTGGAATAATAGGGGGTTGTACACCACATCCCCTTCCACGCAGCTGTTGGCGTTGCGGGATCCACAGGCGTCGGTATCGCTTTCCGATTGCAGATAGCCGAGGGCTCCTTCAATGCGGGTGATTTTGTCGTATTGCCAGCCAAAGCCGGCGGTGTACAGATCGGTATGGGTGATGGGGAACAGCAGGTCGGTGCGATCATCGGGAATGGCCGAACGGCGGGGCTCGTAACCGGCCCGCAGCACCAGATTGTCATTCCACTGATATTCCGCGCCGACCGCCCAGGACCAGGTGTCCTCATATTCCCGTGGGATCAGCATGCGGTCCGGATCCGCATAGTTGAGTCCCGCCAGGGTATTGATCACGCTGCCCAGTATCAGAAAATCATTGTTGCGATCGAATTCAAACGTCAGATCATCCCAGCGGCTGAATTCGATCCACTTGGCATCCAGGTTGATTTTCAAAGCCGGCAACACCTGCATGGAAGCGCCAAAGGAAACCGCCTGGGGTGAGATCCACTCCGCTTTCACCGTGCCGGTCTCCTTTTCCGCGGCGCTGACCGGTGCACCGTCGAACGGCAACAGCAGCAGATCCACGCCGCTCTCACTCAGACCTTCCATGGTGTGAACAAAGGTATCGGTGTTTTCCATGCTGTAATCCCCCTCCATTTCGGAGGTGGACTCACTGCGATAACTGAAGCCCAGGGTCAGCCAGGAATTGGCCTCCCACAGCAGGCCGAAGCCAAAGCCCAGGGAAAACATATCCTCCAGCTCCATGGTCAGCAGTCTCACGTTGTCGTAGGGGCCCAAACCGATGTTGGGGAGCGGGCTGTTGGGAATGGAATTGAGGTTGCGTAAGAAGCCCAGGGTCAGACCCGGGGCGCGGAATTTGGTTTTCACCCCCAGCCCCTGGTAGGAGAAAGTGAGGCCAAATCCCACCGCCAGACGCTCGGTGATCTGCAGGGCCACTGTGGGTGAAAAGTAAGTGAGCCGGGCGAGACCCAGCTGATGACCCTGAAATGCCCCGGCCTCGTCCAGCTCCCGGGTGTAGCCGACACCCTCAGACACATAGGCGGCGGTGCCGAAGGTCCAGTTTGAGCCCGGGGCCTCCACCGCCACGCCGCCCATGGGCAGCGCCAGAATAGGGGTTTTCTGCAGACCCAGAAATGGCACCATCAGCACTGGATCGCCGGTACTGATGCTGGTGTTTGCCACCGGGTCCACGCCCCAGCATTGATCGTGGGCACTGGCCACCTGATCCAGATCGTTGGGGTCTGTGATGGGGTACAGGCTCTGGCACTCCGCGGTCAGGTCGTAAAACAATTGTTTGCCGCTGACGAAGGCCGGGTCCGGATCGTTGGGATCATAAGGGCCATCAAAAATATCCGTGGGCTGAGTGGGTTCGCCGAAGCTGCTGTCGATCTGAATGTCGGCGATCAATAATTTCAGACTCAGCTGCCGTCCCTGAATGCGGCTCAGTCCCGCCGGATTGAAGTGGATGGAGTCAATGCCCGGGGGATCGGCCGTAACGGCGTGGGCCAGGCCGAGTGCTTTGGGGTTGCCCATGGACAGGTTGTTCAGCAGTTGGCCGTGGCAGGTGCTGGCCACCAGGCAACCGGCCGCAAGCGCAGTAATCGATGCTGGTTTTATTGTCATTGTTATTGTTTTTGTTGTTATAAGTATAAGGGCCCGGATTTATTGTGTTTTTCCGGATCGCCCAGATACTTTATTGGCATCGATCTCAAGCGTCAACCGATTGAACAGGGTCACTGGTTTTTATTAAGCGTGGCGATAAATTCCTGGGATTGGGCGATGGACGCTTCCATGTCTTTAATCAGGCGTGCCACGTTCGATTCAATACTGCGCAGCTCCCCTTTGAGTCCATCGATGGCGCGGGCGTTCAGATTGTGTTTCAGGTAGAGTACCTGATCCTGCAACGCCGCCAGTACCGGCTGCATTCTCGATTCCGCCTGCCGCATGGATTGGATCAGCGCACTGTATTGTTTGCGGGTGGCGTTTAGTTGGCGGGCACTTTGTTGCTTCAGACTTTGATTGCTGTATAAGGACAGCTCCTCCTCCCATTCTTCGAACAGCGCCTCCGATACGCTGGCCACGGCATCGATTCTATCGGATACCGCCTGGGCCGCGGCTTTACTGTCTTCATATTCGTCATTGAGGGAATCGTAGGTCTCCTGCAGCTCCTGATCCTGGACCCCCAGTAATGCCTGATACTGCTCCAGGGCGGAGGCGAACTGCTCTTTGGCGTCCTGTTGTGCGTCCTGCGCTTCCTCCACCCGGTCCACCATGATATCCCGTTTGTGGACCCCCACTTTTTCCATGGCGTTGTAATACATGCTTTCACAGGCGCAAAGGGTTCCGGCGAGCAGGGCCAGCAACAGGATACGTATCACGGATCATTCCTCTTGGGTCGGTATTGGCAAAAGTCACTGAATCATACCAGTTGCCTGTGGCATTGCCAGATTGGTAACAGGGAATCAACCCGGCGAAGCACAAACCGGACACGGGGGTCAAGTGCCGGTGGCCACGCAGCCGGGCGTGCCAGCGGATAACCGGGCGCCTGCACCGCAGGTTCGACGTTAGCAAAATGTTAACCAAATAATGTTTGGCAATTCACAAAAAAAGTGATTAGATTTACCAAATCGTTCCGGCTACTCGTTCCGGCTACAGACTCTGGGGTAATGGACTGCTGAGCTGGGGTAGAGGCTTTAAACACACCGACAAGACGAAACCAATTATGGAAACACTGGTTAAGTTTTCGTCTAGGGAAGGACGCCGCATTGTGCGGCAGCAGCTGAATGGAAATCATGGGGTGGATGCGGTCTGGAATTCAGGGCCGCAACGGGTATCAGTGACGCTGCTGGATATTTCCAGCCTCGGCTTCGCCATGCAGGTACCAGCAAGATACGCCACAGGCTTGAGAACCGGTGACTCGGTCAAACTGGTGGTGAGCCCGCTGTTACGCACTCACTATCATGTCAGTGGACTGGTGATCGACAGCCGGCAGCAGGGGGATCAGGTAAAGGTGTCGGTGGTTATCGAGCACGAAATCACTCCCGGCCACGGCAACCTGAAACCTATTGAACTGCAACCGGGGAATCGGATTCACGGTCAGTTTCAGCATCCATTTTTCTATCGCCAGAATTACTATTTTGATGTTCACAGTCTCTCCGCCCGGGGCTTTTATCTGCAGGGTATTGATCCCGGCTGCGTGTTGTTCAGTGGCATGCGATTGACGCTGCGCCTGGGCATGTTCGATTGTGACCAGTCCGTGGTGGGTACGGTGTCGGACGTTTCCTGCGATGAGAACGGTCAGCAGTGCTGCTTCCTGCGCATCGATATGCTGGCGCTGTCCCTGGAGCAGCAGTTGACTCAGTACTGCTTCCATTACCTGCGCACCACGCCCAAGGAGTTACGCCGCTCCGGCTTGCGTTCCTATCATGTGAAAGATCTGGTGCAGTTTAAATTTGTGGAGACCCAGCAGGAGTATGAGGATGTGCTGGCGCTGCGGCGCCGCAACTATGCCGCTGTGCGCAAAGTGGACGCGGCCGCTCCCCTGAGCAAGCTTTCCTACTTTTTTGATCGTTACAGCCGCATTCTGGTGGTCTATCACCAGGGCAAGGCCATTGGTACCGCCACCATCATTATTGGTCGCCGGGAGATCGAGCCCATGGAGGTGGAAGTACTGATGTCAGAAGCGGAATTTGAGCAGCTTCCGGCTTACGATCAAATGTTCGAAGTGGCGGCCCTGTGCCTGGACAAGGGCTATCGTGATACCGATATCCTGCATGGCATGTTTGAGCATATTTATAAGCACGCCATGATGAACGGTCGCAACTATATTGTGATCAGCAGTGACAAGTATCTGCTGGAGATGTACCGCACGGTGGGTTTTCAGGATACCGGCTTCAGTTTCGTGCAGCCGAAATATCGTGATCTGAAAATGCATGTGCTGGTAATGGATGATCTCACCACCAAGTGGGGTAAGGGGATGAATCCGGTCACCTGGTGGGGGGTATGGGGGGATGTCAGTCTGTACCTGTACCGGCGCCGGATTATCAGTTACACCCTGCCGGAAAAAGCCCGGGTTTACGCCAGCCGCTGGTTATTCCAGGGGTTCCTGCGCTGGCGTGACTTCTCCACTCAGTTACGCCGCTTCTACGGCAAGCAGTGTGAGCGGGTGGGGCACTACAACTGGAAGGGGGCCAACAGCAACAGCCGCCCCCTGAATCGCTCCGGCTACTGAATCCGGTGATTCAATCAGGCTATTGCATCAGGTTATTAATGGGCACGTCCGCCGCCACGTCGGCGTCGTAATCCACACCGGGCACATTGAAGCCGAACAGCTGCATAAACTCGGTGCGGAACCCTTTAAAGTCGCTGATCTCGTTCAGGTTCTCGGTGGTCACTTGCGGCCACAGCTGCTCCACCTGCTGCTGTATTTCCGGCCGCACTTCTTTTTCATCCACCCGATTGCGGCCTTCGTCGTCGCGACGCGGGCTGGCGTTGTACAGGCATTCGCTGAACAGTCGATAGATCTGCTCGATGCAACCTTCGTGGCTGCCATCGGCTTTCATTACCCGGAACAGTAATGCCAGATACAGGGGCATCACCGGAATCGCGGCGCTGGATTGGGTGACCACTGCCTTGAGTACGGAGACCCGGGCATCAAACTCCTGTTCGCGCAGGGTGGCGGCGGCCCGGTCCAGGTCTTTCTTGGCCGCGCCGATGGTGCCATCCCAGTAGATATCGCGGGTGATTTTTTCCCCCACATAGGTGTAGGCGGTGGTCTTGCAATCTGGGGCCAGTACTCCGGCCTGGCTCAGGGCACTTAACCAGATTTCCCAGTCTTCGCCGCCCATGACCGCCACGGTGTTGTCGATTTCTTCCTGGGTGGCCGGTTCCAGGGTAAATTCCTTGATAACTTCCTTGTCGGTATCAAGCCCGGTCTGGGTGACGGGCTTGCCGATGGGTTTCAGGGTGGAGGTAAATACCTCGCCGCTATCCGGATGCTGCCGGCGGGGCGAGGCCAGACTGTAGATCACCAGATCCACCTGCCCCAGATCCTGCTTGATCAATTCAATGGTTTGGTCCTTGATGGCATGGGAGAACGCATCGCCATTGATATTCTTGGCGTAAAGGCCGGCTTCGTCGGCGGCCTGCTGCAGCGCCGCCGCGTTATACCAGCCGGCGGAGGCGGTGCGCTTGCCCTGGGCCGGCTTCTCGAAAAACACGCCAATGGTGCTGGCGCCGCCGCCAAAGGCCGCGGTGATGCGGGAGGCCAGGCCATAACCGGTGGAGGCGCCAATCACCAGCACCCGTTTGGCGGCCCCGGGAATCTCACCCTGTTGTTTCACAAATTCAATCTGGCGTTGCACGTTGGCAGCACAACCCACAGGGTGCGCCGTGGTGCAGATAAATCCTTTAACCCGGGGTGCAATAACCATCGCAATAACCTTACAAGTTTATTTGTGCATTGAGACTGGGTGATTTCGATGCAGCCATTCTAAAGGCGTGTTCCGGTCATGGCCAGTTGCGGCAGCGGCGGTGGGATCAAATTTTATGAATTCTTACAATTTGTCCCGGGCTTGAGCCAGGGCAATGGTGTGGCCGCTGATAACTGTTATAGTGCTTGGATATCACCTGTGAGAGGCAAGGCCGCCGTGACAACCGGTCCCAATTCGAGGCACCTCCAAGACGATATCACCATTGCCTTCACCGGCTCCGGTGGCAGTGGCGTGATTGCGGTGGGTGAAATGCTATTACGGGCCGCGGCCCGGGTTGGTTTTTACGGCTTGCTGCGGAAAAGCTACGGGCCGCAGATACGGGGCGGTGAGTCTGCGGCGATCCTGCGTCTGGCGCCGCAACCGGTGGCTGGCTTTGCCGATGGTATTGATCTGCTGGTGGTGCTGGACTGGAGTCACTTTTCCCGGTTTGGCGATGAGCTGATACTGGGCACGGACACCTGCATTATTGAGGATGCTGCCGCTGGAGTCAGGCCCCTGACTGTGCCTGCGGCGGTGTCTATTCTGACCCTGGATTTCACCGGCCTGGCCGGTACTCTCGGCTCCGCTCACAACAACATCGCGGCGCTGGGTTACTGCGGGGCCTGGCTGGGATGCAGCGCGGAGCAGTTGGTGGCCAGCCTCAACCACCGGCTGCAGCGACAGGACAGTGCCACCCTGAAGCTGGCGGCGCAGGTGGCGCAGGCCGGCATGGGCCTGGCCGCCGAGCATCCCCCGCCCCTGGCCGCACCGCAGCCGGGCCGGCCAGAGGCGACCCGCTGGCTGGCCACGGGCAATCAGCTGGCGGCCCTGGGGGCGCTGGAGGCGGGCATCCGGTTTGTGGCGGCCTATCCCATCACCCCGGCCTCGGACGTGCTGGAGTGGCTGGCGACCCATATCGATAAAACGGGTGGGCGACTGGTGCAGGCGGAGGATGAACTGGCGGCGGTGAATATGGCCATTGGTGCCGGTTACGGGGGGGTGCCGGCCATGACCGCCACCTCCGGCCCGGGACTGGCGCTGATGGCGGAGGCCATGGGCCTGGCAGTGGCCAGTGAGACACCACTGGTGGTATTGAACGTGATGCGCGGTGGACCCTCCACCGGGATTCCCACCAAATCAGAGCAGGGGGATTTCAATCTGGCGGTCTACGGCCTGCACGGAGACGCGCCCCATGTGGTACTGAGTGCTCTGTCGCCAGCGGACTGTCATTTCACCCTGGGCTGGGCCACGGCAATTGCCAGTCACTACCAGACCCTGGCAGTGGTGCTGTCGGACCAGCTGCTGGGTCAGTCCATGCAGGTGTTACCGGCGCCCCCTGCCATGCCCTTTCAGGCACGCCTGGACCGGGCCGCACTGCCCCCCGTGGACGGTGAACATTACCTGCGTTATCTGGACACCGGCTCCGGGATTTCCCCCATGGCGGTACCCGGAGATCCCGGCGCCATGTATACCGCCGATGGCCTGGAACATTCGATAGGGGCCACTCCCTCCGCCGGCGCCGGGGACCACCAGCAACAGTTGAGTAAACGGCAGCGCAAGTTAATGGGCCTGATGCAATCTGAACATTGGGCCGAAGGTGTGGAGCAGCCCGAGGCCCGGCTGCTGATCCTGGGCTGGGGTTCCTGTTACCCGGTGGCCCTGGAGGCCCAGTCCTGCCTGGAGGCGGCGGGGGTGCCAGTGAATGTGCTGGGGGTGCGTCTGCTGGCACCGTTGCCCTGGGAGGCGCTGCAGGCCCAATGTGCCAAAGTAAGCCAGGTGCTGGTGATCGAGCAGAATCACCAGGGTCAATTCGCCCGCTATCTGCGTGGCTTCGGTCTGCAGTGTCATGCCTATCACCGGCCCGGGCCACGGCTGCTGACCGCACTGGAAATTCAACAGCAGGTGGAGGCCCTCGTCGATGCTTAAGGCCAAAGAATACAAGTCCGGCATCAAGCCGATCTGGTGCCCCGGGTGCGGCCACTTCGGCGTGTTGAATGCCATCACCAAAGCGTTCGCGGCCCTGGAGCAGGCCCCGGAAAATGCGGTGCTGGTGTCCGGTATCGGTTGTTCCTCGCGGTTGCCGGCTTACGTGAACAGCTACGGCTTTCATGGAGTCCATGGCCGCGCATTGCCGGTGGCCACTGGATTAAAAGTGGCGCGTCCTGAGCTCAATGTGATCGCTGTGGGCGGGGATGGCGACGGCTTCTCCATCGGCGGGAATCATTTTCTGCATGCCTGCCGGCGCAACGTGGATCTGGTGTACCTTGTGATGGACAACGAGGTCTACGGAATGACCAAGGGACAGGCCTCGCCCACCACGCCGGCGCATTGGGATCACAGTAAACTGACACCCCACGGGCCGCAGTTGCGACCCTTCCAGCCCTGCGCCCTGGCCCTGGCGGCGGGGGCCAGCTTCATTGCCCGCGGCTATGCCGGGGATCCCAACGGCCTGGCGCAGATGATTTTCGAAGCAGTGCGGCACCCCGGTTTCGCCTTTATTCAGGTATTGAGCCAGTGCGTGACATTTTGCCCGGAGCAGGCCCGGTGGAAGCAGCAGGTACACGAAGAGGATCACAACGACTGCTGTGATCCGGTGGCCGCCGCCCGTTTTCTGCATGGAGAGGATGGCCTGGCCAAAGGTAATTTTTACCGTAACCCCAGGCCGGTCTGGCCACCGTCGGCACAGGCCGGTGGCGCTGTGGATCTGAGGAGTGAATTTGCGTTATGAGTGAAGCATTGTATCAGGACGAGGCAGTGTTCCTGGCCCACAGCGTGGCCCTGGAGCAGGAGGCCACGGAGCGGCTGTACGAGTTGGCGGACACCCTGGAGATTCACAATAACCGGTCCCTCAGCTCCCTGTTGCGGGAGCTGGCGGCCTACAGCGAACAGCATGCGCGCCAGGTGGCGGGCCTGTGTCAGGGACATTCCCTACCGGGTTTAAGGGCCTGGGAGTATGCCTGGCCCCAGGATGAGTCACCGGAAGTGTTTCATTATTCCCAGGTGCATTATCTGCTGCAGGCGGAGCAGGCGTTACAGGTGGCGCTGGAAGTGGAGCAGAACGCCGCCGCCTTTTACCGGGATGTGGCGGCACGGACCCACAACCCGCAGATTCAACGCTGGGCGTTGCAGTTTGCCGGCGAGGAGGAAGAGCATGTGCGAAAACTGCAGGCCCGGCTGCTGCAAGTGAATGCCGGGCAAAGCCCCCGCGACCACACGGATTTTGATCCGCCCCAGATACCGGAGTGAGATGGTTGGTGAAATGGTTGAAGCCGACCGTAAGTGACCAGGCTCTGTGTCGAGAGCGCCTAAGACTGGCGGCCCTCGCCTGATCGCAGTTGTCGTCGATACTGGCCGGGCGAAACTCCGGTCCAGTGGCGGAAGGCGCGGATAAAAGAGGCGGTTTCGGTGTAGCCGGCCCGGGCTGCCACCTCCTTGACGGGGACATTCTGACTCAGCCAGTGCAGCGCCCGCTCCCGCCTGACCTGATCTTTCAGGGATTGGAATTGAGTGCCCTCGGCGGTGAGTTTGCGGCGCAGGGTGCGGGAAGTGGTGTGGAGCTGCGCCGCAATGGTTTCCACGGTCACCGGTTGCAGCGCGTCACTGTGTTGCAGCAGATGTCGCACCTGCTCGGTAAACTGTTCGGCAAACTGCAGCTTGCGAAACCACACCAGGGGTACTTTGGCCAGGTAAGTTCGCAATTGCTCCCGACTTTGCTGAATTGGCCGCTCCAGAATATAAGTGGGCAACAGCAGGCAGTCCTGCGGTTGCCGGAAGTGGGTGTGACAGGGAAACAACAGTCGGTATTCCGGTTGATGGGCGGGGGCGGGTCCGGTGCGATGGACCCCATGCAGTGGGATTACCTCGGCGATCAGCCAGCAGGGAAAGCGATGCCAGATCAGCATCAGTAGCTCCAGCAGGGTGCCATCGGGGTCCAGCTCCGGCGCTGCCAGTCGCAGCCGCAGGCGGGTCAAATTGGCGCTCTCCTCCAGTTCCAGAAACACCGAACCGGTAGTGAGCCGGTAAAAGCGGGCGGCCTCCTGTAACGCCTGACGCAGGTTGCCACATTGTATGAGATGCTCCGCCAGCAGCGTGAACAGGCCAAAGCGGGCCTGTTCCTGAGTCAGGCCCATAAACTCATCATCCGCCTGTACCATGATCCGGTGCAGCAGTCGGGCCAGTTGATAGGGGGTCAGGCGGGCTGCCGGGGTGGAGAGCAGGCCCGGCTCAATGGCCGCATCCGCCAGCAGCGCCTCGGTATCCAGTCCCAGAGCCCGGGCCCGCTGCAGATAGGCGTGGGCAAACTGGATGGACACGGTGTGATTGGCGTAATGAGGCTTCATGTCGGCAATGTTGTCCGAATTAGGTAATTTGCGGCCTTTATTATGCCTATTTAACCGCGATAATTCACAGTAAAGGCCATTTGATGTCCGTAAATGCTAACGAATTGACAGGATTGATCATTGAGGCCGGCGCCGGCCTGGTCCACACTTTCCCGGAGATCCGGGATGTCGCCTGGCGGCATCGGACCGGGGATACGCTCCCACCCATCACTCAGCAGGAGAGGCCGTCGCCATGATGAGCTCTGATAACGAAGAACTGGAACTGTTTCGGGATATGGTACTGCGGTTTCTGGAGCAGGAGATCGAGCCCCATTTCGAGGAGTGGGAACGCAACCATATGATGCCGCGGGAGGTGTGGAACACCATGGGGGCGGCGGGGCTGCTGCTGGTGGATATGCCGGAGGAATACGGCTCCGCCGGGGCCAGCTTTGACGTCACCCAATTGATCATGTGGGAAATGTCGCGGCTGGGTTACGCCGGTCTGGCCACCGGTTATAACATCCACGCCAATATCTGTGCGCCTTATATCCTCAATATCGGCACCGAGGAGCAGAAAGCCCAGTGGCTGCCGAAAATGGTCACCGGCGAGGTGGTCACTGCCATTGGCATGACCGAGCCCGGTGCCGGCAGCGACCTGGCGGCTTTGCGCACCACGGCGGTGAAGGACGGCGACGAGTATGTGATTAACGGGTCCAAGGTGTTTATCACCAATGGCCTGCACGCGGACATGGTGATCGTCTGCGCCAAGACGGACCCCAAGGCCGGCGCCAAGGGCATTTCCCTGTTCCTGGTGGATACCTCGCTGCCGGGGTTTTCCACCGGCAAGAAAATCGAAAAAATCGGTCAGCACTCCAGCGACACCGCGGAACTGTTTTTCAGTGATCTGCGAGTGCCCGCCAACGCTTTACTGGGTGAGGAAGGTAAAGGCTTTGTCTATTTGATGGAAGAACTGCCCCGGGAGCGGCTGGGTTGTTCCACCCAGGCGGTGGGCGCGGCCCAGGGGGCCATGGAGCTGGCGTCCGCCTATGTGCAGGAGCGGCAGGCGTTCGGTCAGCCCATTGCCAAGTTTCAGAACACCCGGTTCAAGCTGGCGGATGTGAAAACCGATATCGAGCTGAATCTGGCACTGCTGGAAAAGAACATCGAGAAGTTCAAGCAGGGTAAAATGACCGTGGATGACGCGGCGGTGTTGAAACTGGCCACCACCGAAATGCAGTGTCGGGCGGTGAACGAGTGTCTGCAGTTGTTCGGCGGTTATGGGTACACCGTGGAATATCCCATCTCCCGGTTTTATGTGGACGCCCGCATCCAGACCATCTATGCCGGGTCTTCCGAGATCATGCGGGAAGTGATCTCCCGGGGTATCCTGGGGCGCTGATATCCCGGTGTCAGGATCCTCCGCCCCCCGGTGCCGGGGTTTTCCCTCGCCCGGGGATGGAGTATGCTTGTTGCTCTCGATTGTTTGGCTGAGTTGCCTTGTGCCCAGATTGCGGAACCGTCATCCAACCTGTTACCTGATCCGGCTGCTGTGCGGCATGCTGGCCAGTTGGCTGCTGGTGACTCCGGCATGGGCAGCGAAGGCCGATCCAATGGCGACCACCGCTGCGCCACCCTGTCACTCTCAGACGGGTAGTCACAACGCGGTTGCCGCTCACCAGGCAGACCCGGAGCGGGGCAATGCAACAGGCGTTGCAATCGGAATGGCGACCGAGGCGCTGCCACTGAAGGCCGCCGGGCCGGCCGCCACTCACCACCAACACCAGCACAGTTGTTGTCCCCAGCGTTGCGACTGCCCCAGCATGACCTGCAGCAGCGCCAGTGCAATGTCGCCAGCCCCGTTCCAGCTGCGGCAGCCCCTGCTCGGCGAGGAGCCGGTGTCCGCCGGCTCCATTCATTACCGGTCCCAGTTGGCCGGAGTGCCCTTCAAACCACCCATTTCCTACTGATCCCAGGATAAGTGCGTCTGGCTGCCGATAATACGGCGGTCGATTGGTCTCCCACATCCAGATCAGGAACCATCATGGATAATACAATTCGTTTTCTGCGTGCCCCGGCGGGCGCTCCCCGATACCTTAGTCTTTGCATCACTTTACTATTGTTGTTGGGGCTCAGCCCGGGGACCGGCGCCGAGGTATTGAGCCTGCCCCAGGCGGTGGCGCTGGCCCAGCGCCAGGATCCCTGGCTGACGGGCAATCGTTACCGGCAACAGTCTTTGGAGGCTGAGAGCGTGGCCGCCGGCACCCTGCCGGATCCGAAACTCAGCCTGGGCTTTGCCAATGTGCCCACCGACACCTGGGATTTCAATCAGGAGCCCATGACCCAGTTCAAAGTGGGGGTGATCCAGATGTTTCCCCGGGGGGAGCAACGGTCCCTGCAACGCCAACAGCTGCAGCAGCGCAGTGCCCGACTGCCGCTGGAGCGGCACCAACGGCTGGCCCAGGTGGAGCTGACGGTCACCCGGCTCTGGCTGGAGGCATGGCAGGCACAGCAGGCCATTCGCCTGATCGAGAACCATCGTTACCTGTTCGAGCAGATGGCGGATATCACTCAAAGCCAATACAGCTCGGCGCTGGGCCGCACCCGGCAACAGGATGTGATTCGGGCGCAGTTGGAACTGACCCGGCTGGAGGATCGCCTGACCCGGCTGCAGCAGCAGCTCGACACCAGCCTGGCACGGCTGGCCCGCTGGACCAGCCAGGTGCAGCAGGGTGAGTCCGGCTATGAACGGGTGCGCCCGTCGCTTCAATTGCTGGCGGAGTTGCCGCAAATCCCCCTGCGAATGCCGGACCGGCTGTTGCGGCAGCCGGCGGACTGGCCGCAACTGGCGGACTATTTTCTGCAACACCCCTCAGTCCAGAGCCTGGCTCAGGAGATCGCGGTCAGCGCCACCGAAGTGGCCCTGGCCCGCCAGCAATACCGCCCGGAATGGGGCCTCAACGCCAGCTACGGTTATCGGGAGGACGCGCCCATGGGCATGGAGCGGGCGGATTTTTTCTCGCTGGGAATTACTGTGGATCTGCCTCTGTTCACAGGTAACCGTCAGGACCAACAGGTAGCCGCCGCCAGCGCCAGACAGGCATCCCTGCAGAGCGACAAAACCCTCCAGCTGCAAAAACTCTGGGCCCGTTTCGAGGCCGCTAAAGCCCAGTGGCTCAGGCTGGAGCAACGGCAGGCGCTGTATCGGAACAAGTTGTTGCCGCAAATTCATCAACAGGCGGAGGCGTCGCTCACCGCTTACACCAATGACAACGGCGATTTTGCCGAAGTGATGCGGGACCGGATCGCGGAGCTGAATGCCCGTATCGACATGCTCACCATCAGTGCTGAGCAGCGCCAGGCGGTGGCGCAGCTTAACTATTGTTTTACCGGCGTCGCTGACCGCGCTTTGGAGGATTCCAGCCATGAATAAATCCGTTATTTTCATTAGCGTTGTGGGTGGTGCATTGCTGGGAGCGGCGACCGTCTGGTGGCTGGCGCCCCGGTCCTCCGACAACACCGACGGCGGGACTAGTAGCGAGCCTGAGCCGTTGTACTGGGTGGCTCCCATGGATCCCAATTACCAACGTGACAAGCCCGGCAAATCCCCCATGGGCATGGATTTGATTCCGGTGTACGCCGAGGATCAGCAGGGTCCGGACAGCGGCCCGGGCACCGTGTCCATCTCACCGGAAGTGGTGAACAACCTGGGCGTACGCACCGCCCCCGCCGAGCAGGCCCCACTGGAGACCGAAATCAATACCGTGGGCTACGTGCACTACAACGAAGACAAGTTGATTCATCTGCACCCGCGGGTGGAAGGCTGGATCGAGAAGCTTTATATCAAAGCAGAGGGCGATCCGGTGGCCGCCGGCGAACCGGTTTATGATCTTTACGCGCCGGCCCTGGTGAATGCCCAGGAAGAATATCTGCTGGCGCTGGAGCGCAATAACCAGCGTCTGATCAGCGCCGCCAGCGAGCGGTTGCGGGCGCTGCAACTGGCGGAAAAAACCATCGACCGGTTACGCCGCACCCGACAGGTGCAGCAGACCGTCACTTTGTACTCACCGCAGGATGGGGTCGTGGACAACCTTAATATCCGGGAAGGGTTTTACGTGCAGCCGGGCACCACGCTGATGTCCATCGGTGCGCTGGATGAAGTCTGGGTTGGGGCCGAAGTGTTCGAGCGGCAGGCGGCTCTGGTGGAGGCCGGGGCGCCGGTGACCATGACGCTGGACTATCTGCCGGGACGTACCTGGCAGGGGCAGGTGGACTACGTTTATCCCACGTTGGATGCGGAGACCCGCACCATCAAGCTGCGGATGCGTTTCGCCAATCCGGACCGGGTCCTGAAGCCGAATATGTTTGCCCAGGTATCCATACAGGCCCGGGGCGAGACCTCGGGCCTGCTGATTCCGCGCGAGGCCTTGATCCGAACCGGTAACAGCGATCGGGTGGTGCTGGCCCTGGGGGACGGCCGGTTCAAGTCCATTAATGTCAAAGTAGGTCGGGTGACCCCTGACAAAGTGGAAATTCTCGACGGCCTGCGGGCGGGGGAAAAGGTGGTTACCTCGGCCCAGTTTCTGCTGGATTCCGAGTCCGCCAAGTCCTCGGATTTCAAGCGCATGCATCACCAGAGTCAGAACCAGGCAGACGCCAGCCGTCAGGCCGATGTCATGGGTATCATCAACAGTCTGGACCAGGAACAGCGAGTGATGAATATCTCCCGGGAGGCCATCCCCAAATGGAATCGGGGGCCGGCCACCATGGATTTTCAGGTGAGCGAGGCAGTGGACATGACAGCGCTGAAACCGGGCATGTCCATTCACTTCGTATTCGAAATCACCCCCCAGCGGGAATTTCTGGTGACTGTGGTTCACCCCATGGATGGCAACGTCGGCGGCGGTTCCGGGGCTCACGACAGCATGGATCACAGCAATCATGAGGGGATGAACCATGATTGAGTCCATTATTCACTGGTCGGTGCACAATCGCTTCTTCGTGCTGCTGGCCATGGTGCTGGTGGTGGGTGTGGGTGGCTACGCCGTGCAGAATACCCCGGTGGATGCCATTCCGGATCTGTCCGATGTGCAGGTGATCATCAAAACCAGTTATCCGGGGCAGGCGCCGCAAGTGGTGGAGGATCAGGTGACCTATCCCCTCACCACCGCCATGCTGTCGGTGCCCGGCGCGCAAACGGTGCGGGGGTTTTCTTTTTTCGGTGACTCCTATGTCTATGTGATATTCGACGATGATACCGATCTATACTGGGCCCGCAGCCGGGTGCTGGAATATCTCAGTCAGGTGGCGCCTAATCTGCCGGCGGGAGCCAACCCGCAACTGGGTCCGGACGCCACCGGCGTGGGCTGGGTTTATATTTACGCCCTGGTGGATCGCAGCGGCCGTCACGACATCAGTCAGCTGCGTTCGATTCAGGACTGGTTTTTAAAGTACGAATTGCAAACCGTACCTGGCGTCTCCGAGGTGGCCGCCGTGGGGGGGATGGTGAAGCAATATCAGGTGCAGGTGAATCCCGACAAACTGCGGGCGTTTGGCATTCCCCTGTCCCATATTCAAACCGCCATTCGCCGGGGCAACCAGGAGGTGGGGGCGTCGGTGGTGGAGATGGCCGAAGCCGAATATATGGTACGGGCCACCGGGTATATTCAGAACAGCGATGATCTGGGCAGTGTGCCCCTGGGGGTGAACCGTAACGGCGCGCCGCTGTTGCTGAAGGATGTGGCGAATATCGTCATCGGCCCGCAAATGCGGCGCGGGGTGGCGGAACTCAACGGCGAGGGGGAAACCGTCGGTGGCGTGGTGGTCATGCGTTTCGGGGAAAACGCGCAACAGACCATAGCCGGAGTCAAAGCCAAACTGGCCCAGCTCAAACAGGGCTTGCCCGACGGCGTGGAAGTGGTGCCGGTTTACGACCGCTCCGATCTGATTGCCCGGGCGGTGCGCAACCTCTGGCAAAAGCTGGGGGAAGAACTGTTACTGGTGGCGCTGGTGTGCGTCCTGTTTCTGTTGCACGTACGTTCTTCCCTGGTGGCGGTGATCAGTCTGCCCATCGGTATTCTGGCGGCTTTTATTATCATGTACTGGCAGGGGCTGAACGCCAACATCATGTCCCTGGGGGGGATTGCCATCGCCATCGGCGCCATGATCGACGGCGCCATCGTGATGATCGAGAACATGCACAAGCATATGGAGGCGGAGCCGCTGACCCCGGACAACCGCTGGCAGGTGGTGGCCCGTTCCGCCGCCGAGGTGGGGCCATCGTTGTTCTTCAGCCTGTTGATTATTACGGTGAGCTTTGTGCCGGTGTTCACCCTGGAGGCGCAGGAGGGACGCATGTTTTCCCCTCTGGCCTACACCAAGACTTACGCCATGGCGGCAGCGGCGGTGCTGGCCATTACGCTGGTGCCGGTGCTAATGGGTTATTTTATCCGGGGCCGGGTGGTGGCGGAGCGCAAAAATCCGGTAAACCGTTTTCTGCTGTGGCTGTACCGTCCGGCGATCTCGGCGTTGTTGCGCTTTCCCCGCCTCACCCTGGCCGCGGCCCTGGTGGTTACCGCGCTGGGATTATGGCCGGCCGGCAAGATTGGCAGCGAGTTTATGCCGCCTTTGGATGAAGGCGATCTGATGTATATGCCCACCACCTATCCCGGCATCTCCATTGGTAAGGCCCGGGAGCTGTTACAGCAGACTGACAAGCTGATCCGCACGGTTCCCGAGGTGGAAAACGTATTTGGCAAAGTGGGGCGGGCGGACACCGCCACCGATCCCGCACCTCTCACCATGATTGAAACCTTTATTCAGTTGAAACCCAGAAGTGAATGGCGACCGGGTCTCACCACCCATGATTTGAAACAGGAGTTGGACCGACTGGTGCAGTTGCCGGGGGTCACCAATGCCTGGGTGATGCCCATAAAAACCCGTATCGATATGCTCGCCACCGGCATCAAAACCCCAGTGGGTATCAAAGTGGCGGGCCCGGATCTGACGGTGATTCAACGCATCGGCCAGCAGCTGGAACAGATTCTGGAACCGGTGCCGGGCACCGCCTCGGTGTATTCCGAGCGGGTGGCCGGCGGCCGTTATATCAAAGTGGATATTGAGCGGGAAAAAGCCGCCCGCTACGGTTTGAATATTGCCGATGTACAGCAGGTGGTGGCCACGGCCATTGGCGGCATGAACGTCACCCAGACCGTGGAAGGGCTGGAACGGTATCCGGTCAATCTGCGCTATCCCCAGGATTATCGCGACAACCCGGAACGGCTGGCGCTGCTGCCCATTGTCACCCCCACCGGCCAGCGGGTGCCCTTGGGGGATGTGGCGCGGGTCTACGTGGAAGAGGGCCCGCCGGGCATTAAAAGTGAAAATGCCCGGCTTAACGGCTGGACCTTTATCGATATTGAGGGTGTGGATGTGGGCACCTACGTGGAACGGGCCCGGGCCGTGGTCAAGGAGGAACTGGAGCTGCCGGCGGGCTATTCCATCCACTGGGCGGGTCAATATGAATATATGCAACGGGCCAAGGAGAAGCTGAGTTACGTGGTGCCTCTCACTTTGATGATTATTGTGGTGTTGCTGTACATGAATTTCCGCAGTGGCGCCGAGGTGGGCCTGATTCTGTTCACGCTGCCCCTGGCCATGGTGGGGGGCATCATGCTGATGTGGCTGGAAGGGTTTAATCTTTCCGTGGCCGCGGCGGTGGGCTTTATTGCCCTGGCCGGCGTGGCGGCGGAAACCGGCGTGATCATGCTGCAGTATCTGAAACAGTCCTGGCAGCAGGCGGCGGCCGGTGGCGCCCCCACGGTGGCCGAATTACGTGAAGCCATGGTGGAGGGGGCCTGTCGCCGGGTGCGGCCGGTGATGATGACTGCCATCGCCACCATTGTCGGCCTGCTGCCGGTGATGTACGGCAGCGGCACCGGCTCGGAGGTGATGAGCCGGATTGCCGCCCCCATGGTGGGCGGTATGATTTCAGCGGTGCTGCTCACACTGTTTGTGCTGCCGGTCAGTTACTTCCTGTGGTTGCGGCTGCGGGCCGGGTCTGTGGATAAATAACATCAGATAAACTGTACCGGCGGCGTCAGGTGCGCCTCCGGCATGGCGTTGGTTTTCTGTAGGGCCGCGTTAAGCATCTGGTCGGTCTTGACCGGGCCGTACAGTTGGCAGCATTCCACATACCCCAGGTTAAACAACTTGCGCAGTAGTCCCAGTTCCGCCCGGTTGGGCATGGCTTTGGGCCCCTGCCGCAGCCACTCCAGAATCTGGCGCAGGCTGGCGCCATCATATTGAGTGGCTTGAATGCCCTCGAACTGGGCCCGGGTAATGGCCAGGCGGTCCGCCGGTTGCGCCAGACTGAGAAACGCTTCCTGCAGCGCCTGATACACCATCAGGCCATTGCGATCCAGGGCGGTGCCGGCATCGGGATCCAGCGTCACCGGCGTTGGGGTTCTGGCGCCGGCGCCCACGGACATGGTGGCCCGGGACAACTCCCGAAACAGCTGCCCCTTCTTAATGGGAATCTGGTAGTTGCTGTAGAGTTCATCCAAAAACGCGCTGATGCCGAACTGCGGGCGGGTGGCGTACTTTTCCTCCCAGAACGTCATCACCTCCCCCTGAATCCGCTGATCCAGGTTACTGGCCAGTACCGCCAGAAACGCATTTTTCCGATCCTTGACTAACATGCCAGGCCTCCTGCTTTACTTGTAGCTCTGGGTTAACTGATGGAACTCCGGATAACCCACTTCGTGATGTTCGGTGAAGTCCAGGCCACGCTGTTCATGCTCCGGGCCCACCCGCAGCCCAAAGGCCAGATTGATCAGCTGAAACAGCACCAGACTGCCGAAAAAGGCCCAGGCGAATCCGGCCCCCACGCCCACCAGCTGGGTCATGACCCGTTCGGCGTTGAACAGATCATCCTGGTAAAACAGGCCGGCCGCCAGGGTACCCCAGGCACCACAGATACCGTGGACGGGAATGGCGCCCACCACATCGTCGACTTTGCAGTACAGCAACAACTGAGTGCTGGGCACAATCAGCAGGCCGGCCATAAAACCGGTCAGTACGGCGTACTGGGGATCCATGCTGGCACAGCCGGCGGTGATACCCACCAGCCCGCCCAGGGCCCCATTGACGCAGGAGGTCAGCAGCACCGGCTGGCGTGCCAGGGCGCAATAGACCACAGTACCCACCGCGCCGGCACAGGCCGCCAGATGCGTGTTCAGCGCGATGCCGCCCAGGCTGGCGGAAGCCTCCAGGGTGGAACCGGCATTGAACCCGAACCAGCCCATCCAGAGGATGAATCCGCCCAGGGCCACCAGCGACAGATTGTGACCGGGAATGTCCCGGGGCAGGCCGGTATTGCGGTCAAAGCGGCCCAGGCGCGGGCCAATGACGATGGCGGCCGCCAGCGCGCACCAGCCGCCCACGGAGTGCACTACGGTGGAACCGGCAAAATCCACGAAGCCCAGCTGTGCCAGCCAGCCATCACCGTTCCAGACCCAGGCGCCGTAGATGGGATAAACCAGCGCGGTCACCACAATGGCGCAGATGATGTAGCTGATAAAGCGGGTGCGCTCGGCGATGGCGCCGCTGACGATGGTGGCGGCGGTGGCCGCGAACATGGATTGGAACAAAAGCAGAGTGTAGTCCTGCTGGGAGGCACTGTTCAGCATAAACTGGGACTGCCCGAACCAGCCGGTGCTGTTCTGGCCGAACATCAGCCCATAGCCCACGGTCCAGAACACCAGGGTGGCGATACAGACATCGATGAAATTCTTCATCATCACATTAATGGCATTCTTCGCCCGGGTGCTGCCGGATTCCAGCAGGGCAAACCCGGCCTGCATAAAAAACACCAGAACCGACGCGGTGACCACCCACAGGGTGTTCATATTAATGGTGATCTCCGGATCGGCGGCAAAGGCGCCGGCGGGCAGCAATGTCAGAAGGCCGGCGGCCCCCAGCAAACGCATGAATTTCACGATGCAGTCCTCAAAATGAGTGTGATGGAGTTAAAAGTTTGTGGCTCTAAAAGGTTTAGACGGGGGCTTTGGCTTGGTCAATTGTTGAGCTGTCATGGGTAGGCGACGGCACCGGAGTTGACTCCGTGGTCCCAGGATTGGCACAAAAAAGGTGCGGGAATAGTCTTGTTGTTTCAGTGGATTAACTGCGGCGCTCGGGAGTGGTGCGGCGGCGGAAGCTGGATGTATATTTTTGTAAAAGGTTAGCCAGCGGGGCGGGCCCGTGGCACAGGCCGCCTGCCAAATAATAATATAAATAAAAATGATTATCGTATAACTAATGCTCAGGCCCGCAGTAATTTAAGCCCCATGCTGCGTCCGGGCTGCCACATTTAATTCGGGCGCGCCTGTCTGTAGTCAAGCATGGGGATTTTGATAATGGGTAAAGTAAACCGAGCCACCGCGGGGGTGGTTGGGGCGGCACTGTTGTGTCTGGCGGTTAATGGTTATGGGGAACCGGAGCGAGCTTCAGCCGCCGTCCTCAGTACCATCACGGTCACCGGTGAGAAAGTTGAGCGTTCCCTCCGGGACACCACCGCCTCGGTTAGCGTGATCAATGCCGAGAAGCTGGATGGCGTGCAGTACAACTCGGTGAATGAAGTGGTGGCTGAGGTAAGCAACGTGGTGGTGACCTCGGGCTCGGTGCCGGATATCCGCGGCGTCAGTGGCAACGGCGCGGCCGGGGGCTTCAATTCCATTACTGGCGGCGCCAACCCCAGGGTGTCCACCCTGATCGATGGCGTGGCGGAACCCTTTGTGGCAGATCTGACCGGAGATTCCGGCCTCTGGGATGTGGAGCAGATCGAAGTCTTCCGCGGCCCCCAGTCCACCAGTAACGGCCGTAGCAGCATCGGCGGCGCCATTGTCATCACCACCCGGGACCCCAGCTTCGCCTGGGAGGCGGCGGGCCGGGCGGGTTATCGCAATCAGGATCAGTATATTGATACCTCGGCCATGGTGTCGGGCCCGCTGCTGGACGACCGCCTGGCCTTCCGCCTTACCGCCCAGCGCCTGGACGCGCAAACCATTACCGACGATCAGGAGTTCCCCGCCAATCCGGCGGACTACGATCTCAATGAAGCGCTCACCGAAAGGGTGCGGGGTAAACTTCTCTGGGTGCCCGCTGCCGGCCTGGAGGCTCTGTTGACCTATTCCAGTAACAATGAGTCCGGTGACACCGGCCGGATCTATTACACCGCCGATGATCCCTGGGCCTTCAATCGCTTGTACTTCCGGGATATCGAAACCGATTCCGCCACCACCAGCCTGAAACTCAGCTACCAGTTCAACACCCTGGTTGCCGTGGATCTGCTGGCGCCTCATATTGACTATCAGTGGGGGTTTGATTCCTATGAGCCGGATCCAGCGGATCAGCAGCAGCTGGTGTTTGACGAGGAAGACGATAGCCTGGACCTCAGAATTCATATCGGCAACCGAGCGCACCGGGTGTCCGGGTTTCTGGCGCTGGCCTATTTCGAACGCAGCCAGACATTCACCAGCAGTGGTGGCACCATCTACGCCGGTGATGATGAAAGTGATTCCCGGGCGCTGTACGGTGAGTTCACGTTTGCCATCAGCGATGCCCTGCGGCTGGTATTGGGTAACCGCCTGCAACGGGAAAACCAGCGGCGCAATTTTGATTACAACAATGGCGCCATTGTTTCGCTGTTGGATGAAAGCGAGACCATCAATCTGCCCAAACTGGCGTTGCTCTACGACTGGTCGCCCCACACCACCCTGGGTATCAGCGCCCGCAAAGGCTACAGCTCACCGGGTGGTGCCCTCAATTTCGCCGCCGCTGAGTATTACTACTTTGACGAAGAGACGGTCACCACCTACGAAGCCAGTGCGCGCAGTGATCTGAATAATGCCGTCAGCCTCAGTGCCAATGTTTTCTACAACGAGTATGAGGGCTACCAGGCCCTGAGCAGCACCCGCTTCATTACCAATATGGATGAAGTGGTGACCTACGGGGCGGAGCTGGAGGGCCTCACCAGTATCGGGCAGGACCTGGAACTCAGCGCCGGCCTGGGTTGGCTGCGCTCTGAGATCAAAGAGGCGGGCGCCGGGTACAGTGAAGCCAATGGCAATGAGTTGAACTCGGCTCCGGAAATCACCGCCAATCTGTCCGCCAGCTACTGGCTGACAGCCAGTCTCAGTGTCACCGCGGCTGCCCATTACGTGGACGAATACTTTGGGGATTTTAATAACACCGAAGCCCGTGTTGCCGGTAATTACACACTGGTCAATCTCAGTTCCCGCTACCAGTCCGGCCCCTGGCTGGTGAGCGCTTTCGCCAACAATGTCACCGACAAGCAGGCGTTTGTATTGCGGGAGCCTCCCAGCGGGCGCTTTCCCACCGGTTATGTTGATGTGGTGGAGCCCCGTCATGTGGGTATATCTGTCACCTATAGCCTGTGACGGAGGGCTTGATGATGGCGACAACGTCCAACGGGGTGGGGCTGCTGGCCATGCTGATGCTGGTAGTGGGTTGTAGCTGCTGCTATTTAAGTTGCGCCAATCAGCAACTGCTGACACAGCGCTGGTCGGGCGCCAGCCGCTGGCTGGGGTACGGGCTGCTGGTGGGGAGTCTGGTGTTGTTGCTGGGGATTTACCAGGCTCCGGCTGCGGTCGCCATATGGTTCACCCTTGGCATCGCTGTGCTGGTGGTACTGCCGCACCTGGGGGCGGTCCGGACTCTTCGGCGGCAACGGCATCATGAGTAAGGCGCGGACACTCAAGGCGCAGACGCCGGCGGCGGGTTGGTTGGGGAAGGCCCTGGCGGGGTTGCTGCTGGGCCTGGGTCTGGGGTGCAGTGCGTTGTTTATCGCCCTGACCCCGGAAATGGCAGGCGCAGCCCGGGCCCAACTGGCCATGTGGCTGGTGCCACCGGTGTGGCTTACGGTACTGGGTGTCAGCTTTCTGTTCCGCAGTGGGCCGCGGGCCTGGTTGGTGTTGGGCGGTTTGAATCTGTTGGTGTTGCTGCAGGCAGCTTTGGTGCCGCGTTAGTAATGGCCTTGTTGGTACAAAGGAGGCGAGCAAATGTACACACACTGGGCTCGAATTTATAAAGGCGTCCATACCTGGACCGGGCTATTGGCGGGGATGGCTTTGTTTATCGCGTTCTATGCCGGAGCGCTGACGGTGTTCAAAGAGCCCATTACCCGGTGGGCGTCACCGCCGGCACCGGCGGCAAACTGGGTGGCACTGGAGCAGACCCCCGCCTTGATCCGGCAGATCCTGAACGCCCGACCCCAGGTGGGCCAGGAATTCTTTGTGGAACTGCACCCTCAGCATTCGCAACGGGCCCAACTGCGCTGGCAGGTGGCCGGGCCCGAAGCCGATGAGCACGACCAGCTCTCAAGGCGGCATTTTATGGCGACCCTGGACGCCGCCGGCGGTGCCGTGACATTGCCATTGCAACCGGCGCCGGTGGCGGAATTGATCGATGTACTGCACCGGGTGGTGGGGCTGCCTTTTGACACGGAGTACAACCGCTGGCTGATGGGGGTGGTGGCGCTATTGTACGCGGTGGCCCTGTTGTCCGGTCTGGTGATTTTGCTGCCCACATTGAGCAAGGATCTGTTTGCATTCCGCCCGGGCAGGAACCGCAAGCGCCTGTGGCTGGATGCCCATAATCTGGTGGGGCTGGTCAGTCTGCCGTTTCACCTGGTGATCGCGCTCACGGCCGTGGGTTTCGCCTTCCACGATGGCATTTATACATTGCAGGACAAAGTGGTGCATGACGGTGGCCTGGGGCGGATGTTCCGCGCCGGGATGCCGGCACCGGACCCCGAATCCCGAAGCCATAGTGAGCTACTGCCACCAGGAGATTTACTGGACAGGTTCAAGGTGCTGGCGCCGGAACTGGAGCCTACTCGGTTACAGTACCTGCGGATCGACAGCCCCATGCCCATGGTCAGCGTCTGGGCCAATGATCCTGTTGCCATGAACGCCCGCGCCTGGGGCAGTTTTGCGGTGCTCCATCCTTACACTGGCGCAGTGCTCAATACCGACTATCTGCCGGCGCAACAGGGCCCGGCCTTCGCCGCCATCAACACCATTTTCTCCCTGCACTTCGTCACCTTCGGTGGGGCCGTGCAGAAATGGGTTTACTTTGGTCTGGCCCTGGCGGGTGCCTGGTTGTTTTACACCGGTAACCTGCTCTGGGTGGAAAGCCGCCGGCGGGCGCAACGACGGCATCAGTCGCCAACCCTGCAACCGCCCAGGACCCAATGGGTTGCGGCGCTGACGGTGGGTGTCTGCCTGGGGTCGGTGGCGGGTATTTCCGTCACTCTGGCGGCGGCCAAATGGCTGCCTGGATGCGTGGAAGACCTGCTGCTGGCGCATCAGTTGCTGTATTACGGGGTGTTCTTTGGGTCCCTGGCCTGGGCCATCAGGCTGGATCCGGCGCGGGGGGCCGTGCACCTGTTGTGGCTGGCGGCGGGCGCCACCGCGGCTATTCCCGGCAGCTCTTTATTGGGTGCGTTGGGCTGGGTGCCGGGGTTGTGGTGGTACCCCCGGATGGACTCTCTGGGGGTGGATCTCACCGCCATGGTGGCGGCTCTGGGTTTTTTCCTGATGGCGCGGCGGCTGCAGCAGCGCATCAGCCGCGGCCCTTCGGATAGCGTGTGGGGCGAGCTTAACGCCAGGGGGTATAAAGGCAACGCTTAACGCTTGGGGGCCTCGGTTTCCGGGCGTTCACTGGCGCTGTCCCCGCCGTTGCCGGTGCGATCAAAAGTTCCCAGGTGCAGCACCGGCGAGGCATCAATATGGTGGGCGTCCATCATTTCCGCCACCCGCTGCAGGGCGGACAGGATCATGGTCTGTTCCCACTCCTGCAGCCGGCCAAAGCGCTCGGTGAAATTCTGTTGCAGGGGCAGGGGCGCGGTTTTCAATACTTCCCAGGCCGCATCGGTCAGGTGGGCATGCACCTTGCGCTTGTCCTCGCTGGAACGTTCCCGGTATACCAGCTTGCGTTTTTCCAGTCGGTCCAGAATGGTGGTTACCGTGGCCTGACTGAGGCTCACCTCAGTGGCCAGCTCGCCAATGGTGGCCTGACCTTTATCGCGGATCGCATGCAGCAGCAGGATTTGCGGGGCAGTCAGTCCCGTGGTCTTCGACAGGTGTTTGGAATGCAGGTCGGTGGCTCGAATCACGCGGCGCAGGGCAATCAGCACATCATGGATGCGGCTCAAGTCCAGATCTCCTTTGGCTTTCAGGCAGTAATCCGGCTGATTATAAGCCACATCTTCACTGACTTGACTCGGTTTCGTACGTAATTTCTCCAATTTGACTCTTTTCTACTCTACTTATCTCGAATGGTTATGTCCGACTGGACAATTATTTTGTTTAGTGTACAATATATTTCAACTTTAGCAACTAGCACATTGAGATGCTTTTTAACCGACTTTTAGTTAGTTTTGTTTACAAAATCAGTACTTCACCCTTCCCAGTCGCTTACATCACTAAACAGTAGAAGCGTATCTATTATGAATTCCTCTAAACAGAAACAGTTAGATCTGCGTTTTCGCGCGCCCAAATCAACCGACGGTGCCCAAGTGCATCAACTCATTGAGAATTGTCCGCCCCTGGACACCAACTCGATGTATTGCAATCTGGTGCAGTGCACCCACTTTGCCGACACCTCCGTGGCGGTCACCCTGGATGATGAAATGGTGGGTTTTATCTCCGGCCATCTGATTCCCGAACGGCCCGACACCCTGTTTATCTGGCAGGTGGCGGTGAGTAAAAAGGCCCGCGGTCAGGGGCTGGCAGGGCGGATGATCCAGCATATCCTGGAGCGACCGGCCTGTGCCCAGGTAACTCATATCGAAACCACGGTCACGGCGGATAATGATGCCTCCTGGGGGCTGTTCGAAGGCGTGGCGCGCCGCCTGGACACCAAGCTGAATCGCTCGGTCATGTTCGACGCCGAGCGGCATTTCGCCGGCAGTCACGACAGCGAGATTCTGGCCAGGATCGGGCCTTTTGAGCCGCAGGTTGCGGCTCCCGAAGACAACGTTTTCACTTTTGCAGGAACCAATGGAGAGAAGAAAATGAAGATCTTTGAAGAGATTGAATCGGAAGTTCAGAGCTACGCACGCTCGTTCCCACGGATTTTTAATCGCGCCAAAGGCGAGTTCCTGTACGACGAGGAAGGCAACGAGTATCTGGACTTTCTGGCCGGTGCCGGCACTTTGAATTACGGCCATAACCATCCGGTGTTCAAGGAGAAGCTGTTGGAGTATATCAGCGCCGATGGTATTACCCACGGGCTGGATATGCATACCCGCGCCAAGGGTGAGTTTCTGCAGACTTTCAATGAAAAAATACTCAAACCCCGGGGCCTGGAGTATGTCGTTCAGTTTACTGGCCCCACCGGCACCAATGCGGTGGAGGCGGCCATGAAGCTGGCCCGCAAGCACACCGGTCGGGAAAACATTGTGACCTTTACCAATGGTTTCCACGGGGTCAGCCTGGGTGCGCTGGCGGCCACCGGCAATTCCCATCATCGGGGTGCTGCTGGCGTGAGTATGAATGGCTGTACGCGCATGCCGTTTGACGGATACCTGGGAGAGGGTATCGACTCCACCGTTTATCTGGATAAGGTGTTATCCGATTCCTCCAGCGGTGTGGACAAGCCGGCGGCGGTGATCGTGGAGACCGTGCAGGGCGAAGGTGGCATCAATGCGGCGAGCTTCGAGTGGCTGCAGCACCTGGAACAGGTCTGCCGCAAGCACGATGTCCTGTTGATTGTCGATGATATCCAGGCCGGTTGCGGCCGCACCGGGACCTTCTTCAGCTTCGAGGAAGCAGGCATCAAGCCGGACATCGTGACCCTGTCCAAATCCCTCAGCGGTTATGGGCTGCCTTTTGCGGTGGTACTGATGCGACCTGAGCTGGACCAATGGAAGCCCGGCGAGCACAATGGGACCTTCCGCGGCAATAATGTGGCTTTTGTCACTGCCAAGGCGGCCATTGATGAGTTCTGGTCCGACGACAAGTTCAGTCAGGAAATCAAGCGCAAGGGTGCCTATATCCGCCAGCGTCTGGAGAATATCGTCGAGCAGTATGGAGAAGGTAACTTCAGTATTCGCGGTCGGGGTATGTTCCAGGGGATCAACTGTGTCAATGGCGAGCTGGCGGAAAAAATCACCCGTAAGGCGTTTAAGAACAATCTGGTGATCGAAACCAGTGGCGCCGATGATCAGGTCATTAAGTTCCTGGTGCCCCTGACCATCAGTGACGAGTCTCTGAAACAGGGAATCGATATCGTGGAGCAGGCAATCAAGGAAGTCTGCGAAGCGGAAGGCCGCATTCCCCGTGAACGCAAGTTCTATGTGGTCAAGAAAGAAGCCAGTTAATGGGTTTTGTTGGTTGCAACTTTATTTAATGTGATTGACGGGATTTAACATGATCGTAAGACAACTTCAGGATGCTGAGAAAACCAGCCGCAAAATTGTGGACCCCAAAGGGAATTGGGACAGCACCCGGCTGCTGTTGAAAAGTGATGGTATGGGGTTTTCATTTCATATCACCACAATTTATGCCGGCGCTGATTTCCAGATGCACTACCAGAATCATCTGGAATCGGTGTACTGCATGTCTGGCAAGGGGGAAGTGGAAACCCTGGCCGATGGCAAGAAGTACCCGATTTCGCCGGGGACTCTTTATATCCTCGACCAGCACGACAAGCATGTGTTGCGTGCCTTCGAGGAAATGAAGATGGCCTGCGTATTCAACCCGCCGTTGACCGGTAAAGAGGTCCATAACGCGGAAGGCGCCTACGAACTGGATGCAGATGAAATAGAGGAATAAGAAACCTATGGCAAAACACAGCGTAGAGAAGATTGGCGGCACGTCCATGAGCAACTACGCCGCGGTCCGCGATAATATTATCCTGGGTCCCGCCGCCGGTGAGGATATTTACAATCGAATCTTTGTGGTGTCTGCCTACGGTGGTGTGACCAACAAATTGCTGGAACATAAGAAAACCGGACAGCCTGGTATCTACGAACTGTTCGCCCGCGGCGTCAGCGACCAGGGTTGGCGTGATGCGCTGGCGGAATTGCGGCGGGATATGCTGGCCATCAATGCTGAACTGTTTTCCCACGCGCCGGCACTGCATGATGCCAACGCCTTTGTCAGTGAGCGTCTGGACGACGCCGAGCGCTGCCTCAGCGATCTGGGCCATCTGTGCCAGCACGGGCATTTTGCGCTAAAGGCCCATCTGGATACGGTGCGGGAGATGCTGGCCAGTATTGGCGAGGCCCACAGTGCCTGGAATATGGCCAAATTACTGGAAAAAGATGGCGTCAACGCCTGTTTTGTGGACCTTACCGGCTGGCGGGCGGAAAAACACATGTCTCTGGACGAGCGTATTGAACTGGCGTTTGCCGGTATTGATCTGGAGACCCAGTTGCCCATCGCCACCGGCTATGCCCACAGCGAGCAGGGTTTGATGTCCACTTTCGATCGCGGTTACAGTGAGATGACCTTCAGCCGTATCGCGGTACTGACCGGCGCCCGGGAGGCGGTGATCCACAAGGAATTCCACCTCAGCAGCGCAGACCCCCGCCTGGTGGGTGAGGGTAATGCGGTGCCCATAGGCCGTACCAATTATGATGTGGCGGATCAGCTGGCCAATCTGGGAATGGAAGCGATCCACCCCAAGGCTGCCAAGGGCCTCCGCAAGCACAATATTCCGCTACGGGTGAAGAATACCTTCGAGCCGGAGCATGCCGGTACGCTGATCACCAGCGATTACGTCAGCGAGTCCCCCTGCGTGGAGATTATCGCCGGTTGTCGCGGGGTCTATGCCATCGAAGTGTTCGACCAGGATATGGCAGGCAACATCGACCATTACGATCGTGAAATCCTGGCCTTGATCCGGCGCTTCAATGCGCACATCGTATCCAAGGACATCAACGCCAACACCATTACTCATTACCTGTCCACCAACCTGAAAACCGTTAAACGGATACGGGCAGCGCTTGAGGAACGCTTCTCTGACGCTGAGATCAACCAGAAGAAGGTCGCCATCGTATCGGCCATCGGCAGCGATATGCAGGTGCCGGGTATGCTGGCGCAAACCGTGTCCGCCCTGGCGGAGGACAAAATCAGTGTGCTGGCCATGCACCAGTCCATGCGCCAGGTGGATATGCAGTTTGTCGTGGACGAGGGTGATTACGCTGAAGCCATCAAAGCTTTGCACAGTCAACTGGTGGAAGTGCACGACCATGGACGGGCCATATGCCTCGCTTGCTGACCGGCATCACTTTATTGGGATTGTTTGCCTCCACCGCCTGGGCCGCTTCTGACAAAGACGCGGCCCAGGTTGCTGATGGGCCGGCGCCGGAGCAGGCCAGGGCGGTGGTGGAACAGTTGCAAGAGCCCCTGTATAACCCGTTCGTCGAACGTTACGTGCTCGATGAGTTGAAGGCGCTGCGTACGCAGATGGCGGATCAGCGGGCCGAAATGATTCAACAGGTGGTGGATCGGGAGCATTCCGCCGTGGACCGGGCGGTAACCTATGCCACTGATACCATCACCTATTTCTTCTATGTGATTGCCGCCGCCAGCTCGGTGCTGGTGCTGGTGGGCTGGTCCTCCATCCGCGATATCAAAGAGCGGCTGCATTCCGTGGCGGAAGAGGAGATCAGCCGGTTGGTGCGGGAATACGAGGCGCGGCTGGCGTCCATTGAGGAACAACTAAACCTCAAGAGCCGGCACATTGAGGAAAACCGCGAAGCCATCGATGCCACCAACGAGGTGCAGTCCCTCTGGCTGCGGGCGGGGCAGGAACCCAATCCCGCCAACAAGATTGCGCTTTACGACCAGATCATGCGCATCCGTCCCTATGATCCCGAAGCCCTGACTTACAAAGCCGATGCGGTGCTGGAACTGGGCGAGGCCCAGTGGGCCACCAATCTTTGCCATCAGGCGTTGCGCCACGATCCCGACAACAGCCACGCCTTCTTCCAATTAGCCTGCGCTGCCGCCACCCTGGGCCACTTCGAGGATGCGGTGCGTTATCTGGAGGAAACCATCCAGCGTAGCGACACCTACCGGCTGGACATTATGGAAGAGCCTACCCTGGAACCCCTGAAGGATTTCCCGCCGTTTCGTGCCCTGATGGGGCTGGACCCGGAGGCTGGAGAATAATTCCGTTGGGATAACCCCATTGGAAGAATCCGGCGGCACCGGCAGTCTGTGTCGCTGGTGCCCGCCGTTTCCTGCGCTGATTGCGACTGCCCTGCATCTGCGACAAAACCGCATTTCGCTCACTGTTTTCATGGCATAGTGTTAGCATTCCGATGTGTGCGGATTGGGAGTGTCTGATGGCGGCTGTAGGACTGCGGTTGAGTAAGTGGCTGACGGCAACGGCCGTGACTCTTTGGTCGGTGCTGGCGGCGGCAGCCCCGGTGGACGTTCTGGTGGCGACCGTGCAGAGCCGGGATATCGCGGATCCGCTGGAGGCCCTGGGCACCCTGCGCGCCAATGAGGCGGTGGCGGTGACGGTCAACGTGGCGGAAACCGTCGAAAGCATTGGTTTTCGTAGTGGCCAGCGGGTGAAGCAGGGGCAGGTGCTACTGACTCTGGAAAGCGCGGAAGAGCGGGCCCTGGTGGAAGAGGCGGAATCCACCCGCGATGAGGCCAGGGCGCAGCTGGAGCGAATCAAAACCCTGGCGGGCAGGGGCGATGCCTCGCAGTCCCTGCTGGACGAAAATCGGCGCGAGTTCCGGGTGGCCGAAGCCCGGCTGGCGGCGGTGGAGTCCCGGCTGCAAAACCGCATTGTCAAAGCGCCGTTTGCCGGCGTGGTGGGGTTGCGCAATATCAGCCCCGGAGCCTACCTGGCGCCCGGGGATCTGGTGACCACCCTGGTGGATGACCGCCGCATGAAGCTGGATTTCAACGTACCTTCCCTGTTTCTTACCACGCTTAAACCCGGCGTGCCCATTGTCGCCCGCTCCCGGGCCCTGGCCGATCGACGCTTCGAGGGGGAAGTGGCTTCGGTGGACAATCGGGTGGATCCGGTATCGCGCTCGGTGACCGTGCGGGCCATACTCGACAACCCCAATGGCCTGTTGCGGGCCGGTATGCTGATGGAGGTGACCCTGCAAAGCAATCCCCGCGCGGCGTTGGTGATCCCTGAGTCCGCCCTGGTTCAGGAGCAGGATCGCAACTACGTTTATGTGCTGGATCAGAGCGACGCTGCCACCGTCGCCCGCCGCCAGCCGGTGACGCCGGGATTACGGTTGCCCGGTACAGTGGAAATTCGCGAGGGTCTGCAGGCGGGGCAACAGGTGGTGCTGGAGGGCGCCATCAAACTGCGGGATGGCAGTCCGGTAAAGGTATTGGAATCGCCACCCTACGGAGCCCGTTGAGATGCTGATTTCCGATGTCTCCGTACGGCGGCCGGTATTTGCCTCGGTTATTTCCCTGTTATTAATTGCCTTTGGCCTGGTGGCGTTCGACCGACTGTCCCTGCGTGAGTATCCCCGCATCGATCCACCGGTGGTGACCATTGAAACCACCTATCCCGGTGCCGCCGCCAGCGTGGTGGAAACCCGCATCACCCAGATTATCGAAGAACGCATTGCCGGTATCGAGGGTATTGAATTCGTGGAGTCCGTGAGCCGGGACGGGGAATCGCGGATCACCATCGAATTTGATGTGCAGCGGGATATTGATTCCGCCGCCAACGATGTGCGGGACCGGGTCTCGGGGGTTTCCGATAATCTGCCGGCAGAGGCGGACCCGCCGGAAGTGCAAAAACAGAGCGGCGACGACGATGTCATCATGTGGCTGAACCTGGTGGGTGAGGGCATGACGGTGCCGGAGCTCACCGATTACGCCGACCGTTATCTGGTGGACCGGTTTTCGGTGCTGACCGGCGTGGCCCGGGTGCGGGTGGGTGGCAGTCAGCGTTATGCCATGCGTATCTGGCTGGATCGCAACCGGCTGGCGGCCCGGGGCCTTACCGCCAACGACGTGGAAGCGGCCTTGCGCTCGGAAAACGTGGAGTTGCCCGCCGGCGCCATTGAAAACGACAGCCGGCAACTGACGGTGCGGGTGCAGCGCTCCTTTGCTGATGCCGATGACTTTGCGGGCCTGGTGCTGGCCCGGGGGGACAATGGCTATCTGGTGCGACTGGGTGACGTGGCCCGGGTGGAAAAGGGCACCGAAGAGAGCCGGGTGCTGTTCCGGGGCAATGGCATTCCCCAGGTGGGGATCGGTATCGTCAAACAGTCCACCGCCAACACCATCGAAGTGGCCCGGGCGGCGAAACGGGAACGGGGCCGGGTGAATGCCACTCTGCCGGATCATATGAGTCTGGAGCAGAGTTACGATTCCTCGGTGTTTGTGGAAGATGCCGTGCAACAGGTCTATACCACTCTGGCCATTGCCATCGGCCTGGTGGTGCTGATGATCTACCTGTTCCTGGGTAGCGCGCGGGCCATGCTGGTGCCGGCAGTCACTGTGCCGGTGTCGGTGATTGCGACCTTTATCGCGTTGTTGATTCTGGGGTTCTCGGTGAATCTGCTGACCCTGCTGGCACTGGTGCTGGCCATCGGCCTGGTGGTGGACGATGCGGTGGTGGTGCTGGAGAACATCGTGCGGCGAATGCAGGAATACGGTGAACCGCCCCTGCTGGCCGCCTATCGCGGTGCCCGGCAGGTGGGCTTCGCGGTGATTGCCACTACCCTGGTGCTGGTGGCAGTGTTTGTGCCTATCGCCTTTTTACAGGGGGACTTGGGACGACTGTTTTCTGAATTTGCCCTCACCATGACCGCGGCGGTCTGTTTCTCCACTCTGATTGCGCTCACGCTTTCCCCCATGCTGGCATCGAAACTGCTGCGCAATACCGACAACCAAAGTGCCGTGGTGCGGCTGGTGGACAACGGTTTTGCCTGGTTGCGCGAGGGTTACAGCCGCAGCATACGGTTTTGTATGGAGGCACCCTGGGTGGTGGTGGTTGCCTTCCTGCTGCTGTTAACCGCCACCTACTTTCTGTTCAAGAGCATTCCCTCGGAATATGCGCCGCGGGAGGATCGTGGTGTGTTCTTCCTGCTGGTGAACGGGCCGGAGGGTGCCACCCACGACTATATGCTGAAGTACATGGATGAAATTGAACGCCGCATGATGCCCTACGTGGAAAATAATGAAATCAAACGCCTGCTGGTGCGCACTCCCCGCAGTTTTGGCAATACGGAAAACTTCAATGATGGCCTGGTGATCAATGTGCTCACCGGCTGGTCCGAGCGTCGCAGCGGTTTCGTGATCATGGAAGAGGTGCGCCAGAAACTGGCGGATTTGCCTGGGGTGCGGGCATTTCCGGTGATGCGGCAGGGATTTGGCGGCGGCGCGCAAAAGCCGGTGCAATTCGTGCTGGGCGGTGGCACCTATGAGGAGCTGGCCCAGTGGCGTGATACGTTGATGCAACAGATCCAGCAGAACAATCCGGGCCTGGTGGGCATCGACTGGGACTATAAGGAAACCCAGCCACAGTTGAAGGTGGTGATTGATTACAATCGGGCGGCGGACCTGGGGGTGTCCATCGGCACCATCGGCCGCACTCTGGAAACCATGCTGGGCTCACGGCGGGTGACCACCTTTATGGAGCAGGGCGAAGAATACGATGTGATTCTTGAGGGTGAGCGGGATTATCAGAACACACCGGTGAGTCTGCAGAATATTTATGTTCGGTCCGAAAGATTGCAGCAGCTGGTGCCGCTGGCGAATCTGGTGCAACTGGAAGAATTTGCCGGCGCCACCGCTTTGAATCGTTATAACCGGGTGCGGGCCATTACCCTGGAGGCCAACCTGGCGGAGGGTCTGTCCCTGGGGCAAGCACTGTCGTATCTGCAGGATCTGGTGCGGGAACATTTACCAGCGGAGGTGACCATCGATTACAAGGGACAGTCCCTGGATTTCCAAACCGCCGGTGGCAGCGTGGTATTTATATTTCTGCTGGGGCTGATGGTGACCTTTCTGGTGCTGGCGGCGCAGTTTGAAAGTTACCTGCACCCATTCGTGATCATGTTGACGGTGCCCCTGGCCATGTGCGGCGGTCTGCTGGGGCTGTACCTCACCGGCAGCTCCCTCAATGTCTATTCCCAGATCGGATTGATGATGCTGGTGGGACTGGCCTCCAAAAACGGTATTCTGATTGTGGAATTTGCCAATCAGCTGCGGGACCAGGGCACCGCTTTTAAAGACGCCATCCTGGAAGCCACCCAGGTGCGGTTTCGCCCTATACTCATTACCGGTATCACCACCGCGGCGGGTTCCCTGCCGCTGATCCTGTCCTCCGGCGCCGGCGCGGAAACCCGTCTGGTTATTGGCGTGGTGGTGCTGGCCGGGACCCTGGCCGCAACCTTCTTTACTCTTTTCGTGGTACCCGTAGCCTACGAAATTCTGGCCCGCCGCACCGGTTCACCTGGTGATGTGGCGCGACACCTCGCGCAACAGGAACAGAACCATCCGCAATAAGGCAGCGGCGCTTAAATTGAATTGAGATCTAAGCTTTGTTACTCTGAATTTCGTTCAGAGAGTCCCCGGCTGCGGCACAGTCAGTTATGACAAAAATCCTCCTGCCTCGCGTCTTTTTCAGGGTTCGTTTCCTGCTTTTATGTGTCATTTTGGTGCAAGCACCGGCCGTTTGCGCCGCCAATCCGGTGCATCTGGAGGCTTCCGCCCAAAAAGTAAGCGAAGGTTTTATTTCTTTGAACTGGAATGAATTTTCCGGTCAGGCGCCAATCCGGTTACAGGTCAGTGAGCGGTCGCAATGGACCCGGCCGCTGCGGGAGTTGTCCCTTACCGGCCAGACCCGGGTCCATCTCAGTGGCTTTCCTGACGGCACCTTCAACGCCCGTCTGGTGGATGCCGGCGGTCAGGTGCTCAGTAACACGGTGCAGTTTCGCGTGCAGCACCGGGATCTGGGGCTGGCTGGCGCATTGTTCGCCCTGGGGGCCCTGTTGTTTCTGGCACTGGTGGTGACCCTGATCCGTTTCTCCGCAACTTCACAACAACAATAAGCGAACCCGGAGCTTATGTATTCAGCACAGATTTCCCCCACAACCGCGGTCATTATCCTGGTGCTGTTCGGGGTGGCCTGGGTTGGCTTTGGCTGGTGGCTGGGCCGCAGCAATCGCACCGTGGACGACTTTATGCTGGCGGGGCGCAATGTGGGCCTGGCCCTGGCGTCCGCCACCGCCATGGCCACCTGGGTTACCAGTAATACCACCCTGGTGGCGCCTCAGCTCACCTATCAGTTCGGGATCTGGGGCATGGTGGGCTACTCCATGGCCGCCCTGGGCCTGATTCTGTTCGCGCCCATGGCCCGCCGCATCAAGACCCTGATGCCGGAAGGCTTTACCTGTGGTGACTTTATCCGGGTACGTTATGGCCGGGGGGCCTGGTACGTATTTCTGGTGGTCTCCTTCTTTTACGCCATGGGCTGGCTGATCAGCCTGGGCATGGCCGGGGGCATCCTGCTGAACGCCCTCAGCGGGCTGGACTATCACCTGGGCATGACCGTGATTCTGGTGATCTGCGTGGGCTACACCCTGCTGGGGGGGCTGCGGGCGGTGATCGCCACCGACTTCATTCAGACCCTGATTATCCTCTGTGGGGTGCTGTTTATCGGTTATGTGTGCTGGCGCGATGTGGGGCTGGAAACCATCTATACCACCGTGCAGGCAGAGCAGCCCCAACTGCTGAACCTGTTGTTCCCCGCCGCCATTATGTTTCTGTTCAATAATCTGTTCTTTGGAATTGGCGAAATTTTTCATTCCAATGTCTGGTGGTCCCGGGCTTTTGCCTTTCGGGTGGGGGTGGGCCAGCGGGCTTACCTGCTGGCCGGGCTATTGTGGCTGCCCATTCCCATTGTCACCGGCTTTATTGCCCTGGCGGCACCGGCCCTGAATCTGTATCCCCCCAGCCCGGATATGGTGGGACCCATGGTGGCCGCAAAATTGCTTGGCAGTGTGGGGGCGGTGTTCGTATTTATCGTGGTGTTCTCGGCCCTGGCCTCGAGCCTGGACTCGCTGCTGGCGGCCACCAGTGATCTGCTGACGGAAGACGTGTATCGGGGCATTCTCAAGCCCAATGCCAGCAAGGCGCATTTGTTTCGCGCCGGCAAATGGGTGATTCTGTTGCTGGGCCTGGTGACCTGGCTGTTGTGCCTGCCCCGGGTCACCACCCTGGGCGAGCTGTTGAACTTTACCGGCGCCTTCGTGGCCAGCACCATCTGGCCCATTGTGCTGGGGCTGTACCGGCCCCGCCTGGGCGGGCTCTATGCCGGGCTGGCCATGGCCGGCGGCACCATCAGCGGTCTGGTGGCGTATTTTCAGATCGGGTTTTACGTGGCTGCGCTCACCGCTTGCCTGGTGTCGCTGCTGGTGTGCCTGATCGGCCTGGTGTCACACAACGCGGAATTTCACTGGCAGCGCTTGCAGCGCATGGAGAGGTAATGTGTTAATCAGTGAGACCTGGTTTGAATGGCTTATCCTGGGGGCGCTGCTGATCACCTGCGCGGCGCCACTGATACTGACTGGCCTGTTGATCGCAGATTGGAAACGGGGTGATCTATGGTAAACGGTGTAAAAGGTGAGCGCGTTGAATTTCAGCGCAAGGTGCCGGATGTCTATGGGGACGCGCATCCCAAGGGGCTGCTGAAGGCCATTCAGGAGGATGGTGAGCACCTGAAGCAACTGGCGTCGCAGCATATTATCTCTTCGGATCAGTTTGATCGGGATGTGCTGCTGCAATTGTTCCGGCTGGCGGCCAAGTTTGAAAGCAACCCGCGCCGGTTTCGCACCCCGTTGCAGGGTAAGATTCTGATCAGTGCCTTTTATGAGCCCAGCACCCGCACCCGGTTGTCTTTTGAAAGCGCCTGGCACCGGCTGGGGGGTGATATCATGTCCATCACCGACCGCTCCACCACCGGCATTGCCAAGGGCGAAAGGCTGTCTGACGTGGGCGAGATGTTCAACAACTACGGTGATTGCGTGGTGTTGCGGGATAACAACGAAGCCTCGGTCACGGAAATGATGCGCAGTCTGCGGATTCCCATTATCAATGCCGGTAACGGCCTGGACGAACACCCCACCCAGGCGCTGGCGGACCTGTACACCATCTTCAAGTGGGCCCCCTCGCTGCTGGTGGAAGGCTCCACCGAGCAGCCCCCCATTCGCATGGGCGTGGTGGGGGTCCCCAATAAAATGCGCACGGTGCGCAGTTTGTTGAAGATGCTGGCCATCTTCCCCGAGGTATTGGAAGAACTGGTGATCATCCATGATGCGGAAGGTGATCGCATCTGGGATGAGGGGCAGCTGGAGCAGCTGGAGGAGGCCGGAATCCGCATTACCACCTCCAGCGATATCAACGAAGTCCTGCCGCGCCTGGACGTGGTGTATATCAATGCCATCGCCTGGAAAGGGGATGGGTTTGAATCCTACGGTTCCCGTTTTGTGCTGAATCGTAATTCCCCGTTGAAGAAAAATGCCATCATACTGCACCCCCTGGCCCGGGGTGATGAGCTGGCGACGGAACTGGATGGTACACCCCACAACTGGTATTTTTCCCAGGCCCGGGGCGCCGTATTTTTGCGGATGGCCCTGCTAACCTGCATGTGTGAACGCATTGAGCGGGTGATGGACGTTTGGATGTAATGCCCACTGGGGCTGGTAGTAACGACAGGAGATATTTATGTGTGGCATAGCCGGTGTGTTTAACCGCGATCCAGAGCAACCCATTCCCTCACAATTACTGGTGAACATGGCTGCCATCCAATACCATCGCGGGCCGGATAATTTTGGTTACGCCAATCCGGAGGGGTTGGGGCTGGGGCTGAGCCATGCCCGGCTCTCGATCATTGACCTTAATGAAGAACGTGGGCGGCAGCCTCTGATATCGCCGGACCGGCAGTTCTATCTGGTGCACAACGGCGAGTTTTACGACTTCCAGCGCATCCGCGCCATGCTGGTGGCCAATGGCGCCCGCTTTGCCAGCAAAAGCGACTCCGAAATCATCCTGCACCTGTATCCCCGCTACGGCATGGAAAAAACCCTGCAGTTTTTGCGGGGAGAATTCGCCTTCGGTTTTTACGACCGCAGCGAAGACTGCCTGTATCTGGTGCGGGACCGGTTCGGCATCAAACCCCTGTACTGGACCGAAACTGACGAGGGTGTGGTGTTCGGCTCCGAACTGAAAGTGCTGTTCGCCCACCCCGGCGTCAAGCGCCATCTGAGCGCCACCGGCACCTATCATCAGTTAATCCAGGTAATGGTACCGGGCAGCACCGCCTTCGATGGAATCCATCAGGTGCCCCCCGGCCATATGATCAAACTGCAGCGCAAGCCCGGCGGCCAGCTGACCATCAGCCAGAAAAAATACTGGGACATCGATTTTCCGGTGGCCGGCGAGCACGTCAATCACCATGATGAGGGCTACTATATCGAAGGGGTGCGGGATCACCTGCTGGAAGCGGTGAACCTGCGGTTGAATGCCGACGTCCCCGTGGGCTGTTACCTGTCCGGGGGCATCGACAGCTGCTCGATACTGGGTTTGTCCGCCGCCGCGAGGCAGGATCCGGTGAAAGCCTTTACCATCGGTTTCGACAGCAGTGAATATGATGAAACCGCCGTGGCCCGGGAAATGGCGGATATGACCGGCGCCGATCAACTGGTATTGAGCGTGTCGGCGGATCACCTGTACGACAACTTTGCCCGTACCATCTGGCACACGGAACGTACTATCTATAATACGTTGGCGGTGGCCAAACTGCTGATGAGTGAAACCGTTAAAGCCAATCGGTACAAAGTGGTGCTCACCGGAGAGGGTTCGGACGAATTGTTCGCGGGCTATCCGGCGTTCCGTCAGGACATGTTCCTGTACGGATTGGATGATCTCCCCGCCAGCCTGCGCAAGGAATGGCAGTCCAGCCTGGAGGAGAGTAACCAACTATTCCGGGGCGCCATGTTGCCGCGGGAGGATTTCAACTCTCAGGCCATGAGCGATGTGGTGGGCTTTACCCCCACCTGCCTGCAAAACTGGCTGCATTGTCATGAATTTGCCATGGCCATGCTCAATCCGGAATGGCGCCAGTCACTGCAGGACTACGACGCTGGCGCCGCCATTGCCGCCACCTTCGATGCCTCGCAACTGGATGGTCGCCATCCCCTGGACAAGGCCCAATACGTCTGGATCAAGACCATGTTGGAAGGCCAGATCCTTACCTGGGGCGGGGACCGGGTGGATATGGCCAACTCCATGGAAGCGCGGCCGGCATTTCTGGATCACCATCTGGCGAAATTCGCCACCAGCGTACCGCCGCAATTGCGGATCAAAGGCGCCACGGAAAAATACGTTCTGCGGGAGGCCATGAAAGGACTGCTGCCGGAGACCCTGTACAAACGCCAGAAATTCGCCTTTATGGCGCCGCCGGCCCACACCGACAAGAAAAAGTGGCAGTCACTGATGACCCTGATGCATGAGTTTGCCAGCAAAGAAAAAGTGGAAGCCGCCGGCCTGCTGGACAGCGCTGCTATCGACAAAATGATCAAGGATCACGAAAACCCGGACATGGACCGGGAAACCAAAGTGCAGCTGGATGCCGTGATCAACCACGTCCTGGGCGTGCAATTACTGCATCACCACTTCGTGGAACAGGACATCCCCAAACTGGCCCAGCAACGGGCCGACGAACTGGGCTGGCACGCGGCTTAAAGGTGCGGGCTGTGTGCGAAGGGGTACATAATTGCGGAGTGCCATGACGAAAGCCACCACAATAGAGGCCCTGAAGCGGGCAGGCTGAATCCAGACCGTCAGCGGCCAAGGACGGCCGCTGTCGAGCGCACCGACCCCGACAACTACAGCGCCTCCTGCAACCGCAACAAACTGTTTAACAGCACATTGCAGCCGCGCTCCACATCCTCCCAATGAGACCACTCATCCGGAGCATGACTGACACCCCCCACACTGGGAATAAAAATCATCCCGGTGGGCGTAATATCCGTAAAAAACTGCGCATCGTGACCGGCCCCACTGGGCATCAGCTGATAACTGTACTCCAGATCCCGGGTGCACTGCTCAATCACATCCATCACCGGTTGCGCACAATTCTTCGGCGGCAGCCAGCTCATTTGCTCGTATTCGAACATCAGGCGGTGGCGGCGGGCAATGGCGGACAGCGCCTTGCGACAACTGTTGGCCACCTCCCGCATCACCTCCTCGGACATATCCCGACCCACCAGGGTAAAATCCGCCTCTCCGGGGACCGTATGGGCATAACCCGGGCGCAGGTCCACCCGACCAATGGTGAGCCGGGTCTTGTCGGTGCCGTTTTCATCAATAATACGACTGATTTCATGGGCAAAATCCGCCAGCCCCATAAACGCATCACTGCGCAGATCCATTGGCGCAGTGCCGGCGTGATCCGCCTTACCGATAAATTTGATCAGCCATTTGAATACGCCGGAAATACCTTCCACCACACCGATGGTTTTTTGATTGGCTTCCAGCACCGGCCCCTGCTCAATGTGCAACTCCAGAAACGCTTTTATCTGCTCCGGTTTGCGCTTGGCATGCAGCGCGTCATGGTAATCCAGACCCCGGGCTGCCATGGCATCCTTCAACATTTCGCCGCTGGGATCCTTGGCTTTTTCCAACCACTCAAGCGTCAGGCTGCCGGTGAGAGACTGGGCCCCCAGCATGCCACCGAAGCGGCCTTCCTCCTCACTGGTACCAATAATCTCCACCCCATAATTCAACGGCAGGTCCTGTTCCTGAATCACCCGCAGGCATTCCAGGCCGGCAATGACCCCCAGGGTGCCATCAAAGATACCCCCGGCGGGTACGGAATCCAGGTGCGAACCGATCAGAATGGCGGGGCGGGCTTTGGGGCCGAAGCGACCACACACATTGCCCGCGCCATCCATGCGGGCTTCCAGGCCATGCTGTTCAAACTGTTGCAGCATCCACTGCCGCGCCGCCCAGTCCGCCGCGGAAAATCCCTGGCGGTACACGCCCTTGTCCTGCTGGTTGTAACCGAATTTGGCCAGCTCATAGAGATCACGCTCAACCCGGCCAACGTCAATGGAATAATTGATGACAAAACCCTCTTGCTGCGTTCGGTGCAGAAGATCCACTTTATAACTGGGGCCGGTAAAACTCAAGATAGGGCGTGCTGCTCAACGGCGTGCGTGGACGGAGCGGAATATCAAGCTCTCAGCAGGCTAGCCCCGTGGCAGACTGATGCTGAATACCGTACCCTGACCCACCTCGCTGGACACACTGATACTGCCACCATGCTGCTCAATGATGCCGTGGGAAATGGACAGCCCCAGCCCGGTGCCCACGTCCACCGGCTTGGTGGTAAAAAAGGGGTCGAAGATACGACTTAGTTGCTCCGCTGGAATCCCGCAACCGGTATCGGCAATGCGAATCTGTGTACGCGATTCCGTTTCCCGGGTTTCCACCCGGATGGTGCCCCGTTCGGCAATGGCCTGGGAAGCATTGATTACCAGATTCACCACCACCTGGGACAATTGCGCCGCGTTGCACAACAGGGCAGAGGGTGCCTGCAGATCGGTTTCCAGCTGCACATGGTACTTAAGCTCATTATGGATCATCTTCAGCGCATCATTAATGATCTCATCCACACTCACCGGTTGCAGCTCGCCCTGATCCGCCCGGGCGAAATTCTTCAGGCTGAGAACAATATCCTTAACCCGATTCAATCCCTCACTGGAATCCCGCACCACCTGCTCAATATCATCCAGAATAAATGCCAGATCGTGTTTGCGCTTGATGGCGGCAATCTGTTGCCGCACGGCGCTGGCTTCCGGCGCCTCAGTGGTGTTGACCGCAAGGTACTGCTCATAGCCCGCGCACACCTCCAGAATGCCAGCCAGATAATCCTGCAGCGTATCAATGTTGGAGATGACAAAGCCCACCGGATTGTTGATCTCGTGGGCCACACCGGCGGCCAGTTGCCCGATGGACGCCATTTTCTCCGATTGTACCAGTTGCGACTGGGCGGATTTCAATTGTTCATGAGCCTGCTTCAGCGCCGCAAAGTTTTCCTGTAATTTACTGTGCGCATCCGCCCGTTCCAACATCACACCAATAGAGGCGGAGGCGGCCATGGCCAGGGTCAGATAGGTGGCGTTTTCCTCTTTCCAACCGCTGATACCGAATTCGGCCACCGCGATGATTTCACCCTTTTTGCGAATGGGAAAATACAGCCGCCAGGCCGGTGCTTGCGGAGTGCCGGCGGTATCCTGATTAATCTGAATAACCTGGCTGCCTTCCAGTACCTTGCGGCCCACGGTGCTGCTCAGATCAAATTGACGATCGCCCCGCAGCAGATTCAGAGTGCTGTCCGGATAGTTGTCCAGAGGCAGGTAACTGATGGTGCTGCTGGACATGGGTTCAGCGGCCGCGGCCCCGGGTTCGCGCATAAAAACCAGCCCATAATCCACCTCGAACAACTGTCCCACTGCTTCGATAAACACGTACAGCACCGTTTCCCAGTCCAACCGCAATTCGCCGATCTGAGCCACGTTCAGCAGCAGCTCCAGCCCCTTCTTCTGGTTGGCCAGAGACCGGTACTGATACTGAATCATGTTGAGACTGCTGGCCACTTCCCGGGTTTTTTCATCCAGAAGTTTTTCCGCCTGCAGTCGGCGTTCGCGTTCGGCCAGGTAGGCAGCTTGGTAATCCATGGTTGTGCTTTCCTTGGGTCCCGGGATCGCTTTCCAGCTGTTGCCGGGACTTTTTAGAACATTGCTGAATAATCCAGGTGTTGCTCTAAATATAGGCGATAATTAACGGGAGAGAGGCATGTAATAGAATACTGCGGCCTGCTGGATGGATCAGCACAAGAAGGAGCGAAGCCATGACAGAAAATGATCCCGTGCGCCTGATGATTGTGGATGATGAAGCCAATTTATTGGCTTCCCTGAAACGGGTTTTTCGTGGTGAAGGCTATATTGTTGACACTTTTGAAAGCCCCTCTGCTGCCATGTCAGCCCTGGAACAGGATCAGTTCGATGTGATCGTTTCTGACATGCGCATGCCGGAAATGAGTGGCGCCGATTTTCTGCTGCATGCCGCCCGGGTGATGCCCGACACGCCGCGTATTCTGCTGACCGGCTTTTCCGATCAGGAATCCACTGTGAGGGCGATTAATGATGCGGGCATTTACCGCTACGTGGCCAAGCCCTGGGATAATGATGAGCTGCGTGAACTGGTGGACGAAGCAGCGCAGGTTCACCGCACCGTGCTGCAGCGCCGCACCCGCAACCAGGAATTGCTGAAGAAAAATCTGCGACTGAAAGAAAAAAATGTCTCTCTGCATCATGATCTGGAGCGTAACGAGGCGGAACTGGCCCAGGCGGTGGCCTTTGTGGATCTGGCTCAGGACGAGTTGCGCCACAGCTATGAGACTTTCATCAAGTCCTTTGCCAATATTATAAACCTGCGCATCAGTAACGCCGCTCAGGTGAGCCTGCGGATTCAGGAGCACTGTACTATGGTGGCCGGGGTGATGGAGTGCCAGGATGTGGAAAAAGAAGCCATTCATAACGCGGCCCTGTTGTATCAACTGGGAAAAATATTTCTACCGGACAACCTTCTGCACAAACCGTTCTGTGAGTTGGGAGACAGCGAGCTGAAAGCGTTTCAACAACATCCGGTACTGGCGGAACAGGCGCTGATTCCTATCAACGCCCTGGCCCTGGCCGCCAAGATCATTCGTCACCAGAACGAATGTGTGGATGGCAGTGGTTTTCCCGATGGTCTTAGTGGGCCGGCGATCCCATTGGGCGCGCGCATTCTTAAGGTGGTGATTGACTTCAACCAGCATCTGGGGGGGCTGCTCACCGGTAAACCGGAAACCGTGGATTCCACCACCCGCTATTTGAAATCCCAGGCGGATCGCAAATACGATCCCGCCGTGATCAAGGCGTACCTGGGCATCCTCAGCGGCAAGAATGCCGAGGTGGCGTTTGAGAATGAACAGTTCCTGAAAACGCCGCTACTCAGTCACGGTATGGTGGTGGCCAGAGACCTGCATAATCACGATGGTATATTACTGCTGTCCGCGGAGACCAAACTCAGTGGCGATTTGATCAAGAAACTGCAGGCCTATGAGAAGCGCAACCAGATTGAATTGTTGGTTCCGGTGAAAGCCCGCAAGGGCGTGGTGGAGACGCCCACCACTGCCCATTGACCATGGCCGTGATGAGGATTACCAGGGGATATCCTGCCCCTGCCAGTCACGAAACAGTACCTGGTGCTCCGGTGTCACCCGGCTAACCTGCTGCAGCAGATACTCCGCGGACTGCTCCGCACTGAACAGCTTGTGCTGCGGTACCCGGCTTTGAAAGGGCCGGGATAAAGGCGTATCTGTGGTCCCGGGATGGTAAGCCAGCAGAGACACATTGGCGGCCCGGCGCTGATATTCGATGCCGGCGGTTTGCACCAGCATATTCAAGGCCGCCTTCGACATCCGGTAACCGTACCAGCCCCCCAGGTGGTTATCGCTGATACTGCCGATGCGGGCGCTGAGCAGGGTCAGCACGCAGTGTTCCCCGCCCTTCAGCAGCGGGCGCAAGCGACTGAGCCAGAGCGCCGGAATGATGGTATTGCTGTGAAATAATGCCTGCAGTTGCGGGACGCTAATGTCCTCAAGCTTTTTTTCCGGCTGTAGTTCGCCGTCGTGCAGGCGGCCGTTAAAAATAAAGCCATAACGGAAACGGCCTGCCAGCGGCCGCCATTGACGGATCAGTCCATCCATGGACGGTTCGTCATAATCACTCTGATGCCATTGCACCGCCGGTGGCAATGCGGCGGGGGCAGGTTGCCGGCTCACCGCCAGCACCTGCGCCACCCGCTGCTGCTCCAGCAACCGCTGGACGAGAGCGCCGGCCAGGGCACTGCCGGCGCCAATCACCAGGGCGTGGTTTTGCGCCGGCGCCATCAGAACTGCTCCGCCGCCAGCGTCATCAGATGCGCCTTGCCGGCTTTGATCACCGCCAGCATGCCCGGCAGCCGGGTCATATGCTCACGGAAGTAGAAGTCCCGCAGGGCGGCTTTGTTGCTGAGGATGGGACGGCTGTCCCCCTGTTCCAACAGCGTTTGTGCCACCTGAGCATTGCGTGCCAGCAAGAAGCCCAGCAGCGCGGTACCGAACAGGTTCAGCAGCGGGGTGGCCGCAGCGGCCGCCTGTTCCCGGTCCTGCATGCCGGCCTGCAGCAGCCAGGTCAGAGCTTCCTGCAGGGTACCCAGGGCCTGCTGTAACTGCTCCCCGATGACTTCATCCGCAATATCCTTCTGCATCCGGCTCAGCTCCCCCAACAGGGCTTTTACTGCCCGACCGTTGTGCATAGGCAGCTTGCGACCCACAAAATCCAGGGCCTGTATGCCGTTGGTGCCTTCGTAGATGCGGGCGATACGGCAGTCACGCAGCAATTGCTCAATGCCCCAATCCCGGGTGTATCCGGAACCCCCCAGGGTTTGCACTGCCTGGTCGCAGACCTGATAGCCCAGGTCCGTGAGGTAGGATTTGACGATGGGGGTAAGCAGGTCCACCAGATCCCCGGCCTGCTCCCGGGTAGCGGCGTCGGCGTGATGCTCGCTGATATCCAGTTGCATCCCCACCCAGAGGGCCAGGGCCCGGCCACCTTCCAGTTGCGCCTTTTGATTTAACAGCATGCGGCGCACGTCCGGGTGCACCAATATGTTGTCGGCGGGTTGATCCGGCTGCTGGGCGCCGGCCGGTGAGCGCCCCTGTTGTCGCTCCCTGGCAAACTTACGGGCGGTCTGAAAGGCGGCTTCCCCCAGGCCCAATCCCTGCACACCCACCATCAGTCGGGCGGAATTCATCATCGAGAACATGTAACGCAACCCCTGATGGGGCTCACCGATCAGGTACCCTTCGGCGTCTTCCATGGAGATAAAGCAGGTAGCGGAACCATTGATCCCCATCTTGTGTTCCAGCCCAGTACAGAAAATGCCGTTGCGCTCGCCGTTGGGCAGGATTTTAGGTACCAGGAACAGGGAAATGCCTTTGGTACCCTCCGGCGCGTCCGGCAGCTTGGCCAGCACCAGATGAATGATATTTTCCGCCAGATCGTGCTCACCACCGGTGATCCAGATCTTATTGCCATTGAGCCGGTAGCGGTTGTTGTCGCCGTCTGCCGGCACCGCCTTGGTTTTGATAAGCCCCAGATCGGTACCGCACTGGGGCTCTGTCAGACACATGGTACCGGTCCACTGACCACTGATCAGGGGTGCCAGGTACTGCTGTTTCAGCTCATCGCTGGCGTGTTTGGTCAGCGCCACGATGGCACCGTGGGTCAGACCGAAGTACATGCTTAAGGAAGTGTTGGCGGCGGCACACATTTCATCGAATACCACCCCCAACAGCTTGGGCAGGCCCTGACCACCGTATTCCACGGGGGAAATCAGCGCCGGCCAGCCATTGTCCACGAATTGTCGAAACGGTTCCTGGTACGCCTCTGGCGCCCGTACACTGCGGGTTTCGGCGTCGTATTGGCAACCCTGCTCATCACCGGGGCGGTTGGCGGGCAGGAACACGCCAGCGGCGAACTTCCCCATCTCGGTTAGAACCGTTTCCGCCAGATCCGGGGTGAATTCTTCCAGGTCGGCCAGATTGCCGTAGGTTTGAGCGCCGTTCATCACGTCGAACAACAGGAACTTCAGGTCCTCCACCGGGGCGTCGTACTCAATCATCTGCTCACCTCTTCGTTTGGGTTACATCAGTCGTTCGGTTCACTTGCGTTTGTTTGTCTAACTAATGTGTTTGACAATAACGGACAATTAGGTATTAATAGATTCCTGTCTAGGTATCATCTAGTATCTGTACTACAATTGTCAGGTGTTCACAAATTAGTCAATTAGCGCCGCAGGGCGCAGGGAGACCTTCACATGAAACAGTATCGAATAGGTGCAGTGGCCAAGCTGACAGGTTTGTCCGTACATAATCTGAGGGTTTGGGAAAAGCGCCACAGCGCAGTGCAGACCGAGCGCACTGAGAGCGGGCGGCGGGTTTACAGCGAAGCGGCCTTGAATCGGCTCAAGTTGTTGAAAGCCTGTGTGGATCACGGGCTGGCCATCAGCTCCGTGGCGGGCATGAGCGACGAGGAGCTGCGGGAGACCCTAACTGAGTTCGGTCGCACGGAGCCCAAGCCAGTGGCCCGGCGCCCCGCCATCAAGGTGTGTCTGGTGGGAAGTGAAGTGCTGCCCACCATGGAGCAGACCATTCGTCAATACCTGAACAACAGTGATCTGGAGCGGCACCAGGATCTGGGTGAGTTCGAGGCGCAGTATGAAGGCGAGTGCTACGACCTGGTGATGCTGGACGTACCTTCTTTCAGTGCCGCAGAGGCGCAGCAGCTGGGCGCCTTTATCAAGACGCTGGCGGCGCAGCAAGTGGTTGTTTTCTATCGTTTTGCCCGGCAGCAGGATGTCACTTACCTGCGCACTCTGGGGGTACGCACCATGAAAGCGCCGGTGGACCGCATCGACTTGCACAGCATGCTCAGTGAGCTGGCCAATCCCGAGCAGAAAAGCGCCAGGATTTTGCCCATGCGCCGGCCGCCATCCCGTCAATTCAGCGATCAGGCCCTGATCAAGGCGGCCAGCATGAGTTCCAGTATCGACTGTGAGTGTCCTCATCACATGGCGGAACTGATCAAAAGCCTGGTGGCTTTTGAGAAGTACAGTGCCCAGTGCCAGAACAAGGACAAGGCGGGCGAGGATCTGCACCGGCACATCCATGTGCGCACGGCGGAGGCCCGGGAGATCATGGAAACTCTGCTGCAGTCCATATTGGAGCAGGAAGGAATCGATCTCAATCTGGTTGAGGCCTGAGTTTTGCCAGGGCCTCATCCAGAATCTGCCGCACCCGCTCGCGGCTGACGCCTACCTGCGGTGCTATTTCATTAAGAGAGTAGGGCTGGCGCTGACCTACTCCGAATTTCAGGCGCACGATCATGGCTTCCCGGGGGGTGAGCCGTGACAGCAACCATTCCAGACGCTGGTGCCGCTGCAGTTGGTCACTGGCCTCCAGGGGATCGTCCAACTCGTTGTTTCCGCTCAGATCGTCCAGCAGAGTGCGGCTGCCGTCATCGAACACCGGAGCATCCGCCGACACGCACAGATTGGTGAGTTGAGTTAGATCCTTGATCCGCTTGTCACTGAAACCGGTCGCCTGTTTGAGCTGGCCTTGACTGGGCCGTTGACCGGTTCGAAGCTGATGGGCCTGGGTTACTCCGTACAGCTTGCTCATCTGGGTATTGACGTGGGTGGGATAGCGAATCAACGAACGCTGCTTGGCCAGGGCCTGGCGAATGGCCTGCTGAATCCACCAGAAAGCGTAAGTGGAGAAGCGGACGCCCACGCTGTCATCGAACTTAATGGCGGCCCGCAGCAAACCCAGAATGCCTTCCTGCACCATGTCATCAAAGTCCAGCCCTCGCTCCTGATGACGTTTGGCCACGTGGTACACCAGGCGGATGTTGTTCTCCACCAGCTTGTTGCGTACCTGGTAAAGACCCCGCAGCAGCAGGGCCACTCGCTTGTGTCGTGGCCAGCTGTGATCGCCCGCCGCCGTGTCCGCCAACTGCAACACCAGATCCCGGTTCAGGTCCACCTGACTGAACAGGTGCAATAATTGTTCGAACAACTGTTTCTGCTGCGGCTCTCCCCAGGCCAGTGTCTGCAGCAAGCACCACTGATCGTAGACGGTGACAATCGCGTCCAACTGCGGCAGGTGGTCCGGTCGGTTTTGCTCAGTGCGGGTCCAGGCGTCCTCGCAAATATGCTGGAGTAGGCTGCCCAGAGCCTGGGGCCGGCGGGCCAGTTCCCGCTGCAGGCGCAGAAAACGCTGGCGCAGGCGGCGGGCCAGATCCTGTTCCTGCTCCGCTGTCAGCAGGCCATGGGTGGCGATGTTGCGGGGGTAGGGTGCATTATCGGTGCCGGCATCGTTGGCGCTATCGAGGGTGGTTTCGCCAGTGCCGGCTTCACCCCAGATATCGTGATCGAAGGTTTTGGGTTGACGCAGGGGTGGGTCGCTATCATCCGGGTCGATGATGGCATCAGTGCGGTTCCATCTGAACATAATGACCTCGATTGGAAAATTACTTCAACTGTCTAGACCGCATACCTCCGGGTTGGTTTGCCGCTGCAGTCGCTGTAGAGCTCATGTCCAGCTCGAGGGCCATCGGCGCGGGCCTCAAAGCTCATCCAGTTGCGCCAGACAGTCTTCAGCCCGGGCTAGAATCCGGTGTTGCTTGTCTTCAGTCATGCGCCGCCAGCCGCCATAAATCATATTCATGCGGTGGTTACCTGAAAACTGTTCGCGGTGGCGGTGGAGGAAATGCCAGTAAAGACTGTTGAATGGACAACTGTCCTGCTCGGTACTGGTTTTCACTGAGTAATGGCAGTGGCCGCAGTAGTCTGACATTTTGTGAATGTAGTTGCCGGAAGCGGCGTAGGGTTTGCTGCCCAGGTAGCCGCCGTCCGCGTGCATGACCATGCCCAGGGTGTTGGGCAACTCCACCCATTCATAGGCATCGGCGTACACTTCCAGATACCACTGACAGATGGCTTCAGGAGCAATTCCCGCCAGCAGCGCGAAGTTGCCGGTCACCATCAGCCGCTGGATATGATGCGCGTAAGCGTGATCGAAGGTGTTCTTGAAACACTGGGCCATACAGTTCATGCGGGTTTCGCCGCTGTAGTAAAACGCCGGCAGCGGCCGCTGGTTGCCCAGTTCATTCAGCTTGGCATAGGCGGGCATCTGCAGCCAGTAAATACCGCGCACATACTCCCGCCAGCCCAGGATCTGGCGGATAAACCCCTCCACCGCATTGAGCGGCGCAAGGTCATCCCGGCAGGCCTGCTGTGCCCGTTCACAGACTTCCCGGGGCAGTAACAGCCCGCAGTTGAGGTAAGGCGATAGCAGGCTGTGAAACAGCTGATGTTCATCCTGCACCATGGCGTCCTGAAAATCACCGAAGTGCGGCAGGCGGTGTTTGATGAAGTGATCCAGGGCATACAGGGCCTGGCGCCGGGTGGTTCCCCAGGCGAAGGATTCCAGATGGCCCGGGTGGTGGCCGAAGTGCTCCGCCACCAGCGCCAGCACTGCCTTATCAATGTCGTCCTGCTTGAATGCCGGCAACGCCGGGATCGCTGGCTCCCCCTGATAGGCTTTGCGGTTGTCCCGGTCGAAATTCCACTGCCCGCCCACCGGTTTGCCATCGGCGGTCATCAGTAACCCGGTTTTCTGTCGCAGCTCCCGGTAAAAATATTCCATGCGCAATTGCTTGCGCCCCTGGGCCCAATCCCGGAACTGCTCCAGATCCGCGAAAAAGCGCGTATCCGCCAGCACCTCCACCGGGCAGCCCAACTGGTTTTGCCACACGGAAATAATCTGATGGTGCAGGCGGTACTCGCCGCAGTGAGTCACCACCACGCTGTCCGGGCCATGGCGCTCCACTGCCGCGGCCGTCACCTGCAGCAGGGTCTCCCCGGCCTGGTCCGGATCGTAGCGATGGTAGGTGAGCTGCCAGCCCTGTTCTTCAAGCCATTGGGCAAAATGACGCATGGCACTGAATATCAATGCGATTTTCTGTGGGTGATGGGAAACATAAGTGGCCTCCGCCCCCACCTCCGCCAGCAGCAGGCGGTCTTTTTTCCGGTCCAGCTGCTGGAGTGTGGCCAGTGTGGGGGAGAGCTGGTCCCCTAAGATCAATCCCAGTCGCATGTGCAATCCTTCACCAGTGGCTATCGGCTTTCAGGGTAAGCAAGGCCACCCCGGTTGTGCCAGCGGTTCTGGTCGCTGTCTAGGGAACCTCTGCGCAAATCAATGTGGCTTCTGGGGAGTGATCAGGGTTTGCCGGCGGGATTGCGGGGTTTCTTGAGTAAGGTCATATTGCGTACCCGTAACCTGTGATTAGATGGAAATCACAGTTTTGCTGCACATTGATTGAAAACCCGGGAGAGGCCAGATGTCGGAACCAGCGAATGGTTATGTGACGATCGACGGCAACGAAGCAGTGGCGTTCGTTGCCCACAAAACCAATGAAGTCATTGCCATCTACCCCATCACGCCGGCATCCCCCATGGGGGAGCACGCCGATGCCTGGTCGGCCCAGGGGCGCGCCAATATTTTCGGTTCGGTGCCGCAGATCATCGAAATGCAAAGCGAGGCCGGCGCCGCTGGTGCCATTCATGGGGCCTTGCAGGCGGGAACCCTGGCCACCACGTTCACCGCGTCCCAGGGTCTGCTGCTGATGCTGCCCAATATGTTCAAGATCGCCGGCGAGCTGACGCCGACGGTGTTTCATATCGCCGCCCGCTCGGTGGCGGCCCAGGCCCTTTCCATCTTCGCCGACCACAGTGATGTGATGGCGGCCCGGGGCACCGGGTTTGCGCTGGTGGCTTCCAACTCGGTGCAGGAGGCCCATGATATGGCGTTGATCACCCAGGCCGCCAGCCTCAACAGCCGGGTGCCGGTGCTGCACTTTTTTGATGGTTTCCGCACCTCCCATGAGGTGGCCAAAATCCGTTTGATCGATGACCCGGTCATTGCCGCCATGCTGGATGCCGAGGCCATTCGTGGCCACCGGGAGCGGGCATTGTCACCGGACCATCCGGTGATTCGGGGCACCTCGCAGAATCCGGATGTGTTCTTTCAGGCCCGGGAGACCGTGAACCCTTACTACCAACAGTTTCCCGGGCAGTTGCAGCAGGCCATGGACCAGTTCGCCGGCCTCACCGGGCGCCAGTACCGGCTGTTTGATTACGAAGGCGCGGAGGACGCCGAGCGGGTGATCATCATCATGGGGTCCGGTGCCGAGACCGTGGCGGAAACCGTCTCCGCGCTGGTGGCCAATGGCGAGAAAGTGGGGGTGCTGAAACCGCGCCTTTACCGGCCCTTTGCTGCCACCGCCCTGCTGGCGGCACTGCCGGCCTCCACCCGCAGCATTGCGGTGCTGGATCGGACCAAGGAACCCGGCGCCGGCGGCGAGCCTCTGTACAAAGACGTGGTGGCGGCGGTGGGGGAAGCCCTGATGGCCGGCAATCTGCCGTTTACCCAGATTCCGAAAGTGGTGGGTGGCCGTTTTGGCCTGTCCTCCAAGGAATTCACCCCGGCCATGGTGTGTTCGGTGCTGGATAATCTGCAGCAACTGCAGCCGCAGAATCAGTTTACCGTGGGCATTGTGGATGACGTCAGTCACAGCAGTCTGCCCTGGGATGAAAGCCGGGCGCCGGCGCTGGCGGGGGACACTATTGAGTGTCTGTTTTATGGCCTGGGTAGTGATGGTACCGTCAGCGCCAATAAAAACAGTATCAAGATAATTGGTGAATGCACGGAGCTGCACGCCCAGGGTTATTTCGTGTATGACTCGAAAAAATCCGGCGCGGTCACGGTCTCCCATTTGCGTTTTGGTCAGCAGCCGATCCGTTCCCAGTATCTGATCGGTGATGGTCGCGCCAGTTATGTGGGCTGTCACCAGACGGTGTTTCTGGAAAAGTTCGACATGCTGCAGAAGGCGGCTCCCAACGCGGCGTTTGTGTTGAACACCACCCACTCCGCGCAGCAGGTCTGGGCCACACTGCCCAGGGCCACCCAGGAACATATTCTCAACAAGAATATCCGCCTGTTCGTTATTGATGCCTATGCCGTGGCCCAGCAAAGCGGCCTGGGGCGGCGTATTAATACGGTGATGCAAACCTGCTTTTTCGCGGTTTCCGGGGTCTTGCCGAAGGACCAGGCCATTGCTCAGATCAAGGCCTCGGTGGAGAAAACCTACGGTAAAAAAGGGCGCCACATTCCCCGCCGCAATTTCGAGGCCATTGATAACACCCTGGCGGCCCTGCAACCGGTGACCGTGCCGGATCGGGTGGCGTCTGAGTTGGAGATTCAGGATCCGGCGGCACGTCAGACCGACCCTTTCCTGCGGCAGGTGACCGCGCAGATTATCGCCGGCCATGGGGATCGTATCCCGGTGAGCCTGCTGCCGGCGGATGGCACTTATCCCACCGGCACCGCAAAAATTGAAAAGCGCAATATCGCCCTGGAAATCCCGGTGTGGGATGAGGATCTTTGCACTCATTGTGGCAAGTGCGCGTTTGTTTGCCCCCACGGGGTGGTGCGCAGCAAAGCGTTTCCGGTGGCGGCAGTGGCGGATGCACCTCTGAGCTTCAAGCATGTGCAGATCAAGGGCAAGGATTATCCCCAGGGCGTGCATATCAGCTACCAGGTGGCGCCGGAGGACTGTACCGGCTGCAGCCTGTGCGTGGATATCTGCCCCATCCGAGACAAGAGCAACGCCAGCCATAAAGCCATTAATATGGAACCTATCGAGCCCCTGTTGGAGCAGGAGAAAATCAACTGGGAGTACTTCCTTAGCCTGCCCGACATGGACCGCAGGGAGGTGAAAAGCAGCACCATGAAAGGCTCCATGCTGCTGGAGCCGTTGTTTGAATTTTCCGGGGCCTGCTCCGGCTGTGGCGAGACCCCCTATATCAAGCTGGCCAGCCAGTTGTTCGGGGATCGGATGATTGTGGCCAACGCCACCGGTTGCTCTTCCATTTACGGCGGCAACCTGCCCACCACGCCCTGGGCCAAAAATGCCGAGGGTCGGGGGCCGGCCTGGAACAATTCCCTGTTCGAGGACAATGCCGAGTTCGGCCTGGGGATACGCGCCGCCTGCGACCAGCAGCGGGTAATGGCGGAGGACGGCCTGCGCGCACTGGCGCCGCATCTGGACCAGGAACTGGTGCAGTCGATACTGGATGCCCCTCAGCAGTCGGAAGCGGATATCTACGAGCAACGTCAGCGCATCGAACAGCTGCGGCAACAGGTGAACAACCTGGACAGTCCGCAGGCCCGGCAACTGGCGCCGCTGCTGGATGCCCTGAGTCGCAAAAGCGTGTGGATCATTGGCGGTGACGGCTGGGCTTACGACATCGGTTATGGCGGCCTGGATCATGTGCTGGCCTCCGACTGCGATGTGAATATCCTGGTGCTGGATACCGAAGTGTATTCCAACACCGGCGGCCAGACCTCCAAAGCCACGCCCCGGGGCGCGGTGGCCAAGTTTTCCGCCAGCGGTAAACCCACCGCCAAAAAAGACCTGGCCCGCATCGCCATGACCTATGAACATGTGTACGTGGCCCATGTGGCCTACGGTGCCAAGGATGTGCATACCCTGCATACGTTTTTGGAAGCGGAAGCCTATCCCGGACCCTCGCTGATTATTGCCTATGCCCCCTGTATCGCTCATGGGGTGGATATGAGCAATAACCACCGCCAGCAGAACCTGGCGGTGGACTCCGGGCACTGGCCCCTGTTCCGGTTTGATCCCCGCAAGGCAGCGCAGGGTCAGAACCCGTTAAAGCTGGATTCAAAAGCGCCATCCGTGGACTACGGCGAATTTATGAAGAGCGAAACCCGGTTTAACATGCTGTGGCATTCCCATCCGCAACGGGCCCGGGAGTTAATGCAACAGGCACAACGGGAAGTGAGTGAACGTTACGAGCGCTACCAGCAACTGGCGGCCCTGGACTGGGATGAGGAGACACAATAATGGCAGACCTGACCACCACCTATTGCGGATTGACCCTGCGGAGTCCCCTGGTACCCTCGTCCAGCCCCTTGACCGGCAACCTGGATGATGCCCGCCGACTGGAGGATGCGGGAGCGGCGGCACTGATTCTGCCGTCGCTGTTCGAAGAGGAGTTGATTCATGAGCAGGAGCATCTGCACCGGTTCGTGGATCTGCAGGACATTGGCCATCACGAGGCGGATAGCTTCTTGCCCACGGCCCATGCCCTGGCCTCGAAACTGGATCATACCCTGGAAACCATCGACCGCTATAAACAGAGCCTGGCCATCCCGGTAATCGGCAGTCTCAACGGCGTCACCGACTCCGGCTGGATTGAATACGCGCGGGATCTGCAGGCGGCCGGTTGCGACGCCCTGGAGATCAATCTTTATGGAGTCAACGCCGATTGCAGCGACAGCAGTGCCGACATTGAAGCGCGCTACCAGCATTTGGTGCGGGAGCTGGTTAACGGCGTTAGCGTGCCGGTGGTGGTGAAACTCTCCAGCCAGTTTACCGGTGTGGCTCACTTCGTGGCGGGCCTGGAACAGGCCGGCGCCGCGGGCGTGTCGTTGTTCAACCGGTTCTATCAACCGGATATTGATTTGAATACCTTGGAAATCAAGCCCTGCCTCAGTCTCTCCGGCCCTCAGGAAGCCCTGTTACGGATCCGCTGGCTGGCCATGCTGCGGCCCCAGGTGCAACTGACACTGGCGGCCACTGGCGGTTTCCATGATGGGCCCACGGTGTTGAAAGCCCTGCTGGCGGGGGCCGATGTGGTGCATCTGTGCAGCGTTCTGTTGCAGCAGGGGATTGGCGCCATTGGTGCCATCGAAAGCGCCATGGCGCAGTGGCTGGAGGAGCAGGAGTATGATTCCGTGAAGCAGCTGCAGGGCAGTTTGAGCTATGGCAAAGCGGTCAATCCGGGTGCTTACGAGCGGGCCAATTATCTGGAAGTGCTGGACAGTTATACCCCCAGTCGCGGGGTGCGGGTGTGACCCCGGCCCCGGGCCGGGGTCAGCGGTGTTCAAAAGCGGGTGATACCGAAAATATTGCGGTACAGCAATGCCATGGCCACGGCCATCATGGGGATGGTCCAGATCAGGCCCAGCAGTAGTGGAATCATGCTGACGAACATAATCAGAGACATCAGGATCATAAAGCCAAATACGGCGAACCAGTGTTTGGTGATGGCTTTACGGGATGTCTCCAGCGCCTCCCAGGGACCCAGATCCCGATCCACGATCAGGGGGATGGCCATCACATAGGCAAAAGTGAGATAGATCCCCGGCAGGATAAACAGCAGATAACCGATAAAAATCATGATGTACATGAGAATCATGGACAGCAGCAGGGTGCCGGTTTTATTGAAACAGGAGAACAGGTCGCCGAATTCCGGCTGTTGGCCCTGGACTTGTTTCAGACACATGATAAAGATGCCGGCGGAGAACGGCAGAACCACCGCCATCATCACCACCTGCAGCACCAGTTGCACCAGGACGGCCATGGGGCCGGTGGATTCCGGATCGGTGCCGGTGAGCATCACGGTGGCGAACGAAATCACAAAGATCACCACAAACATCACCAGATACATCAGTAGCCCGGCCCCCAGTACATAGCGCTTGATACCTTTGGTTTTCTGCCACGCTTCCGACAGAATATCGGCGATGCCCACCTCGTATTCCCCGGCCAGCGCGGCGTCCAGCGATCCCCCCGATTCGCTGGTTTCCACCAGGCTGGCGTTCGGCGCGGAATATTTGTTGCTCATGACAGGACTCCCTGTTGGTTGTAGTGATGTTGGCCCCAACCTAAAAAGATGCAGCTCGGTTGAATGACGGTGCACGAATCGGATTTCAACCCCGATTTATTTCACGATAGCATAATTTGCGGTAACTGAACTGGGCGGTAGGGTCAGGCGTACTGGTGTGTCTGCGCCTGCTGCCGGTGACCTGGGCCTGTCTGGCCCAGCGGCAGATTGCTCGCTTGAGTAAGGTTCGGTTCGGTAGGCGATGTCAGATGGCGTTGGTGGCACCGACGCTGACAGAGCAATTGATGCCCGGCTTTGGGCCCCGACTAGTCCAGTAGCGCCTCAATGGCTGCCACCAGCTTCGGATCATCCGGTCGGGTGCTGCTGGGAAATACTGCCTGGACCTGACCCTGACGGTCCAGCAGATACTTATGAAAGTTCCAGCGGGGGGATTCGCCGCTGCCGGCGATCAGCTGCTGATACAGTGGATTGGCGGAAGCGCCACGGACAGAGGATTTGCCGAACAGGGGAAAGGTCACGCCATAGTTGATTTTACAGAAACTGGCGATGTCCTCCTCCTGCTCCAGCTCCTGATTGAAATCGTCGGATGGGAACCCCAATACGGTGAAGCCCCGTTTCTGAAGGCGGTTGTAGAGGGTTTCCAAAGTGCCCAGCTGCGGAGTGTAACCGCAACGACTGGCGGTGTTCACCACCAATATTACCCGGCCGGCGTAGGCCTGACACAGGTTCCGGGTCTCGGAGCGGTGGAGCAGGCTGAACTCCTGTTGGGGCAGTACGCCACAACGATCGGTGGTGGCAGTCTCCGCCAGAACCGGGGCCCCGCCAAACACGCTGAAGATCAGCAGGAGCATCGAGGGTAGACTGATGCGCATGGTCTCTCTCCGGTTACAATAACATGACTTCATATTACAACCGTGCAGTGACGAGTTTGCTTCACGTTGGTGCCTTGTTGCTATGTTGTCTAAATCTCTGTGGTCCAGGGAACCTCTGAATACATCCAATCGGCTTCTGGCTCGCAGGTTCTTTACCATGGCAGCGTGCAAGCAGCCGGTCGCTTAATCGCTCTGGTGCTGGGCCTTGGCCACCAGCTCCGCCAGCCCCTGGCGCAGACCCTGCCAACGCTGATCCAGACCATCGCATTCCAATAGCCGTTGTTTCAGCGGGGCACTGAATGGCATCAACATGATCAAGTGATTCATCACCGTGGCCGGAGAGGACTCGGGCTCACTCAGCGGGCGCATATTGTTAACCTCCAGCACCTGGGTCAGCAGTTCATTCATCTGTGACAGATCCACCGGATGGGGGTCGCCAAATTCGCTGAGGGGGCTGCACTCCGCCAGCCACAAACCACCCGGCGCCTGCCGAATGTGGTTTAGCGCCTGGCGCTGTTCCCCGGCGATGGTGATGGCCAGCAGACCATTGTCCCGCTGACCAAAATCCACGATCCGGGCCAGAGTGCCCACCGGATAAAACGGAAGGGGGGGCGCCGGGCTTCCGGGCGCCGTGTCAGCGGGCGCCGTGCTAGCGGGCGCCGGGCTATCTGAGTTTTGATCCCGGCGGATCACTTCCTGGCGCTCTGAGCCCGGTTTGAGCAGCGCCACCACAAAGCCGGATTGTTCACGCATGCAGTTGGCCACCATTTCCAGGTAGCGCTGTTCAAATATCTGCAGGGGCATTTGGCAGCCCGGCAGCAGCGGTACGTTGAGGGGGAAAACCGGTACAGGGGTGGACATGGGTTCCTCCCGGGGATAAAGACTGAGTTATTGGGTATACCACGCCAGCGTACGGAATGCACCCGGGCCCGGGGTGCCAGTCAGCCTGAATCCCGCTCATCTGTCCCGGAGGTGGTGGCGGGCAGACGTTGTTGCAGCCACTGCTGACGTTGAAAGCGGGTTTGCGCCGGGAGCCTGCCCGCCGCATGGGTGGGCTGCGTCAGCATATGGCCGGTGGCGGCGTCGGCGCCACTGATCAGCGGCTCAATCAGTTCCGCCTCCGGCAGGTTGTGCCAGTAACGTTGGGGCATTTCCGCGCACATGGCTTTTACCTTCAGGCGCGCCGGATTGAAGATGTGCCGGTAATAGGTTCTCCAGAAGTCTTCCATCCGGTCGCTGTCCGGGGCCTGTTCCCGGTCGCAGCCGGCGCCGAAACGCAGCTGCCGGTGTTGCCAGTGCATGGACAAATACGGGGTCAGAATCGACCAGTCCATATTATGAAACCGGCCGGTGAAAAAATCCGCTGCCAGTGGCAGGCTGTAGTGCCGGGGTTCAAACCAGGCCACAAACAGAGTTTGCGGCGGCGAGTCGTCCCCCATTGCCGGTTTCAGCTCTAGCTTGCGAAAGCGCACAAAGGCTTTCATTTTGTGGATATCCCGGGACACCGCCTTGGCCCACTGTTGCACCCGCCGCACCAGTGGATCGGTGGGACATTGCAGCAGATGCCGCTCGCCATGGGTGAGTCGCCACAGTAGCAGATACAGGGCCCCGAACCGCTGCGGGTCCTGATGGGCGGCGGCATGGGTGGCCAGGGCCAAAAACGCCCGCGGTACCCTGACGCCTGCCTTGACGCCCCCCGGATGCCGGGCGCCCGCAGGCAAATCAGCAGGCGCCAGCGTTTGTCCGCTGACGCTGAACAAACTGTCCCGATCCGGCGGCTGCCAGCTTACCGCCTCCGGCGGCACAGCGGAGTGCAGCAGGTGACGGGCCAGGGGCTGCCAGTCCGGGAAGGTGGCGGTGGGTGCCAGTTCTATCTGCCAGTGCATTTCAGAACAGGCTCAATTGCGGGGTGGCCGGGGTTGCGGACAGTTGCCTGCGCAGTGCCGGTGTGTCCGGTTCCTGCAGTGGAGGCCGGTAATCGCGGGTAATGATAAACGGCTTTACTTTGGCCAGGGATACCCGCAGGGCCTTCAGGTCCGCAAGGCCCAGGCGATGAAAGCGGCGGGCGCTGAGTATCCGCTGCACGTTACGTGGCCCCAGACCCGGTATCCGCAGCAGCTGCTGACGTTCGGCCCGGTTGATATCCAGCGGGAACCGCTCCCGGTGGCGGAGGGCCCAGGCCAGTTTCGGATCAATGTCCAGGTCCAGCATGGTCTGTTCCCCGGGATCTACCAGCTCCTCCAGGCCAAAGCCATAGAATCGCAGCAGCCAGTCCGCCTGGTACAGGCGGTGTTCCCGCAGCAGTGGCGGGGCCTGGGGCGGCAGTTCGGTGTGCGCGTCGGGAATGGGGCTGAAGGCGGAATAATAGACCCGTCGCATCCGATAACGTTGGTAGAGTTGATAACTGTTGTGCAGGATCAGGTGATCGCTGCTGTCGTCGGCGCCAATGATCATCTGAGTGCTTTGGCCCGCCGGCGCAAAAGCCCGCGGCCGGCGCCGCACCCGCGCCGGCTTTGGCATGGCGGCTATTTGCGCCGGGCGGCCGCGGCAGGAGCCCTCGGTGCCGGCCTCGATCCCCTGCCACAGGTGACCCATGGCCCGCTCAATGCCCGCCCGGTCTTTCTCCGGCGCCAGGCGAGTCAGGCCTTCCCGGCTGGGCAGCTCCACATTGATACTGAGGCGATCGGCGTAATGGCCGGCGGCGTCCAGCAGTTGCGGGTCGGCGTCGGGTATGGTTTTCAAATGAATGTAACCCTGAAACTGATGTTGTTCCCGCAGCGTTCTGGCCACCAGCACCAGTTGTTCCATGGTGTAGTCGGGATCCCGGATGATGCCGGAACTCAGAAACAGCCCCTCGATATAGTTGCGCTGGTAAAAATTCAGGGTCAGGGCCACCACTTCCGCCACGCTGAACCGGGCCCGCGGCACATTACTGGAGTGGCGGTTAACGCAGTACAGACAGTCGTACACACAGAAGTTGGTGAGCAGGATTTTCAGCAGGGAAATACAGCGACCGTCCGGGGCGTAGCTATGGCAGATACCCATGCCCTCGGTGGAGCCCATGCCGCCGCCGTGGCGGCTGTCCCGCTGCCGGGTACCGCTGGAAGCGCAGGAGGCGTCGTATTTGGCGGCATCCGCCAGAATGGCCAGTTTCTGAATCAGTTCCATGCCGCAACCCTTAAGCTGTATATATTTACAGTTTAAAGGTGCGTTTATAAAAGTAAAGCCGTGTCTACTATTAATGGATTATCGCTTAGTCAGGCATGTGCAGGGCAAAAAATGATCTATATTGATGTGAGCTCCATCACATTCGGTGGGGTGTACTACATGGATTAGGTCATGCAGGGAATATTGCGAGCAAAAACATGGTTGTGCCTACTGCTATGCCTGGTGGTAATGCCGGCGGCGCAGGCGCTGCCGCCGGTGTCTGGAGTGCCGGGCGTTACCCTGAGCGGGCAACGGCTGTCCTGCACGTTGCCGGATGCCAATCTGACACCGGAGCACACGATTCATAAAGCCGCCACTCTGGCCTGGGAACCGGTAGTGGCGCTGCCGCTGAATCTGGGGTTTACCCGGCAGGAATGCTGGCTCCAGGCGACCCTGCACAATCGCACCAGCAAACCGCTTCAGCTCATTGCCTCCAGCGGCTACGCCTTGCTGGAACAGGTGGATCTGGTGATCCAGGATCTGCCATCGGGTCAGGTGCTCAGTCACCAGCAAACCGGCACCGGTGTGGCTTACCGGGAGTGGCCGGTAAAGAGGCAGTCTCCCTCACTGAGGTTGAGTCTGCCTCCGGGGTCGGAACAGCTTCTCACCTGGCGTTTACGGTCTGCCTACAGTATCCAGTTCGCCATGAGCCTGACCACCGAGGCGGCGTTTGTCGAGCAGCAGGAAAAACTGCTGGCATTGCACTGTCTGTTCTTTGGCGCCATGTTCATCATGGTGGTTTACCACCTGTTTTTGTATGTGGCCACCCGGGAGCGGGTGTACCTGATGTATGCCCTGTGGGCGGCCAACATGACCCTGTTTCAGGTGATCTACTGGGGCTTCGACCAGCGGTTTCTGTGGCCCGAGAGTCAGGATCTGTCCCGGGTGGCCATGGCCCTGGTGATACCGGTGAATATTATTTTCGGACCCTGGTTCAGTCGTACTTTTTTGCGGCTGCGGGAATTTGCGCCCGGTGAAGACCAGGCGCTGAAAGTGGTGAGCCTGATCGGTCTGGTGATTCTGATCAGCTACTGGTGGGTGGACTACTATCGCCTGCTGCCCATCGCCACGCTGGGAGTCATCCTGATGATCTTCTCCATAATGGCGGTGTGCATTCGCCGGGTGCGCGCGGGGGATAAACCGGCTCTGTTGTTTGGCCTCTCCTGGTTATGCCTGATTTTCGGCGCTACCTCCATGTGTTTGAGTAAGCTGGGCCTGCTGCCATTTCATCCTCTCACCGAGTACACCGTGGAGCTGGGCACATTGCTGGAAGTGGTGTTGCTGTCACTGGCGCTGGCCCAACGCATTAACCAGTTGAAAGCGGAAAGCCAACGGGCGGAGGAGGATAGCGCCCGGGCCCAGTTTGAAGCCACCAAGGCCCGTGAACTCACTCAGACCAAAAGCGAGTTCCTGGCGGCCATGAGCCATGAGATCCGCACTCCCATGAACGGGGTGCTGGCGATGGCGGATCTGCTGCGGCACAGCAAGCTGCCCGGTGAGGCAGCCAGTTACGTGGATACCATCTATCAGTCCACCAACAGTCTGCTGGCCATCATCAACGATATTCTGGATTATTCCAGAATCGAATCCGGGCGCCTGGAACTGGATCCGGTGGCGGTGGATCCGGAAGCCTTGCTGGACCAGTGCTTAATGTTGTTCGCGGTGCAGAGCCGCCAGAAAAAGCTGCCTCTGATTGCGTCTGTGGCGCCAGAGGTGCCGGGGCAGGTGCGGCTGGATCCGGTGCGGGTCAAGCAGATCATCAACAATATTATCGGCAATGCGTTTAAGTTTACCGAACGCGGCAGTATTCAGGTGCGAATCAGCTGTGAAGCGGAATCCCCGGCCCGCTGCCGGCTGGTGATCTGCGTGGAGGACACCGGCATCGGCATGACCGCCGCGGAGCAAAACCGCTTGTTTCAGGCCTTCAGCCAGGCGGACCGTTCCATCGTGCGGCGCTACGGTGGCAGCGGCCTGGGATTGAGTATTTGCAAACAACTGGCCTCCCTGATGGGCGGTGAGATTGAAATGCAAAGCGTGGTGAATCAGGGTACCCGGGTGCGGATCAGTCTGCCGGCGGAAGTGCTGGAACCGGCGGCGGCGGTGCCGGAACTGAAGGGTAAATCCGCGCTCATCATTGAAGCGGAGCCCAGGTACGGGGCCAGTGTCCTGGAGCGGGTGCAACGCTGGGGCATGCAGGGGGTTCTGGAGCGGGAGATGCCGGTGGCGGAGTCGCTGCGGTCGGCCGCTGTTATTATTGTTTGCACTGACAGTGATGCCAGCGCTGAGCGGCTGCTGCAGCCGGATCTGCCCCCGGTGCTTACACTGAGCACCAGCGGAGTCCGGCCCCGGCGTCGCCCCGGTGACAGCGCAACTATCAGCATTCTGCCCCTGTCCCTGGGGGAGTTGCGACGCAGTCTGCTGCAGCAACTGGGGGCGGGTCCGGCCCACGCCGCTCCCCGGGAACCCAAACTGGAAATCCGGCCCTGGCACGAATTGCACGTGCTGGTGGCGGAGGATAACCCGGTGAACCAATTGGTTATCAGCCGTCTGTTGAATAAACTCAACATTGAGCCGGTGGTGGTGGAGACCGGGCGCGACGTGCTGCACTACCTCACCACCAATCAGGGCCATGTGGATATCATTCTGATGGATTGTAATATGCCGGTGATGAACGGTTACGAGGCCACCCAGCAAATCCGGGCCCAGGGATCCTTCAAGGTGGGCCGCATCATCGGGCTGAGCGCCAACGCCGCGGAGGAGGAAATCAAACGGGCACTGGCCAGTGGCATGGACGACTATCTGAGCAAACCCATTACCCTGGTGCAATTGCAGACCGCCATTGAAAAAGCGCTGGGCCAGACACAGCCAGTGGTCGCCGGTTCCGGTATCGCCTGACCACCGGTTGTACCGATCAGGTCGCGGTTCCCAGGGGCAGGTCCACCACCACCTCCAGGCCGCCGGTGGGTCCATTGCGCAGTTGCAGACGACCTTGATAGCTGTCCACGATGTCCTGACAAATGGCCAGCCCCAGGCCGCTGCCGCTGGCACCCTCGTCGAGTCGCTGACCCCGTTGCTTGAGGGCATCCAGTTGCTGGTGAGGGATGCCCGGGCCGTCGTCCCGGATCTCCAGATGATAGCCGGACGGATCCACCGTTACCCGCAGCTCGATCTGGCGGGCACCATAACGGCAGGCGTTGTCCAGCAGGTTACCCAGCAATTCGATCATGTCGTCCCGATCCTGGGGCAGTATCAACGCCTCCGGATAATCCAGATTGATGGCACAATCCGGGTAGAGCCGCTGCAGGACCTCCGCCAACGGTGGCAGTTCCTGTTGTAGCCGGGTTTGCCGGCCCGGAGAGGAAGCCCCCACGATACGGGCCCGTTTCAGTTCCCGTTCCAGTTTGTGTTGCAGCTCATCGATCAGTTCTATCTGTTCCTCCGGGTTCACCGGGTCCGGGGATTCCAGGTTCAGCCGCAGATTCTGCAACGGCCGTTTCAATTCATGGGCCAGATTGCCCAGGGCATGGCGGGAGCGGCTGACCCGTTGCGCCAGTTGCGCCAGCAAACGCTCGATTTCCGCCAGCAGCGGCGCCACCTCCGTGGGCATCTGCCGGTGCCAGGCGGGGGTTTCCTGGCCCAGACGCATCCTCTGCAACTGATCACGAATGGGTTCCAGGCGGGCGAACACATGGCGTAGCAGCCGTTGCTGCAGCCAGAGCAGAAACAACAACGACAGGGCCAGGGTGAACAGCACCACACCGCGAAACCGGTTCAGACTGGCCATCACCGGGGTGATATCCTCCGCCACCCACACGGTCAGTGCCCGGTCTCTTAACTGGATGCCTTCCGCGTGCACCAGCCACTGCTGGTCGTTGGGGCCGGTGCGGGTCATCTGCCGGGCACTGCCCACCGTCACCGGTTCCAGGGGCGGCGAGTAATCCCACCAGGAACGGCTGCGCAGCATGCGGTCGGCGTCGAACACCGCATAATAATGTCCGGAAAAAACCCGGTCGTAAATCGTGGCCATGGCGCCGGCATCCAACGCCCAGCTGCCCTCACTGCGGTTCCACTGCAGGTGTGCGGCCAGGCTTTCAGCATCGTGCTGTAAGCGGGTATTGACGTATTGAATAACAATGGTTCGCACCGCATAGTCACTGATCAGCAGCACGCCGCTCACCGCCACCACATAAATCAGGGCACTATAGCGTTTAATCTGGGTTTGCAGTGAAACCATCAGGGTTGCCGCAGGCGATAGCCCTGCCTCCGCCGGGTCTCGATAAAATCCCTGCCGAAGTATTGCCGCAGGCGGTTGATATAGACCTCGATCACATTGCTGTCCCGCAAATCCTCCTCCTCATAGACATGTTCACTGAGCACGGTTTTGGAGTGTATCCCGGTGGGGTGGGACAGGAACCAGCGCAATAATCGAAACTCAATGGCGGTCAGATCAATGGTGTCACCGCTGGCAGTGGTCGCCTGCTGGCTGTCCAGGTTCAGGGTAACGTCGTTCCATTGCAGCAGGTTCTGGCTCTGTCCCGCCTGCCGGCGCGCCAGGGCTTCCAGGCGCGCCAACAGCTCTTCGGTGTGAAACGGTTTGCCCAGGTAATCATCGGCCCCGGCTTTCAGGCCGTCCACCCGTTCGTGCCAGGCATCCCGCGCGGTGAGAATCAGCACCGGCGTCTGTCGTTGCCTGTGGCGCCACTGTCGCAGAATCTCCAGACCGTTTTTCTGCGGCAGGCCCAGGTCCAGAATGATCAGATCAAAATCCTCCTCCAGGCCCAGAAACTCACCGTCGATGCCATTGTCCGCCACCTCCACGGCATATCCCTGGCGCTGTAGAGAGGGCTTCAGTTTTGCCACCAGTCGGTGGTCATCCTCAACCAGTAGCAGTCGCATCAGTAGTGGTCGCCGTCTTCGTAGTCATCTTTCAGCAGTTCACCGGTGCTGCCGTCGAAATAAAATTCGCGCTTGCGGCCCGCTTCCGTGATCACTTTGATCTCATACACGAAACGATTGCGCTCCTGTTCCAGCTCCACATCGATCACCCGCCCGCCGAGACGCTCCCGGTGCTGTTGCAAAATGGTTTCCAGAGGCAGGATCTGTTCGCTCTCCAGCCACTTCTGCAATTGTTCCGGGTGATAGTCATCGCTGGCGCTGGCGGTGTTGATCAGGGCCGTGGCCAGGACCATACCGGTTAGCAGATTTTTCATCAGTTGGTTCTCCTTGGATGGGCAGGCGGCCGAAGCCGCCGCTTCAATAATACTGGTATTAACGTTGTTTTTCCCACCCGCCGGTGGCGGGCGCCGGATTATGAGTGCTTCTGTTCCAGTGTGGGGCTGGCGGGGGGCGGTGTGTCCGGTTTACGGCCGGTAATCATGGACCGCACCAGGTTTTCCCGGTGTACCAGGCTCGATAACAGGACTCCCAGCACATGCAGCCCCACCAGCAGCAGGGTGGCATTGGCAAAAAACTCATGCACTTCCTCCACCGGATCCTCGGGCAGGCCCGCCAGGAAGGAGCCGGCCAGGGGCCCCCCGCCTTCGGTGGCCAGCAGGGCCAAGCCACTAAAGAGAGTGGCACTGAGGCAGGCCAGCAGGGCGATGATCATGGCCGCCGCCGCCGGATTGTGGCCCAGATGCCGGGGGGCATTACCCGCCAGGGTCTGTTTCAGATAACGCAGGCTGGTACCGGGGCCGGTAACGAAACTGCGAAAGCGGGCATGGCGGGTGCCGATAAAGCCCCATAGCAGCCGGAAGATCACCAGACCGGCAATGCCGTAGCCGGCCCAGGTATGCAGCAGTTCCGGTTCGCCCTCGCTGAGGTAGGCGGTGAAGAACAACACCACCAGTGACCAGTGAAAAATCCGTACCAGCGGATCCCAGACTTTGACGTAATCCTGATTGTTGAGTGACATGATCAGCCTCCTTATGTTGATGGGACTGAGCATACTGGGTGGGCCCTTAAACCAAACTTAAACCATTGAATTCCTGGGTAGTGGCTTTTATTCTCGGGCATTGAAACCCAGCACTAACCAGGGAGTTTGCCATGCCCTCCGGCCAGGATTTGGATTCCGCGGCAGCCATTCAGGTATTCGTCCGCCGTTTCTACGACCGCCTGCTGGCGGACCCGGAGCTGGCGCCGTTGTTTCTGGAAGTGGCCGGCATCGACATTGAGGCTCACCGGCCGCGGATTGAAGCCTTCTGGCGCAAGTTGTTGCTGGGTGATCCCCGATACCAGCGCCATATGATGGATATTCACCGCCAGGTGCACCGGCGGCAACCGTTTCGCCCCGGGCATTTCCGGCGCTGGCTGGGCCACTTCGAGGCCACTCTGGCGGCGGCGGATTGGCACGGGCCCTTAACCGATCGGGCCCGTTTTCTGGCCCACAATATCGCCGCCAACCTGGAAGAAGCCTTGGTGACCCCGGACCAATACCGCCAGCGCCGTTCCGCTACCGTTAAAACCGGCTAGGCTGCATCCCGCCAGCGGCGGGTTTTTGTCAATTCCGGTCATGGTCAGGGCCCCCGCGCCCGGCTAACATGCGCGTTTTTTCTGACGCAGAGGTCCCCATGAGCGCCATTCATATCCCCGCCGATCTGCCCCTGTTCCACCGGCAGGATGACTGCCTGGTTCCCACCCGTCTGGCAGCGGGCCCCTGGTATCCCGGGACGCAGCATGGCAGCACCATGCTGTTGATGGTGGCCATGGCGGCAGAGCAGGTGCCGGGGGGAGACAACCGGCAGATTACCCGGCTCACCGTGGATATGATGCGGGCGGCGCCCATGGGGCCGGTTTCCCTGCAGGCTGAGGCCCGGCGCCAGGGCGGCAGCCTGGATGTATTGGATTTGGCGTTACATGCGGAGGGACGGGAGTGTGTCCGCGCCAGCGCCCTGCGGTTTCGGTTGGCCCGGATACCGGTCATCGACCGTCTGCGGTTTCCCGGCTCGTCCCCGGCATTGCCCGCGCCTTTGGCGGAATCCCCGTTCGCCCACGTGGCCCATCGCGAGGGTTTCCACCAGGCTTCGGAGATAAGGGTTGATCTGCAATCGGATCCATCGGTGTTATGGTTGCGTCTGCGCCAGCCGGTGCTGCCGGGACAAACCGCCACGCCCTTACAGCGGGTGGCGCTGGCGGCGGACTGGACTTATTCCGTGCCCAATATCATCCATCGAATCCGGACCGGGGAGGGGTTGCGCAGCCAGTCATTCTTCGCCATCAATCCGGACACCACTATTAACCTGCAGCGGCAGCCGGAAGGTGAATGGATTGGGATTCAGGCCTATCCAGGGTTTGACGATTACGGGGCAGGGACGGTGGCCGCGCCGCTGTTCGACCAGCAGGGGGTCATTGGGTTTTGTACCCAGTCGGTGTTGATCCGGGGGGAGGAGGCGGCTCCCATGCACGTGAAAGACATTCCCACAGATCAGGGTTGAGCCCTGGAATTTGTTCTAGGGATGCTCTGATTAAGTCCACCCGTATGGCATAATCCAGGAATCACATGAATGGTGGACAATATGGATCAACTCAGTTTCTCAGAGGCAGAATAC
>NZXG01000024.1 GCA_002701845.1 Pseudomonadales bacterium
GACCGCCTCTGCACCGCAGGTGCGAGAAGGAGGCGCCAACGGCGTCCCGCAGGGATGGCGAGCATGCTCGCCACCTAAAGTAGGTCATCGTCAGGCTCCCAAATTAAAAACCCCGGTACGGATAAGGTACCGGGGTTTTTTTATGCCTCTAGTCCCGGTCACCGTCAGTTGCGCTGTAAATAACGCACCAGTGACAGCCCCAGGTAGCGGGCATCGGTGTCGAAACTGTCGAACTCAGCACGCACTGCCCAGTTTTCATGGAAGCGATAGTGCGCACCTATTCCCAGCATTAATTGATTACCCTTTAATTCATCGAAGGGTAAATCAGAGGTGCTTGCATCGTTGGAAATTTTGGCCAGTCCCACTCGCACATAGGGGTCTACGATAAATCTGCCGGTGGCAAAAGGTTGATAACTGAGAGAGACGTTGGGGATCTTGTAGGAAATGGTCTCAGAACCGGTGATGGCGGGATTGCGATGCTCGAATTCGGCTTCACCCAGATCGCTGTAACCGATTTCCGCATACCAGCGATCATTGAGCAGATAGCCGATAAACAGTTTGTAGCCCGTATCCTGATCGTCGGTCTGGCGCCAACTGGTGGCGCTCTCGTCCGGTTCCAGGAAACTGTAGCCAAAGCCGCCACCCAGGTACAGACAGTCGGCAGTTACCTTGCGTTCTTCTGCGGTATTTTTTCTGCAGCTGTGAGGATCAGCCTGTGCCGAAAAACTGCCCATCATCAGAGCCAGCAGCGCCAGGAGGCGGATACCCACCGCTCCCCGGCGACCAGCCCAGAGCAGCGCGGCCAGCATCCCCAGCCAGATGTTAAAGGCGCCGCCCTGTCCATCCAATGCGGTTTCAATGCCGCGCTCCTGTTGCAGGTAATCGGGAATACCATCGCCATCAAAGTCGCCGTTTTCAATGGCGTCACTGTAGCCATCGCCATCACTGTCAGTATCCAGGTAGTTCAATAGTCCATCTCCGTCTATATCGCGCAAATCCATCAGGGAGTCGTCCACACCATCGCCGTTGAGGTCTTCGCCACCGGTGACATCCACATCGTAGGCATCGTCGATACCGTCCTGATCGGTGTCCTGATTCAAGGGCGGCACCAGCAGTTGTTCCAGGTTATCCGGAATGCCATCGTTGTCGCTGTCTGTATCCAGATAGTCCGGCAGGCCATCGCCATCGGTGTCGGTACCGCTGAACCCGTCGTCGATTCCGTCGGCGTCAGCGTCGATGCCAAAGGTCTGGTCTACATCGTAACGGTCATCGATGCCATCAAGATCGGTGTCGGTGCCCAGGGGGTCGGGAATTCCGGCTTCAAAGCGATCGCTGATGCCATCACCGTCACTGTCTTTGTCCAGGCGTGCCACGACACCGTCACCATCCGCGTCCGATTCACCTTCCACCAGATCAGAGATACCGTCGTCATCATCGTCCTGGTCCACGTGGGCGGCCACACCGTCTGAATCACCATCCTGCACCGTGCCACGCTGACCGGGTTCGGCGTCATAGATGTCGGGAATACCATCACTGTCGGCATCGGAGGCATCGTCGATCTGGCCGTCATCGTTCTGATCCAGGCCTGCGGCGTTGCCGGTCTCAATGTCAAAGCTGCCGTCATTGTCGCTGTCCAGATCCAGAACATCGGGAATCGAGTCATCGTCGCTGTCCGGAAGCACTGTCAAGGGGGGCTGATTGGAGTCAGCGGTGCCGTCACCGTTGGCATCGGTGAGCCCTGCTTCCTCCACATCCAGCTGACCATCATTATCGCTGTCCAGGTCGAGCCAGTTTTCCGCGCCGTCGTTATCGGTATCGGGTAATGCGGCTGCGTCATCCACACCGTCATTGTTAACGTCAAAGCCACCCGTGAAATCCGGATCAAAGACATTGGCAATGCCGTCGCCGTCGTCATCGTCCATCACCCATTCCACGCCATCAAAAGTGTAGGTGGCTCCGGACTCCGCGCCATCGCTGATCCCGTCATTGTCGGCATCGGCATCCAGGTGATTGGCTTGACCGTCATAGTCACCGTCGGCGAATTGGAAGGCATCGTCGATGCCGTCGCCATTGCTGTCGGTGCCTCCGGTACTGTCGACATCATACAGGTCGTCGAGACCGTCGTTGTCGGTGTCATTACCGGTTAATGTCTGCTCCAGGGCATCCGGCAGGCCGTCGTTATCGCTGTCCACATCCTGGAAATCCGGGGTGCCATCGCCATCCGTATCGACCGCTGCAGAATCTATTACACCGTCACCGTTGAGGTCTTCGCCACTGGCGAAGTCACTGTCGATGGCATCGTCGATACCGTCACTGTCCGCGTCTTCACCGGACAGTGTGACGCCGAATTCCAACAGGTCGATCAGCCCGTCGTTGTCGGAGTCCACGTCCAGTGAATCCGGGATGCCATCATTATCGGTGTCGTTATTGCCTTCGAGGCTATCGGGCAGGCCGTCGTTATCACTGTCGGTATCCAGATAGTCGGGGATGGAGTCCTGATCCGAATCCAGATCACCTTCTTCACCGTTAGGAATGCCGTCGCCATCAGCGTCTTCATTGGGGTCAACATTTAATTGTATGCTGTCGCTGGCGCCTGCCTGGCCGTTAATGGTCAGGATGATTACCGCGGACCCGGAATAGTCACCAATGCTGGCCGGCGCGGTATAGGTCGCGGTATAGGTGCCATCGCCGTTGTCGGTCACCGCACCCAGATTGCCGATACTGGCGCTGAGTGTGACGCTGTCACCGCCGGTGGCAAGCGGATTGCCATTGGCATCCCGGGCAGTGATCTGAATGCTGGACTGACTGCTGCCATCGGCGATCAATGAGTCAGGCGTTGCCTGGATCAGGCTGGCACTGGCGTCGGCTGAACCCACGGTAAAGCTCACTGCAGTGGAACTGGCAATAGGTGAGCCGTTGACGGTGCCAGAGATGGTGGCGGTGCCGGCGGTGGTGCTGGCGGTGAGAATGGCGGAGTAGGTGCCGTCGCCATTGTCGGTCACCGTGCTGAGGGTGCCGCTGTCGGTAGCCAGGGTCACAGTGTCGCCGCCGCTGGTGAGGTTGTTGCCGTTGGCGTCCACCAGTTGCACGGTGACGGTGGTGGTGCTGGTCCCGTCGGCGGTGATGGAGCCCGCGGCGGCGCTGATTTGCGAGTTGGCGGTGGTGGCGGCGCCGGGCACAAAGCTGACGCTGGCGGTGTCGTTGGCCGGAGCCCCGTTGACGGTGCCGGAGATGGTGGCGGTGCCGGTGCTGGTTGGCGCCGTCAGGAGGGCGGTATAAGTGCCGTCCCCATTATCAACAACACCACTCAGTGCACCATTATCGGTGGCCAGGGTCACGCTGTCGCCGCCGCCGGTGAGGTTGTTGCCGTTGGCGTCCACCAGCTGCACGGTGACGGTGGTGGTGCTGGTACCATCGGCGGTGATGACGGCTGACGCGCTGGTGATTTGCGAGGTGGCTGCGCTGGCCGTGCCCGCCGTAAAGTTAACACTGGCTGTATCGGTAATGGGAGAACCGTTGACACTGCCACTGATATTCGCTGTTTGCGCCGTGGTGGAGGCAGTGAGTGTTGCACTATAGCTACCATCGCCGTTGTCGGTAACAGCGCTCAGGGTGCCGTTGTCAGTGGTGAGGGTCACGGTATCGCCCCCACTGGTGATGTTATTGCCGTTGGCATCGGTGAGCTGCACGGTAATGGTGGTGGTGCTGACGCCGTCCGCAGTGATGGCCGGCGCTGCGCTGATGATTTGCGAGCTGCCAGCACTGACAGCACCCGCCACATAGTTCAGCGACGCGGTGTCGGTAACCGGTGAGCCGTTTACCGAGCCGGAGATGGTGGCAGTCCCGGCGGTGGTGCTGGCGGTCAGGACGGCGGAGTAGGTGCCATCGCCATTGTCGGTCACCGCGCTGAGGGTGCCGCTGTCGGTAGCCAGGGTCACAGTGTCGCCGCCGCTGGTCAGGTTATTGCCGTTGGCGTCCACCAGTTGCACCGTGATGCTGGTATTGGCGCTTCCGTCCGCCGTTAAAGCGCTGAGGGCGCTGCTAATCTGCGAGGTCGTGGCATCCGCTGTACCGGGTGAGAAGCTTACCACCGCAGTATCATCAATAGGGTAGCCATTGATGGTGCCGGAGATGGTGGCGCTGCCGGCTGTGGTGCTGGAGGTCAGAGTGCTTGTGTAGGTACCGTCACCATTGTCCGTCACAGTGCTCAGGCTGCCGGCATCGGTGCTAAGGGTGACGCTGTCGCCACCGGAGGTGAGCGCCGCACCGGTACCATCCCGTGCTTGTACGGTAATGCTGGTGAAGGACACGCCATCTGCCGTGATATCTGATGCTGTTGCGGTTATGGTGGATTCCAGAGTGGAGGCGGGCAGAACCGGTCCGGTATTTTGAACATGCTCGAACTGAACAATTTCAGCGTCCTGTTGCACCAGAAGGCTGCCGTTATCGTAGAACAGTAACGCCTCGATCTGGTAAGTGCCACTGACCCCGGACAAGGGATAAGTGGGTGAGTAGGAGCGGCTCAGAGTCTGCCCGGCGGTAGCGGTGATGCTATCGGAAATGACGCTGCTGTTGTTGCCGTTGGGGTCGGTCAGGTTGACTTCCAGGACGAAATCGCCGGCATTAATGGCCTGAATTTCAACATCAACGTTCATGGTGACCGTGCCGCTGTTGATGGAGTAGCTGGAGATTGCCACATTGGTGGTATCACCCTGATCGGCGGCCCCGCCATCCAGCACCAGTTGACCCCAGTCCACCGTGACCAGCCAGCCGGAAGCAACGGAAATTCTCACCAGGTTGTCACCGGGCACCAGATAGGATGGATCCACCTCCAGCACCGTGGTGCTCCACTCATTATTTACACCGCTCAGGTTGCCCAGACTGTAGCCGTTGAAGGTAACCGGATCGATTTCGCCAGCCTCTTCATCAACATCGTTGGCGCGGATAGTAAGGTATGCCTTGCTGGCGGGGAGCCCGCTGGGAACGTTGATGTTGAACTCAATGGGGTGGATGCCGCTGCTGCTGCCGAGGTAATTGTCCAGGTCACCGTCAGCTGTGCCGGTGCCCGCATTGTTTTCATTGTCCGTATTGGTGTAGAAAGTGGCACCGGCCAGGGCGGGCGCTGACGGAAGCCAAAGCGCCAGCATGAATCCCATGGACAGTACTTTGAATGCGGATACTTTTCGTAAAGCGTGTGAGGTGGTGCCGGAGCTTTTTCGCAGCTTCATTTATGATGCCCTTGAGATTTAACGTTACCCGGGCAGCATCTTTTTGTGTGACGGACTAAGGTTTCAGTCTTAAGACCAAAATGCGCTGCTCGAATGGAATACTGACCTGTCTGCAAAATGAGTGTAGTCCAGATTCCGTGACGCAGTTCTTAACATTGTTAATTTTTGTGTGGGTTTTCGGGACCTTAGGTTGGCCGTTAGAATTGGAATTTAGAAGCAGATGTTTAGGTTGCCGGGTTCAACGCAAAGGGATGAAATTGAATTTCATAGGTGCTCGGGAACAACAATGGTGGCGGTGCGTTCCCTATTGCAGCTGGATCCTGTGCCAGGCTTTATCTTCTTTGTTCCATTGCAGAAACAGATAATCATCGGCGCTGACCGGTGCATCAAACTCCAATTGCAATTGATGGGGTCGACCTTTCTCATCCACCTGTCGGGTGCGAATACTGAGGCCGGATAACATTACCGCATCATTTTCCCGATACGGATAACGGGCAAGATCCCTCACTGCGGATTCCACTTGCCCGCTAATAAAGCCTGCTTCCCGTTCCACCGTTACCTCGTTGGGGCCGGTTTTACGAATGGTCATCTCACCGTTGCGACTGGTGACGGTCCAGATCCGTTGCGGTATTGGTTCCTGGCGATAAAAACGCGCAGCAGCGATGGCCACCGAGGAGGCCAGTGGCGGTGAAAACAGCACCAGTCTTTTATTGGCGATGTCCTCCACCCCTGGAAATTCGGTGGGTGTCAGATCCACCTGATCCGCCATGATTTTGGTGCTGTAACTCATCACTGGTAGCAACACCGGAGACAGGAACAAATGCAGCATTACCAGTAACCCAAACACCGCCAGACTGTAACTTTTTAATAACAAATTCCGGGGTCTGATTTTCTGTATCCACAGAGTATGGATAAACCGCGCCAGTAGTGCAGAGGCGCCGATACCGGGAAATAACAGCAGCCGGTCATAGGGTGCGGCTGCCAGCACCGGCAGCAAACAGAACAGCATACCGAAAAACCAGAATCCGGTACTTTTATCCCGCAGTTGAGGTAACAGCACCGGTATGATGATGATGAGCAGATATATCGCGCAGCCAATTACATAAGCGGTGTTGTCGCCACCGGTTAAGGAATAGAATTCCGCCGGCACGATGCCCCATTGGCTGGCCATCAATACCGGTAGCCGGGTGATGGCTTTGGCAATAAACGTCAGCGGTTCCACGGCGGGGTCGACGTAGTAGCCGGAGGCGTGGGCCGCACCAAAACCCGCCGCCTTATAGATTAACCACCAGGTAACAATCAACAGTCCGTGGGGGATGGTGGCCAGCACACCCCGTACCGGGCCGCGACGATCCAAAAACAGTGCATAGGCACCGATATAGCCGAAAATGGAAATACCCAGTTCGGCGGACAGCAGTGCCAGTGCCAGGGTCAGCAGTGACCCCAGCAGATAACTGATATGATCGCTGTCGCGCCAGCGCACGTACAACAGCATCGATGCCAGGGCGAACACCAGTGCATGCAGGGCGTTACGATTGGAGATCCAGCTCACCGTAAAACCATGGGTGCTGTCCAGTGCATACAGCAGCAGAGCCAGCAGGGCCATACTGGTGGGGCCCATGAAATGTCGGTACAGCCGTGACACCAGGTACACCGCCAGCAGATACCACAGAATGCTGTGTAGATGCATGAGCCAGGGGCTGTGGGGCCAGAGCCGGTGGTCCAGCCAATGGAATGCCTCGCTGAGCGGGCGCCAGAAGGCGTATTTCATTTCCGCGTAGGTCCACCAGGGGATCAGACTGTAGTCCATCAGCAGACGGTTTCGCTCGGGGTCACCGTTGATGAACGAAAATAAACCAAACAGCGACAGATCATCGGGCTTGGCGATGGGAATATCGGCATTCAATAGCGCGTAATGCAGATAATCGTCCCCCATGAGGCCGGCGGCCAGGGCCGGAAGGCAGAGCACGAACGTGCAAAACAGGATAAAGTTGCGGTGGCGTTGGTAGACTTCCGGCATGGGGAGACTGCTCTTATTTGTTATTAGCGCCCGGGGGTACTCAAAGTGTAGGCTGCACTTGGTGTTGCGGCAACGGAACCGGTCACAGCTTTAGCACTCTTTTGGGGCGATTCGTTATGTCGCTGGCACCGCCCGGCCTATACCATCTGTATTTTTTTTATGTCTATAAGTGTATGATACCGGTCTATTATTAGCCACTTTTTCATCCTAAAATAGTTAGCAAAACCCATTTAGTTAAGTAGTCTTTGGGGGCATTAGGTAATGGAGCAAAAGGCGGAACAGCAAAGTGACTCCCTGGTGGACGTCCTGCTGAAAGCAACTCAGAAAGAGCTTGGTCAGGCCAAAGAGCAATACAACTTTCCGGTGCCTGGCCAGGGGGCCAGGGCTGATGTGTTGTTCAATTCGGTGGGTGTTTTCACCAGCAAGGGGATCGAAGACACCACGGTGCAGGATCTGTTGGACGCGGCGCGCATCTCCCGGCGGACCTTCTACAAGTATTTTAAAAACAAAGTGGACGTGCTGGAGTGTATCTACCAGATGGCGGCGGAATTGCTGGTGGTGCGATTTAAGGCCATGCGCCGTGAAGCCCGCACTATGAGTGAATTTATTGTTCAGTGCGTGGAGCTGTATTTTGACTACCACACGCATCTGGGGCCGCTGGTCAGAATGATGACGGAGGAGGCGCGTCGAGCCGGCTCGCCCCTGGCGGCCCACCGGGAAACTCTGCTGGCCCATATTGTGGAGCTGTTGGATGAAAAGTATTTTGAAATGGAAGGTGCCCACCTGGACCCGAAGGTGTTTTATTCGCTGATCTGGATGATGGAAAGTGCTTCCATGAATCTGTTGGCGCATCTGCCCTGTGATGAGACGGTGGTAGGGCAGTATAAAGCCGTCATGTGTGCCATCAGTGCCAGGGTGGTATTGACCAACGCTGCGCAGTGGGAATCGCTGCCGGAGATGCCCCTCCAGAATTGAGCCCGAAAACTCTGCGGCGAGCCACATTTAGACTAAGCTGAGATAAAAGACCGATGGCTGCGACAGACATACATGTTGGCGCGCAACCCCGGTTAGGATTTTATCAAGCAGGAGGCTCCCGTGTCACAACCCGCCCAGCAGATTGCCTGTGTGTACAATCCCCAGTCTGAAACCCGAATGGCAGAGGTATTGGCGGAGGATTATCAGTCGATCGTTGGCGACAGCCTGGCTGCGCTGGAAGCCCATGCCGGTGAGGCTACCTTGCTGGTGCTCGATCTTACCACCGGCGCGGCGGCGCCGCCCGCGGAGTTGTGTGCCAGTGCCAAACAGGAACACGGCTTTGCCGAGGTCCCGGTGATCGTTTATCAGGCCGCCACGGCGCCGGTGGACACCATGGCCTGCTTTGATGGCGGCGCCGATGACGTGGTGGATGACAGTATGCCTGCTGCCGATCTGCGGGCACGCCTGAGCAAAGCCGTGTTTCACAAGATAGCCAATCAGCAGTTGCAGAGCCGGTTACAACAGGCCAGTGCCATGGCCTTCAGTGCCATGTCCGACAGTAGCGACCTGGGTGTGAACATTCAGTTCCTGGTGCATTGCCACTCCTGCAATAACCTGGACGAGCTGGCCATGCTGCTGTTCAGTACCCTGGAACACTATCAGTTGAACTGCAGCTTACAGTTGCGTAGCACCTTTGAGGTGAAGAATACAGAGCCCAACGGTCTGGCCAAGGATCTGGAATCGCGCCTGTTGTGGGAGCTGAAAGATCGGGGTCGCTATGTGGACTTCGGCCGTCGCTGTTTCATGAACTACGGCTGTGTTTCCCTGTTAGTGAAGAACATGCCGGAGGATGAAAAGCGCTTCGGAGCCATTAAGGACAATGTTTTTGCCCTGCTGCAGGGTACTGATGCCCGAGTGCATTCCATTGATAACAGCCGGTTACTGGAAATGGAACGGGACGTGATGAAAGGCATGAGCACGAAGATGCAGAATGTGATGGAGCAAGTGGACGAGCGTTACCAGCAGGTAATGCGGCGCTGTGCCGATTTGGTGGAGGACATGGCGGTGCGGGTGGACGAATCCATCCTGTTTCTGGATCTGACCGAGGCCCAGGAAGAGACTTTTTCCAACATCATGCAGTCCGGCGTGACCGCCATCAGTGAGTTGTTCAATGAAGGTATAAAAATCGACAACAGCTTCCGTAAACTGGTGGAGTATATGAACAATACCCTGGCCTCCGAAGAGGCACATTCGGTGGAGGCCTTAAAATCCGTTCTTAATCGCCTGTAGGATTTTCATTGGCGCCGGCAATCAGGCGAAACCGGGGCACCGTTTTACCGGCCACCTGTACCTGTTCGCAGAACATGGACAGGGGGCGTACCCATAGCCCCTGTTCCCCGTAGAGGGGCCGATACACCACCAGTTGCTCCTCGGTTTCACTGTGACGGGCCACTCCAATCACCTGATAGTCATTGCCTTTGTAGTGGCGATAACGGCCTGGTTGAATCATGGGCCCTGTTCTCCATTGTTCTGATGTTGCGATAATCTATTTTGACCGGCCTGCTTCGCCGCCACCACTGTCCTTTCGGTTGCGGCCAGGCAGGTGCGGGCCTGGTCGGGCCATTGATCCGGCACCACGAATACAAAGACGGCGGTCGATTGCCAGGCGTCCAACAGTAAATGCACTGGGTGATGGCGTTCGCCCAGGCGCGCAAGCAATTCCCGATGATCAACTGGAAGGCGGCGGCGGGGGACCAGCCAGTCTTCTTTCTCCAGCCAGTAACAGCGGGCCCGGGGTGCATTGGCCAGGCACTGGCTGAATGCCTTCAGGGTCAGCCACAATCCCCGCAGATGACCGGGGGCAATAGCCGCTGGTGTTTGGGGTTGCTCACCGAGGGGATAGTAAAGGCGGCCTTTGCTCAGTAAGCGGCTGACGCTCACCTCCCAGCCCTGTTGCCGGCAGTAGGCTCGTGCCGCAGCCTGGCTGGACAGCTTTAATTGCCGGTGCAACAGATGACGGTGTTTCAGGTCCAACCGGTCTTTCAGGTGTGGACCGAACCAGTGATCACTCCGTGCCAACGGCATCAAACCCAGATAGAACTTAACCGCCAGTTCCCAGTGCTCCACCCGGTTCAGCCGGCGATCCCGCACCAGCAAATCGAATTCGCCAAGGGTCTGACCATCCACGTTGATCTGAACGTTGTGCGCCAGGCATTGGTAGCGGTCGTTGTGCGCCAGCCAGTAGCCCCACAGGCGCTCAAAATAACTGCCCAAACGCCGTCGGCCTCCGACCTCCAGATACTGAATCAGTGGCTCAGGTGTCGAATCCAGTTGTTGCAATTGCGGCAGCATTGCCGTGTAAGCCTGGTGAAAGAAGTCCGCACTAAAGCCCTGCTCCCGGTACGCGGGCACCATCAGTGCCGGACTTTGCAGGGCCCACGCCAGATCCTGCACCGCTGGGGTCTGGAAACGGTCAATGGGAGTCGGAGCTGGCATCGGTTGGCGGTCGACGATGAAATCGCCGGTTGGAAATGGTGCCGGTAACCAGCCCGGTGAGGGCGCCATACAGATGGCTGTCCACCGCCACGACCCCACCGATGATGTCAGCGGTAACCGTATCGCCACCGGCAATCAGCTGCTCATAAACGAATTTGCCCAACAGAAACAAGGCAAAAAAACCGGACAGAAACGGGCTGCGGTGCCAGCCCACGATCAGGTAGTGGGTGAGGATGCCATAGATGGCCCCCGACAAACCCACGTACCAGTTGATTTCGGGATTGAACAGAAAGATGCCCACACCCACCCCCAGGGCACACAGCAGCAGCGCCACCATCTCCTCCCGGGGTGAAATATCCTCGCGAAAGCTGGCGGCGACAATCAGGTATCCCACCAGATTGAGTGCCGTGTGGTTAAATCCCAGATGCACAAACTGGCTGGTGAGCAGGCGCCATATTTCACCGTTGGCGATGGGTTCGTGGATAAGTGCAAAATGTTTGATCTGGGCATCCGGCAACATGGTGGTGAGACTGATGCCCACCATCACCACGATGGAAAACCACCACTGCCGAAAGAACTCGTTAAAGTTTTTGCGGGCGGCGGCTTCGCGATCCTGTTGCGGGTCGGGATGGTTCATAAGCGGTTACAGCGACTTAATCTTGTTGTACTGGGTTTGCAATTCGGCCAGCGCTGATTGGTGCTCACTGATTTTGGCCCGCTCTTTCGCCACCACATCCTCCGGGGCCCGGTCCACGAACTTGGGATTACCGAGCTTGGTCTCCACCCGTTTGATTTCCTTCTCGTGTTTATCTATTTCCTTCTGCAGTCGCGCCAGCTCGGCGGCTTTGTCAATCAGGCCACTCATGGGTACCAGCACCTGCATGTCGCCCACCAGCTGAATGGCGGAAAGCGGCGGCTCATCGGTGGCGGCCAGCCAGCTGATGTCCTCCAGCTTGGCCAGGGGTATCAAATAGCTTCGGTAGTCCTGGTAACGCTGCTGATCGGTGGCGTTGCCTTTTTGCAGCAGCACGGGTAAGTGCTTACCGGGGGAAATATTCATCTCCCCGCGAATATTACGGACCGCCACAATCACCTGTTGTAACCAGCGGATATCCGCTTCCGCCGAGGCGTCGGCCTGATCGCTGTCGGCCTCGGGGTAGGGCTGCAACATAATGGTGTCACCCTGCTGACCGGTCAGCGGCGCCAGCTGCTGCCAGATTTCCTCAGTGATAAAGGGCATAAACGGATGGGCCAGTCGCAAAATTGCCTCCAGCACCTGCACCAGGGTGCGGCGGGTGCCGGTTTGTGCCTCGCTGCCGGCATCGGAGTCATTCAGTACCGGTTTGGAAAGTTCCAGATACCAGTCGCAGTATTCGTTCCAGACAAATTCGTAGAGTGCTTGCGCGGCATGATCGAAACGGTATTCGTTGATGGCCTTGCCCACTTGGCTTACGGTGGTCTGCAGACGGGAGCGTATCCAGCGATCCGCCACGCTCAGTTGGGCCGGACCGTCAGTGTTCACACCGCCCTCCGGGCTGGTGTTCATCAGCACGTAGCGGCTGGCGTTCCACAGTTTGTTGCAGAAATTGCGGTAACCTTCCAGTCGCTGGATATCAAATTTGATGTCACGTCCGGTGGAGGCCAGGGACAGGAAGGTAAAGCGCAAGGCATCTGTGCCATAGGAGGCGATGCCCTCGGCAAATTCCTTGCGCGTGTGCTTGGCGATCTTCTCGGCCATCTGCGGTTGCATCATGCCGCTGGTGCGCTTTGCCACCAGGCTTTCCAGATCAATGCCGTCGATGATATCCAGCGGGTCCAGTACGTTGCCTTTGGACTTCGACATCTTCTGGCCTTCGGAATCCCGCACCAGACCATGAACGTACACCTGCTTGAAGGGCACCTGGGGCGAGCCATCGGGATTCTTCATGAAGTGCAGGGTCATCATGATCATCCGCGCCACCCAGAAAAAGATGATGTCAAAGCCGGTGACCAGTACACTGGTGGGGTGGAAGGTGGCCAGGTCTGGGGTTTTTTCCGGCCAGCCCAGGGTGGAAAAGGTCCACAGGGCGGAGCTGAACCAGGTATCCAGCACGTCCTCATCCTGGCTTAGGGGCAGGTTGGCGTGTAGTGCGTATTTTTGTCGGACTTCCTGTTCGTCCCGGCCCACGTAGACATTGCCATCGCTGTCGTACCAGGCGGGAATCCGGTGCCCCCACCACAGCTGGCGCGATATACACCAGTCCTGCAGATCGCGCATCCAGGCGAAGTACATATTCTCGTATTGTTTGGGGACAAATTCGATGGCGCCGTTTTCCACCGCGGCAATGGCGGGCTCTGCCAGGGGTGCCACTTTGACGTACCACTGATCGGTAAGGAATGGCTCAACCACCACCCCGGAGCGATCGCCCTTTGGCACTTTGAGGGCATGATCGTCGGTCTTGTCCAGCAGACCCCGGGCCTCCAGGTCCTCGATGATTTGGCGACGGGCTGCAAACCGGTCCAGCCCGGTGTAAGCCGCCGGCAGGCTGCGGTCCAACAGCTCATCCGGCTCACCATTCTGACGGAAGATTTCCGCTTCCCCGCGGATAGCGGCGTCGATGGTGAGCACATTGATTAAAGGCAGATTGTGGCGTTTGCCCACCTCATAGTCGTTAAAATCATGAGCCGGGGTGATCTTAACGCAACCGGTACCAAATTCCCGGTCCACGTATTCGTCCGCCACAATGGGAATTTCCCGATTAACCAGGGGCAGGCGCACGGTTTTACCGATCAAATGCTGGTAACGTTCATCCAGCGGGTGTACCGCCACGGCGCTGTCCCCCAGCATGGTTTCCGGGCGGGTGGTGGCCACCACAATATAATCCAATCCCTCGGTGGTGAGGGCGCCGTGGGCCAGGGGATAGCGGAAATGCCAAAGCTTGCCTTGTTGGTCCACGTTCTCCACTTCCAGGTCGGAAATGGCGGTGTGCAGTTTCGGGTCCCAGTTCACCAGCCGTTTGCCCCGATAGATCAGACCTTCTTCATGCAGGCGAACAAACACCTCTTTGACCGCGTTGGATAGCCCCTCGTCCATGGTAAAACGTTCCCGGGACCAGTCCAGGCTGGCACCCATGCGCCGTAGCTGGCGGGTAATGGTGCCGCCGGACTGGGCTTTCCATTCCCAGACTTTTTCCAGGAACTGCTCCCGCCCCAGATCGTGGCGCGACAGCTCCTCGGCGGCCAGTTGTCGCTCCACCACCATCTGGGTGGCAATGCCGGCGTGATCAGTGCCCACCTGCCACAGGGTATTGCGACCGCGCATGCGCTGCACCCGGATCAGGGTGTCCATGATGGTGTCCTGAAACGCATGGCCCATATGCAGGCTGCCGGTGACGTTGGGGGGCGGGATCATGATGCTGTAGGGCTCGCCCTGGCCGCTGGGCTTGAAGTAGCCCTTTGTTTCCCAGGTTTCATACCAGCGGGTTTCGATGTCTCGCGGGTTGAAGGTCTTATCCATGGTCACCGGTTACTCTCGAGGTCTGAACGTCACTTGTGGCTGAGGCCGGAGTTGGGGCGAGGGGCTGGCGGGGCAGCGTCTGCCGCATTGGCGGATGTGAGAGTCAGACGCGAACTGCCGGCCGCCCTGCGCAGCAACAGGCCACGGCGGCCGTCAAGTATACCGGTCTAGCGGGGATTTTTCCTGATCTCTTTGAACATTCTGTCCACTTCCTGTTCCAGTTTCATGCGTAATTCCGCTTCCAGGCGAGGCAGGCTGGCACGGACCACCTCATCCACCAGCTGACTGGCTTTGCGGCGCAGGGTCTGCAGCTCCCGGGAACTGTTGTGGTTGTCAAAAGAGACTTTGTTAAGCGGGTTGTCCTGGAGCAGTTTGCGGAGCTGGGCAGAGGCGTCATTGTCCGTCTCGCCCCGCTGTTCCCAGGCATGATTTTCCCGGATTTTGTCCAGGGTGGAGCGGGGCAGGAAGGGGTTTTCCGTGCTGCCGCTGGCCTGAAACCGATTCAGGGGACGGGTGACCTCGGCGGCGGAGGGTTGGGGCCGGGCCGGCGGTTCCGGTGGCAGGGTGGCTTCGGCACGGGGTGCGGGGGCCGGGGATGCCGTAGCACCGGGCCGGCGGTACTGGCGCACCCGCTCGCTGATGTCCAGGGGGTCACGATCCAGAAAGCTCATGTCCATGTGGTCGGCGGCCGCCGCCGGCTGCAGTGGCGCGGTGTCGAAGCGGGGAGCGGAGCGATCCAGTGAATCCGTGGGCTGCAGGGTGGGAGGTTCCCCGGAATGATCCTCAGTGGACGCCGGCTCCGGATCCTCCATGGTTTCACTCAATACTGGGACCTCGTCCACAAAACTTTTCAGTACCGGAATATCCTCCGGTACCACTGTCGCCTCGTCCTGCTCCCCGGCCCGCTCTTCCAACATCCGGCTCAAAGACTCCAGATCATTCAGCATATCTTCTTTTTCTTGTTGATTTATTGAAGATTTTTGATCACCGTGGCTCATGATGACTTCCATTCACTAAATATTGTGCGTGTCTAAAGCATAGCCTCTTTCCCGGTAAAAACGGAACTTGTCCCGACACCGGGCCCGGGATTCCGGATCGCCGGGCACAATTTCCGCCACCCGGTGGAAGCGGGAAAAAAACGGGGGGATGTTGGTGGCCAGATTCACCATAACATCCTCGTGTTGGCCAGGCTGCTCCTGATGACACAATTGCAGTGGCTGGTGCCCCTGTCCCGGCCCGCAACCATGGGCCAGAAACGAGTCGGGACGCTGCCAAAGGGCGGCGCTGAGTGCTTCGGTCTGGCCAGTATCCCGGGTGAACACGAAAATTTCGTGACCACGCCGAAAGGCTTTCTCCACCAGACGCGCGGTATAGTCGATAGGCGACAGACGCTGGTCCGCCGGCAGTATGTAAAAGTCCACCCGCGTCATGCCGGCAGCTGGCGCAGCAGGTAATCGGTCAGCAGCGGTACCGGCCGGCCGGTGGCGCCCTTGGTGGCGCCGCCGCTAAAGGCACTGCCGGCCACATCCAGGTGCGCCCAGGGATAGGCCTTGGTGAATCGGGACAGGAAGCAGGCGGCGGTGATGGAGCCGGCCTTGGGCCCGGCGTTGCCGATATTACCCATATCTGCGAAGGGGCTGTCCAGCATCTCCTGGTATTCGTCCCACAGGGGCAGGCGCCAGACTTTGTCCTGGGTGTAGTCGGCGGCCGCCTGCAGCGCTTCAACCACCGCTTCGTCATTACTCATAAGGCCGCTGGCAAAGGGGCCCAGGGCCACGATCACCGCGCCGGTGAGGGTGGCGATGTCCACCACCGAGGCGGGCTTGAAGCGTTCCACGTAAGTCAGGGCATCGCACAGTACCAGGCGGCCCTCGGCATCGGTGTTGAGAATCTCCACGGTCTGCCCGGACAGGGTGGTAACGATGTCGCCGGGGCGGCTGGCCTTGCCATCGGGCATGTTTTCGGCGGCGGCCACTACGCCGATGACGTTCAGGGGCAGCTCCATGTCGATCACCGCCCGCATGGCGCCGAATACCGAGGCGGCACCGCACATATCCCATTTCATGGCATCCATGTCCGGCGCCGGTTTCAGGGAGATGCCGCCGGTATCGAAGGTGATGCCCTTGCCCACCAGCACGTGAGGTTGCTGGTTCTTGGGTCCGCCCTTGTATTCCATAATGATGAGCCGGGATGGGGTGGCACTGCCGTTGCCCACCGAGAGCAGGGCGCCCATACCCAGCTCTTTCATCTGTTTTTCATCGAGAATGGTGGTTTCCAGCGTTTTGCTGTCCTTGGCCAGTTTCTTCGCTTGCTGTGCCAGATAACTGGGGTTGCAGATATTGGGGGGAGTGTTGCCCAAATCCCGGGTCAGGTTCATGCCGTTGGCCACGGCGCTACCGATTTTGATACCCTCTTCCACCGCTTTGTTGTCGGTGTCGCACAGCAGGGTGAGCTTTTTCAGGTTAATCTTGCTTTGTTTATCCTTGCTTTTATAGTCATTAAAGCGATAGCAGGCGTGGCTGAACAACTCCACCACCTGGCGGGCCAGCCACTGGCCGTCCCGGTCTTTAATCTGGATTTCGTCCAATAGCAGTGCCGCGTCTTTGGCGGCGGTTTTGGTGAGGGCCGTGGCGGTGGTCACCAGCGCCTTGCGCAGTTTGCTGGCGGACTGTTCGCTGGCCTTGCCCAGCCCCATCAGTACGATGCGTTTGGCGGGGGTGTCCGGTAATGCTCCCAGAATCTGCAGATCACCGGCCTTACCCTTGATGTCCCCCTGCTTGAGCGCGGTATTCAGACTGTCGCGGGCGGCCTCGCTGAGGGAATCGACACTGCTGCCCACCACGGCACCTTCGAACACCGGTACAATCAGCGCATCGGTTTTGATTTTTTCCGGTGTGGTTTTCTTGATCTTAAAGTCCATGCAAACCCCGCAAGACAAAACAACGTGTTTATTGGATAATGATCCGGTATCACATTACTAACGAAAAACTCTCAGATTTTCCAGAGATCGCAACGCCTTTTTCATGATTATTTATCGTTACCTCTCACGGCAGCTGTTCTGGGCGACACTCGCGGTCAGTTCCGTGCTCACCTTTATTCTGGTGTCCAGCCGGTTTCTGAAGTACTTGTCCCAGGCGGCGGTGGGCAAGCTGGAGGGTATGGCGGTGTTTATGGTGATGGCCTACCGGCTGCCGGACTTTCTGGAGCTGATTCTGCCACTGGGGCTGTTTCTGGGTATTCTGCTGGCCTATGGGCGCATGTATCTGGAAAACGAGATGGTGGTACTGCAGGCCTGTGGGGTCAGTCAGAAGCGGTTACTGGGCTGGTCCATGGTACCGGCCTTCAGTATGGCGCTGGTGATTGGCTTTTTCAGTTTCTATCTCTCCCCCTGGGGGTCCCAGCAGGCCAATCAGCTGCTGCTGGAACAGGAACGTCGGTCCGGCCTGGAGGTGCTGAGTCCGCGCCGGTTTCACTCCAGTTCCGACGGCAGTACCGTCACCTATGTGGAGGATATCGATACCGGGGCTGGGGTGATGGAAAATCTGTTTATCGTCAATTACGACCGTGAGCACCGCGGTGACGAGTACGACCAGGTGGTACTGATGCGGGCGGCGGAAGGTCGCTACCGCATTGACCAGGATGGCAACCGCTATCTGGTCATGTCCGATGGCGAACGCTTCGAGGTGGACCCGGGCAATGCGGAATACGGCCGCTCCAGTTATGGCGAATATTTGGTGAAACTGGAAACCCGGCTGGTGACCGAGGAAACCGAAATCGAGGACCAGTCCACCACTGATCTGCTGCTGGATCCCAGCCCGGCGGCACGGGTGGAATTACAATGGCGGCTGTCGCTGATGATCATGGTGCCCATTGTGGTGTTTATGGCGGTGCCCCTGGCCAAGGTGAACCCACGCCAGGGGCGTTACCTGAAAATGCTGCCGGCAATCCTGCTGTATTTGGCTTATCTGTCTCTGATGATGGCGGTGAAGGGCGCCATTGAGAAGGGGCAGCTGCCGGAGGCGGTGGGGATTTTCTGGGTACATGCCATCTTTCTGGCAGTGGGGGCCGTTCTCAACTACTGGCCCAAGCTACGCCTGAATCGCTCCAAACGGCGCATGCGGCGCGAGGAGCCGGCGTTATGAAGCTGCTGGACAACTATTTGGGGCGCACCGTGCTGTTTTCCGTATGTATGGTGTTGTTCGTGCTGGTGAGCCTGGATGGGGCCTTTGCCTATCTGGCGGAACTGGATGATCTGAAGGACAGTTATCAGGCGTTGGAAGCGCTGCTGTTCATTTTATTGACCCTGCCCCGGCGGATCTATGACTTTCTGCCGGTGGCCACTCTCATCGGCAGCCTGATCGGTCTGGGGACCCTGGCCAATACCAGTGAGCTGACCGTCATCCGGGCCGCCGGCGTGTCCATCTCCAGAATCGTCTGGGCGGCGTCCCGGCCGGTAATCTGGCTGGTGCTGTTGGGCCTGCTGCTGGGGCAGTTTATCGTGCCCCAGACCGAGCAGTTCGCCCAGTCCGAGCGGGCGCGGTATCTGTATATGGGCGAGAGTATCGGCTCCCGCGACGGCTACTGGTATCGCGAGGGGGGGCAGTACACCCACATCCAGGTGGTGCAGCCCAACGGCGTAATGTACGGTATCTCAAGGTTCTTTTTTGATGACGACAACGTGCTGATTCGGGCGGATTTCGCTGAGCGCGCCATTTATCAGGGGGATCACTGGGTGCTGGAAAAGGTGCGCCAGACCCGAATCTCAGGGGAGCAAACGGAATCCGGGCATTTTCAGACCCTGCGCTGGGATAATACCTCCATCACGCCCCAGGTGATGTCCGTGGTGGTGCTGAAACCGGATTACCTGTCCATCACCGGCTTGTATCGTTACGCGGCCTATCTGGAATCCCAGGATCTGGAAAGCACTTCTTATTTCTTTTCATTCTGGAAGAAGGTTCTGCAGCCCCTGACCACGCTGGTGATGGTGTTTATCGCCATCTCCTTTGTGTTCGGGCCCCTGCGGTCGGTTACCATGGGTCAGCGGCTGATGGCGGGGATTATCGTGGGGTTGCTGTTTCATTATGCCCAGCAGTTTTTGGGGCACGTCACCATTATTTTCAGCCTGACCCCGTTTCTGGCGGCGGCCATTCCGTTGGTGGTGAGCCTGTTTATCGGCGTTTATCTGTTGAAACGGGTTTAGCGCGATTGGGCGTCAGGTTCCGATTCACCGCTTTGGGCAGTACCAGAGTGCGGGTGTTGGACAGGCTGTCATGCCAGCTGTCTCCGCTGGCGCTGATGACCACCCACAGATAGCCCAGGCCAAAACAACCCAGGGACAGCAGAGAAATCAAATAGCGGCTCAGGCACTGACCCAGGGTCAGGGGGCGGCCATCCAGCCGCGCGTCCACCACCTGGATGCGCCAGGCGCGCATGCCCAGGGTCTGGCCGCCGTGGGTCCAGAACCAGTAGTAAAACAGAAAGGTGCCCAGCAGCAGTAATGGCAGCAGGGTCAGCTGTAAATCCAGGCTGCTGCGCTCCGTATCGACACCCGCCGCCGCCAGGTACAGTACCGCGATCAAAAACCACAGCGCCAGCACGATCAGGCCATCATATACCATGGAGGCCAGGCGCCGTGGCAGGCCGGCGGCGGGAAAATCGACGTAGCTGATAGTCGGGTCTGTCGGGGGTTTTGGATTGGCCATGAAATTCGTCGGGAGTGGTGCCTAGGGAGAGAATCGAACTCTCACTCTGTTGCCAGAACCGGATTTTGAATCCGGCGCGTCTACCAGTTCCGCCACCTAGGCACAAGGTCTCGATTTGCAGAGCGGGGATTATAACAGTGGCAGGTTGTGCGTCAACAAAAGCCCGTGTGGGGCAAAATGGGGGCCTCAGGCCGGGACTGGGGCGCTGGCGGAGAATTTATCGTCGCGTCATAAACCGGTATAATCGCCGCCCCTTTGCCAGCGCCGACCCCGAGGCCCATGCAGCGAACCGATTTCCATTACCAGCTACCGGAGCGATTGATTGCCCGTTACCCGGCTCAACAGCGCGCCGACAGCCGGTTGCTGTGTCTGGGCCGTGACAGTGGTGAGCTGCAGGACCAACGGTTCCGTGACCTGCCCCGCTGGCTGCGGGCCGGTGATCTGCTGGTATTCAATGATACCCGGGTGATTCCGGCGCGGATCTTCGGCCGCAAGGAGACCGGCGGCCAGGTGGAAGTGCTGGTGGAGCGGGTGACGGGGCCGGATTCCTGTCTCGCCCATGTTCGCGCCAGCAAGGCCCCCAAGTCTGGCAGCCGGATCCTGGTGGGTGAAGACAGTCTGGTGATGGAAGGTCGACAAGGGGACCTGTTCCGCTTGCGCCTGGCACGGGGCCGGCTGCTGGACTGGCTGCAACAGGTGGGGCACATGCCACTACCACCCTATATCGATCGCAGTGACGAGCCCCTGGATCAGTCCCGTTACCAGACCGTGTATGCCCGCCAGCCTGGTGCCGTGGCGGCGCCCACCGCAGGGCTGCATTTCGATGAGGCAATGCTGGCGCGGCTGGCGGCACAGGGGGTGGCAAGCGCCTTTGTGACGCTGCACGTGGGCGCCGGCACCTTTCAGCCGGTGCGGGCGGAGGATATCCGGCAGCACGTGATGCACAGCGAGTGGCTGCAGGTGTCCGCGGCCACCGCCGCGCAAGTCCAGGCTACCCGGCAGCAGGGTGGGCGAGTGATTGCGGTGGGCACCACGGCGGTCAGATCCCTGGAAACCGCCGCCCGGGATGGCGAAGTGAAGCCGTTTGAGGGCGATACCGATATCTTCATTTATCCCGGTTACGAATTCCGCGCCGTGGACGGCCTGATCACCAATTTTCATCTGCCGGAATCCACCCTGATTATGCTGGTGAGCGCTTTTGCCGGGCGCGAGGCGGTGCTCAATGCCTATCGCCATGCGGTGGCACAGGAATACCGGTTCTTCAGTTACGGCGACGCCATGTTGATTGTGTAAGGATGGCCATGAAATATGAATTGATCACCACCGACAGTGGTGCCCGCCGGGGCCGGTTGCGGTTTGACCGGGGCACGGTGGAGACGCCGGCGTTTATGCCGGTGGGAACCTACGGCTCGGTCAAGGCCATGCTGCCCCGGGATATCCAGGCCAGCGGGGCTCAAATTATTCTGGGCAACACGTTTCATCTGATGTTGCGTCCGGGAACGGACATCATTCGCCTGCACGGTGATCTGCACGATTTTATGCAGTGGTCCGGACCGATATTGACGGACTCCGGTGGTTTTCAGGTGTTTTCCCTGGGCAAGATGCGGCGCATCAGTGAAGAGGGGGTAAAGTTTCAGTCACCGGTGGACGGCAGCCCGGTGTTTTTGAACCCGGAAATCGCCATGCAGGTGCAGCGGGATCTGGGGTCGGACATCGTCATGATTTTTGACGAATGTACGCCTTACCCCGCCACCGAGCAGCAGGCCCGGGACTCCATGGCGCTTTCCCTGCGCTGGGCCCAACGCAGCAAACAGGCCCACGGTGACAATCCGGCGGCGTTGTTCGGCATTGTGCAGGGGGGCATGTTTGAGTCGTTGCGCCTTGAATCCCTGGAGGGCCTGCAGCAGATCGGCTTTGACGGTTACGCCATCGGCGGTCTCTCCGTGGGGGAGCCCAAGGCCGAGATGCTGGCGGTGTTGAACTATTTACAGCCCCACCTGCCTAAAGATCGCCCAAGGTACCTGATGGGGGTGGGCAAGCCGGAGGACATCGTGGAAGCCGTGCGGCGCGGGGTGGACATGTTTGATTGCGTGATGCCCACCCGCAATGCCCGCAATGGTCATCTATTCACCGCCAGCGGAGTGGTCAAAATCCGCAATGCCGTGCATCGGACAGACACCGCCCCGCTGGAGCCGGAGTGTGACTGCTACACCTGTCAGAACTTCTCCCGGGCCTACCTGCACCATCTGGACCGCTGTCGGGAAATCCTGGGCGCCCAGCTCAACACCATCCATAACCTGCGCTATTACCAGCGGCTGATGGATGGTTTGCGCAGCGCCATTGAAACGGGTACATTTGAGCGCTTTGTTAGCGGGTTCTACGGGCAGCGGGGGGAACCGGTGCCACCGCTGACGACCTATTAATGTCATCAATTTGAGGTACATATGAGTTTCTTTATTGCAGACGCCATGGCCGAACCCGGTGCCGCCGCCGCCCAGCAGGGTAACCCAATGACGTTCTGGGGCATGCTGATCATCATGGTGGCAATCTTTTATTTTATGATCATCCGCCCCCAGTCCAAGCGTAATAAAATGCATAAGGAGCTCATGGAGGGATTGTCCAAGGGGGATGAAGTGGTGCTCTCCGGCGGCATGATGGGCAAGGTTACCAAAGTCACCGAAGAATATGTGGTGGTGGAAGTGGCCAACAATACGGAAATTTCCTTCCAGAAAGCGGCGGTGACCGCCACGCTGCCCAAAGGCACCTTGAAAGGTATTTGAATAAAGGTATCCGAAAAAGGTGTCTGAAAAAGGCAACTGAATGAAAAAGGTATCTGAAGTATCTGAAAAAGGTGCCTGGTAACCAGATAACAGAAACACCGCCACGCGGCCTCAGGGACGGGGCGCAGGTGCGATCCGGAACAACAATAGGGTTTCCCCATGAACAAATACCCGCTGTGGAAAAACCTGCTGGTGCTGGTGGTGGCCGTGTTCGGCATCCTCTATGCGCTGCCCAATCTCTACCCTGATGATCCCGCACTGCAGATCACCGCCAACAAGGCCGGGGCGGCCACCGAGCAGGCGGTGCTGGACCGGGCCCTTGGTGCCCTGGAGCAGGCCGAAATTCCCGTCAAACGCTCGGAACTGCTGGAGGATTCGGCGCTGATCCGGTTCCGCGACGTGGATCACCAGATCAACGCCAAGGACGTGGTACAGAACGCAGTGGGCGAGGACTACGTGGTGGCCATGAACCTGGCCCCCAACACCCCGGACTGGCTGGCCGCCATGGGAGCCGGGCCTATCAAACTGGGGCTGGATCTGCGGGGTGGGGTGCACTTTCTGATGGAAGTGGATATGGCCAAGGCCACCGAGAACCGGCTGACCAACACCCTCAACAGCATTCGTGACCGTCTGCGGGAAGAGCGCATCCGTTACAAGCGTGCCAGCCTGGAGGAGGGCCAGATCCGCCTCAGTTTTGCCAAGGCGGAACAGGTGGACCAGGCCCGTGGCATTTTGCGTCAGGAGTTTCGCGAATACCTGGTGCAGGAGGAGCAGGCGGACAATGTGACCACCCTGTTGCTCAGCCTGACCGAAGAGGCCGAGCGCGAAATCAAGGATTACGCCATCAGCCAGAACCTCACCAGTCTGCGCAATCGGGTTAATGAGTTGGGGGTGGCGGAGCCGGTGGTGCAGCGCCAGGGGGCCGAGCGGATTGTGATTCAGCTGCCGGGGATCCAGGATACGGCGGAGGCAAAACGCATTATCGGCCGTGCCGCCAACCTGGAGTTCAGAATGGTGGACTGGGAAAACGACCCCATGGCCACCAGCCGGGCGCCGGTGGACGCCGAATTCCTGCCCATGCGCGGCACCGGTCAGCGGGTGTTATTGAAGCGGGATGTGATCGTCACCGGGGATCGGGTGATCGGTGCCAGTACCGGCTACGATGAAAACGGCCGGCCCCAGGTGAATATTGAACTGGACAGCGTGGGCGGCAAGCGCATGTTGCGCACCACCAGCAAACACGTCAAAGATTCCATGGCGGTGGTGTTCATTGAGCTGGAGCCGGAAAAGCGTACCGTAATGGAAGGTGGTGAAGAGGTGGAGAAAATCTTCACCAAGGAAACCCGGGAAGTGATCAACGTGGCCACTATTCAGTCCGCCCTGGGTAACAACTTCCGCATCACCGGCCTGGACAGCCCGGCGGAGGCCAAGGAACTGGCTCTGTTGCTGCGGGCCGGGGCACTGGCGGCCCCCATGTATTTTGTGGAGGAGCGCACGGTGGGGCCGAGCCTGGGGCAACAGAATATCGAAGCCGGGTTGCTGTCGCTGGTGGTGGGCTTCGGGCTGGTGCTGTTGTTTATGATCGGCTATTACAAGGTGTTTGGCCTGATCGCCAACCTGGCGTTGATTTTTAACCTGCTGCTGCTGGTGGCGTTCATGTCCATTATTCCCGGTGCCACGCTGTCACTGCCGGGGATGGCGGGCATCGTGCTGACCGTGGGTATGGCGGTGGACGCCAATGTGTTGATCTTCGCCCGCATCCGCGAGGAGATCAGTAATGGAATTACCCCCCACGCCGCCATCAATGCAGGCTACGACCGGGCCTTTTTGACCATTCTGGATGCCAATATCACCACTCTGCTGGTGGGGCTGGTATTGTTCGCCTTCGGCTCCGGGCCGGTGAAAGGCTTTGCGGTGACGCTGTCCATCGGCATCCTCACCTCCATGTTCACCGCCATCGTCGGTACCCGCGCCATTGTCAATCTGGTGTATGGTGGCCGGCCATTGCAGAAGCTGAGTATTTAGGAGGGCGCCATGCTGAGTAATTCCCGATTTAATTTTATGGGCCCCCGCAAGTGGCTGGGGCTGGTATCCATCGCCCTGGTGATCGGTTCCCTGGTGTCGTTGACCATTAACTTCCTTAATTTGGGACTGGATTTCACCGGCGGTACTCAGATCGAAGTGGAATACCCTCAGGCGGCCCAGTTGCCCGCCATTCGCCAGGCGCTGGAGGACAGCGCCTTTGGTGAGGCCAGCGTGCAGCATTTTGGCCGGCCGGAAGAAGTGTTGGTGCGGGTGCCGCCGGTGGCTGGCGAGGACAAAGACAAAGTCGGTGATCAGGTGTTGACCATTTTGCAGAATCAGACCCCTGGCGTACTGCTGAAGCGGGTGGAGTTTGTGGGGCCCCAGGTGGGCGAGGAGCTGCGGGACAAAAGCGGGGTGGCGCTGATTATCGCCCTGGGGCTGATGCTCATTTATGTCACCCTTCGGTTCCGCTTCAAGTTTGCCGTGGGCGCCGTGGTGGCGCTGTTCCACGATGTGATTATCGTGCTGGGGTTTTTCTCGGTGAGCCAGCTTAATTTCGACCTCACCGCCCTGGCGGCGCTGTTGGCGGTGATCGGCTACTCCCTTAACGACACCATCGTGGTGTCCGACCGGGTGCGGGAAAATTTTCGCAAGGACCGTTCCGGCACGCCGGTAGACATCATTAACGATTCCCTGAACCAGACGCTCTCCCGGACGCTGATGACCTCATTCACCACGCTGCTGGTGCTGTTTGCCCTGGCCGTTCTGGGTGGGGAGTTGATCTATGCGTTCTCGCTGGCTTTGGTCGTGGGGATTGTGGTGGGTACCTATTCGTCGATCTATGTGGCCAGTAATCTGTTGCTGGTGCAGAACATCAGCCGGGAGGATTTTCTGGAAGTGGAGCAGGTCCAGGACGATATGCCCTAGCGGACAGGGAGCCATGAGCATCATTCAGCCACAAAAAAGCCAGCATATAGCTGGCTTTTTTGGCTGTGCTGAGGAGGAATCCGGTTACGGCCGGCGCTCGGATTCCCGTACTGGAATCGGTCGCAGTTCCGGGGTTTGATCCCGGGTCAGGCTCAGGGCCAGGGACTCGAACAGGGCCGTCAGGGCGTCTTTGAATGCTTGCCAGTTCATAGTGAAAAACTCCCTCTTGATGGACGGCCACTCCAGCCGCGCTGTCTGTCATTACAGTGGAGTTTTCAGTATAGCGAATTTTTCCTATTTGGGCAGGTGGGGGTGGATTGTCTGCAACATCGCCTTAAACAATTTAGGTGGAGCGCACACCACATCACCGGTTTGCAGATGATCGAGCCCGCCCCTGGGGTCGCCGATCAGGCCCCCGGCCTCCGTTACCAGCAGGGCCCCGGCGGCCATATCCCATTCCGACAACCCGAACTCCCAGAAGCCGTCGTAACGGCCGGCGGCCACGTAGGCCAGATCCAGGGCGGCGGCGCCGGCCCGGCGGATGCCCGCGGTGGTGCCGGTAAAGTCCCGGAACATCCTCAGGTAGGGATCCAGCATGGGTTGTTGATCGGGCCGGAACGGAAATCCGGTGGCGAGCAGGGCGCCATCCAGTTTCTGCCGGTTACTGACCCGGATGCGGCGGCCATTCAATTGCGCGCCACGGCCCCGGGCGGCGGTGAACTCTTCTTTGCTGACTGGATTGATCACCACCGCCACCTCCAGCTGACCCTTCACCCGCAGGCCAATGGAAATGGCAAACTGGGGTATGCCATGGATAAAATTGGTGGTGCCGTCCAGGGGATCGATCACCCAGACGTGATCCTTGTCAGCGCCCTCCAGCAAGCCGTATTCCTCCCCCAGAAAGCTGTGGGCCGGGTACCGTTTGCGCAGACCTTCAATAATGCGCTCCTCGGAGGCCTTGTCCACCCGGGTGACGAAATCATTCCGGCCTTTGGCTTCCACCTCCACCGCCTCTACCTGCTCATAGGCTTTGTAAATCATATCGGCGGTGGTGCGGGCCACCCCCAGGGCGGTATTCAGCATGGGATGCATGTCGGCTTCCTCTGGCTTGTCAGGCACATGGCTTGTCAGGCGTAATGTCAAAGAACACACAGGGTCACTGTGGCGCCGAATGATAGCAGAAAGCGTCCGCCACATTGAGTAAAATCTGGTACCATCAGGCCCCTTTTTACGGGCCCATTTTTTCCGGGCCCCGTCGGGCTTCGGCTTCGACATTTGTGGATTGGTTGGTTATGAATTTACTTGATCGCATTCGCGTTGTTTTGATCAACACCAGTGACTCCGGCAACATCGGCGCGGCGGCCCGGGCCATGAAAACCATGGGCTTGAGTGATCTGGTGCTGGTGGATCCGGAAGAGTTTCCCACCGCTAAGGCCACCGCCCGCGCCTCCGGAGCGGCGGATGTACTGCACCAGGCGCAGGTGGTGGAGACGCTGGATCAGGCCCTTGCCGACCGGCAGCTGGTGTTCGGCACCAGCGCCCGCATGCGCACCATCCCCTGGCCGGTGATGAGCCCACGGGAAGCGGTACGGATTGTCGAAAACGAACCGAAAGATGCGAGTATTGCCATTGTTTTTGGCAGAGAAGACGCTGGCCTCAGCAACGAGGAACTGCGACGCTGTCACTACCATATCTGCATTCCTGGCAACGAGGCGTATCCGGTGTTGAACGTGGCCTCTGCGGTACAGGTCATCTGCTATGAAATGCGCCTGGCGGCGCTGGCGTCTCAGGCCGCGGCAACACCCCGGGGGCCGGTGATGCCCCTGCAAATACCCGATTGGGATGAGCCCCTGGCATCGGCGGAGGATATGGAGCGGTTTTTGACCCATTTTGAGCAGACTCTGCTGGATATCGGCTTTTTTGACCCCGCCAACCCCAAGCAGCTTATGACCCGGGCCCGGCGCCTGTTCATGCGCACTCGGATGGACCGCTTGGAAATGAACCTCATGCGTGGTGTACTGTCCACAGTACAGAAGCGCGTTAAGGGACAGTAAGGACCCGGATTATGTTCGAAGGTATACGCGAAGATATTCAGTCGGTGTTCCACCGCGATCCGGCGGCCCGCAACAGTGTGGAGGTGCTGCTCAACTATCCGGGGCTGCACGCTGTCATTTTGCACCGGCTGGCCCACTGGCTCTGGCGCCGGGAGCTGAAACTGCTGGCGCGGATGGTGTCCAATTTCTCCCGCTGGCTCACCGGTATCGAGATTCATCCCGGCGCCACCCTCGGCCGGCGCTTCTTTATCGATCACGGTATGGGGGTGGTCATCGGCGAAACCGCTGAGGTGGGGGACGACGTCACCATTTATCATGGGGTCACCCTGGGTGGCACCACCTGGAATAAAGGCAAGCGTCATCCCTCCCTGGGCAATAACGTAGTGGTGGGAGCCGGCGCCAAGGTGCTGGGCCCGGTGAGCATCGGTGAAAACGCCCGGGTGGGGTCCAATGCCGTGGTGACCAAAGACGTGCCGGCCGGCGCCACAGTGGTGGGTATCCCCGGCCGGGTAATCTGCAAGCAGGACGACAAGGACTGCCAGAAGGAGCAACAGCGGCAGGCCATGGCCTCGAAGATCGGGTTTGACGCCTACGGCATGACCCCGGATATGCCGGATCCCATTGTCCAGTCCATGAAGAACATGCTCGATCACATGCACGCGGTGGATGAGAAAGTGAATGCCATCAGCCAGGCGCTGGAGGCCATGGGTACCGACTGCGGTCGTTCCCTGCCGGAAATTAAAGACGATTTACTGGATGACGAGGCGGCGACGGAACCTGAGGCGGCCTCAACAAAAGTTGACTAAAATAGTCGGTTATTGCACAATGGACAGTGCGGGGCCATCTTACTGATGGCCCTCGGCAACTCTGGAGGCCCAACACCATGAAACTGACCACGAAAGGTCGTTATGCAGTCACGGCAATGCTGGATCTGGCGCTCCATGCGAAAAGCGGGCCTGTGAGCCTGGCGGATATTTCTGAACGTCAGGGTATTTCCATTTCCTATCTTGAGCAGCTGTTCGCCAAGCTGCGAAAAAACGATCTGGTGTCCAGTGTCCGCGGACCCGGAGGCGGCTATCGGTTAAGTCGCAGTGCCGGTGATCTGTACGTGGCGCAAATAATTGATGCGGTGGATGAAAAAGTGGATGTGACCCGCTGCCACGGCAGCGGCGACTGCCAGGACGGCGAGACCTGTCTGACCCATGAATTGTGGCAGGACCTGAGTCGGCAACTGCACGATTTCCTTTCCGGTATCAGCCTGGGTAACTTGGTGGATCGCCAGGAAATCCGTCAGGTGGCGGAGCGCCAGGACAAATACCAGCAAGACCGCGAGAAGCAGGGGGCGGAGTCCGCGCGGCTGCCGCTGCGGGAAGCCAACTGATCGCTAGGGTCACGGCGATCTGAGCGCAGGATCGCCGCTGTCCGGGGGTTTTTGCTCACCCACCGGCCACTGTCTTATAATTCCCGCCCTGAAACGAACAGCAGAGCTTCATACTCCCATGCGTCCGATTTATCTGGATTACGCGGCCACAACCCCGGTGGATCCCGAGGTGGCGGCCGTGCTGGCCCACTACCTGACCCTGGACGGGGTATTCGCCAACCCGGCCTCCCGTTCCCACCTGTATGGATGGCAGGCGGAGGAAGCGGTGGAAACCGCCCGCGGCCAGGTGGCTGCTCTGATCGGCGCCGAAGCCCGGGAAATTGTCTGGACCTCCGGTGCCACCGAGGCGGATAACCTGGCCATCAAAGGGGTGGTGGCGGCGTATCCGGAACGGGGCCGGCATATCATCACTTCCGCCATCGAACACAAGGCGGTGCTGGACAGCTGTCGTTATCTGGAAGGTCAGGGGTATCGGGTCACTTATCTGCGGCCGGATGCCCAGGGCCTGATTCAACCCGAGCAGGTGGCGCAGGCTCTCACCGATGACACCGTGTTGGTGTCCCTGATGCACGTGAACAACGAGCTGGGCACGGTCACCGATATCGAGGTCGTGGCCGGGATCACCCGCGAACGCGGTGTGCTGTTACACGTGGATGCGGCCCAGAGTCTGGGTAAGTTGCCCCTGGATATGGCGCGGATGCCGGTGGATCTGCTGTCCCTGTCAGCCCACAAGACCTATGGTCCCAAGGGGGTAGGCGCCCTGTATGTACGGCGCCAGCCGGCGGTACGCTTGGTGCCGCAGATTCACGGTGGCGGTCACGAGCGGGGTATGCGCTCGGGTACGCTTCCCACCCACCAGATCGTGGCCATGGGCAAGGCCTGCGAGCTGGCGGCGGTGAATCTGCACCAGGAATCCGCCCGCATTGGCAAGCTGCGGGAACGACTGTGGACCGGTATCGCCAGTCTGGAAGACGTGCATCTCAATGGCCATCCCAGCCAGCGGGTGTGCGGTATCCTCAACGTGGCTTTTGGCGGGGTGGAAGGGGAAACCCTGATGCTGGCGCTGAATGAGCTGGCGGTGTCCTCCGGCAGCGCCTGTAACTCCGCTACTGTAGCCCCTTCCTATGTGGTGCAGAGCCTGGGTCTGGATGACCGGCTGGCGCTGGCGGCGGTGCGTTTTTCCCTGGGGCGTTTCACCACCCTGGAGGAAGTGGATGCGGCGGTGGCTGTGGTGCGGGATACGGTTTCCCGATTACGGGGGTAGCGGTCCACTCCCAAACCGCAGCCAGTGGCGGTGGCGTCCGGGATGCGGTATCCACGGGGCAAAAACCTGCGTATAATCGCGGCGATTTCGGCACATGCCCGCAGCCGTTGGGCGTTGGCCATAGCCCTTTGTCATAACACTGATTTGGAGACCAGCATGGCGGTTGAACGCACCCTTTCCATTATCAAACCCGATGCCGTGGCGAAAAACGTCATTGGTGAGATTCTGACCCGATTCGAAAAGGCCGGCCTGAAAGTGGTTGCCGCCAAAATGGTGCAACTGTCGGAACAGACCGCCGGCGGTTTCTATGCCGAGCACAAAGAGCGACCCTTCTATAAGGATCTGGTGGCTTTTATGACGTCAGGCCCGGTGATTGTGCAGGTGCTGGAAGGTGAAAACGCCATCACCATGAACCGGGAGCTGATGGGGGCCACCAATCCCAAAGAGGCGGCCCCGGGAACTATCCGGGCGGATTTCGCTCAAACCATTGACGAAAATGCCGTGCACGGCTCCGATTCCGAGGCCTCAGCCGCCCGTGAAATCGCCTATTTCTTTGCCCAGAGCGAGTTGTGCCCACGCACACGCTAATTGCCTGAAATCAGCAATTTACGCTACGCTTAAGTACAAATGGAGTCTTCAGACTCCATTTGTTGTATCTAACTGCCCGGTTTTCGGGCCACAGGTGCCATCATGAACACCGACACTGCCGGCAAAGTCAATCTGCTGGGTCTGACCCGCCCGCAGCTGGAGGATTTCCTCGAGTCCCTCGGGGAAAAGCGTTTCCGTGCCCAGCAAATCATGAAATGGATCCACTTTTTCGGGGTGGATGATTTCGAAGCCATGACCAATTTGGGCAAGGCATTGCGTGGCAAACTGGCGGATGTGGCCGAGATCCGTGGCCCTGGAGTGGCGTTGGAGCACACCTCCGCGGACGGCACCCGCAAATGGGTGCTGGAGCTGGATCAGGGCAACCGGGTGGAAACCGTGTTTATTCCCGACGGCAACCGCGGCACGCTCTGCGTGTCGTCCCAGGTGGGCTGTGCGCTGGACTGCAGTTTCTGCTCCACCGGCAAGCAGGGCTTTCACCGGGATTTGAGCGTGGCGGAGATCGTCGGTCAGCTGTGGGTGGCCCAGCGTTCTTTCGGTCCCCCCAGCAATCGCGGATTGCGCAATATCACCAATGTGGTAATGATGGGTATGGGTGAGCCGCTGCTGAATTTTGAAAGCGTCATTCACGCCATGGAGCTGATGAAAGACGATTTGGGCTATGGCATCGCCAAGAAACGGCTGACCCTGAGCACCTCCGGCATCGTGCCCAGGATGTATGAACTGTATGAGCGAATCGATGTGTCGCTGGCGGTGTCCCTGCACGCGCCCAATGATCCGTTGCGTGATCAACTGGTGCCGGTGAATAAAAAATACCCTTTATCGGAATTGATGGCGGCCTGCCGTGAATATGTGGACCGGTTCCCGGACACCCGGCGGGTAACCATGGAATATGTACTGATTGAGGGGGTCAACGACAAATTCGAGCATGCGGAGCAGCTGATTGCGCTGCTGCAGAACGTGCCGTCCAAGATTAACCTGATTCCATTCAACCCGTTTCCCAACTCCGGTTACAAACGACCCAACGGGCTCCGTATCAAGGCCTTTCAGGACCGCCTGATGCAGGCCGGTTTTGTCACCACCATTCGCACCACCCGTGGGGATGACATTGATGCCGCCTGTGGTCAACTGGTGGGCAAGGTACAGGATCGCACCCGGCGCGCCGAGCAGTGGCGTACCGAGGTGGCCGCCCGGCAGCGGGGCCGTATCAAGGTGCATGAGGCGTCCGGGCAGTAAGCGGCGTCGGTGGGAAAACAGTGGGATGGAGATCATTCTGATAATCGCTGATTGAGGTGGCTGACTTTGTTGCGAGCGATGGTGAAGGCTGTCGGGTTGGGTCTGGTGCTGATGCTGGGGCTGACCGCCTGCGTGACCGAAACCAATAATCCGCTGGCCCAGAACCGGGATCCGGCCAAGGCCGCCCAGGCCTACGTGGAGGCAGGCACCATCTACCTGCAGAAGCGCCGTATGGACGACGCCAGCCGCACCCTCAAGCGGGCCTATGAGATAGCGCCGGATGATCCGGCGGTCAACAATGCGCTGGCCCTGTTCTATGCCATGGAAGGGGAAGCGGAGCAGGTGATCAAGTATTTCGAGCGGGCCCTGGCGGCGGACCCCGGTTTCTCCCAGGCGCGGAATAATTATGCGGCTTACCTGTTCAAACAGGGTGACTACGAAGAGGCCATTAAACAGCTGCAGCGGGTGGTGAAGGATTATCGCTACGGTCGCCGTTTTACCGCTTACGAGAACCTGGGCATCTGTTACCTGCGCACCGGCGACCGGGAGGCGGCCGCCAGCGCCTTCAACCGGGCGCTGCAGCTGAACCCCAATCTGCCGGTGTCGCTGCTGGAAATGGCGGAAATCTCCCTGGAAAACGGGGACAATCAGATGGCGGCCCGCTATCTCAGTAAGTATGAGGCCATCGCCCAGCCCTCACCCCGGCAGCTGTGGCTGGGCATCCGGCTGCAGCGCATCCTGGGGAACAAAGACAAGCTTGCCAGTTACGAGTTGGCCCTGAAAAACCTGTTCCCCGGCTCGGATGAATACAAAGCATACAAGGCGACTCTATAGATTATGAGTGCATTACCCGGAAAACCCGCCGCCAACGCCTCACCGGACCAGGATTCCGGCATGGAAAAGCTGCTGGCCAGGTCTCCGGGTGCCTGTCTGCAACGGGGCCGTGAAGCCGCGCAGATGGAGCTGGGGGAGGCGGCAGACGCTCTGCATTTGTCCGCCGGGGTGGTCAAAGCCCTGGAGGCTGACGATTACCCGGCCCTGCCCAGTGCCACCTTCGTGAAAGGTTATATTCGCAGTTACGCCCGCCTGCTGGGAATTTCCGGGGAGGAGCTGGTGCGGTCCTACGAGGCCATCACCGGAGCCGGTGAACCGGAGCCCATTCAGCCCATTGATCCACCCCGCACCGGGCCCCGCTTCGGTGCCCCGTTGCGCTTTGGGTTGATGCTCCTGCTGGCGCTGGCGCTGGCGCTGGTGGTGGTGGGAATATTTTACGCCTGGCTGGGCAGCGGCGGCGACCCGGAGCCGGTGGCTGTGGAGCGCGCCATTGAGTCTGCCGGGGCGGTGGAAGCCAGCGCCGCCGAAACGCCAGTGGAGCCTGCGCCGGCGACCCCGGAGCCGGCCCCTGCCCCTGCGTTGGAGCCGGTGGACAGGGATGACCCCTGGCAACCGCCGGCAAGCGCGCTGGAGGATTCGGCCGCTGGCGGATTGCTCGATGCCACTGGCGACCTGGATGCCCCCAGCACCACCGCGGCCCTGCCGGCCACCGTGGAGTATGCCGCCGAACCCCTGCCCACCACCAGCGACACCGCAACCGCAGCATCTGCCAGTGCCAGCGGCACCGTGACCATGACCTTCACCGGAGACTGTTGGGTGGAGGTTACTGACGCCGCCGGCAAGCGGTTTTCCGATCTGAAGCGCTACGGCGAAACCCTTTCCTTCACTGGCGAGCCCCCGTTCGAGGCCAAGCTGGGCAACGGTGAAGTGGTGGAGCTCAGTTACAACGGCCAGCCGGTGTCGTTCACCGTTCCCCCCCATAATGTGGTGCGGGTGCGACTGGGGGAATAGCCCCCCGCATCCATGGTATTGCAGCCCAAGAACCCTTAACATACGGCCCTGGCCAGTTTCCGGGTAGGAGTCCAGTGATGCACTTTGAATCACCTATAAAACGTCGACAGTCCCGTCAGATCATGGTGGGGTCGGTGCCCGTGGGCGGGGATGCGCCGGTGAGCGTGCAGAGCATGACCAATACCGAGACCACCGACGTGGAGGCCACCGTGGCGCAGATTCAGCGCCTGGAGGACGCCGGTGCCGATATCGTCCGGGTGTCCGTGCCCACCATGGAGGCGGCGGAGGCCTTTGGCGCCATCAAGCAACAGGTGCAGGTGCCCCTGGTGGCGGATATTCATTTTGATTACCGCATTGCCCTGGCGGTGGCGGAGCGGGGGGTGGATTGCCTGCGCATCAACCCCGGCAATATCGGCCGCGAGGACCGCATTCGCGCGGTGGTGGATGCAGCCCGGGATCAGGGCATCCCCATCCGCATCGGCGTCAATGCCGGCTCCCTGGAAAAGGAGCTGCAGCGCAAGTACGGGGAACCCACCCCGGAGGCGCTGGTGGAATCCGCCATGCGCCATGTGGACATCCTGGACCGCCTGGACTTCCAGAATTTCAAGCTCAGCCTGAAGGCCTCCAACGTGGTTATGACCCTGGCTGCCTATCGGCTGATTGCCGGCCAGATCGATAATCCGCTGCACCTGGGAGTCACCGAGGCCGGTGGACTGCGCTCCGGTACCGTCAAGTCCGCCATTGCCCTGGGGGCTTTGTTGATGGAGGGCATTGGCGATACCCTGCGCATCTCCCTGGCGGCGGACCCGGTGGAAGAGGTGAAAGTGGGTTTCGATATTCTCAAAAGCCTGGGCCTGCGCACCAAGGGAATCAACTTTATTGCCTGCCCCAGTTGCTCGCGCCAGAATTTCGATGTGATCGACACGGTCAATGCCCTGGAAAACCGGTTGGAGGACATCAAAACCCCGCTGGACGTGGCCATCATCGGTTGCGTGGTGAACGGTCCGGGGGAGGCCCGGGAAGCCCACATCGGCCTCACCGGAGGCTCCCCCAGCAATCTGATTTTCCGGGAGGGCAAACCCAGCCACAAAGTGGATAACCAGCAGCTGCTGGACGAACTGGAACAGGTGATCCGTGCCCGGGTGGCCGAGGCGGAGGCCAACGGCGAGGCGGCGCCAGCGAAAATAACATTTGGAGCCTGAACCGGCGTATAATCGCGCCCCTGCAAACCAGGGTCAGTAACAGTTAGGACCACTACCATTGAGTAAGCAAATCAAAGCCATTCGCGGTATGAACGACATACTGCCGCAAGATACTGTGGTCTGGCAGTATCTGGAAGACACTGTGCGCCGCCTGTTGCGACAGTACAACTATGGGGAAATCCGGCTGCCCATCGTGGAATACACAGAGCTGTTCAAGCGTTCCATAGGCGAAGTCACCGATATAGTGGAAAAGGAGATGTACACCTTCCTCGACCGCAATGAGGAAAGCCTGACCCTGCGCCCCGAGGGCACCGCCGGTTGTGTGCGGGCCGGCGAAGAGCATGGCCTGTTGTATAACCAGGTACAGCGTTTCTGGTACATGGGCCCCATGTTCCGCTACGAAAAGCCGCAGAAAGGCCGTTATCGCCAGTTCCATCAGATCGGGGTGGAGAGCTTTGGGCTGGCGGGCCCGGACATTGATGCCGAGCTGATTATCATGAGTGCCCGGCTCTGGCGGCAGCTGGGCCTGCGGGAACAGGTGCGGTTGCAGCTCAACAGTCTGGGCTCCAACGCCGCCCGGGCCCGGTTCCGCGAGGCGCTGGTGGCGTATCTGCGCCAGCACCAGGACGCGCTGGACAGCGACAGTCAGCGGCGGCTGGCGTCCAATCCGCTACGGATACTGGACAGCAAGGATGCCGGCACTCAGGCGGTACTGGCGGAAGCCCCCAGCCTGGAGGACTATCTGGACGAGGAATCCCAGGAACATTTCAGTCAGCTGCGGCGGTTACTGGATGCCGCCGGGGTGGCCTATGAGGTCAACCCCCGACTGGTGCGGGGTCTGGATTACTACTGCAAAACGGTTTTTGAATGGGTCACTGACGCGCTGGGGGCCCAGGGTACCGTTTGCGCCGGCGGTCGCTACGACGGACTGGTGCAGCAGCTGGGGGGTAAACCCACCCCGGCGGTGGGCTTTGCCATGGGTCTGGAGCGGCTGGTGCTGTTGCTGGAAACCTGCGGCGGCGCCGATCATCTGCAGCGGGGTCCGGACCTGTACCTGATGAGCGAGGATCCGGCCCAGGCTTTGATCCTGGCGGAGCAGGTGCGAAACCAACGGCCGGAGCTGCGGGTCCAATGCCACTGTGGTGGCGGCCGTTTCAAGAAGCAGATCAAGAAAGCCGACGATTCCGGCGCCCGGGTGGCGCTGGTGCTGGGGGAGGAGGAAATCCGCCAGCAGGAGGTCACCGTGAAATTTCTCCGTGAGCAACGGCCTCAGGAGCGGGTGGCCCAGGCCCGACTGGGTGAGTATTTAGCAGCAAACCTGATCAACCAGGAGTCATAACGTGGACGTTTACACGACCGAAGAACAACAAATAGAAGCCATGAAAAAATGGTGGCAGAAAAACGGCACCAGTATCCTCACCGGCATCATCGTGGCGCTGGTGGCGGTGCTGGGCTGGAACTTCTACCAGCAGAATCAACAGGCCAACCGGGAGGCGGCGGCGGTGTTGTACAGCCAACTGGTGGAGGCCGCCACTCTGGCGGACCAGTATCGTATAGCCGGTAACACGGAACAACTGGAAGGCCAGCTGGCCACGGTAACCCACCTGGGCAAACAACTGAAGAATGATTTCACCGGCAATGAGTACGCCGTGTTCGGCGCCATGATGCTGGCCCGGGAAGCCATGTTCGATAATGACCCGGCGGCGGCGGAACAACAACTGCAATGGGCGGCGGCCAATACCAGCAGCGATCCCACCCGGCTGATTGCCACCCAGCGGCTGGCCCGGGTGCAGGCGGAGCAGGAAAAATACGACGCTGCCCTGGCGACCCTGGATGAGGTGGAGCCCGGGTCCCAGGCGGATGCCTTCGAGGAAGTGCGGGGCGATATCTATCTGGCCATGGGCGAGCGGGACAAAGCCCGCTCCGCCTATAAGAAAGCCATTGACCTGAGCACTGAGCTGAATCAGGGTCAGCCGCGGCCGATTCTGGAGTTCAAGTATAACAACCTGCTGGTGGCCGGCTGATGCTGAAACGCTGGTTTTTAATCCTGTTGCCACTGCTGCTGGTGGGCTGCAGCAGTGACGAATCCGTGGTTCAACCCTCACCGCTGCCACAGTTCAAACCTCAGATCCAGGTACAAAAACTGTGGACCGCCACCATCGGTAACGGCGTGGGGGAGCTGTATCTGAACCTGGAGCCGGCGGTGACTGAACGCTGGGTGTACGCCGCTTCCGCTTCCGGACTGCTGTACAAGCTGGACCGGGAAACCGGAGAGCGGCAGTGGCAAAAGAATCTGCCGCTGAGAATCACCGGGGGGGTGGCTGCCGGCTACGGCATGGTGGCCGTCGGCAGCGCCAACGGTGAATTGGTGGTGCTGGATGCGGAAGATGGCAGTGAACTCTGGCGCAAATCCCTGGGCGGTCAGATTCTGTCTGCCCCGGCTCTGGGAGGCAACCGGGTGGTGGTACAGACCATCGACGGCCGCCTGCGCGGCCTGCAGCGGGAGGACGGCGCCACCGTGTGGTTGTTTGATACCAGTATCCCGGTGCTCACCCTGCGCGGTGAAGCCAGCCCGGTGGTAAAAGGCCCGGTCACCCTGGCGGGGTTTGCCAACGGCAAGCTGGTGGCCCTGGACACCGACTCCGGTTACGTGGCCTGGGAGCGGTTGATCGGAGAACCCAGTGGCCGCTCGGAACTGGAGCGGTTGATCGACCTGGACGGGCGCTTCTGGGTGTCGGACAAAGTGGTGTATGCGGTCACTTTCCAGGGGGCCCTGGCAGCCATCGATGTCCCCACTGGCCGCTTGCTCTGGAGCAAGCCTCTGTCCTCCTACAGCGGGGTGTCGGAGTTCCTGTCCCGGCTCTATGTGGTGGACGAGGACAGCGTGCTGTACGCCAAGGATGCGGTGTCCGGCACCGATATCTGGCAACAGGACAAGCTCAAGGGCCGGGGCCTCAGCGCCCCCACCGCCTACGACCGCTATGTGCTGGTGGGGGATTACGAAGGCTTTCTCTACTGGCTGTCCTACCGGGACGGCGCCTTCCTGGCCCGGGCCAAGGTGGGGGTGAAGCGGTTTCAGCTCGCCAACCCCAAGGCCCAGTCCCTGCGCCGCCTGACTCATCCCGCCGAGGGTATCCGGGTGGAACCGGTGGTGTATGACGACACCGTGTACGTGCAGGGCAACAGTGGCGAGCTGGCGGCTTACCGGGTGATTGAAACGCAATGAAACCGGTGATCGCCCTGGTGGGGCGCCCCAACGTGGGTAAATCCACCCTGTTTAACCGGTTGACCCGCAGCCGGGACGCCATTGTTGCCGATCTGCCGGGGCTCACCCGGGACCGCCAGTACGGCGATGCCCGGCTGGGGGAACGGGAATTCATCGTCATCGATACGGGCGGTATTTCCGGCGACGAGCAGGGCATCGACAGTCACATGCGGGATCAATCCCTGCAGGCGGTGGAAGAGGCCCACCTGGTGTTGTTTATGGTGGATGCCCAGGTGGGAGTGACGCCGGGGGATCAGGCCCTGGCGCAGCTGTTGCGGGCCCGCCACAAGCCGGTGTTGCTGGTGGTGAACAAGATCGATGGCCACAACCCGGAATTAGTGGTGGCGGACTTTTACAGCCTGGGTCTGGGCCAGCCCCAGGCCATTGCCGCCGCCCACGGGCGCGGGGTCAATCAACTGATCGACACCGCCTTTGCGCATTTGCCGGCGGACGATGAGGAAACCGAAGCGGCCCGGGAAGAGGCCGACAAAGGTATCAAAATGGCCATCGTGGGCCGGCCCAATGTGGGTAAATCCACCCTGGTGAACCGTATCCTGGGGGAGGAGCGGGTGGTGGTGTTCGATCTGCCAGGCACTACACGGGACAGTGTTTATATCCCCTTCGAGCGCCGTGGCAAGCGCTACACCATCATTGACACCGCCGGGGTCCGGCGCCGGGGCCGGGTCAACGAGGCGGTGGAGAAGTTCTCGGTGATCAAGACCCTGCAGGCAGTGGAGGATGCCCACGTGGTGGTGATGGTACTGGACGCCCGGGAAAATATCGTGGACCAGGATTTGCACCTGCTGGGGTTTGTGCTGGAAACCGGTCGCTCCCTGGTGATTGCCATCAACAAGTGGGATGGCATGGAGGCGGACGCCAAACTCCGGATCAAAGCGGAAATCGAGCGGCGGCTGGCGTTTGTGGATTTTGCCCGCATTCATTTTATTTCCGCCCGTCATGGCACCGGCGTTGGTGAGCTGTATCAATCCATCGATAAGGCCTACGACAGCGCCTTTAAAAAACTCTCCACCCCCTATCTCACCAGGATTCTGGAGGATGCCATCAGCGATCACCAGCCGCCCCTGGTGAACGGCCGCCGGATCAAGCTGCGCTACGCCCATATGGGGGGCAGTAATCCACCCCTGGTGGTGATCCATGGCAATCAGACAGAAAGCGTGCCCAACGCCTATCGACGCTATCTGGAAAACACCTTTCGTCGGGTGATGGCCCTGGAAGGCACCCCGGTGCGCATTGAGTTCAAAACCGGCGCCAACCCCTATGCCGGTCGCCGCAACACCCTGACCCCGCGGCAAATTCGCAAAAAGCAGCGGATGGTTGCCCATCATAAAAGGGTGGAGAAGAAAAAGAAAAAGCGCTAAGGTCGAAAATTCCACCCAGTGGGAGTATGGCCATGGGAGAACATCTTTGTTCGGATCCCCAGGAAGGCGTGATCCAGTATGATCTGGAATATGCGGATGCCCATCATATCGATTGTCCGCACTTTGCCGAGCTCAATGGCTGGCGCAGTTACTTTTATCGGTTAGGCCTGATTGGTCAGGATCCGCGGCGCTATGGAGGCATGGGATTTGGTAACGTAAGCCATCGTACCGATAACAATGCCTTTGTCATTTCCGGCACCCAAACCGGGCACCTGCCCCTGTTGTGCCGGGAGCATTATGTGCTGGTGGAAGACTCCGATATTAACCGCAATTATCTGCGGGCCCGGGGGCCCCTGCACCCCTCTTCAGAAGCATTGACCCACGCCGCCTTGTATCAGAGCAGCCCGGATATTCACTGCGTGTTGCATGTGCATTCACCGCTGCTGTGGCAGCGGGCGGCGGCGTTGCAGTTGGCCACCACGCCGCCCCGGGTACCCTACGGCACCCCCGCAATGGCGCGGGCGGTGGCGGAGCAAGTGCGGGCCGCCGGCGGGCAGGAGGGAATACTGGCGATGCTGGGCCATGAGGATGGCGTGTTGTGTTATGCCGCCGATGTGGAACGGGCCGGGACCCTGTTACTGGAGACTGTGGTGGATGCCCATCGGCTGGATGAGCACTACTATACCCATCACGCCTGATCCCCAGCTGCGGGGGGCAGAAAAAATTCACTCTCTGCCAACAGCCGGCCTTTGCGGTCAGTGACTGTTACCCGCCACCGGCCGCGCATGCCCGTACTGATGTTTTTACTGGCATGGCTGCGCCAGCGGTCACTGCCCACCCCCACCCGAACACTGGCCACCGCCTGGTCGTTGTGATACCAGCGATAGGTGAGCCGGCCCCCGGCCCGCCCCTGAATATCGGTGAAGAAGTACAGTTTGATAAAACCCTGCGGCAGCCCGTCGGTGGAGACAAGGGGCGTGCCCGGTTCCAGGCCGTGCATGCTGTCGGTGAGAAGGGCGCGGGTCACCGCCGGCTCATGAATGGTCACCTGGACGGAGAGGGGCACGGTGCGGTCAGGGTCGGCGCCGGGCTCACTAACCGCTTGCGGCGCGTCGGCCTGGGCGAGTGCCGTCGCTGTCGATGGTGCCTCGGGCATCGGCTCCGCCGTGGCTGTTTGCTCCCGGGCCGAAGGTTCAGCGCCGGGTTCACTGGCCTTTACCCCGGATTGTGCTGACAAGGTGGCTGCCGGCTCGGGGTTGGTGTTGGCAACGGCTGGGTGAGTCAGGTGATCCTCCGCCGGTTCGGCTCCCGCGGCCCGCTCCGGTGGAGCTTCGCCGCCAGATACCACCTTGGGAGTGTCAGCGTCAGTGGCAAGGGCCGGCCGATCCGGCAGGCGGCCCTCCAGCACTGGCACCGGCGTGGCCGGCTGATCGCCGTGCAACAGCCGATGCACAGTCCAGAGTGCGCCCAGCACCAGGATTGCGGCGGGAACCATCACCAGGGCCACCCGACGCCAGTGAATTTGCTCGGTATACTCCGGCGCCTGTTGCGGGAAGGGGGTGTATTCGGTGTTCTTGCGCCGGCCCATCAATGGCAGTACTCCTTTCAGGCGTTGTCTATGGCGTCCACCCGACACCGGATCTGGCCCTGGTGCAGTCGGGTCCGCACCTGGTCCCCCACGCTCACCTGAGTGGTGTTCCGCAGGATACTGCCATCTTCCAGCTGGGTGATGGAGTAACCCCGGCTAAGGGTGGCCAGCGGGCTCACGGTATTCAGGCGCTGCGCCAGATGTCCCAATTGCGCCTGCTGCTGTTCCAGCTGCTGGCGGGCACTGCGGCGCAAGCGGGTATCCAGGGTCTGGAGTTGGGTGCGGGCGGCGGCCAGGCGGTGGGCCGGGGTCTGATTCAGCAGCCGGGCCCGGGCGGTGCGCAGCTGACTCTGTTGCAGCAGCAGATTCCTATGCAGGCTTTGTACCAGACGACCCTGTAATTCCCGCAGGCGTTGCTGATGTTCCTGCAGCCGGCGGCCCGGATGCTTGAGCCGGCGGCTGGTCCAGTCCAGTTTTTGCTGCTGATTTTGTAATAATCGCCGCAGGTGTTCCGCAAACCAGTTGCGATAACCCTGCAGTGTATTCATCAGCTCGCCAGCGTCGGGGCTTAGCATTTCCGCTGCAGCGGAGGGGGTGGGGGCCCGGGCATCCGCCACCAGATCGGCGATGGTGAAGTCCACCTCATGCCCCACCGCCGCCACCACCGGCAACACACTGGCGGCGATAGCCCGGGCCAGGCTTTCTTCGTTGAAGCTCCACAGGTCCTCCAGGGAACCTCCACCCCGGCCCACAATCAGCACCTCGGTCTCCGCTCGCCGGTTGGCGGTGGCGATGGCCTGACACAGGCTGTGGGCGGCCTCCGTGCCCTGCACCTGGGCGGGATAGACCACAACCTCCGTGAGGGGAAACCGCCGCTGCAGTACGGACAGGATGTCGTGGATAGCGGCGCCGGTGGGAGAGCTCACCACCCCGATCCGGCCGGGCCGGGACGGTACCGGTTGTTTGCGCGCCGGATCGAATAAACCCTCTGCCCCCAGCTTCTGCTTCAGCTGCTCGAAGGCCCGCTGCAGCGCCCCCAGTCCGGCTTCCTCCATATGATCAATGATCAACTGGTAGTCCCCCCGGGGGGCGAACAGACTCAGGCGGCCCCGCACCAGCACCTGCATGCCGTCCCGGGGGCGAAAGCGCAGCCGCAGATTATTACCCCGGAACATGGCGCAACGCAGTTGCGCCTGATCGTCTTTTAAGGTGAGGTACATATGTCCGGAGCGGGGCTGGGCCAAATTGGAAATCTCCCCCTCCAGCCAGATGGCGGGGAATTCCGTCTCCAGTTTGCCTTTGACCAGGCCGTTGAGTTCCGATACTGAATAGATATGCCGTTGGGCGGCGGAGGATTCTGTTGTCATCGGCGCATCATACTGAAATCCAAAGGGTCGAACCAGCACGGTGGCACCAGCGCAGCGGAATACTGCAGAGGTTGCTTAGTGGCCACTAAAACCCAGGCCAGTCATTGGTGGCTGAGTGGCCAGAGGCCGTCGGCGGTCAGGCCACCGCCAGGGTTGGCGCCATAAACCGATTGCTTTATCCCGCGGGGGTTTTTACCTTGGCGTAAAAATAATTCCGTTGAGGTACGCCCCCATGATTTCCTATTGCGGTTCGCCGCTGCGATTGGCTTTGTTACTGATGCCGCTGTTACTGGTTGCCTGCGGCAATGATGACCGCTCCCATGGCCTGCACCTGGCCACCACCGCCGATGGCCTGGAGCTCAAACTGCGCCGTTACCGGCCCACGCCGGATGCTGAGTTCCGGTCGGCTACCCCGGTGGTGCTGTTTCCCGGAATCACGTTGAACTTCCAGCAGTTCGATGTCCATACCCCCTTCTGGCTGGGCAGCTACCACTACCGGCTGCCGCCGGATGCACCCCAGTGGGCCCGCGAAGATCCGGTGATCGCGGCGGACAATCTCAAGTATTTCAGCCTGGCCCATTACCTGTATCTGCGGGGCTATGATGTGTGGATGGCCAACTACCGGCGCGTGGGCCGGGCCGGTTTCGACAGTGACCACGGCAACCAGAATACCAATCTGGATGTGTGGTGCGCTCTGGATGTGCCGGCGGCCATCGGCAAAGTGATCGCGGTTACCGGAGAGCGGCCGGTGATCGGCGGGCATTCCACCGGCGGCCTTTGCTCTTATCTGTACCTGCAGGGGATCACCATGGATGCCGACGTAGTGGCGGCGGGGGAGTATCTGCCCCATGTGACCGCTTCGGAATCCCTGGCGCTGGCGCGCAATCGCCAGGTGAAGGGGTTCCTGGGGCTGGATCCGGCGGGCATTCCCTACTATGCCACTGCCGAGCAGACCGACAACAGCGCCACCTTACAGCGCCTGGGTGGCGGCCGGCTGGTGGATCTGGATGCGATTCTGCCCTGGGTGATGTCGGTGTTGCATCCGGTGGTGGTGTCCGGTTCGCTGGACGCCACCTTTAAAATCATCACCCGGCTGGCGGATGCGGAACGCAGCTGGCTGCCGGCCTGGTCGGAGGTGTTTGCCGGCCTGGATTTCTGGCGCACGGCCAATATGAACGGCTATGTGGAGGATTTCCACGCCCGCTTTGTCATCTCCAGTTTCTATCTGGGGGTCAGTGCCCAGTATACGGATTGGGCAGTGCACGGCGTGATGCGGGAGCATTGGCGCAATGGTGAGGAAAACCGGGATCGCCCGCAACCATCGGCGCCAGCGGTGGATGACGGCTATTTTTACTACGGTGATAATCAGGCCCGGATGACGGTACCGGCGTTTTCTGTATTCTCGGAATCATCGGCCCTGGTGGACACCAGCACCATGGTGGGCATTTTGTACGGTGGCAAGACCCACCACCCACAGGACCAGTGGCTGGAGATACCGGGGACTGGTCACATCGATGTGGTCAACGGCAATCAGGCTCCCGTGATCTCTTTTCCCGCCATTGGTGATTGGCTGGATGCGCTGGAGTAGCCGCTACCGCCTGAAGTAACCACTACTGGAAACCAGCCCACCCAGTATCAACTTTGAATGCTATCAACTTTGAAGTGCAACAAAGGCTCCCAGGGGAGCCTTTATCAAAAACCGTAGCGCCAGCGATTTATCAGTTGGCGAAAAACATATAATCCAGATATTCGTGCAGGGCTTCCAGCATCTGTTCTTCTTCTTTGGTGGTTAAACTGAACAGCACGTTCTCATTGAAACGAATTTTCATGAGGGGTCTCCTTGTTCTGGATGAGGTTCCTGAATGAGTGTTCTGAATCATTCCATTCAGAGGGGTAAGTTGGGGTGACTGACCAGTCTGATAATGCGCCCAGGGACCGCCTCAGGTCAAACGTCGGATGTAACAGAGTTTGACATGATAACTGCGGGGCTTCTGAGGCCCCGCTGATACAACCAAATCGAATATGAACCCAAGTCCAATAAGGCCCTTAACCAATCAGATAGCCTCCATCCACGGTGAGACTGGTGCCCGTGGTGTAGCTGGCGGCATCGGAGGCCAGATAGAGCACGGCACCGGCCATTTCGTCTGGCTGCGCCACCCGGTTCAGGGGCACATGGGGCAGTAACTGGTTGAGAATGGTTTCATTCTTCACCAGCGCCGAGGCGAATTTGGTGTCGGTGGCGCCGGGCAACAGGGCGTTGACCCGGATGCCGGCGCTGGCGCATTCCTTGGCAAAGGTCTTGGTCATGGAGATGACCGCCGCTTTGGTAATGGAGTAGATGCCCTGCATGGCACCGGGGATCACGCCGTTCACCGAGGCCACATTGATGATGCTGCCACCGCCGCCCTCGCGCATCAGTTTGCCCCCCTCCACGGACATGAAAAAGTAGCCGCGGATATTGACGTCCACGGTTTTTTGGTAAGCCCCCAGATCGGTATCCAGCACATGGCCGAAGTAGGGGTTGGCGGCGGCGTTGTTTACCAGAATATTCAGTTTGCCATGGCGGTCCCGAATCTGCTGGAAAAGAGCGCCGATCTGCTCCAGGTCACCAATGTGGCAAGCCAGGGCCTCGGCGCTGCCCCCATCTGCGCTGATGGCGTCCACCACTTTCTGGCAGTCCTCCTGTTTGCGGCTGGAGACAATCACGTGCGCACCCTGCGCTGCCAGGATGAGGGCAATGCTTTCGCCGATGCCGCGGGAGCCGCCGGTGACCAGGGCCACCCGGCCGGAAAGATCAAAAGGGTTCTTCATATCCATGATGCAAGCCTCGCACAAGCAACACCGTCGTTAGCGGTGAGTGAGTAGGGGTTTCGATTCGCTGTGGTCGAACGCGGAAAAGTCATTGAAGTAGCGCAGGGAGATTTTGTCGTCGGTGAACAACAGACAGGTCACCGAGCCGTTCATGATGGACCAGCTGAGTTCGGCAATATGAGCATCGGACAGCCCCAGGCAGTGACCCACGCACACGGCAATGGGGCCGCCGGAGGAAAATACCGCCAGGGAGCGGGCCTCATCCCGTTGCTGCCGGACCTGGTTCAGGGCCCGGATGCAACGCTGTTTGAAATGGGGCCAGGTTTCGTTGTAGTCGTGATCGTGATCCCCGCCCCGCCAGCGGTGCAGTGCCAGTTCGAATTCCGCCTGGAAGGCCCGCCGGGGGTGGGGGTGCTGGGCCAGATATTCCGCCAGTTGCAGTTTATCGCCGAATTCCGGCCGGTGCCGGGCCAGCACTTCTTCGTGATCGTATTCGTTAAAGCCATCCAGTATTTGCGGACTGAGCCGGCAATTCATGGCCCGCAGGCAGCCTTCCGCGGTCTGGGCATGGCGTTTCATGGCGCCCATAAACACCGCGTCAAACTCGACGCCGCGCCGCTGCAGCGCCTGGCCCAGAATCTCCGACTGGCGTAGGCCCAGGGGGGTCAGCTGATCGTAATCATCACTGTTGAAGGCCGCCTGGCCGTGGCGTATCAGGTAAAGGGCGGCCATTAACCGGCGCCTGTGGTTTGCAGCAGTTCATGACATTGCTGTTCCAGCAGTTTTACACTGGCGCCAAAGGCGGAGAAGCGGGAATCTTGGGTCTGGCCGTGATAAAAGCGGTAGTAGATCTGTTGCAGAATCACCGCCAGCCGGAATACGCCATAGACCCGGTAGAACAACATGTCTGCCGCCTGCAGGCCGGTGCGGCCGCAATAGTGAGCCACCACTTCATCCCGGGTCATCATGCCGGGCAGGTGGGTGGGCTGGCGGCGCATGGCCTGATACTCCGGTGGATCGTCCGCTTGCACCCAATAAGCCAGGGAGTTACCCAGGTCCATCAGCGGATCCCCCAGGGTGGCCATTTCCCAGTCCAGCACGCCAATCACCCGGGTGGGGTCCTCCGGCGCCAGCACCACGTTATCCATACGGTAATCGTTGTGGATCACGCAGACCCGGATCTGGTCCTTCAGGTTGTCCTGCAGCCAGCGCATAATATTCTCGAAGTCCGGCACGTCCGGGGTTTTGGCCGCCACATAACGCTGGGACCAGCCACTGATCTGACGCTCCACATAGCCGGCGCCCTTACCCAGATCCGAAAGTCCCGCCGCCTTGTAGTCCACCCCGTGCAGTTCCACCAGGCGGTCGATCACGTTCTCACACAGGGTGCGGTTCTGGTCCGGAGACAGTGCCAGGCCCGCTGGCATATCGGCCCGGGGAATGATACCCACCAGCCGCTCCATAATATAAAACTCGCAGCCCAGGGGGCTGTCCTGCTCGGCACAGAACGCAATCATTTCCGGCACATAAGGGTACACCGGTTTTAACTTGCTCATGACCTTGTATTCCCGCCCCATGTCGTGGGCGGACTTGGCTTTGGTGCCAAAAGGGGGACGCCGCAGAATAAATTCCCGGTTGGAAAACCGGACGGCGTAGGTCAGGTTGGAGGCGCCGCCGGGGAACTGGCGGATGTCCGGATCACCGCTGATATCCGGCACCACGGTTTTGATATAGTCACCGATAATCCGCGGATCCAGCTCCTCGCCTTCCCGCACTCCGCCGGCCTGGTCCAGCACGTCACTCATTCGTTCACTCCATCGGTTGCCTGGGGCTGAGTTATTGTTATGGTCTGACGGCGCGCCGCCAGCTTGATACCGTAGTCCGCCATGCGCCGGTGGTAAAGCGTGGGCAGATAACGCTTCCAGTAAAAGGTGTTGCGGTAACTTTTGTGGGGCAACAGCAGAAACCGGTTGGCGGCCACGGCGGAGAATACCTGGTCCGCGATGTCTGCGGCGCTGAGTTCGGACGAAGCGAGCATTTTATTCACGTAGTCCCGGGCGCCGGCATCCGGGGAGCGGGTGGATTCCGCCAGATTGGTCTGGAAGAAGCCGGGGCACACTACCGTGGTGCCAATGCCAAAGGGGGCCAGCTCGAACAGCATGGTTTCCGACAGGGCCACCACCGCCGCTTTGCTGGCGTTGTAACTGGCCATTTCCGGGGAATGAATCAAGCCCGCCATGGAAGCGATATTGACAATATGACCGTGGCCCTGCTGTTTCATTACCTGGCTGAAGGCGCGGCAGCCCCGCACCACACCCATAAGATTGATATCCAGCACCGCCGCCCAGTCTTCCAGGGAGCTTTCCGCCACGCCGCCGTGGGAGGCGATCCCCGCATTATTGATCAACACATCAATCTGCCCCCAGCGGCTGAGCAATGCATCCCGCCAGGCGTCTATTGCCCCGGCGTCGGTGACATCCAGGTGCTGGTAGTGGGCGTCGGCCGCGGTCTGCTGCAACTCCCGCAGGGTGGCTTCGCCCCGTTCGTCATTGCGATCGGCAATGGCCACCCGCCAGCCGGCACGGGCGTAACGCAGCGCCAGCTCCCGGCCCAGGCCACTGGCGCCGCCGGTAATGGCAATGGACTTTACCGGGGTTTCACTCATGTCCTGCCTCACTGATATTTTTTGAGTTCTATGCGGGCAATCAGGCCGCGGTGCACTTCGTCGGGGCCATCCGCCAGCCGCAGGACCCGAGCGTAACCGTACAACATGGCCAGGGGAAAGTCATTGCAGACACCGCCACCACCGTGGATCTGAATGGCGGCGTCGATCACCCGGGTGGCCACGTTGGGGGCCACCACTTTAATGGCGGAAATTTCGGTCATGGCGCCGAACACACCCACGGTATCCATCAGGTAGGCGGCTTTCAGCGTCAGCAGCCGGGCCATATCGATGTCCACCCGGGCGTTGGCGATGATGTCGACATTGCCGCCCAGTTTGGCCAGGGGTTTGTGGAACGCGGTTCGGTCCAGGGAGCGTTCAACCAGATGTTTCAGCCCCCGCTCGGCGGCACCGATCAGCCGCATACAATGATGAATGCGACCCGGGCCCAGCCGCCCCTGCGCTATTTCGAAGCCACGGCCGGGGCCGGCGATAATATTTTCCCTGGGCACCCGCACGTTAGTGAAGGAGACCTCGCCATGGCCCTCGGGGGCGTCGTAGCGGTTGAACACCGGCAACATGCGCTCGATTTTGACGCCGGGGGTATCCAGGGGCACCAGCACCATGGAGTGCTGACTGTGACGGGGAGCCTCGGGATCGGTGACCCCCATAAAGATACCGATTTTACAGTGGGGGTGGCCCACGCCGGAGCTCCACCATTTACGGCCATTAAGCACCACTTCGTCGCCTTCCACCACGCAGGTGGCCTGCATGTTGGTGGCATCGGAGGAGGCCACCTCCGGCTCCGTCATAAAAAATACGGAACGAATGTCACCGGCCAGCAGTGGTTCCAGCCATTGCTTTTTCTGTTGCTCGGAGCCGTACTTCACCAGTACTTCCATATTGCCGGTGTCCGGGGCGCTGCAATTGAAAGCCTCCGAGGCAAACGGGCAATACCCCATAATTTCCGCCAATGGGGCGTAATCCCGATTGGACAGACCGGCGCCGTATTCCGCATCGGGCAGAAACAGGTTCCACAGCCCTTGGGCCCTGGCTTTGGCCTTCCACTCCTCCATCAGGGGCGGTACCCGCCAGCGGGTCCAGTCGCCACCATGTTCCGCCACCTGCTGCAGGTACTCTTGCTCGCGGGGAATGATGTGTTCATCCATAAACGCCTGCACCCGGGCGATCATTTCCTGGGCCTTGGGGGAATGGGAAAAATCCATGGCAGCCTCCTGGGATTAACTTGTGGCAAGCTTAGAAGAGTTGCCATAATTAAACCAATGAATAGAAAGAATTATCGGTTATAAATATGGTGCATATCGATAGGGTCGATCTGAATCTGTACGTGGTGTTGGATGCCATCTACCAGGAGGGCTCCATTACCCGGGCTGCCACCCGCCTCAATCTGACCCAGCCAGCGGTGAGCCACGCCCTGGCCCGGTTGCGTGAGGTTTACGGGGATCCTTTGTTCGTGCGCGCCGGCAACCGTATGGCACCCACCGCCGCCACCCGGGCCATGATCCAGCCGGTGCGGGAAGCGCTGCAGCAGCTACAGGCCACCTTCAATGCACCGCAGGGTTTCAATCCCGCCACCAACCGCAAACAGATGGTGGTGGCCATGCGGGGAGTGGTGGAATCCGTACTGCTCCCGGAGCTGGTGGCACAACTGGAAATCCAGGCACCACTGATGCAGTTCACCAGTATCCGGGTGCCGCGCCGGGATATGGAAACGGAGCTGGCGGCGGGGCGGTTGGATCTGGCGTTTGATGTGTTGCTACCGGTGGCCGCCAGTATCCGTCATCAGGTGCTGCAGGAGGACCGTTTCGTGGTGGTGGCGCGGAAGCGGCATCCGCAGTTGCGGGGTGGTCTGGATCTGGAGCGTTATCTGGGGTTGCGTCACGTGGTGGTGTCATCCCGCCGCAGTGGGCCGGTGGTGGAGGATTTTGAACTGGGTCGGCTGGGTTATCACCGGCAGATTGGTATGCGCTGCCAGAATTACTTCGTGGCCCTGAGTACCGTGGCCCGTTCGCAAATGCTGCTGACAGTGCCCGAGAATTATGCGCTGCGCAATCATCATTATCACGATCTGAAAATCTGGCCCATGCCGGTGCCCCTGCAACCGGTTGCCAGTTACATGTACTGGCACGAGGCGGCTCAGGGTGACCCCGCCAATGACTGGTTGCGGCAGCAGGTGATGGCCTTGCATCAGCGGCTGCAGCGGCCCCGGCGCAATGGCCACGCCGGCAGCGCCAGCTCCAGCTCCAGCGGGTAGTGATCGGACAGGTAGCGGGTTAGTGGGGTTTTCACCACCTGGATGGCTTGCACCAGCTCCCGTGGCTTGCACCAGGCCCGGTCCAGGCGGAACAGGGGCAGGCGGGTGGGAAAGGTCTTACCCGCCGGTTGCGGGTGGAGTAGCCGGTCAACCCGGGTGAAGGCGCGGGAAAACAGTTGCCACTCGTTGAAGTCACCCGCCACCACCAGGGGGATGTCCAACGCCGGCCGCTGGCGCAGGTGTGTGCTCAGCAGATGAATTTGAGCCCGCCGTTCAATCCGGTTCAGGCCGTTGTGGGTATTGATCACATGCAGCGGCCCCTGGGGCGTGCGCAGGATCGCCTCCTGAATATTGCGGGATTCAAACCCGTGCTGGCTGGTGTCCACGGTGCCGGTATATGTGGCCGGGTAGCGGGTGAGTATGGCATTGCCATACCAGCCGTAGGGGCCCACCACAGTGGGGGAGGGCAACAGCCAGCGAAAATGCCGGCCGCACAGTGCGTCGATATCGTCCTGGGTGATGCGGGAACGGGGGCGGGTGTCGAATTCCTGAAGCAGAGCCACATCCACCTGGCGCTGCTGCAGAAAGTCACCAATGCGGGCGTAGTCGTGTATACCGTCGGTGCCCACACCGCCGTGTATGTTGTAACTCATTAAACGCATCAGGCCGCTGTTTTATCCGCTTGCAGGTTTTTCGCCACTTTCTGGGACACCATGATCACCGCCACCCAGATCAGAATACCCAACGTCAGGTAGCTGATGGACTCAGCGGAGGGGTCGGTGGCCAGCTGCGAGAGGGAATCACCCACCAGCCCCTTGGCAATCATCGGCGGCAGCATGCCCAGGAATGTGCCCAGCAGAAACGGCAGTAAGCGGATGGAGGAGATTCCCGCCACCAGATTCACCAGGCTGTAGGGCGCCACGGGAATCAGACGGATGGTGGCTACGCCCGCCACGCCGCTGTTGGTGAACTTCTCATCCACTTTGCGCACCCTGGGGCCACCCAGTTTACGCAGGCCCCGGTCACCGATGATCTTGCCCAGCAGAAACATCAGCCAGGCGCTGCAGAGTGCCCCGGCCATACCATACACCGGGCCCCACACCGGCCCGAACACTGCCGCCACTGCCAGCGACATCACCGTCACCGGAAAGAAAAACAAACCACCGATGACATACACCGCCAAGACCGAGGGCAGAGCGAACTGCGTATTCCGGCTTTCCTCGAGAAACTGGCTCAGATTGTCACTGTTGAACCAACTGAAATAATGATTCGCCGCCAGGATGGCACCGGCGAGCAACAGAAACAACAGCACTGCACTGCCGATAATCAGGGACTTCTTGCGGGGATTGGGCACGCTGATGGGGCGTGCTCCGGGTACCGATAACGGTGGCACCAGAGGTTCTTCGGGATCCGACAGGGGGGTCAGGACATCCTGCCAGGATTTGTCGGTGAAAGCCTCGTCGTTGACTTCCTCGAGATGGTAACGATGGGGATCGTCGCATTGCATCAGATCCTCCAGCGGATGGTCACCGGCGATCAGACGACTGACTTCGGCAATATCACGGCCAGTGTGTTCGGCGATGAGATCGTCCCGCACCCGGCGAATGGACTCCCGGTGGGCCTCGGTGTCACCGGCAAAAATCAAATCACATTCGGTATCCAGCGCCATGGAGCGGTTACTGAGATTGGAGGAGCCGATCACCAGATAGCGGTCGTCGATGGTCATAACCTTCGAATGAACGCGTTTCAGCGCCCGCTCCCCCTGATCGTCCAGCATGGAGGAATGGGTCAGCACCACCCGATGGGAATCCAGCCCCTGCTCCAGGATAGCCTTGAAGTCGATGCGTCCGGCCCAGTAGGCCTCGCACTCCATGGTACCCTTGGGATCGTAGGAGCTGACGATCAATACCTTGAGTTCCGGCTTTTGTTTCATGCGGCGGTTCAGGGCTTCAGCGATTTCCTCCCGGCTGGCAAACTGGTTTTCGATGTAGATAAAGTGTTCCGCCTGTTCAATCAGATCCAGCAACATATGCCGAACCTCCTGCACCGGATCCACATCATCCATAAAAGGAATCGTGCGGGCGATGGCGCAGGGAATATCTTCAAGCAGCGGTGGATATTGCCGCGGCCAGCAGGGGGGCAGCTCACCTTGTATGGCGGGGGAGCCGAGCGGCAGCGATTCCGTATCGGTGGCCCGCTGCCAGCGCCAGCGCAACAGTTTGGCGTATTCCTGAACCACCGGACCGCACACCATCACCTGCACATCGTGCAGCGGGCCATAGGGTCCGTCCGGGTCATCCCGGCGCGGGTCGTGGGGCAGGTGGTCACGGGTGTCCCAGCGGCTGACCGCCACATCCATGCCGCCGGTAAATACTAACTGATCGTCAACCACCACGATTTTCTGATGCTGACTGCCGCCCATGGGAATGGTGTCGTCCAGGCAGATGTGGACGTTCGCCGGGGTTTTTTCCTCCCACACTTCCTTGGCCCAAAGCTCGCGACTGCTGAAGAAGGCGAGCGAGGAATCCCAGCGCAACAGAAACATTTGCAGCTCCGGATTTTGTTCGGCCTTCCACGCCAGCAGATCGCTGATCACCACTGGAGTTTCGGCGGTTTCGGCCTCTTCCCCCTGCAGCAGGGCAATACGGCTGTCGATGTCCCAGCCGGCGATAAAGATCGATTCCCGGGCCGCCAGGATGGCGTGATACAGTGCCCGGTAATAATGTTCACAGTCCACCAATGGCGTGCCGTGGCTGGCATAGCTGCTGCGCCAGCAGTTGGCGTTTTCGTGGAACAGTGCGGAGGCTTGCATGGTATCTCCCTGTCAAACTGTGCCTTGTCTGGATTATGAAAGGTAATCAAGCAGGTACTGTGCCAGCCTCGCCCTGCCGGGCGAAGCCCGGTGCCTCGGGGAGCGGGCTCCCATTACTGGCGTTGCGGCACGGAAAAAGCGCCGCTGGGGTGTAATATTTACAAACCGGCCCGGGGTTAGCCGGCGCTATCAGGGCGCATGAAGTGCCCTGTCGGGCCCGGTGCCGCATTTGCATAACGCTTTTGACAGCGATTTTGAGGAACAGTGTACATGGCAATGGCAAAGCGAATCGGGATTATTCTGGGGGGATTGCTGGCGTTACTGATTCTGGTGGTGGTGCTGGTTATTCTCCTGGTGGACCCCAACGCCCATAAAGGGCGCATTAGTGAGCTGGTGGAAAGTCGCAGCGGTTACCAATTGGCGCTGGAGGGTGACCTGGGTTGGAGTCTGTTCCCGGTGCTGGGCCTGGATGTCGGCGCCGGCAGCCTGGCCGTGGATTCCCAAACCGACCCTTTCCTGCGCTGGCAACAGGCGGCCCTGGGGGTCAAACTGCTGCCGCTGTTTTCCGGGGAACTGCAGGCGGACGAAATCCGCATTGCGGGGTTGCAGGCCAACCTGCAGGTGGATGCACAGGGCCACAATAACTGGAGCCCCCAGGTGGCAGCAGAACCCGCCAGTGCCGGATCAGCCGCCGGCGGGGATGAGGGCGCGCCGTTGGAGCAGCGGCTGCAGGCGGTGACCATCCCGCTGTTGATGGTGACGGAGTCCCGATTCAGCTATCGGGATCAGACTGCGGGCACGGATCTGCAGCTGACCCTGGACCGGCTGCGGTTGAAAGATGTGCAGTGGCAGGACCCCATCAGTCTGGATCTGGAAGCCGGGATCCAGCAGGGCCCGGATTTGACGGTGTCAGTGACGCTTGAAAGTCAGCTGAGCCCCCGGCTGGCGGAGCAGCGGATAGTGCTGGACGCCATCAAGCTGCAGCTAAAACTGGCGGGCCTGACGCCCCAGCCTGTGCCCATAGAGCTCCAGGCCGGGGGCGAGCTGAACTGGGGGCAGGGCACTGCCCGGCTGAATCTGGAGCGAATCTCCCTGGCGCAACTGGTGTTGTCTGGCGAGCTCACAGCCACCGACCTCAACCAAAGCCCGCGCTTGCAGGGCCAGCTGGATTCCCGGAAGGTGGCGCCCCGTCAATTGCTTACAAGCCTGGGGCTGGAACCACCCCCGATGGGCGACGACGTCCTCAGACACCTGCAATTCAAAAGCCGGCTCAGCGGCACCGACGAGCGCCTGCTACTGAATAATCTGCAACTGACACTGGATGACAGTACTCTGACCGGCCAGTTGAGTATTGGTGACTTTGCGGCCATGGCCCTGGGCTTCGATCTGCAGCTGGACCGTATCAACCTGGACGCCTACCTGCCGCCTTCCCCGGCGGAAGAAGGCAAAGACGGTACCTCCGGCGACGCGCCTGCCGGGGATGATCAACTGCTGCCGGTGGAAGCCCTGCGCCAGTTGAACCTTGCCGGCACTCTGCAGGTGGGCGAACTGCAGTACTGGCAGCAATCCGCCCGGGACATGCGGATCAAAGTCAACGCCCGGGATGGCCTGCTCAGGGTGGAGCCGCTGCAGGCGGAGTTGCTGGACGGCGCGCTGAACGGGTCATTGCGACTGGATGTGCGGGGCCCGGCGCCGCAAATGACCACCCGGCTGGACGTGGAGCAACTGGAACTGGCGCCGGTCAGCTCCCGGCTGATGGAAAAGAACCTGATCTCGGGGCGGGCCTCGTTGCTGCTGGACAGCACTGCCAGCGGCAACACCACCGATGAACTGCTGCGCAGTGCCCTGGGTGAGCTGCAGCTTAATGTGGCGGAAGGCATTCTGCACGGGGTGAATCTGAACGCCATTGTGGTGGACGCCCTGCGGGATCAATTGCGCCGGGTGGAGCAATTGTTTCCCAATTACCAGGAGTACCTGCCCCGGCAGTTGCAGGAGGACACCGACATCAGCCGCCTGCAGGCCCGGGCCCGGATCGAAAACGGGGAATTGATCATGCCGGACTTCGCGTTCTACACCGGCGCCAGCGGCATTGATGCCCAGGGCCGGGTGGATCTGCTGGAACAGGCCTTTGTGTTCGATTTCGGGGTGGCGCTGTCGGCCCTTGAGCGCAATAAATATTTGCACGGCGCCCGCTGGCCGGTGCACTGTGCCGGTCAGCTGTCCGGGGCTCCGGCGGACTGGTGTCGTCCGGACCTGAGTGCAATCAGTAGCATCCTGAAACAGGCCGCCGGCGACGCCCTGAAAAACAAATCCGCCGCCGAGTTGGGGGACAAACTGGGGCTGGAGGCGGAAGATCAGCAACAGTTGCGGCAGGAAGTGCAGGACAAGCTGCAAGCGGAAGAAGAACGCGCTAAGCGTAAGTTGCGGGAAAAGCTCAACAAGCTGTTGGATTGACCGGCGGGGTGCCGGGGACTCGAGAATCCCGTAAATTTTGCCATACTTAGGTTATTCGTCCATAACCGCCCCAGGCCAGAGCAAGCAGTATGGCAGTTCCCCAGACGGTTCATCATGGCCCCCAGTGCCGCTGTGCCGACCCCATCGCCAATTCCCGGCAGTGGCGCGAGCATCAACAGCGATATTATCAGTTTTCTTCCCGCCCCCTGGGGGAAATCCTGATGGATTTGCAGTTGATCACCCCGGCACAGCTGGAGCAGGCGCTGCAGCAACAGAAAGTCTCCCACAAACGTCTGGGGGAGGTGCTCATCGAGCAGGGAGTGGTGGAACGCGAGGCGGTACTTAAAGGCTTGTGTGAGCGGTTCGGGGTACCCTTCGTCAATTTGCGGCAGTTTGACGTGGACCCCAAGGCGGTGGCGCTGGTGCCCGGTCATTTCGCCCGCAAGCATATGGTGATGCCAATATTGCTGGACGCCGACCGGCTGCTGATCGCCATCCCCGATCCCTCGGACAGCGAACTGATCAACATGCTGCGGTTCATGACCGGCAAGATGCTGGAATTCTGCCTGGCGACCCCGGCGGACATCGCCTACGCCATCAGTGCCTACTATGGCGGCCAGGAGATGCAGTCGGCGCTGGACGATCTGGCGGTTTTCTCCGCCGATGAGCCGTTTCACCTGGATGCTGATGGCGATGAAGCCCTGGGTAACGAACGGCCGGTGGTGCAACTGGTGCAAAGTGTGATTGCCGACGCCATGGCCCGGCGCGCATCGGACGTTCATATCCGGCCCCGGGAGAGCCTGGTGGAACTGTATTTCCGGGTGGATGGCGTGCTGCAGCCTATTCGCTCCTTCAGCAAGAAGCTGCTGCCGGCGGTGGTCAGTCGTATTAAGATCGTGGGTAACATGGATATTTCCGAACATCGCCTGCCCCAGGATGGCCGCTCCCGGATTCATTATCTGGATAAGACCGTGGATCTGCGGCTGTCAGTGATTCCCACCATTCATGGCGAGAGCGTGGTAATTCGCCTGCTGGACACCCAGTTCGCCCTCAAAAGTCTGGAGGCCCTGGGATTCAACGAGGGGGATGCCCAGGCCCTGCGTCACCTGCTGAGCCGCAATAACGGTATTTTCCTGGTGACCGGCCCCACCGGCTCCGGCAAATCCACTACGCTCTACACCGCCCTGGATCATATCCGGGCCCGCAATGTGAATGTGATCACGGTGGAGGATCCGGTGGAATATCACGTGGACGGTGTTACCCAGATCCAGGTGAACCACGACACCGGTTACAGCTTTGCCCGCGCCCTGCGGCATATCCTGCGGCACGATCCGGACGTGATTATGGTGGGGGAAATCCGCGACCAGGAGACCGCCAAAATGGCCGTGGAAAGCGCGCTCACCGGCCACCTGGTATTAAGCACCCTGCACACCAGCGACGCCGCCACCACGGTGAACCGTCTGATCGAAATCGGGGTGGAACCCTATCTGGTGAACAGTGCCCTGATTGGGGTGCTGGCCCAGCGCCTGGTACGCTGCAACTGCCCGCACTGTCAGGTACCGGAGCCTGTGGAGCCGGCGGTAAGACAGATACTGGGGGTGGGGGAGGACGAGGTGTTTTATCAGGGCCAGGGCTGCGAGCTCTGTCATAACACGGGAGTTGAGGGGCGGATGGCCGTCTACGAACTGCTGCAAATGACGCCGGCACTGCGTGATCTGCTGGCGCAGCGGGTGCCGGCGGAACGGCTGGCGGAGCAGGCCAGGGGCGAAGGCATGATCCCGCTCACGGACCACGCCCTCAGTCTGGCCCGACGGGGCCGTATCGCACTGGCTGAGGTGTACCGGATACGGCTGTAGCGTCACACCCGCAAACTGCTGCCCGCCAGCGGACGCAGCCGGTGGCTGCTGGGTTTTGCCTCCTGCAACTCTTCAATCACCGTGCCTTCGTCATAACGCCCTTGATAACAGTCGCTGCTCAGCAGCACCAACGGCCGTTTGCCATTCAGGCCCAGCGTCCGAAAATCATTGATGGCGGGGTGATCCTGATCCCCCAAATACAGCCGGAACCCCAGGGCAAAGCGGCAATCCAGGGGGAACCGGCTGTCCAATATGGAGCGCAGCAACTGGTGCTTACGCCAGGAGAACATGGTGAAACTCAGGGGCCGCAAGCGCCCCAGGCGCGGCCCCACGCCGCCGAAGGCCAACAAGGGCTGACCGGCACCGTATTCCCGCACCTGGCAGTTCAAGCGGCCGCCATTCAGCTGCGGATCAATATCCGCCATGGATTTCTGATGGCCCCAGATCTCCCGGCTGACCACCATGGAATGATCGTCATCGGTGAGGCAGTGCAACAGATAGAATCCCATGTGGCGCTGATCGGCCCGGTTGAACAACTCCCGCCAGGGGGAGACCGGCTGGAATCCGTGCTTGCGGCATACCGGCACCGCGAGGGAGGCAATGGCATGGGGCCGGTCGCTGCAGACGTTGAAATTGGCCATTACCAGGGACACCACCGCATACCGCCCCAATACCATGGCCGGAGTGAAGCTGCTGTCCGCCAACAGATGCTGAACCCGGTCCCGGCGCGCCAAAAACAGCGCCAGTACGTAGTCCCCCTCCTTAAAGAACATAGGAAGCTGAACCGGGCCCCGGGTGGTGGCAACCGGCCGTTGGGGGATCTGGAAATAGGGGTCGATCTGCATGCAGTATCCAGGTTGGGTGCTGTGTTTAAACCATATACGATTATAACCAGATCATGCGGGCCACCCAGCGGTTTGTTGGGTCAAAATCGTCAGTAGAATGGCCTTTTTTCATAGTTTAACCGCAATGGGTCGCTTATTTTCAGCCTCAGGCGCCTTTGCTATAATCGCGCGTTCACTACCTCCCCCCGGTTACAAGGCTGACACTGCATGTTACGAATCGCCCAGGAAGCACTTACTTTCGATGATGTACTTCTTTTGCCCGGCTACTCGGACGTTTTGCCACGGGATGTGCAGCTGAAAACCCGGCTGACCCGGGATATCACCCTCAACATACCGCTACTGTCCGCCGCCATGGACACGGTGACGGAATCGCGCCTGGCCATCAGCATGGCCCAGGAGGGCGGGATCGGCATCCTGCACAAGAACATGACCGCCCAGGAGCAGGCGCGGCAGGTGAAAAGCGTCAAAAAATACGAGAGTGGCGTGGTGCGGGACCCCATCACTGTGACCCCGGACACCACCGTGGGCCAACTCATTGATATTACTCAGACTAACAATATTTCCGGGGTGCCGGTGGTGAAAGGGGACGAGTTGGTGGGAATCGTTACCAGCCGGGATCTCCGGTTCGAGGACCGCTTTGATCAGCCGGTGTCCGCCATCATGACCCCCAAGGAGAAACTGGTGACTGCCCGCGAGGGGGCCAGTACCGAGGAAATCAAGGGCTTGCTGCAACGCTATCGGATCGAAAAAGTACTGCTGGTGGATGAGGCCTTTCACCTGAAAGGCATGGTCACCAACACTGACCTGCTGAAGGCCGAGGCTTACCCCCATGCCTGCAAGGACGACCAGGGCCGGCTGCGGGTAGGCGCCGCCGTGGGCACCGGGGAGGGCACCGAGGAACGGGTTCAGGCTCTGGTGGAGGCTGGTGTGGACGCCCTGGTGGTGGATACCGCCCACGGCCATTCCCGCGGGGTGATCGAGCGGGTGCGCTGGGTGGTCAGTAACTTCCCGGACATTCAGGTGATCGGGGGCAATATCGCCACCGCCGACGCCGCCCGGGCCCTGGTGGAAGCCGGTGCCCACGGCGTGAAGGTGGGCATCGGCCCCGGTTCCATCTGCACCACCCGTATCGTCTCCGGGATCGGCGTGCCGCAGATCACGGCGGTGGCGGACGTGGCGGAAGCCCTTAAGGGTACCGACATTCCCATCATTGCCGATGGGGGCATTCGCTTCTCCGGCGATCTGGCCAAGGCCCTGGCCGCCGGCGCCCACGCCATTATGGTGGGGGGCCTGCTGGCGGGCACCGAGGAAGCCCCCGGCGAGGTGGAACTGTATCAGGGCCGCTATTACAAAGCCTATCGCGGCATGGGCTCCCTGGGGGCCATGGGCCAGACCCAGGGCTCCAGCGACCGCTATTTCCAGGATGCCTCTCAGGGGGTGGAAAAACTGGTGCCCGAGGGTATTGAGGGGCGGGTGCCGTACAAGGGGCCTATCTCCGCCATTATCCACCAGTTGATGGGCGGCGTGCGGGCCTCCATGGGTTATACCGGTTGCGCCACCATTGAACAAATGCGTACCAAACCCTCTTTTGTCCGGGTCACCGGCGCCGGGGTCAAGGAGAGCCACGTGCACGACGTCACCATCACCAAGGAAGCGCCCAACTACCGCTCCTGACCGGCAGTGATTCCTGTCAATTCCATGGAAAACCAAACACCATGACCGATATTCATGCTCAGCGCATCCTTATTCTGGACTTTGGCTCCCAGTACACCCAATTGATTGCCCGCCGGGTGCGGGAAATCGGCGTTTACTGCGAACTCTGGGCCTGTGATGCCGACCCTGACGCCATCCGTGATTTCCAGCCCAATGGCATTATCCTCTCCGGCGGGCCGGAGTCGGTGACCGGCGAGGGGACGCCCCGGGCGCCGGATGTGGTGTTCGAGCTGGCGGTGCCGGTACTGGGCATCTGCTACGGCATGCAGACCCTGGCGGCCCAGTTCGGTGGCCAGGTGGCCGGTTCCGATCATCGGGAATTCGGCTACGCCGAGGTGAAAGTAAAGGTGGGCGGCAAGTTGCTGGAGGGGCTGGATGACCACTTCGGCAAGGGCAAACTGGACGTATGGATGAGTCACGGCGACAAGGTGGTGACCCTGCCGGAGGGTTTTGAGTGTATCGCTGAAACCGAATCCGCCCCCATTGCCGCCATGGCCCACGAACGCAAGGGCCTGTATGGGGTCCAGTTTCATCCGGAAGTGACCCACACCAAACAGGGCGGCGAAATTCTAAAACGCTTCGTGCGGGAAATCTGCGCCTGTGATGCCCTCTGGACCCCGGGCAACATCATCGACGACATGGTGGCCCGGGTGCGGGATCAGGTGGGCGAAGATGAAGTGTTGCTGGGGTTATCCGGTGGCGTCGACTCCTCCGTGGTGGCGGCCCTGCTGCACAAGGCCATCGGCGACCGACTCACCTGTGTGTTCGTGGACAACGGCCTGCTGCGCCTGAAAGAAGGCGATCAGGTGATGGCCATGTTTGCCCAGCACATGGGCATCCGGGTAATCCGGGTGGATGCGGAGGACCTGTTCCTGAGCAAGCTGCATGGCGTGGCGGACCCTGAGCACAAGCGTAAGATCATCGGCAACACCTTCATCGACGTATTCGATATCGAAAGCGGCAAACTCAACGACATCAAGTGGCTGGCCCAGGGCACCATCTACCCGGACGTGATCGAATCCGCCGGCTCCAAAACCGGCAAGGCCCATGTGATCAAATCCCACCACAACGTGGGCGGCCTGCCGGAACACATGAAAATGCAACTGGTGGAACCACTGCGGGAACTGTTCAAGGACGAGGTGCGCAAAATCGGCCTGGAACTGGGGCTGCCCTACGACATGGTCTACCGCCACCCGTTCCCCGGCCCGGGGCTGGGGGTGCGTATCCTCGGCGAAGTGAAAAAAGAATACGCCGACATCCTGCGTCAGGCGGATCACATTTTTATTGAAGAACTGCACCGCTCGGACTGGTATCACAAAGTAAGCCAGGCCTTCGCCGTGTTCCTGCCGGTGAAATCCGTGGGCGTCACCGGTGATGGCCGCCGCTACGAATACGTGGTGGCCCTGCGGGCGGTGGAAACCATCGACTTTATGACCGCCCGCTGGGCGCACCTGCCTTATGACCTGCTGGAAAAAGTCTCCAGCCGCATTATCAATGAGATCGAGGGCATTTCCCGGGTGACTTACGATATTTCATCGAAGCCGCCGGCGACGATTGAGTGGGAGTGATCGTACTGGTAGGGTGAGTAAGTCAAGGGATTCGAAGCTGCTTTCATATTGTAAACAGCCAGGGAATAAGTAATTGGATAAATTCGACCGCATACAGCAACTCCACCGTCTGTTCCGCAGTCATCGCCTCCCGATACCCCTGAGCAAGCTGGCAGAGCGCCTCGAATGCAGCGAGCGTACTGTACGCCGAATGATTGACACCATGCAGCTGGAGCTAGACGCACCCATCGTTTACGTACAAGGCCGGGGTTGGTGGTATCAGGAAGCCGAGAACAGGCGCTTCGAGTTGCCTGGCCTGTGGCTCACCGCCAGGGAGCTCCAATCCCTTGGTCTGCTGCTCAGTTTGCTGGATGACTTCGGCCCTGGCCTGCTGAGTGACGAGCTGCGCCCCGTTGAGCGCGAAATTGAGAAATTACTCAAGGTACGGGATATCAATCCGAGCGCCTTCCGTGAGCGCGTAAAAGTCCTACCGATTGCCCACCGCCCGGTGCCTGGTCAACATTTCCAGATTATCAGCGAGGCGCTGTTGCAGGAGCGACAGGTATCCATCCGCTACTGCAGCTATAACCATAAGAAAACCCAGCGGGAGATCAGCCCGCAAACTCTGGTTTACTACCGCGAAAATTGGTATGTGGATGCCTGGTGCCATTTGCGCAAGGAGTTGCGCACCTTTCACCTTTCCCGTATCGAAAGGTCCAGTATAAGTAAGGCAAGGCGGCAGACTGTTCCGTCCGAAGAACTTGAACAGCACTTCGCCGAGTCTTATGGGATCTTTGCCGGGAAATCGACTCATACCGCGAAGTTGCGTTTTGACGGGGCGATTGCTCGTGAGATCGCCAGCCAGCAATGGCATCCCGCACAAGCGGGGGAATGGGACGGACGGGATTACCTGCTAACTTTTCCTTATTCCGATGACCGTGAGCTGGTGCAGGACATCCTAAGGCATATTCCCAATGTGTACGTAGAGGCACCCGTGGCGCTCAGGCGGAAAGTGCAAAACAGGTTGCAGGATGGGCTGGGACGGTTCGTGGGACGGGTCATAAGGGTCTAGTCAGAATGTTGATTCTGGCAGGCGATGAGGTACGAAATGCTGGATAAATGACCAGCACAGGTTTTGACAACTTGGGTTGCTAGACTGGCAAACACTAAACAGAAAGAGTGAAAGTGGGTATGTCCGAGGCTCCCGAAAATCGTTTCTACGCGCACTCCATCAGCGGTGCCGAAACCAAGGCGGAATGGCAGCTACTGTCGGATCACCTACGCACGGTAGGTAAGCTCGCAAATAAAAAAGCATCGTTGTTCGGCAGCAGCCGTTTGGCGGAAACTGCGGGCCTACTACACGATCTGGGTAAATATACCGAAGAGTTCCAGAAGCGGCTGGAAGGTAACCCAACCCGCGTAGATCACGCTACTCACGGCGCGGTGGTGGCTTTTGAGCGCTTTGGCCAGATCGGTCTTCTGCTGGCGTATGCGATAGCCGGTCATCACGCGGGGCTTGCTAACGGGCGGGACAACGGTGAGCGAACCTGCCTTCAGGAGCGCTTGAAGAAGGAACTACCACATCTCCTGCCAGTCTGGGAAGCCGAAATAGAGCTTCCACAAGGCTCTCTGGAGCCTGAAGGCTTTCACCCGATGGCAGAGCGCGGTATTTTTCAGCTCGCATTCCTGGGGCGAATGTTGTTTTCATGTCTGGTGGATTCAGACTACCTGGACACAGAAGCCTTCTATCTTCTACGAGAAAAGAGGACGAAAGGGCGGGATCAGACGTTTCCTTCTCTTGAAGAGTTACGAACCCAACTAGATCAACACCTGGGGGGGTTCAAAGCAGATTCTGAGGTCAATCGTGTGCGGGCCGAGATATTGTCTCATGTTCGAGGCCAAGCGAATCAATCACCCGGATTGTTCTCTTTGAATGTGCCAACGGGTGGCGGCAAAACACTGGCATCTCTCGCGTTTGCTTTGGATCACGCAATTGCTAACGGGTTACGCCGGGTCATTTTTGTGATCCCATTTACGAGTATAGTGGAGCAAAACGCTGCGGTATTCCGTGAAGCGCTGGGGGAGCTGGGTGAAAAGGCTGTGCTGGAACATCACAGTGCATTTACCGGTGAAGGCAAGAGTACTGGTAGCCCGGAATCCAAAGATAAATTGCGGTTGGCGATGGAGAACTGGGAGGCGCCCATCGTCGTGACCACTTCCGTGCAGTTCTTTGAGAGTCTCTATGCCAACCGCAGCTCACGCTGTCGAAAGCTTCATAATGTCGCGGGCAGTGTGACGATTCTGGACGAGGCTCAAACCTTGCCCCTCAAGCTGCTGATGCCCTGTGTGGCAGCCATGGATGAACTTGCCCTGAACTACCGGACGAGCCTGGTACTTTGCACCGCGACTCAGCCTGCGCTGAAGGCAGAAGAAGGCTTCGTCAGCGGTCTGGAAAATGTGCGCGAACTGGCCCCTGATCCGCAGGGCTTACAAAGAAGGCTGGAGCGTGTTCGCGTTCATTATCGAGGCCCCGTCACGGATGAAGACTTGATTGATGAGCTATCTGCCAGCGAACAAGTGCTCTGTATCGTCAACAGCCGACGTCACGCTCGCAGTCTCTATCAAGGTGTTTCTCACTTTCCAGGAGCGCGGCATCTAACAACGTTGATGTGCGCCAAACACCGGAGCGAGGCGCTGGCTGAAATTCGGCAGAGACTCAAGGATGGAAAGCCTTGTCGTCTCGTAGCGACTTCACTCATCGAAGCCGGGGTGGATGTCGATTTCCCCACCGTGTTTCGTGCTGAGGCTGGTCTGGATTCTATCGCCCAAGCCGCTGGCCGCTGTAACCGCGAAGGTAAGCGGCCCATAGAACAGAGCAATGTTTACGTATTTTCTGTTGCAAGCGACTGGCCGACGCCACCAGATGTCGAGCAATTTGCGGGAGCGGCTCGTTCGGTATTCCGGCGATACGACAAGCCATTGTCACTGGACGCGATTCGCGATTACTTCCGCGAGCTGTACTGGATTAAGGGAAAGGAGCAGTTGGGGGCAGATATGCTGAAAATGGTTGAGGTCGGCCGAATCGATGGTATTCCTTACGAAACCCTGGCCAAGACATTTCAAATGATCGATAGCCCTATGCTGCCCGTGATTATTCCTTACGACGAGACCGCGCGTGAGACGTTGCGCGCACTCTCCTGGGCTGAATCCTGCGGGGTGATTGCACGTAAGTTACAGCCTTACCTAGTGCAGTTACCGGAGAAGAGCTTTCGCTCACTGAGGCAAACAGGGGCTATCCAGCCCGTTCAGGAGATGAAGTTTGGTGAGCAATTTATGGAGCTGGTCAATGAAGACCTATATCACAGCGAATACGGGCTGGACTGGGATGAGCCATCATTTATTAATGCTGAAAAATCGGTAATTTGATTCAGTCGTCATAGACCGGGATAAATAATGAATTGGGGAGAAGGTAAATGGCATATGGAGTAAAACTAATGGTGTGGGGCGAGCGTGCATGCTTCACGAGGCCGGAAATGAAGGTGGAGCGAGTAAGCTACGACGTAATCACCCCTTCGGCGGCACGTGGAATTCTGGAAGCGATTCACTGGAAGCCATCCATTCGTTGGGTTATTGACGGAATTCGTGTTTTGAAGCCGGTTCGTTTTGAATCCATTCGTCGCAATGAAGTGGGCAGTAAAATCAGTGCACGAAATGTTGGATCGGCGATGAAGGCGGGCACTACCGAAGGACTGGTGAACTGTGTGGATCAGGACCGTCAACAGCGAGCATCTACGGTGCTGCGCGACGTAGCCTACGTAATCGAAGCGCATTTCGAGCTTACCGGGAAAGCGGGTAATGAGGACAGTGAAGGAAAGCACTTGGATATTTTCAATCGTCGAGCCAGGAAGGGGCAATATTTTCATGCTCCGTGCCTGGGGGTGCGAGAGTTTCCGGCGAACTTCCGCCTTGTGGAAGATGGTGATCCAGATCCGTTGCCCCACGCTTCCTTGGAAGGTGAGCGTGATCTTGGTTGGATGCTTCACGACTTTGATTTCCAGAATGACATTGCACCTCGTTACTTTCGAGCTGTTTTACGTGATGGATTTATAGAGGTTCCGAATTTTACGAGCGAGGAGGTTAAGGGATGATCCTCTCGGCTTTACATAATTACTATCAGCGTTTGGTTAGCCATCATGAGGAAGGCATAGCGTCTTTCGGCTTTAGCCAAGAAAAAATCAGCTATGCATTGATTCTGTCTCAGGACGGGAAATTGCTTGATGTTCAAGATATTCGTGATAACCGTGGTAAAAAGCCAGTTCCCGCAATTCTTACTGTTCCTCAACCACCTAAACGATCTGCAAACATTGCGCCCTGTTTCCTTTGGGATAAATCGTCTTACGTGTTAGGGGTCAGCGTCGCAGACGATGAAAGATCAAAGAAGAGGAACAAGGAAACTCACCAATCTTTTAAAGACATGCATAAAGAACTATTGGCGAAATGCAATAGCTCTCGTTTAGAAGCGTTGCTGACATTTCTCGATCGCTGGGAGCCTGATGCATGGCAGGAGTCAGGTTTGTTGTCCGAAGATATGTTGGATGCCAATTATGTATTCCGCCTGGATGGCGATCTGGAATACATGCATCAGTACCCAGAGGCACAGAAGATTCGTCTGGCGATGCTCCAGCAGTCCGGTGCCCGTAGCGAAGCGTGTCTGGTCACCGGGAAACATGCCCCAGTAGCACTGTTACACCCTTCTATTAAAGGCGTGTATGGAGCCCAAACCGCCGGCGCTTCAATCGTCTCTTTCAACCTCGATGCTTTTACATCGTACGGTAAATCTCAGGGGGAAAATGCCCCAATTTCAGAAGAGGCTACATTTGCTTACACCACTACGCTCAACCACCTTCTCCGCAAAGGCAGCCGCCAGCGGCTCCAACTTGGAGATGCCTCGGTCGTCTTCTGGGCAGAGAGCGGTACCATGGAGGGCTCTCATGCAGTGGAGGGATTATTCGCGAACCTGTTAAATCCGCCGGTTACGGATTCCTCTGAGTCGGATCGATTGAGGTCGGTGCTTGATCTGATCGCGAAAGGGCGACCGCTAAAAAGCCTGAATCCAGATCTGGAAGACGATACCGCTATCTATGTGCTCGGCCTTGCTCCCAATGCGTCCCGTCTTTCAGTACGTTTCTGGGAAACGGGCTCCTTACATTCCTTTGCAGAGCGCCTTGCACAGCATTACCGTGATTTGGAATTGCGGCCTCTTCCTTGGAAAACGGAGGCTTCTGTTTGGCGATTGCTGCTAGAAACAGTGCCACACCGAGCAGGCAGCCAACCGAAGTCTGATGATATTCCACCTCAACTCGCTGGTGAAATGATCCGAGCCATACTGACAGGCCTTCGCTATCCCGCCAGCCTACTTTCTAACCTGATTATGCGTATGCGCGCAGATGGCGATATTTCTCCGCTACGTGTCGCCCTGTGTAAAGCCGTGCTTGTCCGTGATGCGCGAATTTCAAATAAAACTACACAAAAGGAGATTCCGATGGGTCTTGATCTTGAGAATACTGACCCTGGCTACTTGCTGGGACGACTATTTGCTACTTTGGAGAATATTCAGCAATCGGCGTTAGGCCGCGACATCAACGCGACAATCAGAGACCGTTACTACGGCGCGGGTTCTGCTACCCCAGCCAGTATTTTTCCGGTACTGGTTAGGAATGCCCAACATCACCTTAGTCGGCTACGTAAAGACAGGCCGGGTGCCGCGGTCAACCTGGAAAAGCAGATCAATGAGATTGTCGACAAGTTGCCTCCGAGCTTTCCTAAGAGTCTTCGAATTGAAGCCCAGGGACGCTTTGCGATCGGCTACTACCATCAAAGTAAAGCTCGCTTTAGTAACCAAGAAACTGATTCCAATGAAGGAGAAGACTAATGACAGCCATCGCTAACCGATACGAGTTTGTATATCTGTTTGATGTGATGAACGGGAACCCCAACGGAGACCCGGATGCAGGTAATTTGCCTCGATTGGACCCGGAAACGAATCAGGGCCTCGTGACTGATGTATGCCTCAAGAGGAAAATTCGCAATTACGTGAGTTTGGAAAAAGAAGGTGAAGCGGGCTATGGAATTTATATGCAGGAAAAGTCTGTACTCAATAACCAGCATAAACTGGCGTACGAGGCTCTTGATATTGAACCTGTATCTAAAAAACTTCCCAAGGAAGAGGCAAAAGCAAAAGAGTTGACAGCATGGATGTGCAAAAACTTTTTCGATGTTCGTTCTTTTGGGGCCGTTATGACTACTGAGGTTAATGCGGGACAGGTTCGTGGGCCAATCCAAATTGCTTTTGCTTCCTCCATTGAACCGGTCTTGCCGATGGAGGTGTCCATCACTCGTATGGCTGTGACCAACGAGCGGGATCTGGAAAAAGAACGCACGATGGGCCGAAAACACATCGTCCCTTACGGCCTCTACCGAGCTCACGGTTATATTTCAGCCAAGCTGGCTGAGCACACCGGCTTCTCAGAAGATGATCTGGAGCTTCTGTGGCGCTCGCTGATAAATATGTTCGAACACGATCGGTCTGCTGCACGTGGCGAGATGGCTGCTCGCAAACTGATTGTGTTCAAACATGATAATCCAATGGGCAATGCGCCTGCTCACAAGCTGTTCGAATCCGTTAACATCGTTCGAGTCAGTGGTGATGATGATACACCCGCTCGGAACTTCCGTGACTACCAAGTGAGTGTCGATTCAGAATCACTTCCGCAAGGTGTCACCGTCGAAGAGAAATTATAGGTCGCCCAATGGATGAGTTTCTGCCCATTTCCGCACTACAGCATTATGCCTACTGTCCACGGCAGTTCGCATTGATTCACGTAGAACGGGCGTGGGTTGAGAATCGCTATACCGCCGAGGGGCGAATCTTGCACGATCGTGTAGATTCTGGCGATGCAGAACAACGCAAGGAAGTTCGCTTTGAGAGAAGCGTTATGCTGCGATCGGTACAGTATTATTTGACGGGAAAGCTCGATCTTGTCGAAGTTTATAGCAACAATTGTTATATTCCCGTGGAGTACAAGCGAGGTAAACCAAAGCTACAGGATTGGGACAGAATTCAGGTCTGTGCGCAAGCGCTCTGTATTGAAGAAATGCGATCCACTCAGGTAAGTGAGGGCGCTATTTGGTATTGGGAAGTACGCCGTCGTGAAACCGTTGCGTTAACGAACGACCTTCGTGAATCAACGATATCTGCCATTAACGCCTGTCATTGGTTAATTGAAGGCGGGGAAACTCCCAGGCCTGCGGTGCCTGAAAGTCGCTGCAAAGCCTGCTCTTTGCGTGATTTATGTCGACCGGAACGGTTCCGGAGGGACAGGTCGGCCAGTTATGCAAGGAACTTATTTGAATTGTGAAAAAGTTACTTAATACGCTCTACATAACGCGGCAGGAAAGCTATCTGAAAAAGGACCGAGAGACTATTGTTATCAAACAGGGTAACGAGAAGCTTGGACAGTTCCCCGCCCTTTCACTCGGAGCAATCCTCTGTTTTGGTCGAGTGTCTGTTTCGCCCTTTCTGATGGGCTATTGTGCAGAGAACGGTATCGGTATCGCCTTCTACACCGAGTACGGTCGATTTCTTGCTCGTGTGCAGGGGCGACAGACAGGAAATGTTTTATTGCGACGAACCCAGTATCGCTGGGCTGACGACAAGGAGCGTACTGCCGAAATTGCTCGTTTGATCGTGGCTGCTAAAATTGCTAATAGCCGGTCTGTATTGTTGCGGGAGCTTCGAAACCACGGTGAAAATGAGTCGCTAAAGTCAGCTGAGTTGAGGTTGTCATCAAGTATGAGGCGAGTGAGGGTAGCTAAATTTGTTGACGAAATTCGCGGTGTTGAAGGTGATGCAGCTAGCTGTTATTTTGCTGTATTTGATGAACTAATTCGGGGTTCTGGGTTTGCCTTCGGTGGCAGGGTGAGAAGACCACCAACGGACCCGGTTAATGCTCTACTATCGTTTGTGTACTCCCTGGTCACACAGGAGTGTGTTTCAGCGCTCTACGGAGTCGGTTTGGATCCCTATGTGGGATTTCTACACAGAGACAGGCCGGGAAGGGCGAGCCTTGCACTTGACTTGCTGGAAGAATTCCGTGCTTCGTGGGCAGATCGCTTCGTGCTTACAGTGATTAATCGTCGCCAGGTTCAAACGAAAGACTTTGTTACAGAGGTAAGTGGTGCGGTACGCCTAAAGGATGATGCGAGAAAAAAAATTTTGACGTTATATCAGGAGAGAAAGCAAGTGGAGCTAACTCATCCATACCTACAGGAACAGATTCCTATTGGCTTATTGCCGCATTGCCAAGCATTGCTCCTGGCACGCCACTTGAGGGGCGACACAGATTATTATACTCCCTACGTGGTGAAATGACATGCTGATACTCATTACATACGACGTTAGTGTTACCAGCGCTGATGGAAGCCGGCGATTGAGAACTATCTCGAAGATTTGCTTAGATTATGGCGTCCGGGTTCAGAACTCTGTATTTGAATGTGAAGTTGATCCGGCTCAGTTCGCAATGCTTAAGAATGAGCTGCTCGAAACTTACGATCCGGAAGAGGATAGCTTAAGATTCTATTCGCTTGGTAAACAAGGGCGCCAGCGAGTTGAACACTTTGGCGCTAAACCAACAACTGACCCCATCCGGGACTCCTTGATTCTTTAACCGCTGACCGTCGACTCTCACGAAACCCTAGCGCGGTTAGCGATATTTTAAGTTATAGAAAATACTATTAACCCGGCTTAGTAATATCTCTGATATAATGCGCGGATGACTAAAAAAATAGATACCCGCAAATTACCTTTTGAAGCCATTGAA
>NZXG01000025.1 GCA_002701845.1 Pseudomonadales bacterium
CCAAAGAAAGCCGAGCCGAGTGAGAAAGTATTTTGAACATGACAAAATCAAATATGCCGCTTAGCAGATATATTTGAAAGCCGGGTTAATAGTTTTTTCGTCTTGGCGCTGACTTGTTCATGTGACAGACTTTCATGAATTCCAAAGCTACAATACAGGCACATCCTTTCTGATTGGTGAAATCTATGTACAAAAAATTAATTCTTGTTCTATTGCCTTTGGCGTTATCGGCCTGCATAGGCCTAAATCACCCATCAGAAAATGTCGAATTATATTCAAGAAATAACGTTTTTCCGGTCGATGCGGGTAGAATTGATAAAGTTATCGTGGATGGTTTAGCTATTTTGGTCGGAGAGGATGGCTCAAGAATTGGGATCCATTACGAGTCACTGGGGGGTATAGAATCGAATGTTTCCCCTAAAGATTATTTCAAACTGATATTTGGACGGGGTACCGCGTCAAATAAAGATGTATTGTCTGCCAGAACCGTGATCTATAAAAATATTGATTTCAGTGAAGAAATATCCACTGGCGACATTACCGCTTACCACTTGATATATAATAATGGCATTAAGAAAGTGGTGTTCCATGATCAGCGAAATCCTGACGTGTACGGTGTGATTGAGGCTCAAGGCAGAGATGCTGTTAGAGTATTTAGCGAAATGAGGCATCGGTAATGTCAGGTTACTCGGATGTTTCTCAGGTTGATGGGTTGATGGCTGAGGATGATGCATATGTTAAAGCGTTCATGGCAGCCTTTTATGATGAGTCTGTGGCTGCAAGAATCAGCGTAAATGAGTCAGTTGTAATCTTGGTTGCTGAAATGCTTGATCAGGCTTCGGATTGTACAGAGTGGTTGTCCTACATACCGAAACCGGTTGCCCGGGTTGGAGTGAAACCAGGGTTAAAATGGGCCTTGAAACAAGTCAGGCGTATTGGTCAACAGTTATTAAATGATTCCGGAAATAGAATTGCCTTCGCTTGCAAGAAGGCGATTGCAACCGGATATAGGCAACGCTTGGAAATGGCTGCTGCCGGGCTGATGTAGTTTTTCAGTTTTGTGCAGAAGATTGTATTGGTGATCGGCAACGTGAAGATATTGTTACTGAAACCGATTCAACAAATCGTTCAAAAACCGCTGCCCCAGTGGTGTGGTCTGCCAGTGATCCGCGGTTTCCAGCAGTAACCCGTCCGCCACTGCTTCCGCCACGGCGGTTGCCACCCGCTTCGTATCCAGTCCGGTTCGCTCGCTAAATAACGCCTTGGGAATGGGCTCCAGCAGCCGCAGGGCATTCATAAAAAACTCGAACGGCAGATCCTCTCTGGCCACGGGGTCGCGGGCAGCGGTGAACGCTTTGTCCGGGTCCAGATAGTCCCGGGGCAGGCGGGTTTTGCGGTAGCGCAGAATCCGCCCCTGTTGCGGGTCGGTGATTTTGCCGTGGGCCCCGGCCCCCAGGGCCAGGTAATCGCCAAAGCGCCAGTAGTTCAGGTTGTGTCGGCATTGCTGCCCCGGCTGTCTGTAAGCGCTGGTTTCGTATTGCTGCAGTCCGGCGTCCGCGAGCAGGGCGTGGCCGGCGTCTTCGATGTCCGCCAGGGTGTCCTCCTCCGGCAGCAACGGGGGCTGGCTGAAAAAGCGGGTATTGGGTTCGATGGTAAGCTGGTACCAGGACAGGTGCGAAGGCTGCAGGGCCAGGGCCTGTTCCAGGTCCGCCAGGGCCTGCTCCTGGGTTTGATGGGGCAGGCCGTGCATCAGGTCTACATTAAGCCGCTCGAAGCCCTGGTCCCGGGCAGTGGCGATGGCGCGGATGGCCTGTTCCCGGTCGTGAATACGGCCCAGGGCGCTGAGGTGTTCCGGATTGAAACTTTGCACGCCGATGGAGAGCCGGTTGATGCCGGCGCGGCGGAAGCCGGCGAATTTGTCCGCCTCGAAGGTGCCGGGGTTGGCTTCCAGGGTGATTTCCGCGTCCGGGGCAATGGGAATTATTTGATGGATGGCTTGCAACAGATGAGCGTAGCTCTCGGGAGCGAACAGGCTGGGGGTGCCGCCGCCGAAAAAAACTGTGGCAATGGGGCGGCCGCCGGCCAGGGCCTGGTCCTGGCGCAGATCCTCCAGCAGGGCGGCGATATACTCCGGTTCCGGAATGTGCCGGCTTTCGTGGCTGTTGAAGTCGCAGTAGGGGCACTTGCGCACACACCAGGGGATATGGATATATAGCGCCAGGGGCGGGGTTTGCAGCACCGGAAATCAGGCTCCGGCCTGGGCGGCGGTGAACACCGCCAGCAGTTGTTGCAGGGCCTGGCCCCGGTGACTGAGGCGGTTTTTCACCTCCGGGGTCAGTTCGGCGGCGGTGCAGTCCCGCTCCGGCACCCAGAACACCGGATCGTAGCCAAAGCCGTTATCGCCCCGGGGTGCCCGGGCAATGCGGCCTTCCCAGGTGCCCTGGCAGATGCGGGGCACCGGGTCCTGCCAATGGCGCAGGTACACCATCACACACTGAAAGCGGGCGTTGCGTTCCGGGTCGGGGGTATCCGCCAACGCCACCAGCAGTTTTTCCAGATTGTCCTGATCAGTGGCGTTCTCACCGGCATAGCGGGCACTGTAGATGCCCGGCGCCCCCTGCAAGGCATCCACTTCCAGACCGGAATCGTCCGCCAGGGCGGGCTTGCCGGTGACGCGGCTGGCATGACGGGCCTTTATAATGGCGTTCTCCACAAAGCTGAGCCCGGTCTCCGGCGCTTCACTGACCTGGAATTCCCCCTGGCCCCGGGCCTGCAGCCCCAGGCGGTTCAGCATCTGGTTGATTTCCCGGAGCTTGCCCCGGTTGCCGGTGGCTACCACGATGTCCTGCATATTGCGCCCCCTGTGGCCTGGTGGTGCGGCCTGAGTTGTGTGGCTAGTTTAATGACCTGAAGTGATGTGCACGCAGCGGTCAGCCGCCGGCCCGCCGCTGGTTGGCGGAAAGTGTTCAGGCAGGGCGCAGTATACCTGTCGGGGCCGGGGCTGTGGAATCCGCCCCGGCCCCGGTTGCGGTCAGTCCATCAGGGTTATGCTGGTGTAAAGCTGCTGACCGGCAGCGTTTTCGAAGATGACGGGTACGCTGTAGGGGTAGCTGAGGCTGCTGAGCGAGGCATCCGGTAATGTGGTGATCTCATAGGTGTCTGAGCCCGGATTGGGCGCCACATTGAGCCAGGGCAGGGCGTTCAGTTCGCTGGCGTTCACCAGGTCATAATCGTCGGCGGTCAGATCATTACCGTCGATGCTGAAATAGTAGAAGCTGCCAGGGGCGGGAATGGGTGCGGTGGCTGCGCTGGTGTAATCCAGCCAGATCGGTGTGGGTAGCCCACTCACAGAACTGATATCGCTGCTGATGGCGATGCCAGCCTCCGGGCTGACGTGGCTGTGGCGGACCATGCCGATGCTTTCCGCCAGGTAAAGGTCGGAGGTGAGCCCCACCCCAAGGATGACGGTACTGTTAAAAGTCGTGTACGTGGCCGAGACGATGGTGATTTCAAGCACGGAGCGCTTGGCCGGAAACTGATAGCTGCCGATGTCAGTGGTGTTGTACACCACATTGCTCTGGCTCTTGGTGTAAGCGATGACCAGGGAGATAGAAACGGGAAGAGGGCCCTCAACAGTGGCACTGGCGGCGATGTCCGGATTCCCCGTGCTGCCGTCGGCGCCGATGATTTCCAGGGGCTCATCAAAGCGGATATTGTTGATGGCGGCCTGGCCATCCGGGAGCGCCACAGTGATAGGCCCATCCAGCCCCAGCATCTCCACCGTGCCCGGGGTTGAACTGAGATAAAACGTCAACGACTGGCCAGTGAAGTTGTATTCAATGGCATAAATATCGGTATTCTCCGCGTTGCTCATGGCTACATCGCAGGAGACATCACCGCTTACTGTGTCGTTGTCGTAATTGATGGCGGTGCCGGCCGCCAGGGGCAGATAGGCGTTGTACTCGGTGCTGGGGCAGTCCAGGGGCGGGGGTGTCACCGACACGCCGCCGCTGCCCACGTCGCCGCCACCACCACCTCCGCCGCCACCGCAGGCGGTGAGCAGCAGCGAGCCCAGCAGCAGGGGGGTCAAAAACTTGGGTGCGGTGATTGAAGGTAAATGGTTCATAACGTATCTGCCTTGGGTCCGATTCTGTTTTTTCACTGAATTCTTGTTATGGGTTTTGTCGTTATTCATGCCCGGGTGGCTCAGGACACCATGAAGTCCGGCTCAGGGGCCCAGCAACGTCACATTGGCTGACAGCCGCTCGCCGCCATCATAGCGATCCTCAAACAATACCTGAATACTGGTGAGCACATCCGGTAGCTGGGGGCTGTTGGTATTAATGGCGGCGGTGAACTGGGACTGGGCGTTTTCCTGTATCTGCAGCCAGCCCAGGGCGCTAAGCTCCGCCAGATTCACCACCCGGTAGTCGCCGCTGTTGATAGGGGTGTTGGTGGTAGGGTCCTCCGCGAGGGTGAACAGGGAACTGGTGCCATTGGCGTTGTTGCCGTCCTGGGTAAAGGCCACAATGTTGGGTACGCCTTCCAAGCTTTCGAATACCAGCTCGTAGGCGGAATTGGTGGCATTGTTGTAGCGGGCGGAGTGCTGCACCAGCCCCAGGCCGCGAGTGAAGAAGAACACCAGTTCCAGGGGCACCTCCGCGGTACCCGCCCCGCCCAGATCCACGGTCACCTGGGCATCCACGGTGGCGCGCAGGGTGGGCAGCTCCCAGCCGGCATTATTGAATACCGGAGCCTGGCTGTTACTGACATCATAGAGGATCTCCGGGTTGCCCACGGCATTGCCATCCACGGTGATGTCGGCACTGGCGCCGGTGGTTTCATCGCTGCGGGCGCCCAACAGGGGGATGGGGTTGGTAAAGCGCAGATGATCCACCAGGGTGCTGGCATTGGGGGTGAGCGGTCCATCCAGCCCCAGCAGATAGATCTGATCCCGGGTGCTGCGCAGCAGCAGATCCAGATCCTGGCTGCCACCGCGTATGGTAATCCGGTACACGCTGTAGCCCCGGTTGCTGGAGGCACCCACGTCAAAGGTGATACGCCCCCGAATGTCCCCCTGAGTGCTGGCGCCGCTCTGACTGTAATAGAACGTGCTGGCGTTGGTCAGGGGCAGATAGGGGCTCTGCTCCACATCCACGGTGACGGAGGCAGTGTCGGTGTCTTCTTCGGTGTCGTTCTCGAGCCCGCAGCCGGTCAGGATTGTTGCGATAAAGCCCAATAGAAACAGGTAGTTGCGCGGCATCAGGTGACTTTGAAATCCATTATCGTTGTAGTTTGCATAAAGTGTAGCCCAGAGCCATGTAAACGAGTGTAGCGAATTGTTTGGTGCTCTTTATACCGGCGTTTTTATACCGGCGTTCGGCTGGTGACGGCCGACGGCACCTGACATGAATGGATAGGACCAAAAGCCGCAGGTGCGCTCACTCCTCGAAAAAAATCTGCGAAAAGCTCAGGGCCATGGGTGGATACTCCGGCGTGGGGCGGATTTTCACATCGAAATCCAGGGTTTCGCCGTCATCAATCAGGAACTGAGCCAGATAGTAAATGGCTTTGCCTTCTTCAACCAGTTGAAACTTCAGGGGAATTTCGCTCCCGCCCAGTTGCCCGGTGAAGCCTTTCAACTGGGCCATTACCGGCACCGGCGGGCCCTCGGGCTGCTTGCGCTGCACCGCGATACTGAGCACCCCCCGCTGGCGGCTGCGGTTCAGATCATAGGCTTTGGCCACCTGGGGGGTGAGCATGCTGGCATTGAATGCGCTGTAGTGCACGATGTATTGATCGTCCTCCAGATACTGGCCGGACGCGGCGGCCAGCTCGGCCACACTGAACAGAGCCAGTGCCAGCAGCGTGCCCAGCAGGAGCTTGAAGGAAGTGCGTTTCATGGTCATGACCTGGTCCTCCGCCGGGTGCCGGCGGCGGCACCCTATTTGGTGACGTGATAGATCGCGACTTCCCCGAACAGGTTGGGGAACAGGCGCAGCAGAATGCCATCGCGATAGTGCATGTCCACCACCGTGCGATTGAGGATCTTCAGGTGCTTGCGATAGCACAGGGCTTCAAAATCCTTGAACGTGCACAGATGGATATTCGGTGTATTGTACCAAGTATACGGCAACAGTTTGGAGACCGGCATGCGGCCCTTTGTCATTAGGTAGACGCGGCAGCGCCAGTAGCCGAAATTGGGAAAGGTGATAATGCATTCCTTACCCACCCGCAGCATGTCATCGATGACCCGGTCCGGGTAATGCACCGCCTGTAGCGCCTGGGTCATGATCACCACATCAAAGCTGTCGTCCTCGAAGTTCTCCAGGCCATCGTCCAGGTTCTGCTCCACCACGTTCACCCGGCGCTTGATGCATTCCAGAATTTTATCCTGGTCGATCTCCAGGCCGTAGCCGAACACGTTGCGGGTGTCCCGCAGATGAGCCAGCAGGGCGCCGTCGCCGCAGCCCAGATCCAGCACGCTGGCGTCCGTTTTGATCCATTGCTGAATGGTGGCCAGATCCTGGCGCATCAGTGGGGCCCTCCGTCCAGATCAATGGCGTTCATATAGGCCCGGAACAGGCTGGTGTAGCGGGGCACGTTGATCAGGAACGAGTCGTGGCCCTGGGGGCAGTCAATTTCTGCATAGGTGACCTGACGCCGGGCCGCCAGCAGGGCCTCTACGATCTCCCGGGAGCGCTCCGGCGAGAAGCGCCAGTCGGTGGTGAAGGACAGCACCAGAAACCGGGTCTGGGCCTGACTCAGGGCCCTGGCCAGGTCGTGATCGTATTCCTCCGCCGGGTCGAAATAGTCCAGGGCCCGGGTCATCAGCAGATAGGTGTTGGCGTCGAAGGAGCGGGAGAACGCCTCCCCCTGGTAGTTAAGGTAGCTCTCCACCTGGAACTCCACATCGAAATCAAAGCTGATGGCGCCGTCCCGCAGTTCGCGGCCGAATTTTTCCCGCATGCCGGCATCGGATAAATAGGTGATATGTCCCAGCATCCGGGCCAGGCTGAGGCCGACTTTGGGGTAGGTGTCGTGTTCGTAATAATGACCGTCGCGGAAATCCGGGTCAGACAGTATGGCTTTGCGGGCCACCTCGTTGAAGGCAATGTTCTGGGCCGACAGTTTGGCGGCGGCGGCAATCACCACTGCATTGCGCACCAGCGGTGGCCGGTCAATGGCCCACTGCATGACCTGCATGCCCCCCAGGCTGCCGCCCACCACCGCGGCCCAGCTGGGGATCTCCAGATGCTGCATCAACTGATACTGGCTGTTGACCCAGTCCCGCACGGTGACGATGGGAAAGTCGGGCCCGTAGGGTTTGCCGGTGTCGGGATTGTGTGATTTGGGCCCGGTGCTGCCGTGACAGCCCCCCAGGTTGTTCACGCTCACCACGAAAAAGCGGTTGGTGTCGATGGCTTTGCCCGGGCCGATGCAGGCGTCCCACCAGCCCGGTTTGCGCTCGTCCTCGCGGTGGTAGCCGGCGGCATGATGATGCCCGGACAGGGCGTGGCATACCAGCACGGCGTTGCTGCGGGCGGCGTTCAACTGGCCGTAGGTTTCATACACCAGTTCATAATGGGGCAGGGTTTTGCCACACTGCAGGGTGATGGGGTGATCACATCGGAAGTGCTGCGGCTGCACCAGGCCCACTGAACCCAGGCCCGTTGTGCTTGACGACGCTGATCTGGCCTTGGCTTGCGAGGTTTGCAATCCGGGGTTTCCTGCGGGCTGGTGAATGAACAGCGAAGTCTACCAGAATTGGCGCGGCGGAAAAGGGTTGCGGGCACTGTTGCCGGCCGTGGCGTTTGCTACAGGCGCTGGGGGGAGAATTTGGAGGTGATCATGGGAATCACCTTGCGGCTTTGATGAATGGGGGCGGGTTTGCGCAGACCCTTGACCATGTCCTCCACCTCGGCGATCTGCTCGTCCAGATCCTCCAGCATGGATTCCATATTGTGGATACGCTGCTCGGCATTGTCCTCGGCGTTGCCCAGGGCCCGCAGCTTGAGAATGTGCTCGTCCAGCAGGTGTTTTTGTTCCTGGGCGTTCTGGAACAGGGGCAGCAGCACATCGTTAAGCCACTCTTTGGCGGTCTTTTCGTATTGCCGGTAGATGCTGGAGCCTTCGTGCACAATGGTGCTGAGGAAGCGTTTCGAGGTGGCTTTCTGCTGGGTCAGCAGTTTGCGCAGATTGCGCCGGAAACTGCCGGACTTGGCCCGCAGGTCGTCCAGTCGGGTCAGGTAATCCTTGGCCACGAACCGGGGATAATCCAGGGGGGCCATGCCCAGTTCCGCCTCGTACTTGGCAAAGATATCCGCCACCATGGCCTGGATCTTTTCCTGGCGCCGGGCCAGCTCCGTCATATCGCTTTTCAGGTGGTCAAAGAAACTGTCGATGGCGTTGTTCATGCCGACGATGGTCCAGCTGCTGGTGAGGGCGCGGCCGGCCTCTTTCAGATACTGATCGAGCTTGGCGCTGTTCACCGGCTCCAGCATGGCGGAGCCCTCCCGCAGGATCATTTTGCGGCTGGATTTCAGCAGAATCAGTTTTTTGTGGTAGAAGGCCTGCTCGTGACGGGCGGTGGCCAGGAGTTTGTCCAGCTGCACCTTGCGGTCGGACTCCTCCGCCCGCAGCACCTTGAGCTCCGCCTGCACCGATTCCCGGCGCCGTAGCAGGGTCTTGCGGCTGCCATGGAGCATGGCGTGGATGTCCCGGATGACGCTTTTCTGAATCAGGTGCTCCTTGCGCCGCATCATGTCGTTGGACAACAACTCCTCCAGTTCCGGCAGAAAGCTGCGGTCCAGCCGCTGCATGTTGCCTTCCACCTGAGCCAGCAGCCCCTCCTTGGCGGAGACACAAAGAATCTCGTCCGGGGCGATGGCCAGTTGGCGGGCGCACTGGGCGCGGATATCCCCCAGCACCCGTTTGTTGTACTGCTCGTCTTCCAGTTCGTCCCACACTGAATCCACTTTATTGAGGATGGCGTACACTCCGGTGGATTCCCGCAACGCCAGATCGCGGATGTGGCGATTCCAGATATCCAGGTCGGTGGCGCTGACCCCGGAGGAGGCGGACAGTAGGAACAGCACCGACTGCGCCTCCGGCAGCAGGCTGAAGGTGAGTTCCGGTTCGCACCCCAGGGCGTTCAGGCCCGGGGTATCGATAATGGTCAGGCCCTGGCGCAGCAGGGGGTGATCGAAACTGATCATGGCGTGACGCCAGGCGGGAATCAGCACCTTTTCGGGGTTTTCACTGTCTTTTTCCAGCAGCTCGGTCTGGAAACCCATGGCGGCGGCCTCCCGGGGGCTCACCGATTTCAGGTGCGCCACCTCGGCAAAGGCTTTTTTGATCATTCGTGGGTCATCGGCGTTCAAAGGCACGAACACCCATTTCTCCGGTATCCGGCGGAAACTGGCCAGACTGGAGCCCACCATGCGGGTTTCAATGGGCAGCAGGCGAATATAGTTGTCGGTGGCGCGGTGGTCGTACAGCAGTTCGGTGGGGCACATGGTGGTGCGGCCGGCGCCGGAGGGCAGAATTCGGGTGCCGTAGTGGCTGAAGAACAGGGCGTTGATCAGCTCGGTTTTGCCGCGGGAAAACTCCCCCACGAAGGCGATGGTGATCTTGTCCTCTTCCAGGGTGTGCAGGGCCTGCTCCAGTTTCAGTTCCAGTTCCGGATTCTGCACATTGTGATCAATCAGCCAGCCACGGTAGCGGGTCAGTTCGCGGTGAATCTCCTGCCGCCACTGCAGATAGGCATCCATCTGACTGGAAAGACGCGCTGACTCCATGGAATCGGTTCCGTTACTGAGGTTGGGGTTCTAAAGCAGTCACCACTGCTGATTGCCTGTACACCTTAACCCTTTAGGGCCTGTCAATCTTCAGCTTAGCAGGAATTCGACCGGGCGCGTGAATGCGTACCCGTTTACTGCGCCCGGTGGCGCCGCTTTCCAGCAGGACACCGCTCTTGGGCACGCCGAACTCCGTTGCCAGAAAGGCTGTCAGCCGGGCATTAGCCTGGCCCTCCACCGGGGGCGCGGTGATGCGAATCTTCAGCTCGGCGCCGTGCTCCCCCACGATTTCATTCCGGCTGGCCCGGGGCTGTAACCGGCAGTGCAGGATCAGATCTTCCCCCTGCCACTGGTACCAGTGAGCCATATCAGGGCACGTGAGACAAGCCGAACAGCTGTTTAATGAAGATCAGCAGGATCATCACCAGCATGGGGGAGATATCCAGGCCCCCCATGGGCGGGATGACCTTGCGCGCCGGCGCCAGTACCGGTTCGGCGATTTGATGCAGGATGTCGGCAATGGGGTTATAGCCGCCGCCGGCCGCTGCCACCCAGCTGAGAATGGCCGCCACGAAAATCACGAACAGGAAGAAATTGATAATGGTATTGGCCATGGACATCAGGGTGAGGATCAGCATCTGCAGGGGCCCAAGGGGCGGAAATGCATGAAACACGTAGATGTACACCACCAGTTTGATAATGATCAGCGCCACAAACAGGATTAGCGAGGCGATATCCAGCCCACCGAAGCCGGGTACGATGCGGCGCAGGGGAAACAGCAGGGGATTGGTGGCCTTGACGATAAACTGGGACACGGGATTGTAAAAGTCCGCCCGCACCATCTGCAGGATAAACCGGGCCAGCACGATGGAAATATATATATCAAACAGGGTGTTGATCAGAAAAAGAAAGGCGCCGCTTACATTCATTTGCCGTGGTTCCTGAATCCGAGGAATGTTGGAGATTGCCTGGGGGCAATGATACCAGAACTGGGGGCCTTGGGGCGGCCCCCGAAGGCCGGCCCCCGAAGTTTTGGACCGAATCTAACCGGAAAGTTCTTGGGAGCGGTCCCGGGCCCCCCGCAGGGCCCGGGCGAAGATCTCCCGCAGGCCTGCCTCTTCCAGAATGCCGATGGCCCGCTCGGTGGTGCCCCCGGGGGAGGTGACCTGTTGCCGCAGTTCGGCGGGCTCCACGGAACTGGTGATGGCCATCTGGGCCGAGCCCAGGGCGGTCTGCAGGGTCAGTTGGCGGGCCATCTGCTCGCTCAGGCCCAGCTCCCGGCCGGCGGCGATCATGGCTTCCATCACCAGAAAGAAATAGGCGGGGCCGCTGCCGGACACCGCGGTGACGGCGTCGATCTGGGCCTCGCTCTCCAGCCACAGGGCCAGGCCCACGGCGGCCATGATGGAACGGGCCTGCTCCCGCTGCGGGGTGTTGACCTTGGAATTTGCAAACAGGCCGGTGGCGCCGGTTTCCACCAGGGCCGGTGTGTTGGGCATACAGCGCACAATGGGCAGCTCCGGCCCCAGCCACTGCTCCAGTTGGGCCAGGGTGATGCCGGCGGCGATGCTCAACAACAGGGGCTTGCGCTGTTGCAACAGGGATTGCAGGGGAGCCAGCACCTCCCCCATCACCTGGGGTTTCACCGCCAGCACGATGACATCCGCCTTCTGGCAGGCGTTGATATTGTCCCGGGTGGTGTTGACCTGCAGCTTTTTGCGGGCCATCTGCAACTGGTTCTCGTTAATGTCCGCCAGGGTGATGTTGATGGGATCCATGCCTTTGGCAATCATCCCCCCCGCCAGGCTGGTGGCCACATTGCCGGCGCCGATAAAACTGATCTTAATACTCATGCAAGGGTCTCTGATCCGCTGTGGTCTGGAATGTAGGTTATCGATTGTATGACCGTTATGTTACCGTTTTCTGCCGCGGGCCAAATAAAGCCGTTCCCACCCGCACCAGATCGCTGCCTTCAGCGATGGCCGCTTCCAGATCATCGGACATGCCCATGGACAGGATGGGGCAGCCGAGGCCATCAGACGCAAGCTCCGCCCGCAGCTGCGCCAGCCGGTGAAACGCCTCCCGCTGTGCCGCCGGGTCCTCACGTCGGGCCGGCAGACACATCAGCCCTGCCAGACTTAACCCTGGCAGGTCGATGATGGCGCGGGCCAGGGGCAGCACCTGTTCCGGCGCGGCACCGGACTTGCTGGACTCCCGATCAATATTGACCTGGATGCAAACCTGCAGGGGCGGCAGCTGTGATGGCCGTTGTTCACTGAGGCGGCGGGCGATCTTTTCCCGTTCCACACTCTGCACCCAGTGAAAGTGTTCCGCAACCGGGCGGGTTTTGTTGGATTGCAGGGGGCCGATGAAGTGCCAGACGATGTCCAGGTCCTGCAGCTCGGCCATCTTGGCCTCTGCCTCCTGCCAGTAGCTCTCGCCGAACTCCCGCTGCCCCAGTGCATAAAGCCGGCGAATGGCCGCCGCTGAATGTTTTTTGCTCACTGCCAGCAGCCGGGGCCGGGGTCTATCCGCCGCCTCGGCGGCCCGGTCAAGGCGTTGACAGAGGGTTTGATAGCGTTGTTCCAGAGAATCAGTCATGGCTTTGCGTGGGGTTACGGAAATATTTGTCCAAGTGTGGTATTTAATCACAAATTTCCACCCGGTTGTGGCCGCGGAATCTTGTGAACTGATTGTCTGCTAATCTAAGAAGAGTCCCTGGATTTCCAGCAACCCATTTCGAGAGAAGGTACCTCATGGATATCACCGAACTGCTTGCCTTTGGTGTGAAGAACGGCGCATCCGACCTGCACCTGTCCGCCGGCCTGCCCCCCATGATCCGGGTGGATGGTGACGTACGCCGTATCAACCTGCCGCCCATGGATCATAAACAGGTGCACGGCCTGATTTACGACATCATGAACGACAAGCAGCGCAAGGACTTCGAGGAATTCCTGGAAACCGACTTCTCCTTCGAGGTGCCTGGGGTGGCCCGCTTCCGGGTCAACGCCTTCAACCAGAACCGGGGTGCCGGCGCGGTGTTCCGGACCATCCCCTCCAAGGTGCTGTCCATGGAGGACCTGGGTCAGGGTCAGGTGTTCAAGGACATCTGTGAATTTCCCCGTGGCATCGTGCTGGTGACCGGGCCCACCGGTTCCGGGAAATCCACCACCCTGGCGGCCATGCTGGACTACATCAACGAAACCCGTTACGAGCACATTCTTACCATCGAAGACCCCATCGAATTCGTCCACGAATCCAAAAAATGCCTGCTTAACCAGCGGGAAGTGCATCGCGATACCCTGGGCTTTGCCGAGGCCCTGCGCTCGGCCCTGCGGGAAGACCCGGACATCATCCTGGTGGGTGAGATGCGGGACCTGGAAACCATTCGCCTGGCGCTCACCGCCGCGGAAACCGGGCACCTGGTGTTCGGCACCCTGCACACCACCTCCGCGGCCAAGACCATCGACCGGGTGGTGGACGTGTTCCCGGCGGCGGAAAAAGCCATGGTGCGTTCCATGCTGTCGGAATCCCTGCAGGCGGTCATTTCCCAGACCCTGCTGAAGAAAGTGGGCGGCGGCCGGGTGGCGGCCCACGAGATCATGATCGGCACCCCCGCGATCCGCAACCTGATCCGGGAGGACAAAGTGGCGCAGATGTATTCCGCCATTCAGACCGGGGCTTCCCTGGGTATGCAAACCCTGGATCAGTGCCTGGGGGATCTGGTACGCAAGGGTCATGTCAGTATCGAACTGGCCAGAGAGAAAGCGAAGAACCCGGACGCCATCAAGTAAAAAGTGCCGTCTCGATTCTGATGACGGCAAACTACGAGCTCAGTGGCGGAGTGAGAATGCAGCGGAAGACCCAGGCAGGGAAAATTTCTCCCATTCTCACGCCGCCGAGCATCGCAGAATGAATCGGATAAAGGCGACGGCTGTCTGAGCGCGCAGCGCGAGTTTCGGCGCCGCCGATTCTTTCGAGAAGCGCAGGGCAGCCGCAGGCCAAGTGTCATGGGAGAAATTTTCCCTGCCTGGGTCTGGAGCGGGAAGCCACACGGCACGAAGACATACTACAAAACAATACTCTTCGGACGACACGCACAGACATCAGAGCCAGACAAACAATTAGCGTGCACAGTACTAAATCAATTGGGGATGCAGTCATTAAACGAGGCAACGAATGGATTTTGAAGATCTACTCAAACTGATGGTGGAAAAAGGCGGCTCGGATCTGTTTATCACCGCCGGGGTACCACCGTCCATGAAAGTCAACGGGCGCATTATTCCCGTGACCAAAACCGCCCTCAGCCCGGAAAAAACCCGGGAAACCGTATTGGGGGTGATGAACGAGGCCCAGCGCAAGGAATTCATCGAGACCCACGAATGTAACTTCGCCATCTCCGCCCGCGGCATTGGCCGCTTCCGGGTCAGTGCCTTCTATCAGCGCAACCTGGTGGGCATGGTGCTGCGGCGCATCGAAACCCGCATCCCCACCATCGACGAATTAAACCTGCCCTCGGTCATCAAAGATCTGGCCATGACCAAGCGCGGCATCGTGATCTTCGTGGGCGCCACCGGTACCGGTAAGTCCACCTCGCTGGCGTCCATGATCGGCCACCGCAATCACAACTCCAAGGGCCACATCATCAGTATCGAGGATCCCATCGAATACATTCACCAGCACAAGGGCTGTATCGTCACCCAGCGTGAGGTGGGGCTGGATACGGAAAGCTTTGATATTGCGTTGAAAAACACCCTGCGTCAGGCGCCGGACGTGATCATGATCGGCGAGATCCGTACCCGTGAGACCATGGAATACGCGGTGGCGTTCTCGGAAACCGGCCATCTGGTGCTGGCCACCCTCCACGCCAACAACGCCAACCAGGCCCTGGACCGCATTATTCACTTCTTCCCGGCGGATCGTCATTCCCAGTTGTGGATGGATCTGTCCCTGAACCTGCGGGCCATGGTGGCCCAGCAATTGATTCCCACTCCGGATGGCAAGAGCCGGCGGGCGGTCATCGAGGTGATGCTCAACACCCCCCTGATGGCGGATCATATCCGCAAAGGGGAGGTGCATCTGCTGAAACCGCTGATGGCCAAGTCCCGGGAACTGGGGATGCAGACCTTCGATCAGGCCCTTTACGATCTGTACAGTGCCGGCGAGATCACATACGAGGATGCCCTGGCCCACGCCGACTCCCCCAACGACCTGCGTCTGATGATCAAGCTGGGCTCCGAAACTTCGGCGGATTCCTTGGATTCCGCCACCAAAGGACTAACCTTACAGGATGACGACGGCCTCAAGGGAGGCTGGTAGTGAGGGTGGAGAAATGGACATTAATATCCGTAAAGATCGGTTTCTGTTACTGGTTCTGGGACTGAGTCTGCTGCTCAGCCTGGGGCTGGCCAGCTGGTATAACACCTGGATGGAGGCACTGGTGATCGGCGTGTTAAGCGTCGGGGGTGCATTCGCCATCAGCGGTATGGCGCCGGGCACCCTGTTGTCCCGTATGACCAACGCCATCGCCCTGATGGTGATGGTGGCCCTGCAGATCCATCAGGCCCGGGGCATGATCGAGATGCACTTCGGCGTGTTTGTGGGCCTGGCGCTGCTTTATGTGTATCTGGACTGGCGGCCTTTGGTGCTGGGGGCGGGTCTGATCGCCGTGCATCACGTACTGTTTAACCTGCTGCAACAGCAGGGCGCTCCGGTCTGGGTGTTTGATAACGATCGCCTGGGCTGGAATATTGTATTCATTCACGCGGTGTATGTGGTGGTGGAGACCGCGGCCCTGGTGTGGCTGGCGCTGATGGGCCGGCAGGAGGCCCGGGTCAGCGAAGAGGTGATCCGGGTATCCTCGGCGGTACACCGGGAAGATGGCACCATGGATCTGTCCCTGCGCTGCGACGACAGTGGCAACTCCACCCTGCGTCAGTTCAATGCCATGATGAGTCAGGTGGAACGGGTGGTGGTGGACACCAAGATGGTGATGGAGGAACTGGTGACCGTGATCCGCCATTCCAACAGCGCCAATCAGAAACTCAACAAGCTGTCCGACGAAAAAGTGCACCTCACCGAGCAGATTGCCGTGGCCATGGAACAACTGGCCCAGTCGGTGGTGTCCATTTCCGACAACGCCCAGAACACCTCCCACAGCACCGATCAGGCGGTTACCGATAATCGGGCCTGTCTGGAGCATGTGAAGGCCAATCAGGTGAGCGTGCACGGGTTGTCCGACTCCCTGTCCGGTGCCGGGGGCAAGATTGAAGCCCTGGCGGAAAACTGCAAAGCCATCAGCGCGGTGGTGGATGTGATCCAGGGCATTGCCGAACAGACCAATCTGCTGGCGCTGAACGCGGCCATCGAAGCGGCCCGGGCCGGGGAACAGGGCCGTGGTTTTGCGGTGGTGGCGGACGAGGTGCGGGCTTTGGCTTCGCGCACCTACGACTCCACCGAGGAAATCAATAATCTGGTGCAGAGTCTGCAAAGCGTCAGTGAGGAGGCGGTGAGCGCCATGGAGGACTGCCGCAGCCGGGTGAAAGACACCGAGTCCCACAGCACCGATGTACTGGACCGTCTCACCGTGATTAGTGGTGGCCTGGACGAAGTGGGTGCCATGGTGCAACAGATCGCCGCGGCGGTGGAGCAGCAGTCGGCGGTAAGCCGGGAAGTGTCCCACAACGCCAATGAGATCAAACAATCCTCCCACGAGGTTTCCAACTACGCCCGGGAAGGCCTGCAGGATGTGCAGCGGGCTGAGGATCTGGTGTCGGCGCTGGATAAAAAGCTGAACGCCTTCCGGGTCGGTTAATGGCGGCAGCGGGGCGCCGGCGGCTGGGATGGGCGGCCCTGATTTTTGTGCTCTGGCTGGGCTTGCTGGCAGGTGCCTATTGGTTCTTTCTGGTCAAGCCCCAACAATGGTTTGACCCCGCTATGCAGCAGCCGCCGGAGCTGGCGGTGGCGGCCAATCAGCAGGCCCTGCGTCAGTGGCTGCAGCGGCAGTTTCCCGAGTTGAATCCTGGTAAAGCCTGGTTTATTCGCTTCCGTCAGCAGCGCTGTGGCTGCGAACGGTTCGTGGAGTTATACCATCAGACCTTTGCCACCCAGGCCGACCCCCAACGCATGCAGGTGGTCACGGTGACTCTGGACGGGGCAGCGCTCAATCATGAACAGCAACGGCTGCAGCAACGTCTGATACCGGCCACCCCCTCGGTGGTGCTGTTCGATGACCGTGGGGAGGTGGCCTATTTCGGCCCCTATCATCAGGAAGGCGTCTGCAACGCCGACAACAGTTACCTGGAGCCGGTGCTGGCGGCACTGCAGCAGGGCCGCCGGCTGTCGGTATTGAATACCCTGGTGTTTGGTTGTTTCTGCCCCAGTGCTGACAGCACCGACTGATGTTCCCCCGGTTGTGATACCATCATAATGAAATAATCAGTATCACCGCAGAACAGGGAAGTGGACAGGCTAACCGGTCCGCCTTTTGTGAACAACCATCCCTATAAACGTTGGCGCCACACCGTGGGCTTTAGCGGTGGTTCCAACTGCTGGTGGGCCTGTCCCCCCCCCCCCC
>NZXG01000026.1 GCA_002701845.1 Pseudomonadales bacterium
ATGGCTTGGTTTTCGTGCACTATTGTAACCCTCGAAGCTCATATTTCATATTACAAACAGTGACTTAGATTATTTGAGCAGGCTCTATTTAGCATTGTTGAGCAAAATGCTGGTCAGAGATAGCGTTGCACCAACTGCTCGATCTGAGCAGCGCCCATGGCGCCGGGCTGGTCAAACTTTAGTTCGCCGTTGACGAATAGCTTGAAGTTGGGAATGCTGCGCACGCCAAAGCGGGCAGCCAAGTTGCGTTGCGCTTCTGTATCCACTTTCAACAGTACTGCCCGCCCCGCCAGGGAGGAGGCCGCCTTGGCGAATTCCGGCGCGGTCATTTTACAGGGGCCACACCATTCAGCCCAAAAATCCACCAGAACCGGCGCCCGGGCGTTTTGCACTACATCGTTGAAAGTGGTTTCATCCACTTCCAGTGGCGCGGCCAGCGGTGGCAGTGGCTGCTTGCACTGGCCACACTTGCCAGTGGCTGCAAGAAAGCGCGCGGGTATTCGGTTCCTGGTATGGCAGTGGGGGCAGGTTCGAATCATGCTGTGCCTCGCTGAATAATCAGACCTTTCTAATATTGGGGTTCAAACAGCGTTTGCAAGGGGGCCACACCCGCGTTCATAGCCGCTCAGCTTTTCAGCAACCCTGCCCAATCCACCTGCTGATCCCCCAGGGCATAAAACTCCGGGTTCAGCACATTATCCTCCCGATTGTAGGTGAGCGGTTCGAAATTAGTGTTCACCACCCGCCCTCCGGCCTGCATCAATACCGCCTGGGCAGCGGCGGTATCCCACTCGCTGGTAGGGGCCAGGCGCGGATACAGATCCGCTTTGCCCTCGGCGATCAGGCAGAATTTCAGGGAGCTGCCCATGCTGGTCATATCCGTGCTATAACCCTCGGCTGCCAGTTTGGCCAGCAGGGCATTGAGTTTTTCCGCGCCGTGGCGGCGGCTGCCCACCACCACCAGATTGCGCTCCGGCACCGCCCGCACCGAGATGGCCTGCCACTGGCCCTGATTCACCTTGAAGGCCCCCACGCCTTCACCACCCACGTAGGCCTGGTCCTTCAGCGGCACGGTCACTACCCCCAACACCGGTTCGTGATCGGCAATCAGGGCAATATTGACGGTGAATTCGCCGGTGCCGTTGATAAATTCCTTGGTACCGTCCAGAGGGTCCACCAACCAGTAGCGCTGCCACTGACGCCGCTCCGCAAAGGGAATGGCTTCGGACTCTTCCGAGAAGATCGGGATATCCGGGGTAAGCCGGGCCAACTGCTCCAGGATCACATGGTGGGCTGCATGATCGGCTTCCGTTACCGGGCTGTCATCGGCTTTGGTTTCCACAGCCACCGGCGCCTTGCGGTGATAGACCCCCTTGATGGCCTCTCCCGCCGCTTCCGCCACTGCCAGTACCTGCTCAATCAGTTTTCGGCTCACCAGATCATTCATCGTTTACTTCCTATTGCGAATACTTTCTGTTGCGAACGATATCCCGGGCCATATACAGGGCCGCCAGGGAGCGGGCCTCGGTGAAGGTCTCCACCTGCAGCAGACTGTCGATATCCTCCAGGGGATGCTCGATCACCTCAATGGGTTCCGGCTCGTCCCCGGGCAGGCGTTCCTCGTAAAGCTCCTCCGCCATCACCACATGGATCATATGGCCCATATAGCCGGGGGACAGGGACAGGGCCTTCAATTCCGCAAACTGGCGGGCGCCGTGACCGGCCTCCTCTTTCAGTTCGCGGTTGGCGGCTTCGAAGATGGTTTCCTGACCATCCATGGCCCCTTTGGGCAGTGCCAACTGGTAATCGTGGGTGCCGCAGGCATACTCCCGGATCAACAGGACGTTGCCGTTTTCCTTCACCGCCACCACCAGTACGGCGGGAATCCTGGGGGTACGCAGGCGCTCGTAAACCCGCTCTTCACCGTTGCTGAAACGCAACTGCAGTCGCTCAATACCAAACAGGCGGCTTTCGGCCACTAATTGATGATCGAGTATGGTAGGCTTTTGCGGCATGTTGATGGCTCAATTTCGGGAGTGAGGATTGTCATGATTCACTGGGACCAGATCGATACCGTATTGCTGGATATGGACGGGACCCTGCTGGACCTGTACTTCGACAATTACTTCTGGATGGAGATGGTCCCCCAGCGCTACGCCGAAGCGCACCATATTAGCCTTGATCAGGCCAAAACCCAACTGTTCGCCCGTTTCAGCGAACACCGGGGCACCCTCAACTGGTATTGCCTGGATTTCTGGCGGCGGGAGACCGGCCTGGATATTGTGGGAATGAAGGAAGAGGTGAAACACTTGATCGGGCTGCGCCCCAACGCCATCACTTTTCTGGAGAAGGTAAAGGCCTCTGGTCGCCGTGCCGTGCTGGTGACCAATGCCCATCGTGGCAGTCTCGAACTGAAGCTGCGGGAAATCCCGATGGCCACCCACTTTGACGGGATCTTCAGTTCCCACGATTTTGGCCTGCCCAAAGAGGATCCCACTTTCTGGGACCGGCTGCGGGAAGTGATCCACTATGAACCGCCCCGCAGCCTGCTGATCGACGACAGCCTGGCGGTGCTGCGCTCGGCCCAGCAAGCCGGGATCGGCCATACCCTGGGAGTGCTGCAACCGGATATGCGCAAGGGCCCCGTGACCACCGAAGAGTTCATCGGCCTGGATTGTTTCAGCAGTATTTTTCCCCCGGAGACCGCAGAGCCTCAGGGCTGAACCGGCCGCTCTGGTCATAACTTGTGCAGATCGGCAGACCGGTGCGAATGTCTTTATAATGGGCGCAAGCGTTTATTATCGGCGCAACAGTCACTGACAATGACCATGTGATATATGAGCAAACAGCAGGACAGCAAGATCCGCCTGGACAAATGGCTGTGGGCGGCCCGCTTCTACAAGACCCGCTCCCTGGCCAAGGAGATGATCGAGGGTGGCAAGGTGCACTACGAGGGTCACCGGGTCAAAGCCTCCAAGGAAGTGACCCTGGGGGCCCAGGTGCGGCTGCGCCAGGGATTCGATGAGAAGACCGTGGTGGTCACCGGCCTCAGCGACCGCCGTGGCAACGCGGTGATGGCCGCGGCCCTGTATGAGGAAACCACCGAGAGCCAGGAAAAGCGCGCCCTGGCCAGCGCCCAGCGCAAGTCCATGAATGCCGCCATGCCCAGCAGTGATCAGCGCCCCAACAAAAAGCAGCGGCGCCAGATTATTCAATTCCGCAACCAACAGGGTCAGGGTCATGAGTGAAACCGATATCTGTCAACGATTCCTGATTAACGATCGCGGCCTGCGGGGGCAATGGACTCTGCTGGAGGCCAGTTATCAGACCGTACTGGCGAAGCATGACTACCCCCTGGAAATCCAGGGCCTGCTGGGGGAGCTGCTGGCGGCCTCCATTCTGCTGAGCGCCACCCTGAAGTTCGAAGGCACCCTGAGTATTCAGGCCCGGGGCGAGGGCACCATCAATCTGCTGTCGGTGGAATGCACCCATGACCACACCGTGCGCGCCATCGCCCGCTGGCAGGGGGACACCCGTGGCCAGAGCTTTCGCGAGCTGCTGGGCAAGGCCATTCTGGCTATCACCATTACCCCGTCCCAGGGGGAACGCTACCAGGGCATCGTGCCCCTGGACGGAGACACGGTGGCGCAGTGTCTGGAGCATTATTTCCAATCCTCTGAGCAATTAAAAACCCAAATCCAGTTGTTTCACGGCAATAACCGGGCCGGTGGCCTGCTGCTACAGGCCCTGCCTGGCACCGGCGGTTCACTGGAGGGGGCGGAACAGGTATTGCATGGGCAATCCTACGAGGAGCAGCAGGAGGCCCGGGCCGAGGAATGGCATCGGGTGGCGGGTCTGGCGGCCACCCTCAGCGCGGAAGAATTGCTGAACCTGGATTGCAACACAGTGCTATATCGGCTGTTCCATGAGGAAAAAGTGCAGGTGTTCGCCCCGGAAATGGTGCGGTTCCACTGCACCTGCAGCCGCCAGCGCACCGCGAATGCCCTGGAACAGATCGGGCGCGAGGAACTGGACAGCATTCTGGCGGAACGGGGCAAGGTGGATGTCACCTGCCAGTTCTGCAACGAGCACTACGTGTTCGACCCGGTGGATGTGGCCATGCTGTTTGCCGCAGGCAACCCGCAGGCCGATTCCTCCATCAATTAGCAGGCTGGTGAAACCGGAGTGCTGACAGGCAGTTAGGGGCCACCGGCACGGGTAAGTAAGAGCTTACATCCAGCCGGTGGCAACAGGGTCGCGGCCGGAGCCCGGCAGTGGCACCCGCGGCCCGGGTTGGCGGCCCGGAAAGGCTTCGCCTTTTTGCCCGAAATTTGCCATAATGCGCGGCTTGAATTCGGGCTGGCCTGACGCCGGGCGGGGCCTGCGCAGCCCACCGACAACACCCGCGTCAGTACCTGTGTGCGAGGAGCTGCCGCCGAGGCAAAGCCTGCGGGACTGCTATCTCATTGCGATAGCCATACAGCTTTTACATCTATGTGTTATTAAGTGCGGCCACAAGCCGATCAAAGTGAGGTCATAGGAAACATGTCAAACGCTCCCCAGATTATTACCGATCCGTGCAGCACATTTTTGGTCGAGGAGGCCATAAAACGGGGTGAAGGCCAGCTGGCCCATAATGGTGCATTCGTGGCCAATACTGGCGCGCGGACTGGCCGCTCCCCCATGGACCGATTTATCGTCGATGAGCCCAGCACCACGGAATCCATTCACTGGGGGCCGGTGAACCGCCCGTTCCCGGCGGACAAATTCGACGCCCTGTGGGATCGGGTGGCGGACCATGTTTCCAGCAGCGATCAGTTTGTTTCCCACCTGCACGTGGGCGCCGACCCGGATCACTACATTGCGGTGAAGGTCACCACCCAGACCGCCTGGCATAACCTGTTTGCCCGCTGCCTGTTTATCCGCCCGGAAAAATGGAACCCCAAAACCAAAGAGCCCTGGGAAATTCTGCACGCCCCCACCTTTGAGTGCGACCCGTCCCGGGACGGCACCAACAGCGATGGCTGTGTCATCCTCAACTTTGCGGCGCGCAAGGTACTGGTGGCCGGCATGCAGTACGCTGGCGAAATGAAGAAAGCCATGTTCTCGGTGCAGAACTTCCTGTTGCCGGAAAAATCCGTGCTGCCCATGCACTGCTCCGCCAACGTGGGTGAAGACGGCGGCGTGGCCCTTTTCTTCGGCCTCTCCGGCACCGGCAAGACCACCCTGTCCGCGGACCCGGACCGCTACCTGATCGGCGACGATGAGCACGGTTGGGCCAAGGGTTCTGTATTCAATATGGAAGGCGGTTGCTACGCCAAGTGTATCGACCTGAGCCAGAAGAACGAGCCGGTGATCTGGGACGCTATCCGCTTTGGCGCGGTGCTGGAAAACGTGGTGCTGGACGACCACCGCAACCCGGACTACAAGGATTCCAGCCTGACCCAGAATACCCGCGCCGCCTATCCGCTGGAAAACATCGACAAGCGGGTGGAGGAAAACCGGGCCGGCGAGCCCAAGCACGTCATCTTCCTCACCTGTGACCTGAACGGCGTGATCCCGCCGGTATCCCGCCTCTCCAGTGAGGCCGCCGCTTACCACTTTCTGAGCGGCTATACCGCCCTGGTGGGTTCCACCGAAATGGGCTCCGACGCCGGCATCAAAACCACCTTTTCCACCTGTTTCGGGGCACCCTTCTTCCCCCGTCAGGCCGGTGAGTACGCCGAGCTGCTGATCAAGCGCATCCAGGAATTCGATTCCCGGGTGTACCTGGTGAACACGGGCTGGACCGGCGGGCCCTACGGCGAAGGCAAGCGTTTCGACATCCCCACCACCCGCTCGGTGATCACAGCGATTCTCAGCGGTGCCCTGGACGATATCGAAACCCAGCACATCGATATCCTCAACCTGGAAGTGCCGGTGGACGTGCCTGGGGTGGATCCCAACCTGCTGATTCCCCAGAACACCTGGTCTCATAAGGAAGCTTATGTGGCCCGGGCCCAGCATCTGGCGGAACTGTTTACCGAGAACTTCAAGAAGTACACCGACGTGTCCGACGAAATCCGTAACGCCGGCCCCAAGGCCGGGTAAACGCCGCACCGGACAGCGGACAATCCAGGCCGCCCCTGCTGTAGTGGGGGCGGCTTTTTTGTTATAAGACCTCATGCACTATCGAAGCGTTTTCGGGTTCTTTGACCTGACCCCACTGCACCACCATCGTCGCTCCCCCCTCCGGGCCTGGAGCGCGGCGGATGCGCTGCTGTTGCGGGAGGCCCACGAGCTGCGCCCGGTGCCGGAACGGCTGCTGGTGGTGAATGATGTGCATGGGGCCCTGGGGGTTTGTCTGCAGCACTGGCGCCCCTTTCACTGGAACGACAGCTACACCAGTCTGCGAGCGCTACAGCTCAACCTGCGCCGCAACGGCATGCTGTTTCTGCCGGAGCACTGGGTGACGGCGGCGGAGAACCCTGAAGGCCTGTTCGATACAGTGCTACTGCGGATTCCCAAGAGCCTGAGCCTGTTGCGGGATCAGTTGACCCGCCTGCGGCCCTGCCTCAGCCCCCAGACCCGGATTATCGCCAGCGGCATGGTCAAGCACCTGAGCCGCAGTACCGTGGAGGTATTCGAACAGTGCATCGGCCCCAGCCACCGTTCCCTGGCGGAACGCAAGGCCCGTTTGGTGTTCGCGGAGCTGGACCCGGAGCTGGCCGTGCCGGCGGTGGCACCAACCCGAGTACCGGTGCCGAATACCGACCTGGAACTGATCAGTTACGCCGGTGTTTTCTCACAACAGAAGTCTGACCCAGGTACCCTGCTGCTGCTGACACACTTTCCCGATGTCTCCGGGGCCCGCCATATTCTGGATCTGGGGTGTGGCAACGGCGTACTGGCCTGCCACGCCGGCCGTCTCAATCCGGCAGCGCAGCTGACCCTGCTGGACAACTCCTGGCTGGCGCTGCGCAGTGCCCGGGAGACGCTGGCGCACAACGACACTCAGAATCCGGCAGAGTTTATTGCCGGCGATGCCCTGGATGAATACCGGGATCAGGTGGATCTGGTGCTGTGCAATCCGCCGTTTCACGCCGGCAACCGTCTCGATGGTGACATTGCCCGGCGTATGTTCCAGGGTGCCGCCCGCTGCCTGACTCCGGAAGGCAGCCTGGTGGTGGTGGGCAATCGCCATCTGGGCTACCACCGCACTCTGCAAACCTGGTTTGACAGCGTGGAGTTGGTGGCCAGTAACCCCAAATTTGTGGTGCTGCGAGCCGCTGCCCCCCGCCCCGGCAAGGCCAGCCGAAAATAACGCAGATGCGGCGGGATTTAGCGGGCCGCTGCGCCAAATAGAAATTCCAGCACCCTGGCGGTATAGCGCTCCAATCCAGTGAAATCATGACAGCCGCCAGGCTCGACGATAATGTCAGCGCCCCGATAATATTCCCGGGCCTCCTCCGGATCGAGTATCTCGTCCCCCGCCTGCAACAACACCAGAAATCGTGATGGCTCCGGTAACGGCTGTAAATAGATTTCCGTCAGGAACTGAATATCCGCCGCTTCAATACTGAAGTGATTACCGGTGTGAGGATTAAAGCAAGGGCCGTAATATTCACACAACAGTTCATACGCCCGCACCAAAGGATTCACCAACACAGCCCTGAGGTCGTACTTCTGCGCCAGAAAAGTCGCAAAGTATCCGCCCAGGGAATGGCCCATCAGACCCGGCTTGTGGCCGGCGGCAAGGCAGTCTTGAATCAGCTGCTCGGCGGCCTGAAACGCGGCCCGGGGCTGATCGGGTAAGGTCGGCGCGATGAATTCCACCGCAGCACCCGGAGACGGCAGGGATCGCTCCAGTGCGATCACCTTGGGGGAGTCACTGGCGGCCAGAAAACCGTGCAGGTTGATTAGCGGCGGTATCATGATGGCTTACTGGTGGGGCCGGTTTGGATGCAGGTCCACGCAGTGCGGAAACCGCCGGCGCCAGCGCCGACAGTCTCCCGCCCGCGCGCCGCTATTTGTGCGCGATGGGTTTGTCGGTAAACAGATAGTCCTTCAGTTCTTCATCGAACTTGCCATCCCGGCGGCGAATCCACTCCAGCACCATGGCGGCATGTTCTTTCTCTTCATCCCGGTTGTGGGCCAGAATGGCTTTTAACTCATCGTCCTTGCAGGCATCAATGCGCTGGTTATACCAGTCCACGGCCTCCAGCTCTTCCATGAGAGAAGTAATCGCCCGGTGATAGTCCCGGGTTTCATCTGACAGTTCCTCAATGGGTTCATGATAACCTTCGTTAGACATTATTCTCTCCTTTTTGAATATCAGCAGATAACAGTTTCTGCATTGATTGAACGTCGGGTTAAACGTTGACTGCCTCGGTCAATGACGCCAGAAGATCGGTAAAAACAGCGCCAGCACCGTGAAATATTCCAGCCGCCCCAAAATCATGGCAGCAGAAAGCACCCAGATGCCGATATCGGACACCGGTTCGAAGTTGCCGCCCAGGCTGCCAAAGGCCGGGCCCAGCACATTGAGACAGGCGCTAATAGCGGTAAACGACGACCAGAAGTCCAACCCCGTGGCCATCATCGCCAGAGTCAGCACCAGGGTGGAGCTGGCGGCAATGGACATAAAGGCCATGGTGGCGCTCAGCACATCGGTACCCACCGGACGCCCCTGATATTTAACAATAAACACTCCGTTGGGGTGGATCAATCGCTTTAACTGTAAATTAATCAATTTGATGCTGAGAATATTGCGGATGATCTTGTTACCACCGGCGGTGGAGCCGGCACAACCACCCAGGTAGCCGGCGAACACCAGCAGAAAGGCAATGGAATAATGCCACTGGGTAAAGCCGTCACCGCCGTAACCGGTACTGGTGATAAAGGAAATCAGATGGAAGGTGCCAAAGCTCAATGCCTCCCAGGGATCCTGGTAATGCTCAAAGCTCAGCAACATGCCGGCGGTAAGCAACGATAACAGCAACACCCAGACAATGAAGTTGCGGGTTTCCTCGTCCCGCCAGTACAGCCAGGGCCGCCGGAAATGAAAGACGCGGAAGTGCAGGGAGAAACTGATGGCGCCCAGCAGCATAAACACATCCGCCACCAGCAACAGCAGCGGGCTGTTAAAGTAGCCCATACTGGCATCGTGAGTGGAAAACCCACCGGTGGACACCGTGGTGAAGCTGTGGGCAATGGCATCATAGGCACTCATGCCCCCCAGAAAATAACCCAGGGCGCAGAGGAAAGTCAGCAGGAAATAAACGAACCAAAGATGACGGGCGGAACTGGTCACCCGGGGTGACAGCTTCTCGTCCTTCACCGGGCCCGGGGTTTCCGCCTTCAGCAGTTTCATGCCCCCCACATTCAACATGGGTAACACCGAGACCACAAAAATCACCACCCCAAGGCCCCCCAGCCACTGCAGAAACTGGCGGTAAAGCAGAAAGGATTTGGGCATCTGATCCAGACCCGACAGCACCGTGGCACCGGTGGTGGTGAGAGCGCTGATGGATTCGAACACGCCGTCGGAAAAGGACACGCCGGTAATCAGAACAATGGGAATGGCCCCCAGCACACCACAACTGATCCAGGTCAGCACCGCGTACAACAGGGCGTCACGAAAGGTGATTTTGCTGGCATCCAGGCGCCGGGCCAGGCTCAGCAACAACACCGCCACCACCAGCATCACCAGGGCCGGCATAAAAAACTCGGTTTCCTCGCGATCGTGAAATATCCAGTGGGAAAGCACCGCAAACCCCATTTGTACCGTGCCCATCAGACCAATGGGAAAGGCAAGAAGATAGACTGTGATGGGGCGGCTGACCATGCAACTGAAACCATTACTGCCGAAACCGGGGCTCTCACCTCGGCGGGGTGCAAGCCTGCAACGAACTGCAAGGCCGTAACATAATACAAACGCTGGTCAATTGTAATGGATTCTACCGGTGGGCTGGAGGTCAGCGGCGAGCCAGGCGGCCAGAGGGCCGCGCCGGCATGGGAAAGCGGATTTAACCCTGAGCGGACGCCGCCGGAGCACTCGGCCCCGAGGCGGTGGGTGCCAACAGGCTCCGCAGCCCCCGGGCCCCCACCACCGGCGGCCGCTCTGGCATCTGGGTCCAGCCCAGGATCTTCTCGATAATAAGCTGTTTGGTGGGGTCCGCATCATTCATGGTAGACGCCATGCGGAAGCAGAGAATGGAGGTGTGGTTGTACATTTGCAGCCGGTAGTAGTACGTGAGCTGGGCGATGGTGCTGCGATACACCCAGAGGAACAGCGCGGAAATAAACTCTACAATGGCGGCACCGCTGAGAATCAGCACATTAAAATTCTGCGGTGGCCGGGTCAGCCCCAGTTGCTCCACCGGCCCCACATACAGGGCAATCCCCACCAGCAACAACAGAAAGCCCAGCCACATGGCCAGCACGGCATTGAAAAAGCTGCCCCGGGTCTGCTTCAGGCCGATCTCGTAGTAGGCATCCAGCTGGGCCCGACTGTATTTCAGCAGCGGCAACAGACCTGCATCGTCGCTCTGTTCCAGGCGGCGGATGGCGTCATCCTCGGTTTCCCGCACCGTGGTCTGCACCTTCTCCATGGCACTGTCTTCCAGCGCCAGGGAGACATCCGCCACATAGCCGGCCAGGGCGCTGGCGCCCATGATGGCCCAGATGGGAATCACGAACAGAAACAGAAACCCGAACAGGGCCGGAATCCAGTGCCACCACTGCTTGCCGGCCCAACCCCAGAGCTCCACCGGCCCCCAGTACCAGGACAGATACAGCACCGGCAGCACCAGCACAAAGGCCAGGGCCACCAGGGTCCAGCCCAGGATCAGCAGTTTGGGGCGATGGATCAGCAGCTGCCGCAACCTGGCGGCCAGGCTGTTTTTATCGGATTGGGCACGCTGTTGGGTGCCCGCCACCGCTTGAGCGCCGGGCGATTCAGTCGGGTTATCAGTGTCCGCCGCCGGGCTGTTGGGCCCCGCTCCGGTAATGGCCGACCGCTGGGCCTGATTCAGATCAACTGCTGTGGGTGCATCGTTGCTGGCCATGGTTTCCCCTCCCCTCGGGATAACCTACCCTGGAGTGACCCGGCGCCGCCACTGCCCACCGGGCAACCGGATTGCGTGAAGAGTCCTAAGGTTATCCCCAACCGCTTAAGGCAGGCAACCGCTTTCCACGTGCGATCGCAGCATCAATTATCGGTAAAAGGGTACCGGAACAAGGTGGCCCCCGGTGTGATGGTGCTACCACTGATGGAAAATTCTACCGGGTAAAGCACCCCACCGGAGACAGTAAACACCCAGTTTTCAAGCATCAGGTGAGCCGGATTACTCAGGTTTATATGTATTGCGTCCAACCCCTCTTCCGTCATTATGTCCCGGGTCCACTCGATGGCCGCCGGATCCGCAAACTGATCCCGACTGTCCCACACCAGGGCCGCCGGCAGGCATTGGTCATCACTGTAGAGACGGGCATATTCCAGCACCGAGTCTTCGCTGATGACAAAGCCGTGGATCATATAGGGGTCGGCATAGCCGGAAAGACTGTACCCCCAGGGATAGTCATTGGCGCGCAGACACCCGGACTCCCAGGCCCCCAGATAGCGGGGGGCCACGTCCACCTGATTGTTATCGGCACTGAGGTTCCCCAGATCCCCCGAGGAATCGTCATCCGAGGAGGACGACCCACAACCCATTAAGCCCAGCAGCACCAGGCTCAGCAAAGCTTTCTGTTGCATACCATTCCTTGATTAACTGTCAATAGATCTTACAGACCGGACTCCAGGGCCGGCGAAAATATGGCCGCCAACATACCCCGCGTGAAGGGCACCAGCAGCAGGATCGCGCCCCAGATACTCCACAATCTTTGTACCCGGTTAAAATGTTCAACACTGTCCCAGCGTTTGTTTTTCCAGGCCCACTCCCTGCCCTTAACCCCAAGTACGATGGCCATAATCAAACCCACGTAAGGTATCAGGGCCAGCAATCCGATCCAGGTGCGATTGCCAACAGCCCAGATCCAGTTGCGCAGGAAAGCGCCCCAGCTTTAGCCCTTAACGCCCTCCGGAAAGCTGGTTTCCCCCTGGCCGGAGTTATTTTCCGAGGTATCCGGCGTCAATTCAGATGCCGGTGCCTGATAGTTGTTATCCATAAACCGTTCCCCATTGCCAATAACGCTGTCGGGCTCCCGTACGGGCTAAATAATCCGTAGAAAAGAGACCGCAACCAGGCAAAGGTTAACCGAAAAACACGACCAAAAACCACCGCGCCAGCGATAATTACTGCGCACCGGGCAACTTTGCCTGCAGCCAGGCCAGGGCCTCGGCCCGCTCCACCGAGGCAAAGATGGGACAGGGCATGGCCGCCTGCATTTTGGGCCCAGCCAGACGCTGGATTGCCTGCTGATTCGGAGCCACCCGCGCCACCCCCACGCAGAACTGCTGCAATGGCTGGCGGTTTTGCCTGAACCAGATCCCCATGGCCCGGCGCCCGGCCTCGGCAAAATCACTGTCGGGTCCGGTTGCCGTTAACAGGCCGAAGGGAGACTGCCGGGCCAGCAGTTGATCCATGGTATCCAGCCAGGCCTGAACCTGGGCATCGCTGGCAGGGCCGTTAAAGTGGATCTCCACCAGGGGCCAGCCCGTGATGGTAATGGGCTCATCGGCCATGATCCGTTCTCCTGTTGATAGTTTTCTGCTTATCCTGTGTAGTAACGCCAGTCAAGCCACCACCCGCACTTTATCCGGTTCCCTCACCCCCCACTGCACCATTCCGGCCTGCTCCAACTGATACAGCGGCTGCCCCAGCAGATCATTGACAATATTGGCGCCGCGCCAGGCCATCAGACTGGTTTGCGGATCGACGATGCCATGGTGATGACGGCTGGCATTGACCGCATAAATCCGGTTGCGCTCAGACCCCTGCCAGCGAATCCGATAATTATCCTGCATTGCCAGACAGCCGTCCTCCTGCCAGTGGATGCGATCAACCAGCGGCTCAAGACAGGCCGGCACCACGGATTTAAACCCGGTGCAGAATATCACCACGTCGGCTTCCAGCCACTCCTCCGCCTGGCGGTGATGCTGCACCTGCAGTTGGTAATGATCCCCGTGACGCTGCATCTGTACCAGTTGCCTTCCCGGCATCAGGGCGTAGTCCTTGTTACGCCCCTGCACCATCTGGATCTCGTACAGGCTCTGGTAAATGTCCACCAGGGTGGACGGGGAAATGCCATCACTGGCCAGCTTCTGCCGGGCCACCAGAGTCTGTTTCTGCTCCCGGGACAGGGACAGGAAGTGTTGCACATAAGCGGGCGTAAACAGGTCGTTGGTAAACGGCGCCTCATCCAGCGGTTCAAAATTATCGCGGCGGGAAATCCAGGCCACGGAATCACACTCACCCCAGCGCTCACCAATAAGCTCCAGAAATATTTCCGCCCCGGTCTGGCCGCCGCCGATGACGGCAACCCGTTTGCCGTGGAACTGCCGGGGCGCGTTGAGGATATGAGCGCCATGCAACACCTGTTTACCCAGATGCTGCACCGCGAAGTCCGGTACATAGGGTTGGGTTCCCGTGCCCAGGCAAAGATGATCCGCAGTGACTGTCCGATCATCAAACCGCAATTGAAAACGATCCCGTCGATGATCGATTTTGCGAACCTGCGCACTAAAAGTGAGAGTGGGTAACCGCTGCGCCACCCATGCCAGGTATTGGGCGAATTCCTGCCGCGACACCGCCGGTTGTTCCGCGTTGAGAAAGGCATAGAAACGGCCGTGCTCCACCAAAAACTGCAGGAAGCTATAGGGGCTGGTGGGGTCTACCGGGGTGACCAGATCCTTCAACCAGGAGGTTTGCAGCCTGGCACCGCGCAGCATCAATCCCGGATGCCAGTTAAACGCCGGCTTCTGCTCGAAAAAAGCATGGGGCAACCGGGGCACCCGTTGCAGCAATGCGGCCACGCTCAAATTGAACGGGCCGGCGCCGATACCGGCCAGACTCAGATGGGAATGATTCATCAGGCGATCTCCTGTGCTTCGATGCCGGTAGCGGCGATCAGTGGGTTGCTCAGATCCGAGCCCAGCACGGGCACGGGACGTTGTTGGCGATCAGCGTAACCTTCCCGGAACCGGACCCGGTTAATGCAGACCCGCTTCACAATGGGGGCCAACAAATCAAATTGGCGGAAGCGGGGCGCCAACTGCGGGTATTGACGCTGATAGTTGCGCAGCACGGTGGCCAGAGTCCGATAAAAGTCGGTCTCCGACAACAGGCCCTGCTCCTGCATCAGGGCCGACAAATAACGCAATACCGTCACAAAGTGACCGGTGAGCAAATCGTGCAGCAGATATTCCGGTGGCAGCCGGGTCAGTACCGCAGCCGCCTGCGGCGGCAGGCTTTCCAGCTCGGGAAAATCCTGATCCACCAGGCGTAGATCCCCCTGCAGATCCTTGAGCGCCAGCCGCCGCGGACGCCCCTGCTCCAGAATCAGCGTAAGGTTCTGACCGTGAGCCACCAGCCCCACGCCGTACTGGCACATCAGGTGATACAGAGGCACCACCACGACACCAAACAGCGAGGTCACCCACTGCTCGGGGCTCATTCCGGATTCCACAATCAAATGCCGCACTACCGAGTCCCCCCGGTTGTCCTGTTGCAGCAAGCCAGCCATCAGCATGGCCCGTTCCCCGGGCTGTAATTGACTCTGCACGCTCTGACGCCAGATCACCCCCAGCATTTCGTGGTAGCGGTAAGGGGCGGCATCGATCTGGCCGTAACGGGGGTGGTTGCAGGTAACGCCCACCGGCTCCTGCAATACCAGTGTGCCCCGCTGCGACAGCAGTGCGTCCTGTCGGCACAGAGTCTGCAGCCAGGCCGACAGCACTCCGCCAGCGGCAATGTATTGCCCGGGAATTCCGCGATAGCAGGAGGTGTTGAGAATGGTCAGCGGCAGTTTGACATTGGGGTGGGTGGGGCAATCCAGATTGGCCAGAGTGCGAATGGATTGCAGGGGCAGAAAGCGGTGGCCATGCACCCCCAGATCCAGCATCCGGCCCCGGGCCAGCCACTCCTGAAACTGAATCCGGATTTTATGTTGCCACTGCCAGGGATGCACCGGCAGCAGATGCCAGGATTCTTCAACGTCCGGGCCAGTGGTGTGGCGCTGCAGGGTTTGCCGCAGCTCACGGTATTCCCGCTCACTCATGGCGCTGCGTACCATGGCCTGCAGTTGCCCCGGTCGCTGGGCGCCCAAAGTACACTCCGACGCCGCCACCGCGATCCAGCGCAGCCGCACCGGCTGGCCGGACTCCGGCGCGAACTGCTGTAACTCCGTACTGCCCCAGCCCAGGCGGCCCTTGTTCAGAACTGCCTTGGGGTGGCCATCAAGAAACACCTGTTGCCGGTCAACATCCAGCTGCGCCAGCGCCGCCGCATCAATCTGTTCCCGCTGCAGCCAGGCCAACCTGTCACCGTAAAGGGTCTGAGCACATTCCTCCAGCAGGTTCGCCAGCACAATAGCGTCCAGCTCCAGGTCCTGCTGTGCATCAATGTAGAATTGAGCGGCACTGGTAACGGGGCTGCCATCACGCAACAGGCTGCCCGAGTTGACCCGCAGCTGGCCCCAGATGCTGCGCCAGGCCTGGAACCGGTATTCCACGCCACTGGCCAACCGCAAATGCCAGCCATCTCCGCTGGGTTCCGGCACCAGACACTCTTCATACTGGAGTTCGGAAATATTTTTCGCCACCAGCTGTTGATTGAGCCGGTGCCATAAAGATGCTTCGGTATCGTGAACCATAACCGCTTATCCTTTCTCTGGCGGTGTTTGAATCAGGGCATTTGGATCTGACTGAAAAACCGCTGCCGTGTGCATTCCAGTATTGCAGCCCGCTTATGGGGAAAATCAAATTCCCGGAGTTTGTGCCAGGCCGGTACCGTTTGCAGATGCTTCAGCAGGTTCTGGTTGTCGGCGCGGGGCTCCCCCATTACCCGTTGGGTGCGAGGGTCGTCCAACAGCAGATAATGGGTCAGCCCGGTAAGCCAGCCGTTGAACCAACGGGTGCCCAGATAGGCCGGATTGCCCACCAGAATATGCAGACCCCGGTCAAAATCCCCGGCGTCATAATACGGACCCAACCGGTCCTCCGCCGTCCAGTACAACTCGAAATAGCCGAAGGGTTCGTCATCGTACAACCCCAGTGCCGAATGAATATGGGAAGCCCCGACCCGCTCCAGTAAATACTGGTGCAGTTGCGCCTTGGGATGGTCCAGCTCCCAGGCAGCTGCGATCCGCGGCTCGTTCATCCAGCGGTAAAACAGGTCCAGGTCCTGTTCCGGATCCAGGGCCCGAAAGCTAAGGGTCTTGCCCAGGGAAGGCACAAACCGACGATAGAATTCCCCCCAGGGCTGGGCGGGCCTACGGGGGTGGCAGGTACCATCAGTGGTCTGCCAACTTGCCGGGGATGGATAGGCCACGCCTTTACTGAGCCACAGGGCGGGCCACTGATAAAAGGCCTGCCGCTCGATGACACCAGCGGCCACCAGGGTATCGGGCAGCAGCGCCGACAAATCCGCATCGGCACTGATAGCGGAACCTGATGGTCGCAGGCTGAACACAACGTCCAGCGCCAGTAACAGCGCCAGGGCCTGTTGCTCCCGGCCCCGCTTAGCAGTCGCCAGATGCCAGTCGCCGGGGATCAGCTGCTGCTCCCCAGTTAGCGCCAGTACCAGAGTCAGATCGTTCGCATCCAGGGTCAGGTGCACTTGTTGATTACGATGCTCCACAGCAATCTCAACCGTGCCCAGGGAGGGCTGTTGAATTAACCATGACTGTGGGTCATGACTGCCTTGAATGGCAGTCAAACTTGAGGGACTGTTCATTGCTACTCCTATTGTGTGACGGCCAGTAGAGACTCCTGCTCCACCCGGAAAATTGGATTATCGATGGGACGGTAAATCGCGGCGGGATCCGCCAGGGTGTTTTCATTCATATCCGCCAGGGAGCAGATAAAATTGCCCTTTTGCCACAGGCTTTCAGACTCCAGGACGGCCCGGAGAAAACTCAGATCCCGGCGCTGCGGCGTCATCTGTTGTTGCAGGAAGGTGCGCAGTTGCAACAACAAACTGGCTTCCGGGATCAGGCCGTCGGCGCCCAGGGCGCCGATGACGCCGAAGGTGGAATTGACAATGAGGTAGTAAGCAAACAGCTTGTTGGCCATCTCATTATCCAGCTGGTTCTCGGCCGACTCCCCCAGTGCGTTGTGATCCAGCTTGAACAGGCGGGCCCCCGCCGCGCTGAAACCCGTGCCCTGACAATCGCGAAAATAACAGTGCACCGGCAGGCCGCGTTCCAGGCCCAGAACGAGATTCTGCTGGTGGGCACCAAACAGCAGGCCGTAGTCAGCCTGAGCCAGCACCAGGGGCTGCACCGCCACTTTCAGGTAGGCGGCAAACCAGCGGCTGGCGGCAGTGGCGGGGGTGATATTCTGACTGACGGCCACCTCCATCACCAGAGAGCCCAGACTGCTTATCCCGCCCCCGGGATGATCCTGAGTCAGGCTGGCCAGCACATTAAACTGGCGCTGACTCTGCTCGCGAATGGGGTTGTCACGGAATACCAGCATGGTATCCGGAAGCCGCCCACCGGCGTCATCCAGCAGACAGACATAGGCCGGTTCCTGCATAATCTGAAAATCGCGGAAACGCTGACTGAACTGTTGCCCCACCGGCGTTGCCAGGATTTTGGAGATCAGACAGCCCCGTTCCGCCTCGGCCGGTTGCAGATGACGGACGGAATTGGTGAGGCGCACACTAAGGGAGAACTTGAGCATATAGGGCGCCTGCTCGTTATAAATGGAACGCATGGACGAGGTGGCATGCCAACGGCTGCCCTGAGACGCGAGGGGAATAATGTCCTGGCTGGCGAATGCCGCCTGCAATGCCGGCAGCCGCTGCAACCGTTTTACTTGCCAGGGGTGAGCGGGCAGCAGCACATAGTCGTCGCGGATATCAATATAATCCGCGGTGAGGTGGGGATCGGCGTCGATCAACGCCTGCACCCGCTGCTCCAGGCTGACACCGTCGGCGCTGTGGTAATGCACCCGCTGGCGCCGTACCAGCATCCAGGCCAGGGCAAAACCCTCCCCGCCCTCGGGCCCGTACTGGACTGCTTCAGTGAGGGTCATGGGCTGCCGCACTTTGGGGGCCGGGTGCACGGAGTGTCCCACCAGCAGGGCCTGTTCCGCCTGCCGGAAACTGAGGGGGCCCCGAAACAGGTGGTCCAGCTCCGGTTCCCGCAGGGTCAGCAGCATTTCCAGATTACGGTGGCTTTCAATGATGCGTTCCAGGAACCGGGCCATGGCCCCGATGCTGCCGTTGGTGAGCAGGCCGGCGTTTTCCACCAGCAGTTTGGCCAGGGACAGAAAATTCAACTGCCGGGACTGCATGCCGTGTGGTCCTTCGCAACGGGCGGGCAGACCGAACCGATGGCGTCCGCAATCGGACCAGTACTGCACCCCCACCCAGAGCGACTGGTGCCCCAGAGGAATCAACAGGGCCTGCGCGGGAAAGCCGGCGTTTTGCCAGCTGCGGGGGCTGGTTTCGATCCGCCAGTCATCAAACTCGCGAATGTAGGCGTTGAGAAAGCCGTTGGCTGAGAGCCAATCGGCAGCAGAAGCGGTAGCGGTTTCCATGGCGTGTTCACCCGTTATTCTGTTTTCCGGCCGTACATTATCGTGTATCATTAGCAAATGCAAACGATTATCAATATCGAAAGAAAAACAATCCGATCCCTGGCGGTGGCGGTGACGCCCATGGGCCTGGGGCAGACCGCGGTGCTGGTATATCTGCCCCTGCTGGTGACCCACACCGGTATCGGCTACAGCCAGTGGGCGCAATTGCTGGCATTGGGGATGGCCGCCTATTTGGCGGGGATTCTGGTGTGGCCCTTGCTGCTGCCGCGGCTGGGTTACCCCCTGGCCCTGCGCCTGGGCCTGGCGGGTTACGGCGCCAGTATGTTACTGCTGGCGGCGGCACTGGCGGGGCTGTGGGGGAACCACCTGGACCGGGAAGCAGCCATGGTCGGCGTAGCCCTGAGCCGGCTGCTGTACGGCGGATTCGCCTCCATCCTGCTGCCGGTGGTGCAAAGCTGGTGCGCCGACCTGACCCATGCGGACCAGCGGCTGCGGGCCTTCAGCCAGATCAGTTTGCAGCTGGCATTGTCTAGGGCCCTGGGCCCGGCCCTGGCGGCCTTGCTGGGGTGGTTGCATTGGCTGTTACTGCCGCTGGCGCTGGCACTCTGGCCCCTGCTGTTAATGGGCCGGGTATGGCATCTGCCGGCGCCGCCGGACCCGGATCCACCGCAACACTGGCGGCGTCATTTGCGGGGGGTCATTCCGCCGCGCTGGCTGGGGCTGCTGGCGCTGGCCACCACCGCCATCGGCAGCAGCCTGCAATTTCAACTGGGTCCGGCACTGGAGCAGCTCAGTGATTTGCCGCCGCGATCCCTCAGCCTGTTTTTGGGTGCCCTGATGGTGGCGGCGGCGGCCCTCAGTGTGGGGGCACACCGGCTGCAGATACGGCGCCCGCCGGTGCAGCCGCAACTGCGCAAACTCTGGCTGGCGGCCCTGCTGCTGGTGAGCGCCCTGGGGTTACTGTACGCCCGGTCCCTGTGGCAGTTCTGCGGCATCGTGCTGGTGATGAGCCTGGCGCTGGCCTGGATGACGCCCCTCTACAGCAGTCAGCTTTCGCTACTGCAACAGCGCCAGAACCTGGCCGCGGCACAATTGGGTGTCACCCATATCCTGGGGCATCTCAGCGGGCTTTCCGTCACCGCCCTGGCGTTGCGGCATTCACTGCACTGCGTTTATATCTGGCTGACCATGCTGGCGGCGGTATGCCTGGTGGCTGCCCTGTCCTGGCGCCCGCTACAACCGGCCCCCGGCGCCTCCGCCAGCCAATAACCCGACAGCCCTGTGATATGCTGGAGCTTGGTTCTGAACCAGGAGATCCCATGGGGCGTTATTTACTGACCTTGCTGGTCCTGCTGCTGGGCGTGGGCGGCGGCCTGTTACTGGCGCCACATTACCAGCTCTCCGCCACGGGCCTGACACCACGGCCGATACTGACGTTTGCCGACGGCGCCCAATATACCGGACCGCTGAATGCTGAGGGGGTGGCCCATGGCTGGGGCACCCTGCGCTGGAACAATGGCGACGAGTATCAGGGCCAGTTTGCGGACGGTCTGATGCAAGGGCATGGCAGTTTCGACAGCCCGCAACGCTATCGCTATGCCGGGCAATTCCACCAGGGAGTGATGCATGGCCAGGGCGAAATCCATTTCTCCAACGGCAGCCATTACAGCGGCGGTTTTCGGCAGGGTGTGATCAGCGGCAACGGTATCTGGGTAGTGCCCGGGGACCATGTCTACAGCGGTCAGCTGCGGCATGACCGCTACCACGGCCGGGGGCAGATCCAGTACGACAACGGTGATCGTTACCAGGGCCGGTTTGTGGATGGAGAGTTCCATGGCACCGGCGTGTACATTACTGATGCGGGGGACCGCTATTCCGGCGATTTTGCCGGCGGCATTTTCAGCGGCAAAGGTGCCCTCACCCACAGCGATGGCAGTGAACACGTGGGCGAATTCGATAACTGGCGCGCCCAGGGGGATGGTGTATTTACCGATGCCGATGGCAATCAATACATCGGTTATTTCAGGGACGGCATGCTCGATGGCAAAGGCGAATATCTGGGAGCCGACGGTGAACGCTATCAGGGTGACTTTGAGTACCAACGGTTTCACGGTGAGGGGGAATGGTGGAACGCCGCCGGCGAGCATTATGCCGGCCAGTTCCGTTACGGCGTCCGCCATGGGGACGGCACTCTGACCCGGCACAACCCCGGTGGCGACCCGGAATCCTATACCGGCACCTGGCGTCAGGGTGAGCTGGTGGCGGCCCGTGGCGATCTTACCATACACACCCCGGAAACCCTTACCGAACATGCACTGTATCAACAGCTGCCGCTGCTGGAGCAGACCCTGAGCCAGGTGGCCCCGGGGGCCGCCGATCGCATTGAATTGTTCACCCTGGCTCTGGCGCCCTATGGCGCCGAGGAAGTGTTTCGGCGGGAGATCAATTTTATTGAAACGGATTTTCAGCACCGTTTTGCCAACGCCGCCCATTCCATCTACCTCAGCAACAGCCGCCGCAGCCTGGATGACCGCCCCCTGGCCACCCTCACCAGCCTGGAGCGCAGCCTGGACACCCTGGGGCAACGGATGAACCCGGAGCAGGATATTCTGTTCTTGTACATCACCAGCCACGGTCAGCGGGATCGCACCATTGCCTTCAATCAGCCGGGGTTGGCGCTGGCGGATTTGCAGGCGGATCGATTGCGCGAGATGCTGGACGCTGCCGGCATCCGCTGGCGGGTATTAGTGATCTCCGCCTGCTATTCCGGGGGCTTCATCGACAGCCTGAAAAACGCTAACAGCCTGATTATCACCGCGGCGGCAGCGGATCGCACCTCGTTTGGCTGCGCCGACAATGAGGATTTCACCTATTTTGGCGACACCTTTTTCAAGCAGGCCTTGCCGCAATCCGCCAGCTTTGCCGAGGCATTTCACAAGGCCGATGCGTTGATTCAGGAATGGGAGCAGGCCGAGGGGAAAACCCATTCCCAGCCGCAGCTGGTGGAGGGCAGTGCAATCACGGAACAACTGGCCCGCTGGCGCGCCCAGGCACACAGGGCCACCGGGCTGGCCGGGGCACCCAACAAGACCGGGCAATAACTGCTTGCGGCGAAGCTGGTGCCGGTTACCAGAACGCCACCACCATGATGGCGGTCAGGGCCACCACCACCGCCGCCATGCCTTTCACCGCGGGGGAAAGACTGTCCTCTGGGGTGAGGGCGGCAGTGGATGCCTGCTCCGCGTCCAGAGTCTCCGGACGCAGCCAGTGCATAAGGTAAATCCATAGTACCGTGACCACGAACAACAGCCCGGCCACAATAGTGAAATGAATCTGATGCTGATCAGTTACCGAACCGGCGAACAACGCTACCGACACCACATGGCCCAACACCACGCCCCTGAACGCGGCGTTTTTACCCACTTTCCTGCTGCAGAAACCCACCGCAAAGGCCGCCACCAAAGGTGGCACCACATAGGAAAAGGTCTGTTGCAGATAGGCAAACAGTCCCGGGAATTTATCGATCATGGGCGCCCACACCGCCGCCAGCAGCATTAGGGTCAGTGTGCTGTATCGACCCCATAACGCCAGTTGTTTCTGGGTGATATCCGGTTTGCGGGGTTTGACAAAATCCACAATGATCAGGGTGGAGGCGGAATTTAACGTGGAATCCACACTGGACATGATCGCCGCCATCAGCCCCGCCACCATCAGCCCGGTGAGCCCCACCGGGGCGTACTCGATAATCAACCGTGGCAACACCGTATCGGCCCGTTCCAGATCCGGTAGCAGCGCCGCCGCCATGGCCCCGGGCATCACCATCAGAAACAATGGCAGCAGTTTCAACGCCGCCGCCAGCATGGCACCCCGGGCCGCGGCATCCACATTGCGCGCCCCCAGCAGTCGCTGGGCCACATACTGGTTCATGGTCCAGTAGTAAAAGCCCAAAATCGGCAGGCCGATCAGCGTACCCAGCCAGGGCAGTGCGGGATCGTCCATGGGCCGGATCAGCGACATGTGCTGGGGATCCACATTTTCCACCACCCGACTCCAGTTGTAATCGAACTCCCCGAACACCAGCAAACACAGCACGGCGGATCCCACCAACAACACCACCGCCTGGATCACATCGGTATAGGCCACCGCCCGCAGGCCCCCGGCGGCGGTATACAAACCGGCGAACACCGCCATCACCGCGCAGGTGGGTCCCAGGCTGAGCCCCGGAATAAACAACATCAGCACCAGAGCACCCGCGTACAGGCTGCCGGCGGTGTCCAGCACAATACTCAGAAAGAGGGAAGTACCGGAAAGATAACGGCGCAACCGAGGGTCAAACCGTTTCTCCAGCATTTCGGGGATGGTGGTGATGCGATGGCGGATAAAAACCGGGGCGACAAAAAAGGCGGTGAACACCAGCACCAGCCCGGCCATCCATTCGTAGTTGGCCACTGAGATACCGTGCTCCCAGGCGGCGCCCGGCAAGCCGATCAAGGTGGTGGAGGAAATATTGGAGGCGAACAAGGAAAAACCGATCACCGCCGGCCCCAGGGTGCGACCGGCCAGGAACAGTTCATCCACATCCGGTGAGCTGCGGGTTACCCGCACGCAGATCGCCAGCAGCACGATCAGGTAAACCCCAATGACCACATAATCGAGCGTATGCAACATGAGCCCAGAGTCCTTGACTGTAGCGTTGCTATAACACCCTAGCGGGAAGCGCCGGCAGCATCAAGAGAGACGGCCTGAGTACACCATCAGGAGGGATCGGCATCCCGACCCTGCAGCAGGCTGTCCCGTTGCCGTTGCAAGCGCCGGTTGTCCGGTTCCAGCGCCATGGCGGTGGCGATGATTTCCAGCGCCTCCAGCTGCCGACCGTGATGGCCCAGGGCCGTGGCCAGCGCCATCAGTGCCGCCACACAACGGGGCTTGTGCTCCAGGCAACGCATGGCGGCCCGGGATAACATGGCGTAATCCTCCAGCGCTTCGCAGGCTTCAAACAGCGCCAGCCAGCCCTCCAGGTGATCCGGCACCTGCTCGGTAAGCTGCTGTGCCAGCACCTTGGCCACCGACCATTGTTGCTGTTGCCCCAGGGTTTTGGCAAACGCCACCACCTGCAGAGCGGACATGGTTTTACTGCCCCGCCCCGGCAGGCTGACTTCCACCTGCAGTTCTTCCGTCGTGTTATTGCCTGTCACCACCGCCCCACTGTTATCGAGAATGATACGGCTCCAGTATACGCGGTTTGATCCCGCTTGGCAGAGTCTGGCTTGCGCACGCCCCCACGCCTTTGATTCCAGCGCCAATTGTTTTAAAATTTCGCGCCCGGCTGCAAGACCAGCCGTACAACTTGACCAACCGCCCTGGATTTACGCTCCAGACTGCGAGGAAACCATGACCCAGACACCCCCCAGCGCCCCCGTTGTGGTGTGCGCGCTTTATCAATTCGTCACCCTGGAAGACTACGCCCAATGGCGCCAGCCTCTGTTACGGCAGATGCTCGATCATGATGTGAAGGGCACCCTGCTGTTGGCCAAAGAAGGTATTAACGGCACCATCGCCGGCAGCCGCGAGGGCATTGACGCGGTACTGGCGTTTCTGCGCCGGGATCCGCGCCTGGCCCGGCTGGACACCAAGGAATCCTTTGATACGGAACAACCGTTTTACCGCACCAAAGTGAAACTGAAAAAAGAAATTGTCACCCTGGGGGTGGAGGGTATCGATCCCCGTCAGGTGGTGGGCACCTATGTCAAGCCCCGGGATTGGAATGCCCTGATCAGCGATCCTGAGGTGGTGCTGGTGGACACCCGCAACGACTATGAAGTGGAAATCGGCAGCTTTAAAGGGGCACAGAATCCGCAAACGAAAAGCTTCCGCGAGTTCCCCGATTATGTCAAAACCAACCTGGATCCGGGCCGGCACAAGAAGGTGGCCATGTTCTGTACCGGCGGCATCCGCTGCGAAAAGTCCACCGCGTTATTGAAACAACAGGGATTTGAAGAGGTATACCATCTGGAAGGGGGCATCCTGAAATATCTCGAAGAGGTACCGGAGACAGAATCCCTGTGGCGGGGGGAATGCTTTGTGTTCGACAACCGGGTGACGGTGGACCACCAGTTGCGCAAGGGGCATTATGATCAATGTCACGCCTGTCGCCGCCCCATCACCGAGGCGGACAAACAACACCGCCACTATCAGGCCGGGGTGAGCTGCCACCACTGCTATCCGGAACTCAGCCCGGAGCAGAAGCAACGCTTTGCCCAGCGGGAAAAACAAATGCGGCTGGCCCGGCAACGGGGGGAACAGCACATCGGCAGTGACCCGCGCACCCTGGCGGCACGACGGCGGCGAAAACTGGCACGCAAAAACGCGCAACGGCAGCTGGATCGCAGCGCCGATGCGAGCCAGGGAACCTAACGCAACCGGGTCATCAGGGAATCCGGCGGCACCAGGTCGCCGGTAACCGGAAAATGCACGATGGCCTCCAGGCCCCCACCCTCGCGGTTACGTAACTGCACCCGGCCGTGGTGCATGTCGACAATGCGTTTGACGATGGCCAGCCCCAGGCCGGAGCCTTTGCTGGTGCGGCTCTGGTCGCCCCGGGCAAAGGGCTGAAACAGATCATGCATCTCCTGCTCCGTCAGCCCCCGGCCCCGGTCCGCCACCACCACCCGGATCTCACCACTCTCCAGGCCGCTATAGACGCCCACCTCGCCCCCGCCATGGCGTACCGCGTTGGCTATCAGGTTGGCGAACATCCGCTTGAGAGAGAGGCGCTTCAGGGAAATGGCCGGCAGTTCGTGCAGCTCGGTGTCAATGGCACTACCTTCGGATTCGAACTGGGACACCACTTCCACAATCACTTCATTCAGATCCCCCACTTCGGTATCCTCGTCGCTGCCATCGCGCACGAACAGAATAAACTGGTCCAGAATCGCATTCATGTCCTCGATATCCCGCACCATGCCCTCGGTGAACTCCGACTCCCCCAACAGTTCCGCGGTCAGTCGCATTCGCGTTAAAGGGGTACGCAAATCATGGGAGATACCCGCCAACAGCAATGCCCGTTCCCGGTCCGCCCGCTGCAGGTTCTCACTCATTTGCAGAAAAGCCCGGTTCACCGCGCCGATCTCCCGGGAGGTATTGGCCAGCAGGGAACCTTTCACCGGCTCACCGCGACCGATGCGGCGGGCGGCGGCCTCCAGGTTTTTTAGCGGCCGGTTAAGCTGGCGCACAAAGTACGCCCCCAACACAAATGCCAGGGCCGGGGTGCCAATCAGCCAGGCCAAAAAGGCGATGGCCTGATAACGCCCCACGTGCTCCAGCGGGAATCGCACCCACAACGAAGGCTGGCGGGGATTGCGAATCCATAATGCCGGCGCCGGCTCCAGTCCCAGACGCACCTCCGCGTCCGGCCCCATGCGCCGGCGCAACGGATCCACGAACAGGCGGCCGAACAGCCCCTCGCCGGCCGCCGGTACGATGTCGGGCGTTTGGGTGATTTCAATGTGATGCTGCTGCCGCAGCCGCTGCAACAGCTCATTGCGCCGTTCGCTATCCACCAGATAACCGATGGTATCCAGCTCCAGCGCCACCAACCGGGCATTTTGCTGGATACCCGGCAGATACAGGTAGTAAACCGCAAACAGCAGGGTGGAGATCTGGCTTAGCAGAATCACCAGCCACACCAGCCAGATGGTGCGCCAGAAAGAGGAGCGGGGAATCAGCTTCATAGTGGCTCAAGGATAACACCGGCCGGTCATTATCCGGTAATGGCGCCCCCGGCGCCAGCCTCAGAGTCGGGCCACACTCAAGGGCCTCAGGGTGGCCCGGCGTTTGTGATAATGCTGGTCCATGCGCCGCAGAATGTTATCCAGCATGGTCACCGCCGCCACGATGTAAGGCCCTTTGTTGAGCATCACGCATTCCGCCACCACGCTCATTCCCGCGTCCGTCACCTCGGCCCGGGAGGGCACCCCCCGTTTCGCCAGGGACTCCAGAATCTGGGTGGCCCAGATCACCGGCACATGGGCCGCTTCGCAGATCCAGAGTATCTCCTGCTGTACTTCACTGAGGCGGTCGAAGCCCATTTCCACCGCCAGGTCACCCCGGGCAATCATTACCCCCAGGGGGCGACCACACTGCAAACCCGCCAACAGTATCCTGGGGAGGTTCTCAAATGCCTGTCGATTCTCGATTTTCAGCACGATGCCAGTGTCCGGCTTACCCAGCTCCAGCAACGCCTGATGCAGGGCCTGCAGATCGTCCGGCCGGCGCACAAAGGACAACGCCACAATATCCGCCCACTCCGCCACCTGACTCAGATCCGCCAGATCCTTCTCGGTGAGGGCGGGAATTTCCATCTCGGTATCCGGAAAATTAATGCCTTTTTCCGCTTTCAGCCGGCTGCCTCCGGGGGCCGCCTGGGTCACCCGCAGACGCATTTCCCGACCATCACAGCTCAACACTTCCGCGCCAATCCGGCCATCGTCAAACCACACCCGGTGACCGGGCTGCACCTGGTCAAAAGCCTGAGCCAGACTGCAGTGAACCCGGGCCGGCCGCTGTAACCGGCCACAGCTGTCCCGCTGTTCCAGAGTGCCGGGGTGGGGATCCCGGGACAGCACCAGTTCGTCGCCCACCAGCAACAGAATGGGCTGCACCACCTCCGGCAGCCCCAGAGGCTGGGCACTGGCCAGGGTGTGCTGGCCCCGCTTTAACCGCAGCACGGTATCCGGAGACAGGTAGGCGGTGTGACTGAGCTCGGCGATAAAGCCTGCCGCCGCCGTCTGGACAATTTTCAGTTTGCGGCGCTGCCCGCGACAGTCGGTAAGCTGCACGTGATCCCCCACCGCACAGGCCTGAATAAACTCGTCGGCCACCAGCAGGGCCCGGTGCAGGCTGCTGGGTCCGGCGGCGGCGGGACGGCTGTGCAGCCAGATTCGACAGGGCTCCAGCACCACACCATAAAGATCCCGTTTCGGCTTCAGTTTCAACAGCCGGCCCCGGCTCTGAATCGGCCCGGTGCGCAGCTTGGGCCCCCCCAGGTCCGCCTGAATCCGGCAGGGTCGGTCACTGGCGGCGACGGCGCTCCGCAGATTGGCGACCATGGCCTGCCAGGCGGAAGGATGGTCATGGGCGCAGTTGATACGCATCAGGCTCATGCCCGCTCCCAGCAGCTCACTCACCAGTTGGGGATGGGTGGCGGCCTCCGAGGGCATGGTTACCATGATGTGAGCGCCGCGATGAGCATTGGGGGTACCCAGCAACGCCGTACCACGGGCCTGCAGGCATTGCGGGCCGGAGCTATAGTCCACCGGCGGCGGTGGCGCCGGCAACGGGCATCCGGTGAGTGTCTGCAACACGTCCAGTACCGCGTTCAGGTGGGCCAGGGTGAAGGCCTCCAGCACCGACAGGGACGACAATCCATAACGGGACAGATTCTGCTGCAGGGGCCGGATATCGTGCTGGCGCACACTCAGATAGTGAATCAGATTGCTGGCGCTGCCGCGATTCTGCGGCGGACAGGCCGCAATCTCCGGGGCGAACCGCTGCTCCAGCGCCAGCGCCTGATCCCGCAGCCGCAGCAGCTGATCCTGCATTGCCAGCAACTGGTGGGGGTTGGATGCTGTCATAGCCCAGCCCGGGTTCCGGCCATGCCGTCAGCTAACATCGCTACCATGCCTGCACACCCCTGATCGTACCTTTGATCGCACCCCTGATCCAACGTCAGCCACGAAGCCTCCGCCCTTGAGGGCCTTTAGCGTACCGGTGGATTATGACATTCTGACGACGCTCAGGTGGCGTTGCCATCAGGCACGAACACGTACCCCACCCCCCACACGGTCTGAATATAGCGGGAGTTGGACGGGTCATCCTCGATCAGCCGCCGCAAGCGCGAGACCTGGACGTCGATGCTGCGCTCCATGGCACTCCACTCCCGGCCCCGGGCCAGATTCATGAGTTTGTCCCGGGTCAAAGGCTCCCGGGGATGCTGTACCAGTGCCTTCATCACCGCAAATTCACCGGTGGTCAGCGACACCGCCTCACCGTCCTTGGTCAGGGTCCGGGTGGATAGGTCCAGTACAAAGGGCCCGAAACTGACCACGGTTTCCAGCTGCGATGGCGCTCCGGGCAATTCCTTGACCTGGCGCCGCAACACCGCCTTGACCCGGGCCAGCAGTTCCCGTGGATTGAATGGCTTAGGCAGATAATCGTCCGCCCCCGCCTCGAGCCCGTTGATGCGATCGGCATCGTCTCCTTTTGCCGTCAGCATGATAATGGGAATGTTGTTGTCCGCCTGCCGCAGCCGCTGACAGATGGACATGCCATCCTCCCCCGGCAGCATCAGATCCAGCACCATCAGGGAATAGATCTCCCGCCCCAGGGCCCGATCCATCTGCTGGCCGTCGGCCACCGCCTTGACCAGGTAACCCTGTTCTTCCAGATAGCGCTGCAACAGGGAGCGCAGGCGGGAGTCATCATCCACCACCAGAATTTTCTGCTGTTGTTCCTGTTCCCGTGGGCTGTCTAACATGATCCTACCTGTTGTGAAATCTTCTACAATGGAACCGAAAGCGGCGGGAAGCCTCAAACACTAGCTGCAAAAATATCGGGAAGCGAGCGCAAAGTCATGACCACAATTTGTTACAAGGGATGAGAAGCCGGCAAGCAGCTTTACCGCCAGCGTGATAGCTTTCCTGTCAGAGATCAATAACATGTTAAAATTCCTGAATTTTCAGCCCCTCAGGCTATTGCCAGACAGCATCCGTGGCCGTCATGATGCGGCTGGTCCGGACACGATGCGAACGCCGTAATGAAGAACCTGTACCAAGCTTTGATCCGCCGTCTGCGAGCCCTGCCCCTGCCGTTGCTGATACTGGGTGGCACCCTGCTGGTGCTGGTGTTGTTGTTCGCCCTGCAACCGGCGCCGCCGAAAAAACCGGCCACCGAAATTCTGCCGTTGGTGCGTACTGTGCCGGCGGAGCCCGGCAGCCACCGCCCCATGGTCACCCTCTATGGCCGCCTGGAATCCCCCCGGGAGGCCAGTCTGGCGGCCACCATCAACGCCTTTGTGGATCAGGTGCAGGTGGAGGAAGGGCAATGGGTGGAGCCCGGTCAGTTGCTGGTGCAGCTGGACGACAGTGAGGTGCGCCTTAGCTACGAACAGCGCCAGGCGGAGCTGGAGGACCTGGAGGCCCAGGTGGCGTCGGAACAGGCCCGCTTTAAGAACGATCGGCAGGCACTGCAGGTGGAGCAGGAACTGGTGGAGCTGTCGGAAAAATCCCTGCAGCGCTACGAGCAACTGGTGGAACGCAATGTAGGCTCGGACCTGAGTCGGGACGAAGCCCGGCAACAGGCCCGGGCCCAGGCGCTGTCACTACTGAATCGCAAGCTGGCGGTGAGCGATCACCCCAACCGCCTGCAGCGGCTGCAGGCGCAGTTGAAGCGGGCCCGGGTGCAGCGGGATCAGGCCGCACTGGATCTGGCCCGCACCCGGGTGGTGGCGCCTTTTGCCGGGCGGGTCACCGCAGTACCGGCGGTGCCGGGCAACCGGGTGCGCCCGGGGGACGTGCTGGTGCGTCTGTTCGACGCGGCGCATGTGCAGGTGCGGGCACAGATACCCTCCCGCTATCTGAATCCGGTGGAAACCGCCCTGGACCGGAATCAAACCCTGGATGCCCGCTTTGTATTGGGGGAACGTCGGCTTCCCCTGCGCCTGTCCCGCTTGTCCGGAGCCATTGAAGCCGGTCAGGGTGGGGTGGATGCCCTGTTCGATCTGGCGCAACAGCCCCGTCACCTGACCCTGGGGCGGGCCGGCGAGGTCTATCTGCAGCTGCCGCCGGTGGCGGACACCCTGGCCCTGCCCCCCACCGCCATCTATGGCCAGCAACGGATCTACCGGGTGGAGGACGGCACTCTGCACACGGTAATGGTGGAACGCCTGGGCGAGGTGTTGGCAGAATCCGGTGAGCAACTGCAGCTGGTGCGGGCCGAGGGAATCAGCGCCGGCATCCCCATTCTGATCACCCAGCTGTCCAACGCGGTGGGGGGCCTGAAGGTCCGGCCCCAGCAGCAACAGGCCGCTGGCGATGAGTGAGCCCAAGGGCATCATCGCCACCTTCGCCACCCACCGGGTTGCCTCCAACCTGTTAATGTTCCTGTTCATTTTGTGCGGGTTATGGTCCCTGCGCCAGATCAACACCCAGTTTTTTCCCAGCTTCGAGCTGGAATACATCACCATCGCCGTGCCCTGGAGCGGCGCCAGCGCCGAGGATGTGGAACGCTCCATCATTATTCCCATGGAGCAGGAGCTGAAGACCATTACCGAAATCAAGCAGATGACCTCCAGCAGCAGCGCCGGCAGCGGCTCCATTACCCTGGAACTGGAGGAGGGGGTGGACGTGGGCAAGGTGCTGGACCGGGTCAAACAGCGGGTGGAATCCATCCGCAATCTGCCCGCCGAGGCGGAACGACCGGTGATCCAGCAGGTGGAGGCCTTCCACCCCATCGCCAACCTGGTGATCATGGGCTCGGAGTCCATGCCGGAACTGACCCAGCTGGCGCGTCAGTTTGAACAGGAGTTGCTGGCGCGGGGCATCCGCAAAATCAATTTCGTGGGCCTGCCGGCGGAGGAGATTGCCATCAAGGTACCCTCGGCGCGGCTCCATGAGACCGGTCTGTCCCTGACGGATATTGCCAACCGGGTGCGCCAGAACAGTACCGACCTGCCCGCCGGCACCGCCGCCAAGAGCGAGGTGACCAAGCAGGTGCGCAGCCTCAGCCAGCAGCGCACGGTGCAGGGCTTTGAGGAAATGCCCCTGTACACCGACAGCGCCGGTCGCCTGCTGCGGGTGGGGGATATCGCCCGGGTGGAACGCCGGCCCCAGGAAGAGGAACCCTATATCACCGTGGACGGGCAGCCGGCGGTGGAACTGCTGCTGCTGCGCACCGCCGCCGAAGACACCCTGGACACCGCCCGTATCTTCACCCAGTGGCTGGAGGATGTGCGACCGCGACTGCCGGAAGGGGTCAGCATTCGGGTCTACAACGAGCGCTGGAAACACCTGCGGGACCGCATCTACCTGCTGCTGGAGAACGGTGTCAGCGGGCTGGTGCTGGTGATCGCCACCCTGTTTCTGTTTCTCAATGTGCGGGTGGCGTTCTGGGTCACCGTGGGGATTCCGGTGTCGTTTCTGGCCACCCTGGCGGTGCTTTATCTCAGCGGTGGCACCATCAATATGATCAGCCTGTTCGCCCTGATCATGGCCCTGGGGATCATCGTCGATGACGCCATCGTGGTAGGAGAGGACACCCTCACCCATCTGGAGATGGGGGAGTCGGCGGAACGGGCCGCGGTGGGGGGCGCCCGTCGCATGTTCGCCCCGGTGCTGGCCTCCTCCATGACCACCATCGCCGCCTTTCTGCCACTGACCATGATCCACGGCACCATGGGCAAGCTGGCGCTGGATCTGCCCACGGTGATCATTTGCGTGATCATCGCCTCGGTGGTGGAATGCTTTCTGATTCTGCCCGGCCATCTCAACCACAGCCTGCGACGCATGAAGAACAAACCACCGGGCCGCTTCAAGGCGGGCTTTGACCGTCGTTTTGTGGCGTTTCGGGAACGCCGGCTGCGGCCGGCAGTGGATCTGGCCATCCGCAACAAAGGCAGTGTGGTCACCCTGGGGTTGTGCGCCTTTGTGTTGATGGTGAGCCTGGTGGCCAGTGGCTTTATCAAAACCACCTTCTTTCCGGCGGTGGACGGTAATGAAATTCGCGCCAATGTGGAGTTTCACCCGGGCACCACGCAGGCGGAGGTCAACGCCTTCCTGGATCATCTGGAAGCCACCCTGCAGGCCACCCGGCAGGAAGTGAAGGCGGAAACCGGCGTGGATGTGCTCAATGCCCTGGTGACTTACCACGGCCGCTCTTTTTTCAATGCCACCGGCCGCGAAGTAAGCCGCGAATCCGGCGCTTTGCTGATCGACCTGGTGAGTGGTCGCCGGCCCATCACCAACGCCGAATTCATCCGCCGCTGGCGGCAGCGGATTCAGGAGCCGCCGGGGCTGGACCGCTTTGCCATTTTGCAGCGGGAGGCCGGCCCCGCCGGCAAGCCCATTGCCATCCGCCTGATCGGTGAAGACGTGGAGACCCTGAAGCAGGCCAGCCTGGAACTGCAGCGGGCCCTGGCGGAATATCGGGGCGTCAGCAATATCGATGACGATTTGCCCTGGGGCGACGAGCAGCTGATCTACAATCTCACCCCCACCGGCCGCCGGCTGGGGCTGGACACCGCCACCATTGGCGGACAACTGCGGGCCGCCTTCGATGGCCATCTGGCGCAGATCTTCCATGAGGAGGATACCGAAATCGAGGTCAGGGTCACCCTGCCGGACCGGGAGCGGGAAGCCACCCGCACCCTGGAGAATTTCCCGGTCACCCTGCCCGGCGGCGGCACCGTGCCCCTGAGTGAGGTGGTGTATTTCGAATCCCGCCAGGGCATTGAAAAGCTCAACCACACCGATGGCCAGCTCAATGTCACCGTCTCCGCCGACCTCAACGACCAGATCGCCAACGCCAACGAAATCTTCGCCGATCTGAACGCCGGCCTGCTGCCGGAGCTGCAGCGGCGCTACGGCATCGGCCTGGGGCTGGAAGGCAAGGCCAAGGACCAGCAGGAAACCCTGGACGATATGAAACTGGGGATGATGATTGGGCTGGCGTTGATTTTTATCGTGCTGGCCTGGGTGTTCTCTTCCTACCTCTGGCCGGTGGCGGTGATGGCGGCCATTCCCCTGGGCCTCACCGGCTCCATTCTGGGCCATCTATTGATGAATCAGGACCTGTCCATGTTCTCCCTGATGGGGCTGTTCGGACTGAGCGGGATCGTGGTCAACGATTCAATCGTACTGATCACCTTCTTCGCCCAGCTGCGGTCACGGGGCATGCCGGTGCACGAAGCCATTGTGGAAGCCATTTGTGCACGATTTCGGGCCGTGGTGCTCACCTCCCTGACCACCATCGCCGGGCTGCTGCCCATATTGTTTGAAACCTCCCTGCAGGCCCAGTTTCTGATTCCCATGGCCATTTCCATCGTCTTCGGGCTGGCTTACGGCACCTTTCTGATCCTGTTTTTCGTGCCGGCCATAATTACTTATCTGGAAGCGGCCAGCGCCGGTTTGGCCCGCCTGGGCCGGCGCTCCGGGCCCGCGCCGGAAGACCGGGGAGGCAACCGGGAACCCCAGGGCTGATGCGGCATCCCACCCCCTGATAAAACGGTCAGGGGCCGTCAATGTGTCGGCTATGGCGGACAAAACCGAATCTAATATGATTAGAAAGTACGTTTTCCCGACATTTTATAACATAATGTCATGGAATCCTGGCCAGGATTTTGAAACAATCGCCGTCTAATTCACCCAGCTTTTTCCAGTGACCGGGTCTGAAACCGCCAGCCGGAGTTCAGGGATAAGATGTCTCCATCGGATCATTCGTCGTTCGTTAAAGGGTTTTCAGTCAATCACCGCCAGGAGCGTGGCGGTGAGGATTCCCTGCTGGTCAATATTCAGAGTCGGGTACTGGCCAGCCTGTCGGACCTGCTGACGGAATTCTTCCATCAGATGGATGACGCCTTCTTCGATATGGCGGAACAGGCGGCCACCAACAACGAGCAGAACCTGTTTTTCGAGGCCATGCGGGAGCTGCGCATGCACGCCCGGGACGTGGACAATCGACTGCGGCAGGTACTTTCCCACCAGTTCGATCAGTTGCAAAAACGCCAACTGCCCCAGGCGGAGGCCGGCGCCGGCGATGATTTGAGCCTGGTGGAAAAAGACCGCATGGAAGTGGACGTGGCCCTGGCCAATATCCGCAACAAAATTCATACCCAGTATCCGGACCTGCAGCTGCAGTTCAGTCGCCGTCTGAATCAGTACCTGGAGGTGGACTGGGTGACCGAGGCCAACAACCCCCTGGGCAGTCAGACCCTGGCCCAGGCCTTCAGTCAGGCCATCGACCAACTGGACCTGCCCCTGAAGATCCGCCTGATCGTGTTCAAATACTTCGAACGCCAGCTGATCCACAACCTGGGGCAGATTCTTGCCGATGCCAATCAGATTCTGGCCCAGGCCGGAATTGAGCCGGAATCCACCCGGGCCGGCCGCTCGGGACAGCCGCCTGAATCAGCGCCGTCCGGCACCGCTCAAAGTGCCTCTGGGAGTGCCGCCGCCAGCGGGGTCGCCGGCAGCTATGAACAAAGCCTGCCGTTCCATCAGGTGCAGGCCATTATGGCCAACTTTTACCGTGGCAGCCTGAACAAACGGCTGTTCTCGGTCAAGCAGGGGCAGCAGGCACCGGAATTGAAACAGCAGGATCTGTTCAACGTGCTGGGCCGGCTGCAGACTGCGGAACGGGATTCACTGCAGGATGAAGACCCGCTGAGTTCCCAGTACGATCACCGGGATGTGCGTTTGCTGTTGGAGCACCAGCTGGCCCATGCCGTGCGCGAGCATGGCGCCCGCAAACTGAAACAGGCGGACGACGACGTCATCAACCTGGTGAGCATGGTGTTCGAGTTCATCCTTGATGATCATAACATTCCGCCGGAGGTGTCACTGCTGCTGGGGCGGCTGCAAATTCCGGTGATCAAGATCGCCCTGGCGGACAAGCAGTTTTTCAGCGACACCCAGCACCCGGCGCGCCGGCTGTTGAAACTGCTGTCCCAGGCCGCCATCGGCTGGGAAAAGGAGCCGGTTCTGCAGCGGGATTTGCTGCTGGAAGAGATCCGTAACGTGGTGAACCGGGTACTCAACGAGTTCGAGGTGGACAATCTGGCTCTGTTCAATGAACTGGAGACCAGCTTCGCCGCCTTTCTGGAAGAGGAGACCCGGCGCGCCGATACCGTTGAGAAGCGGGTGCTGCAAACCGCCCAGGGTCAGGCCAAGATGGACCAGGCCCGGCATACCATCAATCAACTGATCAATGACCGCATGCAGGGCAAAACCCTGCCCTCCGTGGTGATTGACATGATCGATGGCCCCTGGCGGGTATTAATGCTGCAGCGTCTGCTGCGCCACGGCCGGGACTCCGATCAGTGGCGGCAGTGTCTGAAGACCGTGGACGATCTGATCTGGAGTATCCAGCCCGCCAATGCCGCCGGTGACCGGGAGCGCTGGGTCAAGATCATTCCGATTCTGCTGAAGGAGATCTGCAGCGGCCTGGAAAGCATCAAGCACCCCGGGCTGGAAGTGGACAAATTCCTCAGTGCGTTGTGGGAAATCCATGGCCAGATTCTGCAGAATCCCCCGGACCAGCCGCTGCCGGACAGTCGCCGGGTGGATCACACCATCAGGGAACCGGCGCCGGCCTTAAGCCCCAGCACCAACACGGCAGCGCCAGTGGACAGCGCCCCGGCCCCGGCCGCGCCATCCGGCGGCGAACTCTCTGCCATTGAACGCCAGAAGCTGCGGGCCGCGGAGCGCCGCGCCCTGCTGGATCCGAAACATCGGGCCGCGGACAACCTGCGGCATCAGCTGCTGACCATGAAAACCGGACAGTGGCTGGAGATTATCAACATTGAAGGTAAGATCCGCCGCTGCAAGCTGGCCTGGCACGACGCCGGTCAAGACCTGTACATTTTCGTATCCCGGCGCGGCAATAAAGTCCTGGAAACCAACCTGGACAGCATGATCCGCATGGCCAATTCCGATGAGCTGCGGCTGCTGGAGGACGTGTCCATGTGGGATCGCGCCATCAGCAATGTGCTGGGCCGCCTGAACAAAAACCCGCAGCCGGATCCCACTCACCCCGAGGCCTGAGCATTGGTTTTTTGCCGTCGCAAGGGTTTATAATCCCGCCTCCCAAGCCAGCCTGTAAAGTCATCACGAGAAAGTTCAGCACATGATCAATATCGCCCAAACCATTGCCCAGGAGCTGGGGGTTAACCCGGCCCAGGTAAACGCCGCCGTTGCTCTGTTGGATGAAGGCGCCACTGTTCCCTTTATCGCCCGTTATCGCAAAGAGGCCACCGGCGGCCTGGATGACACCCAATTGCGGAATCTGGAAGAACGCCTGCGCTATCTGCGGGAACTGGAGGAACGTCGCGCCACCATCCTCAAAAGCATTGCCGAGCAGGACAAGCTGACCCCGGAACTGGAAGCGGCCATTAATGCGGCCGATACCAAGACCCGGTTGGAAGACCTGTATCTGCCCTATAAACCCAAACGCCGCACCAAAGGTCAGATCGCCCGGGAGGCGGGTCTGGAGCCCCTGGCCCTGGCGCTGCTGGGGGATCCCGGCCTGGATCCGGAGCAGGAAGCACAGAGACACATTGATGCCGACAAAGGCGTGGCGGACACCAAGGCCGCCCTGGACGGCGCCAAATATATTCTGATGGAGCGCTTCAGCGAGGATGCCGACCTGCTGGCCCGACTGCGCGGCTACCTGTTCGAGAACGGAATATTAACGGCCACCGTGGTGGCGGGCAAAGAGGATGAGGGTGCCAAATTCCGCGATTACTTCGAGCACCGGGAACCCTTGAAGTCCACCCCCTCCCACCGGGCCCTGGCCATCTTCCGGGGCCGCAACGAAGGCATTCTGCAGGCGGGTATCCGTATCGACCAACCGGAGGACGCCGTCGGCCATCCCTGTGAAGACATGATTGCCCAGCACTTTGAACTGCGGGATCAGGGCCGCGCCGCCGACCCCTGGCTGGCGGAGGTGGTACGCTGGACCTGGCGCATCAAGCTGCTCACCCACCTGGAAACCGAATTGCTGGGGGAGCTGCGGGAGCGGGCCGAGGAAGAGGCCATCAAGGTGTTCGCCCACAACCTCAAGGATCTGCTGATGGCCGCCCCCGCCGGCCCGCGGGCCACCATGGGTCTGGACCCGGGCCTGCGCACTGGCGTTAAGGTGGCGGTGGTGGATGCCACCGGCCAGTTGCTGGAACACGCCACCATCTTCCCCCATGCCCCCCGCAATCGTTGGGATGAATCCATCGCCACCCTGGCGGCCCTGTGCGCCAAACACGGGGTGGAACTGATCAGTATCGGCAATGGCACCGCCTCCCGGGAGACCGACAAGCTGGCGGCGGAGTTACTGAAGAAACACCCGGAGATCAAGGCCCAGAAAATCATGGTCAGCGAAGCCGGGGCCTCGGTGTATTCCGCCTCCGAGTTCGCCGCCCGGGAGTTCCCCAAACTGGATGTCTCCTTCCGCGGCGCGGTGTCCATCGCCCGCCGGTTGCAGGACCCCCTGGCGGAACTGGTGAAGATCGAGCCCAAGGCCATCGGCGTGGGCCAGTATCAGCATGACGTCAGTCAGACCAAGATGGCCCGCAGCCTGGACGCGGTGGTGGAAGACTGTGTCAATGCGGTGGGAGTGGATGTGAACACCGCGTCTGAGCCCCTGCTGGCGCGGATTTCCGGTCTTAACCGCACCATCGCCGGCAATATCGTGTCTTTCCGCAACCAGCACGGCGCCTTTGGCAGCCGCAATGACCTCAAGCAGGTGCCCCGCCTGGGGGAGAAAACCTTCGAACAGGCCGCGGGGTTTCTGCGCATTATGGGTGGCGGCAACCCCCTGGACGCCTCCGCCGTGCACCCGGAAGCCTATCCGGTGGTGGAGAAAATCGCCGGCCAGCATGGCCGCGACATCGGGCAGATCATCGGCGATGCCGGCTTTTTGAAACAACTGGCCGCCAACGACTTTGTGGATGAGCACTTCGGTCTGCCCACGGTGACGGATATCATCACCGAGTTGGAGAAACCGGGTCGGGACCCGCGGCCGGAATTCAAAACCGCCGAATTCAAGGAAGGGGTGGAGACCCTGGAGGATCTCGAGCCCGGTATGATCCTGGAAGGGGTGGTGACTAACGTCACCAACTTCGGCGCCTTTGTGGACGTGGGCGTGCATCAGGACGGGCTGGTGCACATCTCGGTGTTGTCCAACAGTTTTGTGGCTGACCCCCGGGAGGTGGTGAAGGCCGGGGATATCGTGAAAGTCAAAGTGCTGGATATCGATCTGCCCCGCAAGCGCATTGGGCTGAGCATGCGCCTGGAGGAAGCGGCGGGCGAAAAAGTCGACGGTCCGCGAGCGCCGAAATCCGGCCGCCCCAGAAAGGGTAAGGGTCAGGGGCAGCGCAGCGCCAAACCCCAGCGCAGCAGCAAGGGACAGAGCCAGCCGGAGGGTAAAACCGGCACCTTTGCTGATTTGTTCGCCAACGCCAAAAAGCTGCGGTAAAGCAACGGTTAACTGATTGTCGTAAAAATTTAATCCCAATATCAGGGATCTGCAATCTAACCAGCCCACCCTTGGTAAGGCTACACAGTGGAGTTTTCTAAAGCGCTTTTTTTACCAGGGGTTAACAAAATGGATATTTTCAACAACGTCAAAGGGGCCGGCCTGGCACTGGCTCTGGCGGCCCTGCCGGTGGCCCAGGCACAGGCCGCCTTCGTGATGACGCTGGATGATCTGGGGGACGCCGCAACACCCACCATCATCTACGACGGTTCCGGCAGTGATCTGGGCGGTCCCGCCGGGGTTATTACCTACAGTGGCGCCGTTGGCAGCTTTATGGTCAATGTCACCACCGGGGTCAGCAAACCGGTGATCGGCCCGGCCCGCATGGATCTGAACAGCATCAATGTCAGCGGCAGCAGCGCCGGCACCTTGGTGGTGAGCCTCACCGATACCGACTTCAGCGGCGACTACTCCGCTTACACCGCGGATTTCGGCGGCACCACCGACGGTTCTGTTGCGCTGGATTTCCTGTTTGATTCCGGCAACAGTGAGTTCGGCGGCAGCAGTTTCGCCAGCGGCAGCTCCGCCGGCAGTGGCGCCTTTTCCGATAGCCTGACGGGGGCCGTAGCCGGTGGGGAACCCTTCTCCCTCACCATCACCGCCACCATCGAGCACGATGAGGCCAGTCAGATTTCCAGCTTTGACGCCGTGGTGGCGCCGGTGCCGGTACCTGCGGCCTTCTGGTTGTTTGGCTCGGCCCTGGCCGGGTTCGCGGCCTTCCGCCGCCGTCAGCAGCGGGCCTGATCCCGGTCCTGCCAAGGCTTTGATCCCGCAGCGAATCCCGGTTGGGATTCACTGCGGGCATTCACCTTCAGCAGAATCTCTACGGCAATTATCGCCATTTCATTGCTCAACAAATTACCGCATAATTCCCGCAAAGCTGTCCGGGAACTCTGCGTGAATAAATCTCTGCTGAACCGCCTCGAATCCATTCGCGAGGTGCAACTTCACCACAGCCTGACCCACATGCAACGGGGCCTTGAAAAAGAGAGCCTGCGCGTTGGCGGCGACGGCTGCCTGGCGCAGACACCCCATCCCCGGGCCCTGGGTTCCGCGCTCACCCATCAATGGATCACCACCGATTATTCCGAGGCACTGCTGGAATTTATCACTCCCGTTTATCAGTCCAGCTCGGAACCTCTGGCGTTTTTATCGGACCTGCACAGCTTCGCTTATCAGCACCTGCAGAACGAATTGCTCTGGGTCAACAGCATGCCCTGTCGCATGGGCCGGGAGACAGACATCCCGATCGCTGAATATGGCAGCTCTAATGTGGGGCGGATGAAACACGTATATCGTCACGGGCTCTGGCATCGCTATGGCCGCTACATGCAGACCATCGCCGGTATTCACTACAACGTATCCCTGCCCCACAATTTCTGGACGGTGTATCACGATCTGGAAAACAGCCAGCAGCCGTTGCAGGATTTTATTTCCGAGCAATATTTTGCGCTGATACGAAATTTCCTGCGTAACGTGGGCTTGGTGGTCTATCTGTTTGGCGCCTCTCCCGCGGTGTGCCGTTCCTTTCTGCAAAACCAGGGACACCCTTCAACGCCGGATCACAAGCTGGAAACATTGGGTGAACACACCTGCTACCTGCCCTATGGCACCTCGCTGCGGATGAGCGATCTGGGTTACCACAATGATGCGCAGGCGGGCCTGAACATCTCGTACAATTCACTGGAGGAATACGTCAGTTCCCTGCAGCATGCCATTCGCACGCCTTACGCCCCCTTTGCCAATTTCGGAATTCAGGACAACGGCATCTACAAACAGCTGAATACCAATCTGCTGCAGATCGAGAACGAGTTTTACAGCAGCATCCGCCCCAAGCGGGTCACCCGCAGCGGTGAACGCCCCACCTGCGCCCTGGTGGACCGGGGCGTGGAGTATGTGGAACTGCGCTGCGTGGATCTGAATCCGTTTTTGCCCCTGGGCATCAGCGAATCGCAGATCCGTTTTCTGGATGTGTTTGTGCTGTATTGCCTGCTGGCGGAGAGCCCGGCCTTCACCGAGCAGGAACAACAATGTAACGGGGAAAATCTGCAGGCCATCGTCAATTCGGGGCGGGACCCGGAGCTGCAGCTCAGTTCCGTCTGTACCAGAATGCCGTTTCGGCAGTGGGCCGGTGAACACCTGGAGAATATGCTCAAGGTGGCACAGCTACTGGACCAGGCCCACAACCATCAGGCCCACAGCAGCGTGGTGCGGGCGCAAATGACCAAGCTGACCAGTCCGGAACTGACCCCCTCCGGCCAGATTATGCAGACCCTGCAACGCCAGCAGCAATCCTTCTTCGAATTTGCCATGGAACGGGCTCTGGCCACGGCGGAATATTTCGGAGCCCGGGCGCTGGCGCCGGACCGGGTGCAAAGCTTCAGCACAGAGGCCCGCCGCTCGCTGGCGGCCCAGCGGCGGCTGGAGCAGGAGGACACACTGACATTCGATCAGTATCTACACAACTTTCTGGCCCAGGACCCCTGTAAATGGGAAGATCGACACAAAAATTCAACAGCTTAGCGTGACTTTCTAGAATCCACTGCTACTATTGGCTCTAGGTGCAGACAGTACGTCCGCGATCCCCACTGACCAATCGGCAACGTGTTTAACCAGAGAGGCACCAAGCCAATGAGTATCAGCGAAATCGACCAGCATGACTGGAGTATCGACGCGCTCAACAAAGCCTATCGTCAGGGCTATTTGTTCGGCCTGAGCGGCGAACCGGAGCGGGCCTGCCCCTACCAATCCGAGGTCATTGCCGCGGCCTGGGAGGCGGGCTGGAGCGACGGCCACCAGCAGGCCGCCCAGATCGGGTTTCGACCCACCCAGCAACGGGCCATCGCCTGACGGAATTATCCGCCACCGGCACAGTCAAAGCTGCTGATTTTCTGAGTTAAACGTATAATGGCGACGGGCGTTGCTGCCGCCCGTAACCAATGAATCCGCTTTCTCGAAACAGGGGCCCCATGACCTTGCCTTCCTATCGAATTCTGAATGCCCTGGGGGTGCTCGGGGCCATCGCTGCCATCGCCTTTGCGTATTTCTACCTGCAACGCAATCTGGGCCTGGCGGCATGCCCCCTGTGTCTGGTGGACCGCGGTATCGTGATCGCCATTGGCACCTGTTTTCTGCTGGCGCTTGTGCACAACCCCCGCGCCCTGGGCCAGCGTATCTACGCCGGCCTGGCGCTGATCTTCAGCGCCATGGGTATTGCAGTATGCTGGCGTCACCTTTGGTTACAGAGCTTGCCCAAGGATCAGGTACCGGAGTGCAGCCCGGGACTGGAATACATGCTGGAAACCTTTCCCATCAGCGAGACCCTTCATACCCTTTTCAACAGCGCCGGAGAATGCGCCGATATCCAGTGGACCTTTCTGGGGTTGTCCATTCCCGCCCAGACCCTGCTGGTTTTTATCGGTTTCGCCCTCCTTTCCCTGGTGCAGATCCTGCGTAAACGGGGCTGATCTCAGCCCCTCGGGGCCGTCCGAACAGATTTAATTTAGATCGAGTTTTTATAAAAATTCCCGCCGCAATATCCGCAAGCCGGCAAAACCCCGGCGAATCCCCACCAAGCTAAAAAATTCATTTTGTCAATGTGATAGTGCCCATTGTTTGCGCCCTGAAATCGCTTGCCGCCCCCATTTAATTTCAATATTCTCAAATCTCCGCCCTTGCCTATAACGGTTTTGCAGCGGGCTGATTTCCCCGTGGAATCAGTGACAATTTGGTGAAACACAGTATGGAGACGGGCCTCCTTAACCCGATTGAAAGACGGCGTTACTCAGCGCGGTCGTTGTGTAAAAGGGTAACAGGCGCCAACGGCGCAACCCGAAAACAACAGCCATGAAAACGGGGAGAACAATCATGCTGCAAGAAAGCTTCAACCACGCGGATCAGTGGACCAATGTAGACCGGATTATCAGCCGCTGGCTCAAAGAGCGTCAGGAGCTGATCGTGCTCTACTGCAAAGTGGACGGACTGAAAGAATTTTCCCAACAGCACACACCGCTGAGTGTTCGGGTACAGGCCCTGTGCGATGTGCTTATCGACTACGTCTCCGCCGGCCATTTCGAAATTTACCAACATCTGATGAAAGAGGCGGAACACTTCCAACAGGATTACCAGCGCACCATCGATCGCATCCTGCCCCTGATCCAGCAATCCACCGAGATTGCCCTGGACTTCAATGACCAGTACAGCAGCGCCCAGTTGGACGACAACAGCATGGAGCAGCTGGCGCGGGATCTGAACCGCCTGGGGGAAAGAATGGTGGAACGGTTTGACCTGGAAGACCAACTGATCGACAACCTGCACAACTGCCACCGCGATATGGTGGCCTGACGCCCCCGCGTTTCGCCCTCACCCGCGACGTCATCGGGAAACGGACCCCACGCCCGTTTCCCGATTATTGTCTACACTGTTGTATAACTTCTTGCTGTGATTGGGAATTCATCCGGCATGCGCATTATTGTCCTGATCTGGTTCGGGCTGCTGTTGGCGGCTTGTGGCGACACCCCCAGCCGGCAATGGGAGACCACCGCTCAGGGGGCTTACAGTACGGCCCTCAGTCCCAATGGCGAATATGCCTTCGTGGGCTCGGTGCAACACGGCGGCAGCCTGTGGCGATTGGCGGATGGCGAACGGCTGTATAACTGGAATCACGTGGCGGGGGAATACTCGCAGATTGTGGCTGCCACCTTCTCCACCGACAGTCGTTACGCCCTGACTGCGGAGCGCAAGCGCTTCGTGCTGTGGGAGGTGGCCACCGGTAAAGCTGCCGGATTCTGGCCGGCGGAAGGGGGCGTACTGTCCATGGCCCTGTCGGACAACGGCCGCTACGCGCTGATTGGCCAGCAAGATTACAGCGCTCTGTATATCGATACCGCCAGCGGCGCCATTCTCAATACGCTGACACACTCCGGCGATATTAATACCGTGGCCATCAGCGGCGACGGCCTGGTGGGAGCCACCGGCGCCGAGGATGGCATCGTCAAGGTGTGGGACCTGCCGGCGGGCAAGGTCACCTTCGCTTATCAGTTGGGGGACGACGTCAGCACCGTGGCCCTGTCCCGGGACGCCAGTCTGGTGTTCGCCGGCCTGTACTATGGCAAGGGCAAGATCTGGGAAACCGCCACCGGCCGGGAACTGGCCAGCATTGGTCAGCGCCGCACCACTATCAGTTGCGCCCGCTTCGCCGGGGACAACCGTACGCTGCTCACCGGGTTCACCGCCCGCCGGGTCATGCTCTGGGACACCCGCACCGGCGACGACCTTAACAGCTGGCGCGCCGATGCGCCCCTGTTCTGGCGCCCTTCGGGGCTGGTGGTAACTGACGTGGCTTTCGGCCCCCAGCCAGGCAATATCCTCAGCGTGTTTTCCAATGGCTTAATCTATCAATGGTAACCCGGCAGCGGTGTCCCGGTTACAGCAGCGCACCCACGGCCACCACCCCGGCAAAACCCACCCCATAGGCCACCAGCAAATAACCCGAATAGCGCAGGTACGCGACGAAGGTCAATTGCGGGATCTTGCTCATGGCCACCACCCCCGCCGCGGAGCCGATGACCAGCAATGAGCCGCCCACCCCCACCGCATAGGTCAGACTGAGCCACTCCGGCAGACTCATGTCGATCCCGGATTTTAGCAGTGCCGCTGTCAGTGGCACGTTGTCAAACAACGCCGATAACAAACCCACCACAAAGTTGGCCGGCAGCGCGGGCAAACACTGGTACAGCTGCGGGAAATAGGCCAATACCCCAAGCTCCTTCAACATGCCCACCAGCAGTAACACCCCCAGGAAGAACAACAGGGTGTCAAATTCGACGCGGCGCACGTAATCCAGAATGGGCTCATCCCGGTTCATAAACTGCACCACCATAAACATCAGCGACAAGCCGAATAAAAACGCCAGCACCGGTGGAATCCCAAACGCCACATTGCCACCGATGGTGCCCAGAATCGTCAGTAGAAACAGCAGACCGATAATCACATCACCGCGACTGAATGCCGGCGGCTGCTTGCTGAAGCTCAACTCCCCCTGCAGGGAGCGGGACAACAACCAGGCCAGTACAAACACCGCCACCAGCGCCGGCAGGATCAACAACAGCAGACTGGGAATAGCCACCTTGCCGGCCAGAAAAATCATCAGTGTGGTGACGTCACCGGTAATCAGCGCGGCGCCCCCGGCATTGGTGGCGAACACCACCAACACCACGTAGCGAATCAATTTGTCGGCGGGTAATTGCAAACTGAGCAGAACCGTGATGCACACCAGGGTACAGGTGACGTTATCCGCCATGGAGGAAAACACAAAGGCAAACAGGCCGGTAATCATCATCAGGTTGCGTTCCGACAATCGCGCCGGCAGCAACTGATTGACGATGCCATCGATCAAACCCTTACTGGACAGGTACGCCACGAAGGTCATGGCCGCCATCAGGAACAACCACAGGGTGGCAATATCCAGCAGATTTTCGTTCAGCGCGTGCATCAGCTCCGGACCCTGCAGATGGCCAGGGGGGGCAATAAAAAACAGCACCCACACCAGAGAGCCGAAAAACAGGGTGGTCTTGGCTTTATCGATATGGACGATATCCTCCACCACGATGGAAACAAAGCCCAGTGCCACCAGGCACAATAAAATGACACTCATGGTGGAATACCGCCCGTGCGCCAACCCAAGGTGGCGCAATTCTAGCTCAGGCCCGATCGCGAATCGAGTACCCGCAGATCAGCGTTGCGGCCCGCCATCGCTGGATAGCAGCTCAAACACGTAGTTGGGCAGCTGCCGGTTGATCTGGTCCCGCAACCGCTGGGACAGGAGATTGGGCTCGGTGGAGGACACCTTCACCGGCCAGCGCTGTTTGGCCAGCACCCGGGTATCGTCGCGAAAAATCAATTCGTAGGAACCCCGCAGCCAATACCAGGCCTGGCGCGACTCCATGGGAGCCACATCCAGGTTCGCTTCCAGCAGCAGGTTGGACTGCGCCACCACCGGTATCCCCAACGTGGCCAGGGCCTGTTGGATCTCCGCTTTGATGGATGCATCATCGGCACTGACGGCCATGGGCGACTCACTGAGGGCATTGCGGATCAGAGTATCCACCGCCGCGGTATCGTAACGGCCCGGGACGCCGGCACCGTCCGCCACCACCATTAAATTCCGGTTCACCTGATCCCGCTGCACTTGCGCCTCGCGGGCGGCACGCAACGCCTGTAAAGCGGCCACCGGGGAATCCGCCTGCCCGCTGGCATATTGGATACGGTCCTGAATGGCCCGGTCCAAACTCATGATGGCCTGGCGAAAGCGGTTGGCCGCCGGTTGCCGGGCCAGAACCGCCAGCGCGCTCACCCGGCCCTGTTCGGACTCCCAAAATTCCACCACCCGGGCCCCTTCCAATACCTGACGGGCCTCGGTGCTCACCTGCCGGGTGACCTTCTGCTCATTCTGCACCACTGCCTGACCCGCCACATTGCTCACCTCGGCGCTGCTGAAATCCAGACTGGTGTCGGTGATCGCCACCTCGAAGGTACGGGCCAGATTGGCCAGGGCCCGGCTGGCCGCGGTGTCACGATCATCCCCCTGGCCCAGGGCGGTTAAGTAGGCATCCCCGGGATACGCCGCCTGCGGGTCATCAATCCACTGCGGCGTGCCGCCACCCTGGCTGCAGGCGGTGAGCGCACTGACCATCAACCAGCCACAAATGAACAGCGGATAACAACGGTTAGGGTGCTTCATGGGACTCTCCTTTCTCATCGGTAGCATCAGGGGCCGGAGTGACAGCGCTGGCGGGCGGAGGCGGATAGATAAAAGGATGGTCGGTGAGACTGGATGCCATTACCAGGGCCAGGCGCCGGGAACCCAGGGCCTGCAGCGCAGGCAACGGCTGCCCGGTTTCCAGCAATTGTACCGGGGCGGTTGCCGGCGCCCGCAGCCGCGCCACCTGCAAACTGGCCGGCAACATGTTCCAGCTGCGGATATCCGCCTGTTCCGTGGCCACCGAGGCAATGTTCATCAATACGCCACCGATATCGTTCTGGCTCTGGGCTTTCTGCACCATCTTATACTTGGCCACGGCGCGCACCGTGGCGGCCGCCAGATGTTTGGCCTGCTCCGCCGCCAGATCCTCCCGCGCCCGGACCTCCAGGTTTTCAATCACCTCGCTGCGCTGGCGCTGCTCCGGCGCAGCCAGTGTCAGGTGCCGGGGCTGATAGTAACCCTGGGGATACTGGGGCATCACCACACTGATCATGGTATCCACCTCGGCGTTGTAAACCGAAATCCGGCTTTCCGTTTTGCGGCTCACCACCGCATCAAAATACAGCAGGAGCCATTCACCCTCCCCGGTTTCCGGCAGTTGCGCCTCCCTGCCGAAAGCCTGTTGCAACTGCCGGTACTCATCCGCGAAGCCCTGCCGTCGGGTAAGATTCAACAGGCTGATCTGCAGGGCTTCGGGAATGGTTTCACCCCGCTCCCGCAATATCCGGTAGGCGTGGCGATAACTGATGAGGGCATCGTCCCATTCCCCCTGCCGCTCGTAAACCACCCCGGCCAGAAACCGCGCACTGGCCAACTGGCCCCGGGTGCTGTCGTCGCCGGCCAGCGTCTGCATGGTGACGTTGGCCTGCAGCATTTCCACCCGGGCGCCGTCCGGATCACCGCTGAACAGATAGCCCAGGGCCAGCATCACATGCACCAGGACCCGGTCAGTGGGAGTGCCGTCATAGCTGCGCAGGGTTTCATTGGTGGTCATGGCGGCAAAGTTCTCGGACACACTCACCGCCTGCAGGGATTGCATAATGCGCTTGGCCGCCTGGAGATCCTCCCGACTGCCCGTCCAGTCTCCCAGGTACAGCTTAAGGATACCCGTGTTCAGCAGGTACTGGGCCCGGTCGCGGTCTGGTACCTGAATGGATTCCAGGCGCTCAAGGGTGGCCCCGGGACCGACGCTGGCCAGCTCAGCGGCGGCCTGATTCACCTTCCAGGAAGCACAGCCGCCGATCAGCAGCACCCCCGCCAGCAATCCGGTAACCTGCAGCCTTTGCACCCATGCAGGCGTTACCATTACCATGGATTAAGCTCAATAGCGCAGCTTGGCATTTTTTACGTATTTCTTGATCTTCTTCTGTCCCAGCCACACTTTGCGGTTATCCGCCAGGCTGATCAGGGTCAGATCCACCTGGTAATAGCGCACCTGCTCCTTACCTTCCACATCAATAATGGTATTGATCTGGCCCTTTAGCATGAAATCCGCCCCCAGCTCCTGACCGGCGGCATTGCGGGTATCCTCGCGGGCATTGAGATCCTGGTCGATGCGCTCTTCACGAATTTCCGAACGTTCCCCCCGGGAGGCGACAAAATCCACCCGACCGGAATTCACCAGGGCCCGTTCCATGTCCGCCACAAAGGTGTTGACGTTAATGTGCTCGTGGCTGAGATTGCGCACCGTGCCGACGATAACCGCCGGCCGCTGACCGGTTCGATTGGTGTAATCCGTCAGCCAGGGGCGGGACAGCGCGTCCTGGATCATTTCTTCCGCCACCAGGCGGGAATCGGTGTCATTCCAGGCACCGCTCAGGTCAATGGTGGAGTCCGTGGCGACCCGCTCCACTGAAGTGGCGCAGGCGGTGAGGAACAGAGCGGTGACTACGATGATCCAATATCTCATTGCTGGGTTTCCTTGCTGAAGCGGTCAAAATTGGCGTTGGCGTTTTGTTGGTAGAACTCTTTGAAGGTCTGGGACAGCTTGTCCGCCGTGGTAATGGCCTGGTCCAGTTGTTTCATATCCATTACCGCGAACGAATAGATATTACCGCTGTCGTCATCCTTCCAGTGCCCCTGAATCCGGACCCCGTTCACCACCGTCCGGGTACGGCTGTTAAGGGTTTGCTGAATACTGCTACTGGCGGTGTCACCGGTGCTGGCGGCGTAGTCATTCAGGGTGTGATCAATATAAGTGGACACCATGCGCGCCACCTCGGCCCGGGCCCGGGTGTCCGCGGTGGATATCTGCAGCGCCTGATCATTGAGGGGCGGCGCGAATGCCACGCCGTAGACAAAACGGCCATCGTCATTGTCCACCGCCTGGGACCCCTCGTTCACCCAATCCGGGGCCCCGGCAATACCCAGATCGCTTTCGACAGTGGGAGAGCTGCTACAGGCGGCCAGCAGACAGGCGGCCAGTATCGGTAACAGCCTGAATACGGATGTTTTCATGGAAGGTGCTCCTTGGGTGGATGTCCTGGAACTGATATTTTAGCTTACTCCAATATACCCAGGTTATCGAACATGTTATCCAGGCCCTGGGGCCCCCTGGCATTAATTCACAAACTGCCGGACATAAAAAACGCCTGCTGGGCAGGCGTTTTTTATGTCATCAGGCCAACGGGGCTAACTATTTCTCTTCCCCGGCCCCGGCGGCTTCCGCTTCGGCGGAGCCATCGCCTTCCACGGGCTCCACGTCCAGCAACTCCACTTCAAACACCAGTACCTGGTTGGGGCCGATTTTGGGGCCTGCCCCCCGCGCGCCATACCCCAGCTCCGGCGGCAGGTACAGTTTATACTTGTCACCCACCTGCATCAGTTGCAGACCTTCGGTCCAACCTTTAATAACACCGTTTAATGGGAATGAGATGGGTTCACCACGCTCCACGGAGCTGTCAAACACCGTGCCGTCCGGCAGGGTGCCGTGGTAGTGTACTTTCACCTTGTCATTGGCGTCCGGCGAGGCACCATCCCCCTCCGTAATCACCTCATACTGCAGACCGCTGGCGGTTACCTGGACCCCGTCGCGGGCCTGGTTCTGCTCCAGAAACGCCATCCCCTCGGCTTTGTTCTCCTCCATGGCAGCGGTTTGTGCCTGCTGCTGCTCTTCCATCTTACGGGCCTGCAGGGCATTCATGGCAGCCACCATTTCTTCCTGGGTCATTTTGGCATCCGCACCTTTGAAGCCGTCATTGAACCCCTGATGGAACGCGTCCAGATCCAGTTCCTGCAAATCCCGGTTCATGCCCTCACCAAAGCGCACGCCAATGGCGTAACTGGCTTTCTGATCCTCACTCTGCAAAGTCACAGTATCAGTCTGTTGCGCCGCCTGCTCATCGCCGGCCTCGCCCTTACAGGCTACCAGGGCCATCAGCGCCGTGGCGACAATTACATAATGCTTCATATTCTCTCCTATGGTCTGTGTTCGGCCGGTGCCTACGGCCATCAGGCCCGCTTAACCACCGGCTGTTTCTTCTATTAAAGGGGCTGTCCCGATGGTAACAGAAAGGTCTGGCAGCGAAACCTTTTGCCCCAATTATTTTGCCAATTCCACACCATGTGCTATGACAAGAGAGGTAGATATTGTTAAGACAACACGTATAATTGCAAGCGACTGCGTCACCAAAATCACAGCTGAGGAACTTTGATTATGGCAGCGAAAAAAACCGCGGCGAAACGCTCTGCCGCCAAAGCAAAAAAGGATCCGGTGGCTGAGCTTTCGGCCCAGATCGCCAAATTGGAACAACAGCTGGAAACAGCCCGCAAAAAAGCCGTCAATGACGCGACCAAATCCGTTGCCAGTGCCAAGCAAGCGGTGGCCAAATCCCAAGCCGCCACCAAGAAGGCCAAAACCCCCAAAGCTGCTGAAACTGCCCGTATGAAACTGGCGGAAGCCAAGGTCAGGCTGGCACAGGCGAAAGCCGCTGAAACCATGGCCAAACAGGAAGCCGGCAATGCCGCCAAGGTAAAACGCGCGGCCGCCGCCATGGAGCGACAACTGGCAAAAGAGGCGAAGCTTGCCGCCAAGCAGGCCGCCGACAAAGCCAAGGCCGTGGCCAGGAAAGAGGCGGAGGCCCGTAAAAAGGCGGCGGTGAAAGCCAAAACAGCGGCTAAAAAGGCCAGCGCCAAAAAAGCGGCCACGAAGAAGTCGGCGTTGAAAAAGCCCGCCGCTAAGAAAACGGCCGCCAAAAAAGCCGGGGCGAAGAAAACCGCTGCCAAAAAGACAGCGGCCAAGTCCGCGGCCCCCAAAAAAGCCAGCGTGAAGAAAGCAACCCCAAAGAAAGCCGCCTCGAAGAAAGCCACACCGGCCAAGAAAACCGCTACCGGCAAGCCAGCGGCAAAGCCGGCGACCCCTGCCAAGAAGGCAGCGAAAAAGACCACTTCAGCCAAGAAGGCCGCACCCAAGAAAGCTGCATCCAAGCCGGCCACTCCCAAACAAGCAGCACCGAAATCAGCCGCTCCCAAAAAGTCAGCAGCGCCCAAGCCGGCCGCCAGCCCGCAACCCCCGGTGACCAGTAACACCGCACCTAAGCCGACCGCACCTAAGCCGGCCGCTCCCAAATCCGAAGGCAGCAAGGCCACCGCGGAAGCGGGTGCGAGCGGCTCAGGGACGGCGAAGCCGGAACCGGTGAAGCCGGCCACACCCAAGCCTGAGGCCAGCAAGCCGCAACCGCCGCAACCGGTCACGCCACCGGCCACGGAGGTAGAGGAAAAACCCTTTGAGCTGAAACCGGTAGAAGCACCCACAGCACCGGACCGCAGCATTTTTGACCCGGAGCAGGACACCTGATCCCGGGCTTGCAACCCCAGGGGCTGGCTGCCGACCACGGCACCAGCCCTTTTTTCATGACGGCGAATTGGTTATTCTCCCCTCCCCCGATCACTCAGTTCCCACCAGGCAGTTATGATACAGCTCCAGTCCGTCACCCTTTATCGCGGCAGCAAATGCCTGCTGGAGGACGCCAGCTTCAGCGCCTACCCCGGCTGGCACCTGGCATTGGTGGGCCGCAACGGTTGTGGCAAGTCCTCACTGTTTGCCCTGTTGCGCAATGAACTCAGCCCGGATGCAGGCCAGCTGTTGTTGCCGGCGGACAGCCGGATTGCTCATATGGCGCAGGAAATCATGGCCCTGGAGCGGCCGGCCCTGGACTTTGTGATCGATGGGGATCGGGCGCTGCGGCAGTGCGAAGCGGAGCTGCAACAGGCGGAGCAGCGCCAGGATCAGCAGGCCATTGCTCTCTGCCATCAACGCCTGGGGGATCTGGATGCCTATACCGCCGAAACCCGAGCCGCCAAACTGCTGGTGGGCCTGGGCTTTCAGCAGGCGCAGTTTCAGCAACCGGTGAGTGCTTTTTCCGGCGGCTGGCGAGTGCGCCTCAGTCTGGCCCAGACCCTGATGTGCCCTTCGGATATACTGTTGCTGGATGAGCCCACCAACCACCTGGACCTCGACGCCATTCTCTGGCTGGAAGCCTGGCTTAGAGCCTATCCCGGCACCCTGTTACTGATTTCCCACGACCGCGATTTTCTCGACGCGGTAACCGATCATACCCTGCATATTGAACATCAGTGCCTGCATTACTACAGCGGTAATTACTCCAGCTTTGAGGTACAACGGGCCGCGCAACTGGCCAACCAGCAGGCCGCCCATGACAAGCAGCAACGGGAGATCGAACACCTGCAGCGCTTTATCACCCGCTTCAAAGCCAAGGCCACCAAGGCCCGCCAGGCGCAAAGCCGGGTCAAGGCCCTGGAGCGGATGGAAAAAATCGCCCCGGCCCATGTGGACTCCCCCTTCACTTTCCGGATTCCGCCGCCGGACCGGTTATCGGATCCCCTGCTGGATCTAAGCAAAGCGGATCTGGGTTATACCGGGCAACCGGTGCTGCGCCAGGTGAATCTCTATCTGGGCCCGGACTCCCGCATCGGCCTGATCGGCCCCAACGGTGCGGGCAAGTCCACCCTGATCAAAACCCTGGCGGGGGAACTGGCGCCCCTGGCGGGAGAACTGCAATCCGGAGAACATACCCGGGTAGGCTATTTTGCCCAACACCAGCTGGACCAGTTGGATGTCAACGCCACCCCCCTGTTGACCTTGCAGCGCCAGGCTTCCACCACCGACGAGCTGAGCCTGCGCAATTACCTGGGCGGTTTTGGCTTTCAGGGGGATGCGGTGCTGGCCCCCATCGCCCGCTTCTCCGGGGGGGAAAAGGCCCGCCTGGCCCTGGCGCTGATCATCTGGCATAAGCCCAACCTGTTGTTGCTGGATGAACCCACCAACCATCTGGATCTGGAGATGCGCCTGGCCCTGAACCTGGCGCTGCAGGATTACAGTGGCGGCCTGGTGCTGGTGTCCCACGACCGCCACCTGTTGCGGGCCACCACCGACGAGCTGGTGCTGGTGGCCGACGGCGGGGTGACGGCCTTTGCCGGCGACCTGAACGACTACAGTGGTTGGTTGCTGGACTACCGGCAGCGGCAGGCGTCCGCCGACACCGCACGCCAGGGAGGTACTGACAAACGGGACCGCAAAGCCAGTCGGCAGCAGGCGGCGAAGCGGCGCAATCAACTGCGCCCGTTAAAGCAACGGCTGCAGCAACTGGAAAGAGCCCTCTCCCGCCTGGAACAGGACAAAGCCGACATTGAGCAAGCCCTCAGTGACGAATCGCTCTACGCCGACGGCCGCAAAGCGGAATTAACCGACTGGCTGAAACGGCAGGGCGCGGTGGCCGCCGAACTGGAACAAACCGAAATGGATTGGCTGGAACTGTCCGAGGAATTGCAGCAACTGGAACAGAATCTCTGACGTCTGCAGCTATCGCTGGTCAAGCAGGTCCGCGGCGTCACCCAGATTGACATTGGCGCGGGTGAAATCCGCCAGGCTGATGCCGTGAGCACCATCCAGCAGTACTTTACCGATCCGATGCTGTTGCTCCGCCCTTAATTCACGCTGCTGTTTCAGATCCACAATCCGCTGCGGCATGGGCTTCTTGTCCGGGCCCAGCAACAATACCACCTTGGGCAGCAGGCGGTTCTCCGGTTCCACCGACAATACCACCCCCACCTCGCCGCTTTGCATTTCCACCACCGCTCCCGGTGGGTAAATCCCCACGCACTCGATAAACTTCACCACCAGTTTGGGATCGAACTGAGTGCCGCTGTTTTCATACAGAATTTTCAGGGCGGTGGCGGAGGTGTTGCCATCGCTGTAGCAGCGCTGGCTGGTAATGGCATCGTAGGCGTCAACGATGGTCACCACTTTGGTATAAAAGTTCAGACTGCCCGCATTCATCCCGGTGGGATAGCCTTTGCCATCCTGGCGCTCGTGGTGCTGGTAGGCCGCCGCCACCACCTCCGGTTGCAGGCTCTTATCCTTAACCAGAATATCCCGGCCATAGGTCACATGCAGCTTCATGTGCTCAAATTCTTCCCGGGTGAGGCGGCCCGGCTTGTTGAGGATGGTCTGGTTCACCTTCATCTTGCCCACGTCATGCAGCATGCCGCACAACCCCAGCAGCTCCATATGCTTGCGCCCCACCCCCACGTGACGCCCCAGAGCGATGGCCAGAATCCCCACGTTCAGGCAATGCTGGGCGGTGTATTTGTCCACATTCTTGATTCGGGTGAGCCATAGCATGGCGGAGGGATTGCGCTCAATGGAGTCCACACACTCACGAACATGCCGTCGCAGAGTCTCGATTTCGATGCTGTCGGTGGTGTAGGCGGAGTCCAGAATCTGTTCCACTTCACCAAAACTGTTTTGATACAGGCCGTGGGCCTGGCGGATTTCCTCCTCCACCGGCCGCTTGATCTCATATTTCCGGAGCTTGCCGCGCCCCACCAGCGCGCTGCGCACCATGGCTTTCAGGCTGCGGGATTTCAGTACATCGATATAGACGTACTCGCAGATATTGCGCAACGCATGAAGATCGTCCTCGTCGTGCAGGGGAAATCCCTGAAACAGGAACGGGGTATCCAGCCACGGCCGATCCAACTGCGACACATGCATGCCCAGGCGCAGCTGGTCAGTGGGAAGTTTTATGGTCTCCCGGTCACGGGTGCGTTTTTTACTCATTCAGGGCGGCTAAACCAAGTCTTACTACGTCTTATAACTGTAGCTCAATTATCCGCACTGATAGTTTTTTTGGCTGGCTGATGACACTGCACCGGGGTCGGCAAGTGGCCACGGGGGTTTGGAAAATAGCAATTGGTTACAAAGGGTTAAGAGACGTTAACAAGCAAACGTTAACAAGCGAAGGGGGCGACAGAGCGGTCACGGGACCGCTCCGTCCGGGTAAGGTTCTCAGACACCGGCGAATTGCCTGTCAGGCCATTTCCAGTACTTTCTGCACCAGTTTGGTGATACCCGCGGAGGCTTCCCGAATCCGGCCCGCCAGCATGTAAGCCGGAGTGGTCACCAGCTTATTGGCTTCATCGACGCAGATTTCATCCACGGCGCAGGCCTGATGCTGGCCGCCCATGGCCTCCACCGCCTTGGCGGCGTCCGCTTCGCTGCTGCCCAGGGTACATTTCACCCCCTCACCGAACAGCTTTGGCGCCATGGCCGGCGAGATGCATACCAGGCCCACCGGCTTGTTCTGCTGATGCATGCCCTGTACAAAACGCACAAAATCCTCATTGATGCTCATGCCGGGGCCATCCACCGCAAAGCTGGACAAATTTTTAGCAGCCCCGAAACCACCGGGCACAATCACCGCGTCGTAGTCCGCCGGATCAGCGTCCGCCAGATCAATGATTTCCCCCCGGGCCAGGCGCGCCGACTCCACCAGCACATTGCGGGATTCCTGCATCTCCTCCCCATTGCGGTGATCCAGCACATGCATCTGGGGGATATTGGGGGCCATGCACTGAACCTCGGCATCGGCCTCGTCCAGGCGCAACAGGGTAATGGTGCCCTCATAGATCTCGGAACCGTCGAACACACCGCAACCGGCCAGAATAACTGCTACTTTCTTCGCCATGATTTACCTCCCATTGTCAAAGGGTTACCCTGCGAAAGCTTACGCCGCCCGCCCCCAATAAGCTACCGCGGATCATTGTGCGGTACAATCCGTGGATCATCGCCAGTGAATCGCCGTGAAACCGGCTGTGAATATCACCCTGAGCACCCATTTGAAAGGGAACCCGCCATATGTTGTCCGACCTGCGCTTTTCCACCGATTACACCCAGCTCCTGGAGCAACTGCGGCATACCACCCGCCTGCTGCTGATTCAGGATCTGGACGGGGTCTGCATGGGGCTGGTGCGGGATCCCCGCACCCGGGCGCTGGCGCCGGACTATGTCAGGGCGGCGCGGGCATTGCAGGGTGAATTCTATGTGTTGACCAACGGCGAGCACATTGGCAGCCGGGGGGTGAATAGGCTGGTGGAACAGGCCCTGGGTGAGCATATGACGCCGGATTCCTATTTGCCGGGGCTGGGTGCCGGCGGGGTCCAGTGGCAGGAGGCGGACGGCACCGTGGTGCATCCGGGCGTATCCGCGCAAGAGCTGGCATTTCTGGAAGCAGTGCCCCGACGCCTGCGGCAGTTACTGACGCCATTACTATCCCAGCCGCCATTTGCGCTGGATCCCGCCCGCTTACAGCACCTGCTGGAGATGACCATTCTCGACAATCCGGTATCCCCCACTCTGAATATCAATGGGTTTACCGGCGATCTGGATCACGACTGGCAGCGGATGCTGGCACTGCAAAAGGCCGTGAAACAATTGATGAAGCAATTGCTGGCTGAGGCCGCAGCGGCCGGACTGGACGATTCATTTTTTCTGCATGTTGCGCCGAATCTGGGCCAGGGGCCGGACGGTGAACGGGTCAAATGGGCCAGCGACGACGACCTGGGGACCACCGATTTCCAGTTCATGTTGAATGGCGCGGTAAAGGAAGTGGGCGTGCTGGTGATTCTCAACCGCTATTATCACCGCCTCACCGGGCACTATCCGCTGGGGGAAAACTTCAACGCCCGGGAGGCCCCCCGGGATCACCAGCGATTGCTGGAACTGGCCCGGCGCCATTTTGATCCAGCCCTGATGCCGCGCATTCTCGGCGTGGGGGACACGGTCACCTCCCAGCCAGATCCCACGCACCGGCACCGCCAATTACGCGGCGGCAGTGACCGGGGCTTTCTCACCCTGGTACAGGCCCTGGGGCAGGCTTTTGATTCTGACAACGCGGTGTTGTTTGTGGACAGCAGCGGCGGCGAGCTGAAACGGCCCGCCATTGATCCCCATCGGCTGCGGGACTCAACCCAATGCTGGCAGGCGGTGTGGGGCATCACTGACGCCGACGATCCCCTGCGGCTGAATGCGGTATTCCCCAAAGGCCATCCGCAATACGTGAGCTTTTTCTGTCAGTTGGCTGAGGTCCGGAGACAACGCTAAGGATGATGCCGGTAACGCTGCTGTATCGGCGCTCTGGCGGGGAAAGACAAAAGACGGCGGCCGCAGGGTCAAGCGCAACGCGTTACAGACAGGCTGACCCGCACTGCCTCAGCAACGGCCGACATCACCGGAGTCAGATCACATCATCCTCAGAGTACACCCCGACTTCCGGCGCGCCAGTGGGAGTCATAGCCACCCTGAATACAATGGGGCGACAGCACACCTGACAGTCTTCGATATATTTTTGCTCCGGTTCCGAGGCGTCGATCAGTACTTCAATCGCCTCACCGCAGTAGGGGCAACTCACTTCAACCTCTTCCAGCGTACCCATAACGTCGGCTCCTCCTGGTCAGTGGCCATCCCTCATTGGCGCGCCACTTTACCCGAATGAGACTACCGCTGATGTCTCGCCGGAATCAAATCCAAAGGCCGTTCACGCTTGGCTGTGGGCACTGAAATACGGTATCACCAATTCCGCCGCCGCGGGCTTTTGGGTGGCCGCCGGAGGGGCGAAAGCACACCAGTTTTTGTCTTTCACAAAACCACTGGTGCCTTTGTGGGACTGTTTGAACTGATACTGCGCCTGCCGCAGGCTGGAATCATTGGGTCCCACGGTCTGGTCGGGATCCATGGTCTGGTAGGGGTCGTTGATCCAACCACAGAGTTCGCAGGTATCTTCGCATTCTGCCAAAGACTTGTAGCCACAACATGGACATGTAAAACGCATGATATTACCTTGCTGAACCTTTTGCTTGATAAGTGTATTTCAATATTAGACGGGTTTTGGATGCATTGAGTCACGTTAATAGTGACAAAATTTCTGTATGACTTGATGGGTTTGAAAGTACCAACCACCACCGCTTTTCAGCGGAACCAGTTCACAACTTTCACTACATTACATGAGGGTAAGGAGACATATTTCAAGGATTACGACTAAAAAGTTCGTGACTTATTATAAAAAAATCTCAGGAACGAAACAACCGGCTGTATTGACGCTCGTGTTGCATACTGGCCAACACCACGCCCGGCAGGGAAAATCCCACTTCCTCATCCGCCACTTCGCCAGCCCGCTCCAGCAGCCCCGGCAACTCCACCACCCGTTGTTGATAAACACGCTGGCCAGCGGTCTGACCCAGGGGGAAGGTTTTCAGCGCAGCGGCAATCTGATTCTCCAGCCAGCTCCAGGCCAACCCGATGCAGGCCGCCTCCAGGGGGATGCGCTGCTCCACCGCAGCCAGGGCGAACGCCGTCAGATAACTGATCTCGTTCTGTTCCCAGGCCAGGGCCCGCGGATAATTCAGATCCCGGCACAGGCGCAACAGCGCCGCGCCCATCTGCACATCCTCCTGGCGTAACTCGCGGGTCTCCCGCAGCGCCAGGGCCAGGGCATTCCAGTACTGCAGGCGCTCCTGGTCCGCCACCGAAAACGCCTCATACAGGCGCTGCAGCAACGGCCATTCCTGAAACACGAAACTGTGTTGCAGAATGCCCTGCAGCCAACCGGCGAAACCCTCCTCCCCCTTAAGCCAGCCCTGTTCGATGGCACTTTCCGTGCCCTGGGACCAGGAAAAACCGCCCACCGGCAAGGACGGGCTGGTGAGCTGCAGCAGCTGCGCCAGTTGCAGCCCATCAATGTTCATGATGGCCGCCACCGTGGCTATGGGCATGGCCGCCGGCATAGGCCCCATCCTCCGGTTCAAAGGGCGCCTGCTCCACCGTCACCGTCAGCCCCAGCCCCGCCACCATGGCATCCAGCACATGATCGTGCTGATAACGCAGCCAGCCGGCGCCGATCTGCAGGGGCACATGACGGTTCCCCAGATGATAGGCCGCCCGCAGCACCTGATGGGGATCGGCACTGGTGACCGTGCTCACCGTCTCGCTGGCCGCCTGCACCAGAATCACCCGACCGGTTTCATCCAGCAGCCGCGTGCCGTCCCGCAGAATATGCCCTCGCGGCAGCATCAGCCCCAGGGGCTCACCGGTCTCCGCGGTGGTTCTCAGGCGGCTTTTTTTGCGCTCGTCAAAGGGCAGGCACACCCGCAACTGGGCAGTGGTTTCGGTGCCGGAGGGGTCGGCGAATTGCGTCACTTTGATCATAGAGTCACTTTTCTGCGGTTCGTAGGCACCCAAGCGAGTGGGAGTGGGGGCAGTGCATCGGGAACGTCAGCGGCCACGGACGGCCGCTGTCGAGCGCACAGGGAAGTGCTCGTAGCGTTTCCCGGTTTACGCCAGCCCGCCCCCACGGTTGAAGAACAAGATATCACCCCGCCCCACGGAATTATCGACACCCGAACACCTCCATGACAACTAACCTTCTCAAAACAGACATTCCTCTCAAAACAGAAAATACCGCTGCGCCAAGGGCAACTCTCTGGCCGGCTCACAGGTCAACAACACCCCATCGGCGTGCACCTCATAGGTCTGCGCATCCACCGTAATATGCGGCTGGTAATCGTTCAGAATCAAACTCGATTTCTGCACCGCACGACAGCCCTTCACCGCCACCAAATTACGCTGTAACCCCAAGCGGCTGCCAATACCGTTGTCCAGCGCCGCCTGCGACACAAACGTCAGATTGGACTCCACCAGGGAGCGGCCAAAACCGCCAAACATCATCCGGTAATGCACCGGCTGCGGTGTGGGAATGGAGGCATTGGGATCCCCCATGGGCGCCGCCGCGATGGTGCCACCCTTGATAATCAACGCGGGTTTGATGCCGAAAAACGCCGGCTTCCACAACACCAGGTCCGCCCATTTGCCCACTTCCACCGAACCCACTTCATGGGCAATGCCATGAGTGATCGCCGGATTGATGGTGTATTTGGCGATATAGCGCCGGGCGCGGAAATTGTCGTTGCGGTCACTGTCCTGATCCAGGGGGCCCCGCTGCACCTTCATCTTGTGAGCGGTTTGCCAGGTGCGGCACACCACCTCCCCCACCCGGCCCATGGCCTGGGAGTCGGAGGAAATCATGGAAAACGCCCCCAGGTCGTGGAGGATATCCTCGGCGGCAATGGTCTCCCGTCGGATGCGGGAATCGGCAAAGGCCACGTCCTCCGGAATGCCCGCATCCAGATGGTGACAGACCATCAGCATATCCAGATGCTCATCAATGGTATTCACCGTGTAAGGGCGGGTGGGGTTGGTGGAGGAAGGCAGTACGCTGGCCTCCCCGCACACTTTGATGATGTCCGGCGCATGGCCGCCGCCGGCGCCCTCCGTATGATAGGTGTGGATGGTGCGGCCCTTGAAGGCGGCGATGGTATCTTCCACAAAGCCGGATTCATTCAGAGTGTCTGTGTGAATGGCCACCTGCACATCGTATTGCTCCGCCACCGCCAGACAGTTGTCGATGGCCGCCGGGGTGGTGCCCCAGTCTTCATGCAGTTTCAGACCCAGAGCGCCCGCCGCCACCTGTTCTTCCAGCGCCGGCGCCAGCGAACCATTACCCTTGCCCAGAAAGCCCAGGTTCATGGGCAGCCCTTCCGCCGCCTTCAGCATCTGCGCAATGTGCCAGGGCCCCGGAGTACAGGTGGTGGCATTGGTGCCGGTGGCCGGCCCGGTGCCACCCCCCAGCATGGTGGTGATGCCGGACATCAGGGCCTCTTCGATCTGCTGCGGGCAGATAAAGTGGATATGAGCGTCAATGCCACCGGCAGTGAGAATCTGGCCTTCACCGGCGATGACTTCGGTACCGGGGCCGATCACGATGGTGACCCCATCCTGAACATCGGGGTTACCGGCCTTGCCGATGGCGGCAATGCGACCGCCTTTGATACCCACATCCGCCTTGACGATGCCCCAATGATCCAGGATCACGGCATTGGTGATCACCGTGTCCACCGTTTCACTGCGGGGATGCTGGCTCTGACCCATGCCGTCCCGGATCACCTTGCCACCGCCGAATTTCACCTCGTCGCCGTAGACCGCGTAATCCTTTTCCACCTCGATAAACAGCTCGGTATCCCCCAACCGCAGGCGATCCCCCACGGTGGGGCCGAACATATCGCCATACGCGCGTCGATCAATCTTAGCCATAAGTGGCTCCTTAAAAATGTTACGGGTTCAGCCTGTGATTACAGCTTCCCCATCACTTCGCCCCGGAATCCATACACCTTGCGCTCACCGCCATAGGGCACCAGGGTCACCTCCCGGCTCTGCCCCGGCTCGAAACGCACAGCGGTACCGGCGGCAATATCCAGTCGGTAGCCCCGGGTTTTATCCCGCTCAAAGTCCAGCGCCGGATTGGTTTCATAGAAATGGTAATGGGATCCCACCTGCACCGGTCGATCCCCGGTATTGGCCACGGTAACGGACACAGTGGGTTTGCCGGCGTTCAGTTCCAGCTCACCGGGCTCGGTAATCAGTTCTCCTGGTATCATGGGTGCCTCCTCGGGGCGGGTCAGACAATGGGGTCGTGGACAGTGACGAGCTTGGTGCCGTCGGGGAAGGTGGCCTCCACCTGCACATCGTGGATCATTTCCGCCACCCCTTCCATGACATCATCCCGGGTCAACAGGGTGCGACCGTAGTCCATGAGCTCCGCCACTGTTCTGCCGTCCCGGGCGCCTTCCAGAATCTCGAAGGAAATCAGCGCCACGGCCTCCGGATAGTTCAGCTTAAGACCGCGGGCCTTACGCCGTTCCGCCAACTGGGCGGCACTGAACAGCAGCAGTTTGTCTTTTTCGCGGGGTGTTAATTCCATATTGTTTTCCTGTGAACGACTGAATGTGGGCAAGCCGGTTGAGCCTGAATTGGAACATTCCCGGGCTTAGGTAAACCAGATTCGGGGCGCCACTGCCGGCACCCCCAACAGCGCCTTGCGGAGCCGGTGCCAGACCGCAAAAAACGCCTGATTCACCGCCGCCGCCTGCGGCGCCTGGGCCCGTACTACCAGCAGTTGCGGTAACTGGGTCACTTCCAGCACCAGCCCGGGGCTGCGCAGGCCGGCGCATAAAGCTTTCAGTTCGGATTCCAGCGCCGGGTCTTCCAGCGTACAGACCATGGTTCCCAGCGTGGGATGCCCCTGCAGCCCCCAAGCAGCCTGCAACAATTCACTGCCCCCGTCGAAACGGCTTTTTTCCAGCAGCAGGGGCTTACCCGCCCGTTCCAGCCACCAGCTTTGGCACAGACTGCCCTGGTCAAACCATTGGGCCGATGCCGGCCGTCCCAGGCAGGTAATTTCCCAACCGATAAAGCGTGCCCCGGGCGCCAGTTGTATCCGGGTCTGGTTCCAGGCCCGGGCACCGTTGAACACGATATTCTCCTGGGGCAACCATTCGCCGAAGCCGCCTTCCGCCACGGTCATCGTTACCTGCTGAGTTTGCAGCAAACCCTGGGCGTTGGAACGATAGACCCGGCCCGCGGAAGGCGTGGTCACCAGACCATGAGCGCCGACCGCCACATCAATGTCGATGGCAAGACTGTCACCGGCCACAATACCCCCGGGGGGATGCAACACATAGACGTGGGCCTGACCCCCGGTTTCCGGATAAAAGGGTCGCTGCACCCGCAACGGGCCCTGGTGGCGGTTGCGGGCCAGTACAGTACGGCCACCTCTGGCGGCAAACTCCAGATCGAGAGTGGCAGACCAACCTTGTGCCAGCGGCTTGGCAATGGCATTCATCAATGGCAACTCAAGAATTGACTATAGTGCGAGGGCTTATCATCCCCAATTGACAGCGCTTTGGCAAAGACAACGAGCAAAAATTGTGCCCCGATTGCCGGCGGTCACGGCACCTGTCACCCCGGGCACAGGGCCGGTACCCACCATTATGGTGCAGACTGTAAGCTCATTGCACCATCGGACCTCACCGCCGGTTTTTCGGTTTGTCAGCGCAACAAACGTTTGCGGATATTCAGCGGAGAAAAATAACCGTCCGGTGGTGGCTGCTGGTAGAAGGCGGTACCTTCGCCGGCACTGCATTGTAAAAAGTAGGCACCGGAGTCCAGATCGTGATAGGCATCCATGGACGAGAACATACCCGGCATTTGTTCATAGTACGCGGAAAAGCGCAGGGTGAAGCGCCATAGCTCATCGTCTTTGTCATAGATATCCACCATGACAATGCTCCAGGTGTCTTCATCCACATAAAAGGTGCGCCGCTGATAAAGATGGCGCTGGTCCGGTTTGAGCCGGGACTCCACCACCCAGACCCGATGCTTTTCAAAGCGCATGGCCCGGGGTGAGATATGGTAAGGCGTCAGGGCCTGGGGATCATCACAGCGGTTGTAGCGCATCTTCTGATTGTTATAGGGGATCAACATTTCCCGCTTCCCCACCAGCTCCCAGTTGTAACGGTCCAGTGGGCCATTGAAGACGTCAATTTCATCCACCACCCGCAACCCCTCGGCATTGAACAGCGGCGCGTCGTAGCCACTGGTGGGTATGCGTCGCATGCGTCGTTCGCCGGTGATATAAATCCAGGCCTGGCGTGGGTGCCGCTTGGGTTGCAGACTTTCATGAATCAGCAGCCCCCCGCCAGCCAGCCGCGCCGGCCCCAGAATATGGGAGAAGTAATACAGGTTGCGCCAGTCCAGATTCGGCGACTGCCGCTGGGGATCATAATAGGTGGCGTAGCTCTCGATCACGGTTTCCAGGGAGTCCACCAACCGGCTGGGGTAGACCGTGTTCTCGTATAAATGCAGGGAAAAAAACACCCCTTTCCAGCGGGTCTGATGATTCCAAATAATCTCCTGGGGGCTGTCAGGAACAGGAAATGGGGTGCCGGGCCAGGCCGCCAGCAATTCATCCCCGGATTCACTGATACGCGCATCGTCCAGGTTTTTGCGGGTGTTGTCGTAGGTCCATTGGGGTTGGCGGGCGGTGCGATGGCTGGGGTACACGGGAATGGCAAAAGTCTCGGGATACAGTGCCAGCATTTTGCGCAAGCCCGGCGCCAATAGTGACTGATGCTGTTCCAGTTTGTCGGCGGTGATCTGATACACCGGGTTTTCCGCGGTGATTTCCCGCATCCATTGCAAATGCTCCTGGGGGCTGTACTGATCGGCATTCCAGGCGGGGATGGAGCCGTCGGCGTTGGCGGCGCGTTCAGCGCCCACCGGGGTCAGTTCCGCGCTCAGGGAAGCCGCCGCCAGTGGCGACCAGAGCGGATGCATTAACAGCAGCAAACAGCACAGTCGAAGATGTTTCATTTTGGCAAGCCCTGTTTTATTGTTCTTTGAGTAACACAATCAGGTTCCGGAACAGAGCATCCGCATCCAGAGGTTTTTTCAGAAAACCTTTCATGCCCAGTTCCATGGCCTGTTTTTCGTAGTCTGACAACACGTGTGCGGTGAGCGCAACAATCAATGACGCCGGCTGGTCGGTATGCCGCTCCCAGCCCAGAATCCGCCGCGCCGCGGTGGGGCCGTCCATTTCCGGCATTTCCCAGTCCATCAGAATACAATCATAGCGCTGGCCCTGCTCGGAAATCCGCTCGTAGGCCTGGCGCCCGTTCTCCACCAGATCCACCTCCACCCCCACCTTTTTGAGCATGCCCAGAATCACCATCTGGTTCACCTTGTTGTCTTCCGCCACCAGGATACGTTTGCCCGCCAACACCCTGCGATAATGCTCCAGGCGCGCGTGCTGATCGGCGGTCTCCACTCCCGAAAGCCGGGACTGGTCAATGGGATGCAGTTGTACCGTGAACCAGAATGTGGTGCCCCTGCCGCGCTCGCTGTTGACTCCGATCCCCCCCCCCATCAGACCGCAGAGACGCTGGCAAATGGCCAGCCCCAGCCCGGTACCGCCGTAACGCCGGGAGATGGAGCGATTGGCCTGGGAAAACTGCTTGAACAGGGTATTCTGCTGCTGGCTGTCCATGCCGATACCGGTATCCCGCACCACCCCGTACAGAAAGCTTTCGTCACCCACATTTTTTACCGACAGCCGCACATTCACCGATCCCTGCTCCGTAAACTTGAGCCCATTGCCCACCAGATTCAGCAGTATCTGCCGCAACCGCTGGGGATCACAGTTCACCAGCGCAGGCACGGAATTATCGAAAGAGATATTCAGTTCCACCTGCTTTTGCCGGAACAGGGGCTTAAACAGCGCCAGGGATTCGTTCACCATCTGCCGTGGATCGAACACGATATTATCGATCTGCAGTTTGCCGGCCTCAATCTTGGAATAATCCAGCACATCATTGATCACCGCCAGCAGGGTCTGGCTGGAGCTTTTCAGGGCCAGCAGATAGCTCTTTTGCTCTTCGTTTAAAGGTGTACCGGCCAACAGGTCCACCATCCCCAACACGCCATTGATAGGGGTCCGGATTTCGTGACTCATGGTGGCCAGAAACTGGCTCTTGGCCTGATCCGCCGCCTCCGCCGCCTCTTTTTCCTGACGCACCTTCTGACGGCTGCGGGCCTCCCGTAAATCCACCAGATAGATCACCATGAACACCAGCACCAGTAGGGCCAAGCCACCCAGGGTCCAGTGCTGTTGGGTGACGGCAGCGGCCCGTTCCTGCTGATACTGGCGCTGCAGCACCGACAGAATCTGATCCCGGTACAGGGAGGCGGTGACCCCATACTGACTCATCTCCCGATAGTATTGGCGCCAGGGTGTTGTCAGATCCGGTGACTGAATCACCTGCAAATCCAGCGTATCCGCCGCCACCTGCAGCAGCTCCCAGGGCATTTCATCGAAAGGTGGTTGGCCCCTCAGTTCGGGATAGTTCTTAAGCAGCTGATCAACCCGGATTTGCAGTCGTTCATGCTGCTGAATCAGCCGTTGATAGATACGCTCCAGGCCATCCACCCCATCGGAGGGCACATGACCGATGCGCAAATACAGGCTGCCATAGGAGCGGGCCCGCCCCAGATCGGTGGTGAGATCGCTGAGTTCATCCAGAGCCAAGTATACCAGATGCAGCGACACCTGCTGCGACTGGGAAAACATATTGCCCTGGTCCGCCAGCCGGAACTGCAGTTGTTGCAGGCTCTCCACCAGGGGCTGATGTTCCCGGAATGCCGCATCCGGCGTATAAAGTTCGGCACCCAGCACCGGCCGGACCCGCCGAATCTGCTTGACGATGCGGGGGTAGGTAAGCTCCATGATCGGGTTATTGGCGGTAAAGTCGGTATCGGATTCCAGCTCCAGTAACGCCGCCAGCAGCGACTGGCGCTGGCGTTCATACTCCGCCTCCAGCTCCTCGGAGCGGTCGTACACCACGATCACCCCCAGATCCCGCAGCCGCTCGGCCATATCCACCACCCCCTGCAGTTGCCGGATGTGATTGACGGATTGCAGCTTCTGGTCGACCTGGGTGATGCGCTCCTCGTTGCTGAACAACAGCTGTAACAACAGCAGCAGCAAAGGCGCCACCAGGAACAGTGACAACAGGCCTATGCGGGAGGGAATGAGAACGCGACCATCCAGACGGAACAAAGAGTGGTTTCCTGTAACGGTTTGATTTTACGCCTATCTCTTCTCAATATAGCGGCTTTCCTAATAAAATTCCGCAAATCCTCCAGACAAAAAAAGCCCCGCCGGCAACACCGGCGGGGCCCTGTATCAAACGCCTGTCGCTGACTTACTTGGATTCAGCGACCATATAATCAACGATGGCTTTGATATCGTCTTCGGAACAGGCAGCGCATGTACCCATGGCAGGCATCATGTTGAAGCCTTCGATGGCATGCTTGTACAGTGTCTCGTCACCCTTGGCGATGCGGGGCTCCCAGGCCGCCACATCCCCCAGCTTGGGGGCACCGGCGGCGCCGGTGGCATGACAGGCGGTGCAGGCATTGTTATACAGCTCTTCCGGGGATTTCGGGGTATCGGCGGCTGCCACCTGGGTTGAACCTGCGGCACTGGCACCTGAGGCGCAGTCTTCACCCTCGACACAAACCTTGGCAGTGGGCTGAGTGCGGGCGTCGATCTTGGCCGGACTCAGAATGGAGCGGGTACCCAGGGGTTCGTCAATCCCGGTCTGATCCGCCAGTTTTGACGCCAGGGCCTGACCTGAGCTGACCATGCCCAAAAAAATCACTGTTGAAACAATAAGTTGCTTCACATTCACCATAACCTATCTTCCTCTCTACCACATCTACCACAGGTTCCTGTTACCGGGACCAAAACCACCGGAATCTCAACCTGGCCACTGGGAAAACGCCACCTGTGGGCTTCCCGCCTGACCGAAAACGGCTTTAAATTTTTGCAGGCGGGAGTATACCGTTTGTCACTGCCAAAACGAAATCATTGTGGAGGAAAGTTCTGCAACATCTCCGCTACCAGTTTCTGAATCAGCTCCCGGCGTTCCGTGGGGGTCATACCATCCTTCAGATGACGGCGGGCCCGGGCACTCCACACCAGTTGGTCGCTGGCGGTATCCACCACTTCCAGCACCAGTTTACCCTCGGTTTCCTGACGCGCCTCGGGGCCGGTGCTCACCCCCACCCCCAGATTGCTGCCGAAAACGCCAAAGCCGAAACTGAAGCCGGACTGGTCAATTTGCTCAGACGCCTCCAGGTAATAATTGACGATAAAATCCGCCTGCTCCGGCGCCGCTGCCTGATACCGCGGTTCCAGGGTCTGCCGCAGGGCGGCCTCGATGCGGCTGCCGTCCAGGGACTGATAGCTTTGTTTATCGCTCTGTTGCAGGGCGTAGGTCTGGTAGTTGGCGTAGGAGAAACCGGGATTGTAATCGTAGTTGGCCAGTTTTTGTGCGCAGCCACCGAGAAACAGACCCAAGGACACCAGGATCGCAGCAAACGTGACCGACATCAGTTTTGTCATGGGATAATAGCCTATAAATCAGGAAATCAATGCAACTCTCAGCATACTGAAAAGACAGGTGGCTGGAAACTGAAGCGGGCCCGGCGCAAATTTCCAACAGTGCATTGAGTTTCGGGGGGATTGCCTTGTATAATAGCGTTCTTCGCTGGTTAGCCCGTTAACTTTATCAATCAAATCAATAAGTTAGCTTCAAAAGCCAGCGCTGCCGTCGGTCACGACACCACGCGCCCGTAGCTCAGCTGGATAGAGTAGGTGGCTTCGAACCACTTGGTCGGGAGTTCGAATCTCTCCGGGCGCGCCATATCAAGATCAGTAAAACCATTGAAAATCAGCTACTTAGAAATTTTCCAATGGTTCTAGTTTCCGAGAAAAGCCGTCGTTTCGGAAAAGCCTTACAATAAAGGCTTTATCTCTAATCCCCTTTTCAATGGCTTTCCTTCGAACACGCTCATATCGTTTACCCAGAGCACCTTCCGACAACCCACCGAACAGTTTTATCCTTTTTCTGATTTTGTGATCGTCTGAGTTGCTGGGCTTGTAGATTCCCTCTTGCTCCAGCTGCTTTAACAAACCGTCAAAAGCTTCCCGAAACTTGGGAGCTCAACACACCAGCACTTTTGACTCACACTTCTTTTTGGACAAGGTGAATATAACGCCTTTTTCCGTAACGCAATCTTCAGTCAAATTCACCAATTCCCCAACCCGGCACCCACAAAGCAATTTAACGTACATATACATACACACCAACGGAGCATGACACGCCATATAGTTAAACATCGCCAGGAGCTCATTATCAGCAAGCGCGACTACTCTCTTCTGCTTTTTCAGCTTCTTCACACCATGACAGGGATTACGATCAATGATCTCCCAGTCGACAGCCAGTGAGAACGCCCCGTGCAAGAAGGAGAAATCATTATTGAAGACCCTTGGGCTATTCTCCACACGATGTTTCTTGTATTCCAAGTCATGTATTTTACGGATATCCTTCACCAGGGCATTACCAAAGAATGCCGACACAAGCTCTGCTTTGTACAGCTGGCGCTTTGCATGCTCTTTACTACACCGTTTCTTTATTTCCTCCAAGTGCCAATATGCCAACTCGGTCATCGTCATATTACCTAAGCGGGTCTCCAATGGATCCAACCCCATGATCTCGGAATACCGTTGACGCATTTCATTGAAATCGGACCCGAGCGGAACTGATGTTTTCCCATCAATCAATTTCTGCAGATTCCCCTTCGGCTCGAAATAGTACCGACCACTTTTGTAACGAACATAGCGTGGTAAGCCGCTCAATCCTGATTGCATTGTTTTTTCCTCCTAAAAGCATGAACATTCAGCTTTACATTTGAACTCTTCTTCGAGTCTGACGAAACAGGTTTGGGATCTGAATTAAAATAATGTTCGATAGCCTTCCATGTAATTTTTGGCATACCATTTTTCCCAAGAAATCGCAGACCATGCTCCTCCAGAAATTTTCTCTGTTTTGAGTGCTGCGAATACCCCGTCACTTCGATCAAATCCTCTTTAGTTAAGAATTGTTCCGACATATAAAACCCCAACAACCCTTTGCGCAAACATAAAAGCGTAAATGGTGAATTAATCAATTGGTTACTTTATGTGATTGAGTAACCAATCGATGGGCACACCTTAACCCAATCCGTAAAAATCGATGGCCTTGCATATTCCGGCGAACTTGATCAGTCATTCTGGAAGTATTTGATCACCTCAACCACGTAATGCATTGGGTCGGATATTAGCAACCTTAC